>LMAJ01000016.1 GCA_001507425.1 Flavobacteriaceae bacterium CRH
AATTACTAGTGTGATCCTTCCTTCGTCAGGATGACAAACTGAATGAAGAAATAATTTTGTTTCACGCAGATTTTAAAAGGATTTAAGCAGATGTAAGCAGATGCTTTTTTCTCATTTTTGTCATCCTGACGGAGGAAGGATCACACACGAAACTCGGTAAAGATTGGCGATTTACTTTGTGGAATTACTAGTGTGATCCTTCCTCCGTCAGGATGACAAACTGAATGAATAAATCAGCCAAAATCCTTTTAAAATCTGCGTGAAACAAAAATCTTTTAATCTGTAAAATCCGTGGCTAAAAAAAAATTACGAATTATAAAGTCGGCTTAAGGTTTCTCTGGAAACGCCAAGATAAGCAGCTATTAAATGTTTGGGAACTAAATTATAAAGTTGGGGATACAGCGCCAAAAGTTCTTCGTAGCGTGTTTTGACATTATTATTCATAAAAGATAATAACCTTTTTTGAGAAGCAATATAACCTCTGTTGGTTCTCCAGCGGAAAAAATGTTCTACCTGATGAAATTCGCTACAAAGCTTTTCGCGGTCAGCGCTGGAAAGGCAAAGTAATTCAACATCGGTAATGCAGTCTACATTTATGGTTGCCGGAGTATGATTGTATAAAGCCGTATAATCAGATGTCCACCAGGTTGGCATGGAGAATTGCAAAATGTACATTTTGATTTCATCATTGATAAAAAAAGCTTTTAAACAACCGGAAATAACAAAATACTCACAATCTACCTTATCGCCAGCGGTAATAATAGTTTGCCCTTTCTTAAAAAACTGTGTTTTAAAATGTGAAAAGAAATAATCGAATTGCTCATCGGTTAATGAAGCAGTTTTGGAGATATGTTGCTTTAGGATTTCTTTAGTTTCCATAGGAAAAGGTTCAGAGTTGCAAAGGTTTTTTAAAACCGCTGTCCTGAAAAACCTTTGTACCTTTGCTTCTCTGAACCTTTGAACCTAAAAATTACGCCAAAACCATCCCGCCATCCATAATAAAATCGGCTCCGGTGATGAATTTTGAGGCATCGCTGCTAAGGTAGGCAACCATTTTGGCAACGTCTTCTGAAGTTCCCATTTGTTTTAGTGGAATTTTATCCACAATTGTATCCATCAGGGTTTTAACTTCTGCTTCATCTAAACCTATTTTTTTCATTATTTCCGTTTCTGTTGGACCTGGACTAACTGAATTTACTCTGATTTTTCTTGGAGCTAATTCTAAAGAAGCAATTTTCATAACTGCATTAAGAGCGGTTTTACCAGACGAGTAAATTGATGTGCCTGCGTAACTCATACTTGCCGTGTTAGAAGAAAGGAACACAACTGATGCCTCATCTTTTAAAATTGGAATAAATTTGCTTAACGTAAAATAAGCACCTTTGAGATTGATATTCATTATACTATCAAATAATGTTTCGGTTGCTTGTTCAATTGTTGTTGCACCTGTAATTCCGGCATTGATAAAAAGAATATCAACCTGCCCAAAATCTGCTTTAACTTTTAAAGCTAAATTTTCGATATCAGTAATATTCGACTGATCTGCAACGATGGCTGTAACGCCTAAATCCTGTGCTGCTTTTTCGATAGCTTCTTTTCTTCTTCCGGTAATAATCACCGTGGCGCCCTGCTCTTTTAATTGTTTTGCTGTTGCGTATCCGATACCGCTGTTTCCGCCTGTGATGACAGCAACTTTATTTTTTAAATTGTCCATTTTATTTGTTTTTAAATTAACGGTACAAATTTAAATCTGAAAACATATTGCTTTCTCAGCGGTATCATCGAGTATACCTGATTTTTTGTTTTTCACTATATAAGTTATATAAGTTCATTTAATTGAAACGTCTACAAAGCATGTTTTTTTTAGCTTTTAACATTCCCCTTTATTGAACTTATATCACTTATATGGTGGGGAAAAAATTGTTTTATATCTTAGTCTAAAATTATTCGCAATGGCAAGAAATCAGAAAGAAGAGTTTCAGGCGCTTCAGGATACTATATATGTTTTGGGAGGAAAATGGAAACTGCCTATAATCAATTCGATCTGTAACGGTAATAACAGATTTAAGGAAATTCAGCTAAGTATTCCGGGCATTACTTCGAGAATGCTTTCGAAAGAACTGAAAGATATGGAATTGAATAATCTGGTCAAAAGAACCGAAGACCGCGATGCCAAAGTGCCGATTCTTTATGAATCTACACCATATTGCCAATCTTTCGGGCCTATAATTGCTGAAATGATCAAATGGGGAATTTCACACAGAAAACACATTAAGAATCAGGTCTAACGGTTACGAAATATGAATAAATGTTACTTTAAGATTGTAACCTGAAACTTGAAACAAAGAAAAACCTGAAACAAATTAAACCCTGAAACAAATTAAAATTTAATCTTCGGTTACAAACTCCCCTTTTTCAGTCACGACCTGATTGCCCCAATTGGTAATGGCTTCAAGAGCCGGAATAAATGTTTTTCCGAAATCGGTCATTTCATAAATAACTTTTATGGGTGGTTTTTCGCCGTAGACTTTTCTGGTAACTAAGCCGTCTTTTTCAAGCTGTTTGAGTTGTAAGCTCAACGTCATTTCGGTTACCATCGGAATTTCTTTTCGCAATTCGCTAAATCTTTTCTCATTGTCTTTTAAATGATAAAGAATTACCGCTTTCCATTTTCCGCCAATTAAATCCATAGCTAAACTTACGGTACAAGGATAAATCTTCCCTTCTACTTTTACGTAATTGCCCAAACATTCTTTTCCTACCACAGCCATTTCCTAGATTTTTTTCATCCTATCTATTTTGATAGGTATTGCAAAATTAAGTAACTATAAATAATTTTGCAACTATAATTTTTATAGTACTAATTTTAAACAACAAAATATCATGCAAAATTCAATTATATGGCCTAAAGAATATCTTCCGGGAACGACAGACAATTATTGTTCTAATGAAGTAATTCTGGCTGGTTTAACTACAAATGCTATTTGGCCTTACCTCAGTAATCCGTTTACATGGCCAAACTATTACAGTAACTCATCTGATATCGAATTCGTTAATAAAGAATCTGAATTATTTGATGAAGACGTTCGTTTCCGATTTAAAACATTTGGTTTTCTGGTTGAAGCACAAATAACCGAATTTGTAAAACCAGAACTGGGACAACCCGCAAGAATAGCCTGGCATGGCTGGACCGAAGGAGATGCTGAAACAAGAATAGATGTTATACACGCATGGCTTGTTGAGGATTTACCGGGCGGAAGAGTCAGAATCTTAACTCAGGAATCCCAAATTGGAAAACCTGCTGTAGCATTGGCCCATACAAAACCAAACCCAATGATAAATGGGCATCAGGATTGGCTGGATGGTTTAGTCAGGGCTGCAAGAGAAAAAATAAAAATCGACTAATTCAAAAAGTTATAAAAGCTATATTTGAATAAATACCATAATAATGAAATTCTTAAAATGCACTTCCATACTCGTCTTGCTTACTGTTTCTAATTTTTCATTCGGACAAAGCAAAGAGTACATTTTGATTTTGGCTAAAGCCGAAAAGAAAATGATCGTTTTAGATTACACCTCTCTTGATACGATTGCAAAAATTCCGGTTGGAGAAGATCCGCATGAAATAGTAACCAACGACGATAATTCTCTGGCGTATATTTCTAATCCTGTAATGAATGGAAACGGGCACGAAATTCATGTGGTAAATTTAAAAACATTACAACCTGAAAAAGTCATTGATACCCAACCCTTTTTGATTCCGCATGGATTGGTTTACCAAAATGATAAATTATGGTTTACGGCCCAAGGCTCTAAAAGTGTGGTTTTGTATGATATCAAAGAAAATAAAATCGATCAGGTTTTCGGAACCGGGCAAGATTTCACGCATCTTATTCAGGTTGCTCCTGACGGAAATCGTTTTTATACAACCAATGTAGAATCCGGCACTTTAAGTATTTACGAAAAAAAGGAGATTCCGCCTTATATGCCGCCAACAGGTGTTTTGCCTGCGAATGCGAAACCTCGAATGGAATGGCGTCAGGAGTTAATTAATGTAGGTTTTGGAAGTGAGAGTTTTGATATCTCGAAAGACGGAAGAGAATTATGGACAGCAAGACCAGACGGTTTTATTGTTATTGTAGATTTGGTTAAAAAAGAAATTAAAACCAAAATCGACTCAAAGGTTCTAGGATTGCACCGCCTTAAAATAACGCCTGACGGAAAAACAGTTTGCATTGTTAGTGTAAAAACGGGCGATCTTTTATTTTATAATTTTCAAAACCGAAAATTAGAACAAAAAATAAATATTGGTCAGGGTGCCGGAATTTATATGGATGCCAAGAGTAACCGCATGTTTGTTTCCTGCACACCTAATAATTATGTAGTTGTTTTAGATTTAGCAACCAGAAAAGAAATCAAGCGTATTACTGTTGGCAGACCTGATAGTATTATTGGTGTTAACGTAAAATAGCGATAGCTTTAAAAAGCAAAAACTATGCTAAGTACTAGTAGCTTTGTCAAAGTTTAAAACTTAGACAAAGCTTATTTATGCAAGTGAAACGCCTTATTTTAAGCGTTTAAAAGCTATGTTTCTATGTGTTAAAAACAACACCACAAAAAAATAAAACAAAATAAATTTGCATATATGACCAATCGGTCATATATTTGCATCGTTAATTAGAAACCTATCATGACAAAGGGAGAAGAAACCAGACAATTCATCATAGAGAAAGCAGCCCCAATTTTTAATACAAAAGGGATTGCTGCAACAGCTATGAGTGATATTATGGAAGCGACCAAATTGTCTAAAGGAAGCATGTACGTTCATTTTGAAAATAAAGATGTCCTGGCCTGCGCTGCAGTTGATCATAATATGAAAATATTAGGCGATAAATTGCTCTCTGAAATCAGCAAAAGTAAAACCGCAAAAGACGAATTATTTACTTATATCGATTTTTTTAGCAATGCCATAAATCCGCCCTTAACAGGAGGTTGTCCGTTATTGAATTTCGGAACAGAAGCAGATGACACCAACCCTGTTGTAAAAGAGAAAATCAATAAAGGTTGTAATGCCAATCAACAATTGTTGGCCAGTAGTATCAACAAAGGAATTGCCAACGGAGAATTTAACCCTAACTGGAATGCTGAAGAATTTGCAGTCGTTATGTTTGCCATGATGGAAGGCGGCCACTTAATATCCAGAATGTCGGGCATCAATGACAAAATGAATATCATTACCAAAACCCTAAAAAAAAAAATAGAGGAAAACAGCCTGTAATTTTTTTTATTCAAAAAATGACCTTTCGGTCACTTTTTGAATAAAAAAAATAAATTAAAAATTAGGAATTAAAAATTAAAAATTGATCGAAAGAAACCCATAACCCATAACTCATAATTAACAATTAGAAACTCATGTCAAAAACAATTTTAATTTCAGGAGCGTCAAAAGGATTCGGAAGAACCTGGACAGAAGCATTTTTAGCAAAAGGATACAAGGTAGCTGCAACAGCCAGAAATATTGATACCCTAGCCGACTTAAAAGCACAATACGGTGACGCCATTCTACCATTGAAACTAGATGTAAACAACCGCGCAGAGTCGTTTGCAGTAGTAGAAAAAGTACAACAGCATTTCGGAAAAATTGATATCCTGATTAACAATGCAGGATATGCTTTAAACGGAGCGGTTGAAGAAGCAAGCGAAAAAGAAGCGAGAGATCAATTCGAAACTAATTTCTTCGGAACTCTTTGGTTAACTCAAGCGGTTTTACCCATTATGAGAAATCAAAAAAGCGGTCATATTATTCAGGTTTCTTCTATTTTAGGAATCGCCACTTTACCCATAATTGGTTTATATAATGCTTCTAAATTTGCCGTTGAAGGTCTTACTGAAACTTTGGCTTCAGAAGTAAAACAATTCGGAATCAATGTGACTTTGGTAGAACCAAACGGTTATGTTACTGATATCTGGGGCAACGGATTCAACAGCGAAAGCATCGATGCTTATGACGGAATCAAAAAAGCACTTGCAGAAGGACATGATCCTGATGCTTTCGGACAAATTAGCGCTACAGTTCCAGCCATCCTAAAACTGGTTGAAGCTGAAAACCCTCCTCTACGCCTATTCTTAGGAAAAGTAGCTTTGCCATTCGCTAAACAAACGTACGAACAAAAACTAAAAACGTGGGAAGAATGGGCTGATGTGTCTGTAGCCGCTCACGGATAATTTATTTCTCTTTTTTAAGTTGATTGAAAACGGGACTGTTTCTTTTAGGAGAAATGGTCTCGTTTTTTTGTTTGGGAGATCCTGAGACTCCGGAACCTGCTGTCCGCTATATCTTCCTTGCTTAAAGAAAGCTAGCAAAGGATGCAGCTTCCATTAGGGCTAGGCAATTGGTTTCATAATAAAATTTATTCTTGAAAAAGAAATCCATTTTGATCCAAAGTTAAAATTTGTAAGAAATTTAGTTTATTTATTAAAATTATCTATATTCGTTAAATTATAAGATTTTATTTACAAATAATACGGATAATTTATGAGTAAGAAACATGTTGTTGTTCATGGAGCAACCTGCCAATGCAAATTTAGTGTAGAACCGATTACTGATCTTCTAGAGGTAAAATCTCAAAGCAAACATTTTGCAAATGATAAAGATGCAAGCAAAAAACTCATTGCCAATACTAAAGATATCGGGCAAACGTTGAAAGCAAATACTTTTGGAAAATGCAAAATGCAACCTTCCGGAACTGATTATTTGCCTTGCAAAGCCGTCATTTTAGAATGGAACAATTTTTATGATAAAATAACTTTAAGCAATCAAGGAAAGATTTTAATCGAAGACAGCAAAGCAACTTGTCCTATTGGCGGACCTGATTGTATTGAAATTAAAAATCACGGACAAAAAGCTGAAATCTCCAGACAGCAATTACGAAATGCTGACCGCATGATATTACACCAAATAAACCCTCTCGTTAATCTCGATGATCTTCTGGATTCTCTTGAAGATGAAGATTCTATCTGCAGCTAAAAAATAAAATATTATGAGTCAACTAAAAATTATAGGTAATTCAAGTCCTGTTGTAGGAGAAGTTGAAATATATTCTATTGATGATGTGTTTCACAAATCTATTCTGCAACAAAATGATGCATCTCAAAATTATACGCCTAATGTTTTTGATAACGAGATTAAATGGAGTATTTGGATATTAGAAAGAGGCTCCTGGAGAAATACAAAAGAAAATGATAAAACCGGAAAAATCGTAACCTATACTTTTCATCAAAAGAGCCTTACACGAAAAGGAATAAAAATGAGATGCGAAGTAAACGGCGAAAAAACAATTCTTGATATAACACCTCAACCTGCATCACAAGGCAAAATAATAAAAGTAGATTTATTAGATGCTAATTACAGTAAACCAACCAGACCATTTGCTTACAATGACTGGATAATTGCACGTGTGCATTGCGTAGATATGGAACGGTTTCCTCTTCAGGTAACATTGTGGGAAGACGATGGCGGAAAAAAGCTACAGAATACAACCAATGTCAAAATAGACAGCAAAAAAGCGCATGTTATAAATGGCAAAGCCGATGTGAAATTTTATTTAGACCCAAGTCATGCCTGGCTTGCCAATGCAAAATTAGCGCCGGGAGATACCACCGAAGGTGCCAATCATGAATATTATGTAACGGCAGAAATTTTTGAAAAAGTTTCAAAAAGAGCTTATAGCTTTAATACTGATGTACCTAATCCTGATTATAAGCCACCAACTCAAAAACAACCCACTCCGGCAGAGCAAAAAGGACCATCACAAAAAGAAACAAAAGGGATTAATACAAACGATGCCAAAATTCATGATTATCATGAACAAAAAATTTCTGTAAATACCACTATTTCAACAAATCCTGTAGGAGAAAGAATTAATAGCGTGATGACGGTTGATTTGGATAGTAAGTGGTGGGAGAAGAAAGATGATAATAAAAATAATGCTTGCCCAAGATGCAATGAAGATTTTAAATATGAAGATATAGTGAAAATATTTCCTGCATCTTCAAAAAACAAAAGCTTGTCTGAAAGATTAATAAATGAAATTAATATATTAAGAAACAATTATAAAATTAATACATGCTTAAGAAAAGCTCATTTAATAAATCAATTTGGCTCAGAAACAGGTTTTAATACTTTAATAGAAGAAATTGACGGATATAGTGTAACGACTCTCATAAATTTATTTGGTTATTTTAAAAGACATCCGAATGAAGCAGAAATTTATAAAGGCAATTTATATGAAATTGCAATAAGAGCATATGGTCTAAGAAGGGTAGATAAAGAGGAAGATATTGTATCTTGTGTTTTATCTCCTGGGGGAAAGTGTAACGATCTAGGCAATGAAAATAAGAAAGAAGGTTATACTTATATTGGACGAGGATTAATTCAATTAACTGGAAAGTACAACTATTCTCAAATTAATAAAGATTTCATAAAAGCTTTTCCAGGAAAAGGTGATTTACTAAAAAATCCTGAGCTTTTGGAAGAACCGCAGTATGCCGCCATGTCAGCATTTAGTTATTGGATCAATAATAATTTGAATTCTAAGGCAGATCTTGGATTTAATGCAGCAAATGTTGATGCAATTACAAGGATTATAAATAAGAATCTTGATGCAAGTCACTATGAAAAAAGAAGAAAATCATTTGAGAAAGCAAAAGAAGTATATCGTTTAAGTGATTGTAAAAATATAACGGAAGATTCATTAAATAAAGGGGTTACAATAAGATTGATTCGAAAGTGGCAAACTAATAAATCAACTATTGGTGAATTTACAATCGATAATTCGGATATTAGAGGTTTTATTTTAGAAGAAAAAGGTCCTGATACAACAATTTCAGGAATTGAACAAAGAGTACCTGTTGGCACATATAATTTAATTTGGCATAATGGCTCAAAATTTAAAAACGTATTGAAATTATATAATAATGATGTAAGCGTAGATAGAGCTATTCTTATTCATGCTGGAAATTCAGCTGAGGCAACAGAAGGCTGTCTGTTACCTGGTTCCTATAGAAGTTTAGATTGGGTCTCGAACAGTAGAGACAAGTTAGAAGAAATAAATGAATATGTTAAGTTAATTGGAATTGAAAATGCAAAAATTATAATAACTCAAGAATATGAATAAATTTATCGCTTTAATAGTTTTGCTCCTTTTTTTCTCATGCTCATCAAAATCACAAAATAATGAAGCAAGCATCGGAGATTTAAAAATCGCTTTTAAAAAAAATGATGACAAACTCTTTATAGAAAATTTTCCGAAAAATTACAATCAGTTTGTATCTTATTTTGGATGGAACGACACATTAGATGCTCCATATCCATTATATAAAGAAAGTACAGAATACATAGACCTTTTTTTTAAGATTGTTTCCAAAGACAAAACTAATAATTCACTAAAATTAATTATAGATATTAGTCTAAATGGTAAATATCAAGCAGATGGAGTTAGCTATTTTAAAATGAATATTGAAAAACTATTCAACAAAAACCCAAACTTAGCTTGTGAACTTTTAAAAAATAGGAAATCAGACGAAATAGACAGTTTTTGGCATTTCTATTTAGATTCTCCTCAACCATTAACTTCAGTACCTTCTATTTTTAAAAATATAAAAAATAATTGCGCGGAAGTATATTCTTCACTCGAAAAGGAAATAAAAATAATTCAAAAAGAGAATTTAGTTTCTGAAATTACTAACGAAAGCAAGGCTAATAATTTAAAATCAATAAACGATTTTATCCCGGACGGTTATATGATATTAGATAGTTTGTCTGGGTTTATAAATGATGATAAATTCAAGGATAAAATAATAGTACTGGCAAATAATCAAGAATTTAAAAGTAATGATTCAAGACTATTTTTGGTATTGTTAAACGAAAACGGAGAATATGCATTAAAAATTAAAAGCCCCTATATTATTCCTTGCTTAAAATGTGCTGGAGGAACTGGAGGGGAAGATTCTTATAGCAATTTAGTTTTTGAAAATAACATTTTAAGTTTTTCACAATTGAAAGTTATAGAAATAAAAGTTATAGAAATAAAGTACAATTTTCTAAATGAGAAAGGTGATTTCACTCTAAACAAAATCACAGTCACAAATTCGAACTTATCAGACAATTCTACAAATAAAATTTCAATAGCACCAAACAATAAAATTTCAATAAAAAACTTCAATTATCAAAATTATAATAACTACATAAAATATTCGGCAAAAATAATTGACTCAGATGGGTTTACGAATTTAAGAAAAGAAAAAAACAGTACATCAATTATACTTGATAAAATTAAAACTGGACAAGTTGTAGATGTCATTGATAATTCTAGTGATTGGTGGCTTGTAGAAACTAAAGAAGGTAAAAAAGGGTATGTTTATAAAACCAAAATACAATTGAATAAACTATAAACCGTAATGAAATATTTAAAATTAATAATTATTTGCTCTATAGTATTCTTTATGTCTTACTGCAAAAAAAACAGTAATATAGAATCTATCAGTATCGTAAAATCTCAAACAAACACAGTAATAAAAGACACTACAATAAACGACATAAATTCAAAATTTATCGGAAAAAAAATTC
The DNA here is from genome assembly GCA_001507425.1 of Flavobacteriaceae bacterium CRH. Lineage (GTDB taxonomy): Bacteria > Bacteroidota > Bacteroidia > Flavobacteriales > Flavobacteriaceae > Flavobacterium. Next base: position 10,628 of record LMAJ01000016.1, read on the forward strand.
TTGGTGAAGAAAACAAAAGATTAATAGAAAAATATAAGTTGGCAATAACCCGAGAAGTTGAGAGACCTCAAATGGTAGAATCTTTTTTATCCAACATTGATTCTTTATTTGAAATTTCTCAATACAAGACAATATCGATAGATAGTATAAAAGTCAAATCATATATTGTACAAATACATTTTGAAGATGCCTACTACTCCTCTATTCTTATAATACTAGATAAAGAAAATTATCCTTACAATTGTTTGGTAGTTTATGAAAATTTAGAATCTGAGGAAAACTATAAATGTTATTCTAAAATAAATGAGAATATAATAACTATAAATAGGATTAGTAACCTCCAAAAAGGCACAGAGAAATATATTTTGAAACAAAATAATTTTTTGAATTATTATGATAATTCAAAAATTGAAATTCCTGAATGGGGTTCTAAAGAGCTCCTTTACACAAAAGATGGTCTAGATTCTTTTTATCAATATCAATACATTTTAGAAGGAAAAATAAAAAATCATTTAAAAAATGGTGAATGGTCAGAAAAAAGATTTATCCCTGAATATATTCGTTCGGTTTGGATCAACGGTAAATACATAAATGGGTTAAGGGATGGTGAATGGAATTATTCACCCGATGGACCAGTTGATAAAATTGAAGTTTATGACATGGGAAAATTGATTAAAACGTATTTTCCATAATTAATTTAAAACTTGATTGAAAAAGCAATAAGGCAAGTAAATTTTTACTCCCTTTAGGAGTTATTAGAGAAAACGAAACATTTCAACAAGAAATAAACAAATTAGAAAGTATCTTTTATTTACTCAATAAAAGTCGAAAAATCTTTGATCATTGAAATAATTGAGGATTTTGTTTTTTAAATTCTGTTTAGAAAATACCGTATAAATAATTATTGTTAGGTTTTACATTATTGCAATACTTGTGAAATAAATAATTTAAGCAATTATGGATTTACGTACTTAGATCAATTAATTTTCTTATCCTTACAAATGATTTATTTATAAATAATTAGAAAAACTTAATCAAAGCTATTTTAATGTATGAAATATATTTTTGAGAAATATGAATTAAGCCTTTTAGATTGTGATAATAATAATTGCAAAATTCAATTGTCTCCTAAACTCGGTAATGCATTATTAAAAGAAAGAAGAAAGCTTTATGTAGTTCATTATAATAATGAAATTCTTTATATAGGAGAAGCAAATACCTCAATTAAAACCAGATTCCAAAGAGGATGTACTTCATTTAATTATTTCATTCAGAAAGGTGAAGCAAGAGGAGGATACAAAGGTTATAAATGGCTTAATAAGGAAAAAAATATTTACAGAAATCTATCTGTTTGCGTAGTTATATTTGATCATAAATATGATGATAAGAGAAGTTTTATTGAAGCCATAGAAGGTGAATTAGTTTATTTAGTACGAAAAAAATTTGACTACTGGCCTAAGTTTCAAAATGAGATTCATTTTAGTAATTATGATGGAGCTAAAGAAATAGCAGAAAAAATATTATCAATGATTAATTAAAAATAAAGAAATTAATTCCCATTTTATTTATCCTAATCAAAAGCCTCAAACAAAATATCAACCCCTTCCCCCGTTCTCCCATCAACCTTCTTAATACTCACACTTTCAGAAATCGAAGAAAAACTCAACTCATTACCATCAAATTGAATTGAAATTCCGTAAGCTCCGGAATCTTGTGAGACAGGAATACGATCAGAAGTTTTAAGTAGAAAATAGGCTTCTTCTAAAGAGATATTCGGAATAAAATAAGTAGTGTGAGCATCATAATCGCTTCCGTTTTCTATGATGGATGCTCCATTTTTATATACGTAAGAACTAGAATAAGTATTGTCTTTTTTAGGATCCGGTTTTTTTATTTTTGATTTCATTAGTTTAAATTCCTGATCGAAATAAGATTTACTCAATTCTAAACCTGGCTTTATTTTAGACAAATAGGAATCGAAAACATAACCTGTTTTTCCGTCATTGGTTTTTACTTTTACCCAAAAACCGGATAAAGAGAATCCTTTAAAATCATCTTCTGCATCTTTCTTTGGCTTAATCTCTATAACTGTATAGGGTGTTTTCTTTATATTATAATCAATAACAATACATTCTTCACTGGCGTTTAATACCGTTACAATTTTGCTTTTGGAATTTGAATCAGCATGTAGTTTAACTTCTGCTGCACTGCAATTGTATACTGTATCTCCCTTTTTGTATAAACCAATACTATAAATAGCCTGAACATAAATGCAAAAAAAGAGGGTGAAGATGAATTTCATAAAATATTTTTTTTCTTAATGCTGAATTTTTTGGCAACACAAATGTAATCGAACCTCTCCTTAATCGCTTCTGTAATAAAGAATTTGTCAAATATAAATCATGATTATAAATTATTTTAATGAGTGTAAAAAATTATTAATTTGATTAATAAAAACTACCGCCATAAATTTGTCCCATCAAAATCAAACAACTGATTTGAGAAATTTAAAAACAACTTTAAAAAATAGAAATCATGAAATTTACAAGAAGAGCAAACGCAAATTGGAAAGGTACAGGAATGGACGGAAAAGGAACTATTAGTACTCAAAGCACAACACTTAACGAAGCACAATTATCTTTTAAAACCCGTTTTGAAGAAGGTGTTGGAACTAATCCTGAAGAATTAATCGCTGCGGCACATTCTGGGTGTTTTACCATGCAATTAAGCTTTTTACTTTCTGAAGCTGGATTTGTTCCGGAAAATTTAGACACCGTTGCAAAAGTAACTTTTGAAGACGGAACAATTACTTTGATTCAATTAGAACTTACCGGAAAAGTTCCTGGTATTTCAGCAGAAGATTTTCAGCAAGCGGCTCAAAAAGCAAAAGAAATTTGTCCAATTTCAAAATTATTGAATACTGAAATTACTTTAGCTGTTACGTTGAATTAAATTCCAATATTTTGAAAATCCAAATTCCAATCATACCAGATTGGAATTTGGATTTTTTATGAATATTTACGTAATCTTGATTGGAGAATTTCTTTACGGAGTTACTTGTGGAGATTCTTCGTGACTCAGAATGACAAAATTGTGTAGAATTTAAATGGACTAGATTGACGAGTTTCTTTGCGGAGTTTCTAGTGTGATTCTTCGTGCCTCAGAATGACAAAAAATTCCAAATTCCACCGCAATAGTTTTGGAATTTGGAATTTTTCAATTGCAATTTTATTTTTGTTTACAAAAATTTACTAACCGCTTTTACAAAATAAGGAGAATCGTTCCAGCGTATTTTTCGGTATGCGAAATCTTTTTTAAGCGATTCCGGCAGGCAATTCCAAATTGCTTCATTCATTTTTTCTAATAATAATTTCTTCGAAAACGAATCTGAAACTACAAGGCTTATTTCTCTTACCGGAATTGGTTCTTTAAAAGGTTTAAAAAGCCCTGATTTTGCTTCGTTCATAATAGAAAGCTGCGGAATAATAGCAAATCCTAAATGGGCACGCACTAAGTTTTTTAAGGTTTCGATCGAACTGATGTCATACGTAAATTGTTCTTTTATTTTGTCTGACGTTTTCAAACCACAAATATCTAAAAGCTGTGCATTATAACAATATTCATGGTGCAGCAATAACAATTCGGTTTTATCGCCGGGCTGCATTTCATAGAATTCTTCATTCGCCATGGGATGAAATTCATTTAAATACGCCACAAAAGGTTCTTTAAAAATTGGATGTTCAATCAAATTCGGATTTCCCGTTGGCGTTGCCATAATAACAACATCGAGTGCACCGGTTTCTAAATCCTTCATCAATTGTCCCGTATTGGCTTCTCTAATTATGAAATGTACTTTTGGGGTCGCTTCTTTCATTGCCTTAATAAACAACGGAATAAGATAAGGTGATAATGTTGAAATAATACCGAGCTTCAACTCCCCTTCCAGCAGATTTTTTTCGTTCACCACAAAATCCCGAATCTCATCAGCTTCACGAAGAATTTTCCTTGCTTTATTTATAATTTCTGTTCCCAGTAAAGTCGGTGTCAGCGGCACTTTATTGCGATCAAAAATTTTGATTCCTATTTCTTCTTCCAGATTTTTCAGCTGAATTGTAAGTCCGGGCTGCGTAACCATACAAACTTCGGCAGCTCTTGCAAAATGGCGTTCTTCATCTAAAGCTACAATATATTTTAATTGCTGAATGGTCATGATTATAATTTTATTTTATAAAGATAGGTAAATATCAATTTAAATTATAAAACTGGTTAATTTAACCGCAAAGCTCGCAAATCTTTTTTAAGCTGGTGCGAAATATATGTGCAAGAGCGCAAAGTTTATTTTCTGCGGCTTTTGACTTTACGCGAGATACATTAGCATGCTTTACGTAAATCCTGTCTTACAGTAAAATCTCAAAGCTTTACAAGAGAATTTAAAGTCCAATCTTCCCTTCTGCCCAATACGGTTGTGTGTAGATATTTTTGTTGGAAATTCCTTTTTCTCTTAACGCTTTTCTGAAAGCCTGAATTGATTTCGCATTTCCCAACAAATAAAATTGTCCGTCCTGCCACAAGTTCCAAATTTCTGTGTCTAGATTATGAAGCGATTGCATGGCAAATTCCGCTTTGTTTGTTGATTTTGGCACTATATCTACAACAAGCCCTAGTTTTTTTGGTACTTCAACTGATTCGGGATCTAATTCTAAAATACCTAAATAATTGTTTTCAGAGCGGTTTATTTCGTCTTTCATACTATTAAAAACGCTGATGCAGGTTTCATCTCCAAAAAAGAAATGATATTTTGCTGTTGCATTAAAAACAGTAAAACCTCGCGGTAAACCAACCGTTATCTGGTCGTTCTGTTTTAAGTTTTTAATGCGCTCGCTTCCGGGTCCGTTGTTGTGAATATGAAAAATGACTTCGAAAGTTCCTGCTTCACTATTCCATTTGCTGGGCGTGTAATTTCGATAATTGGTTTCATCGATTCTAATGACTATTGCTTGTCCGATTTTAAATTTTGCATGAGGAAAAACACCTTCGAATGTGATTATTTTTATATTGGGGCTCGGCATTTCTATTGATGTAACTTTTACTTTGCAAATTTTATTGCTAAAGGCTACTTCCATAAAATCACCAATAATTTTTGGCATAGAACTCATAATTTGTATGTTTTAAATTTCAATTCAAAATTGAAACTAAAACACTAAAAATGCATTGCATAACAAATGGGGATGATTGGACTATTCACGGAATTTTTTCCGAAAAGCAAGTGGCGTTACTCCCGTAATTTTTTTGAATAATCTTGAAAAGTAAGTATGATCTTCGTATCCTAACATAAAAGCGATTTCTTTTACTTCATTTTCGGTATAATACAATAATCGCTGTGCTTCTGTAATCATAGCGTTTTGCAGCCAGTAGGTCACCGATTTTCCTGTTGAAGCATTTACACAATCGTTTAAATGTGAGGTTGTAATATTTAATTTCTTTGCAAAATAAGAAGGACTTTCTAAAAAACTATGTTCTGAAAGTAACTTTTTGAAATTGGCATAAATTAACCCTGATTGGTTTTTTAATTCCTTTATCTGATTATTTGAGCCTGAATATATGTTTGCCAAATTATAAACCAAGGCATTAAAAAGGCCGTTAATAATTTGTGCTCTGTTAGGATTTGAACTTTTAAACGAGCGATGCAGTAAATAAATAGTATCTAAAAGTTCTTCATGATACGTCGGGTCAATTGTATTGACCTGTTCTGATATTTTTAAATTCTGAAAAATCTCAATACAGTTATTAGGAATAAGGAACGGCGCTAGACCTATGTAATATCCCGCTGCATCTGGTGAACCATCCTGACCGTGATGAATTTGAAGCGGTTTTATCATCATTACGTTAATCGGATTTATTTCGATATCAATCATATCGCATTTAATGACGGCCTGTCCTTTTGTAAGTACAAAAAATATAAAAAAATCATCGCGATGCGCCTCTAATTTGTCATCAAAATTGGCTAAATCTTCAGCAGAATGATAGGCAATAAAAATACCGCCAACAGCTTCAGGACTTTGATTGTATATGGGTATTTTTTTCAAGGATTTTTAGTTTATTATAAAATAATTTTCACCATTCACTTCACTCTTTTCGCTTCACTCTTTACTCTTTACTCTTCACTCTTCACTCTTCACTCTTCACTCTTCACTCTTCACTCTTCAACTGCAAGCCTCTTTGCAAAAAACTCTGGTGCATAATCTTATTTTCTGCTTCATTAATGGCCTGGAGTAAATTGTTTTGGTTATCAGCAATATCACTTAGAACGGTTGTCATTACAGCCCAAACGGGTTTCATTTTTAAAATAAGCTCCTGCCCTTTTGCTGTAAGCTGCAAGAGTCGTTTTCGTTCATCGATTTTGTCTTTTTTAGAACGAATAAGTTTTTGTTTTTCTAACTCTTTCAATAAACTGATAGTCGAAGGATGTGTGTAACCAATTTCATTGGCAATTTCAACAACGCTCAAAACATCTTTATGATATAAAGTATAAATTACAGGAAACCATTTAGGTTCAAATTCAATTCCGTATTCTTTGTAAAGTAACGCTCCGTCTTTGCGTAATTGTTCGCTCAAGCGCTGCAATCGCGTTGAAATGGCTAAAATTCCTGATTTATCAATTATATTCATTTTTGTTCTTTTAGGTTTAAATGGCAGAAAACATTGTCTGCGCTCATTAACGGAAATGCTTTTGGAAGCAATTCTTTTTCGATGCGTACAAAATGATTTCTTTCATAAAATCGCAAAGCAGCTTCTAATACGGAGACTGTTCCCAAATATAAATCATCGATTCCATTTTCTGTACAATATTCAATTAAAGTCTCTAACAATTTTTGGGCAATAGAGAATTCTTTTCCGCGAAATTCCTTTTTTACAAACATTTTCCTGATAGCTGCTGCGTTGTCATTAAATTTGATTAAAGCAATTGTGCCTACCAATTCATCATTTATAAAAGCGCCAAGAAATATGCCGCCGCCAGCATAATAAAATTCCTTTATATCCAGTAAATCAGGCTGGTCTTGCAAAGTAATCGCAATATTAAATTCTTTTTGCTGAATGTTCAATACTAAATCTATAACAGCATTTGCATGTTGATTTTCGATTGCGATAATAACTGGTTTCATAGTTTTTATTTTTACAATACAAAACTACGTAGTTAACTACATAAAAACAAATTTATTATTACAAGTTATATGTTAAAAGTGAGAAGTTAAATATTTGAAGCTGCAGGAAATTAAAATCTTTTGATTTAATTATAACCTTTAAAGTCTAACATTTAACTTCTAATTCTTAGCCCTTAATTTCTAAGGTTTCAATTAACCCTTCTTTTAGCGTAGCATGATATTTCAGGGCAATTGGGCTTCCCGGAAATGTACCGGAAACATTTACAGTCAAAATACTTTCCTGATTTACAATTTCATACGAAAGTGTTTCTAATTGAGATTTGTATTTAGCATTCGTTTGTTCGTTCCATTTCCGGATCGCTTCTCTGCCCTGATGTTTTTCACCTTCGTCAAAAACGATGGCTTCGGGGGCAAAACAATTTGCGTATTCGGTTGTATTAAACTTGTTTTGCGCTTTAACTAAATCGGATAAAATAATAGGTAAGTTCATTTTTTAATTTTTAAAATTTATATAAAATTTAAATGGTCGGAATCGTTCCTCCATCAATAACATATTCTGTTCCTGTAAGATAGCCTGCTCGGGGCGAAACTAAAAAACCCACAAATTCAGCTACTTCTTCTGGCTGTGCTGGTCTTCCAAACGGAATTCCGCCAAGAGAATCCATAACGCTTTTCGCCGCTTCTTCAATAGAACTGTTAGCACTTTCGGCAATTCGTTCTATCATTCTGGTTGAAGATGTCGTCATAATCCAGCCTGGAGAAACGGTTAAAACACGAATTCCTTTTGGAGAAACTTCTTTAGACAAACCTTTACTGTAGTTGATAAGTCCGGCTTTAGCTGCGGCATAAGGTAAAGTAGAATCAAACAAAGGTAATTTGCCTTGTATAGAAGCAATGTGAATAATTACACCGGATTTCTGTGCTATCATCGTTGGCAGAAAACCTCTGTCTAAACGAACGGGCGCGAGTAAATTGGCCTGAATGGTATTTTCCCAATCTTCATCATTCAATACAGAAAACCCACCACCCGGAGTTTCTGAACTGCCAAGATTATTGACCAGAATATCAATTCTTTGATACTTTTGTAAAACTTCATTTATTACTTTTTGAGATCCTTCCGGTTTACTAAGATCTGCTGCTACAAAGTGAAAATCATTATTTTCATCTTCATTTTCGGGTTTGTTTCTTGCCGTTATAATTAAGGTTGCTCCCGCTTTTAATAATCGTGTTGCAATAGCTTTTCCGGCTCCTTTTGTTCCTCCGGTTACTAAAGCAATTTTGCCTGATAATTCGTTTTCGAAATTGAATGTGTCTTTCATATTATGTTTATTTTTTACAAAATTGGGTTATATAACACATTGATACAAGTACGGTAAATCGAATTGCATAGTGATAATTTTATCCCTATTGCAGGCTTTAGAATATTAGGTTAAATTTGTAGAATGCAGACAAGAAAAATTCCACTAAACCTTAATTGCGGACTAGATCTCATTGCCGAAGTACTTTATGGCAAATGGAAAATACGTTTGTTATGGTTTATTAATCAAGGACATAAAAGACCAAGCGAACTCCAGCGCAAAATTCCTGATGCGTCGAGACGGGTACTTCATATTCAGTTGAATGAACTGGAAAAACACGAACTGATTTCGAAAATTATTTATCCGGTGGTTCCTCCAAAAGTTGAATACAGCCTTACTGAATTTGGAGAAACATTAATTCCTGTTATTGCCACTTTAGGAAATTGGGGCGATATGAATGAGGACAGATTGCGATCAGTAATTACAAAAGAAGTGTAAGTTATATTTCTCCCGTCATTAGAATATTTTCTTTTACTCCATTGTTTTTCAGCATTCTGAAATGCGAACGCACTGCATGATAAAATGGATAGGAAGTGTAAGGAAGATTATATTGTTTGGCGTATCGTTTAATTATGGGCGTGATATAAGGATAATAGGTATGTCCTACTCCCGGAAAAAGGTGATGTGCCACATGGTGCGTAAATCCTCCGTATAAAAAATTAGCCAGTTTGCTGTCTGTGCTAAAATCTTTAGTTACCGTCATTTGATGTACTGCCCAGGTATTTGATAGATTTCCGTTTTCATCGGTAAGCGGAAACTGTGCATCTTCATCAACATGCGTAGATACAAGTGCTACTACGCCCACGATACTTGCGCAAAGATGCATCGTAATCCAGGCACTTAATACTAAATACCAAGGCTGCTTTAGTATGAGCATTGGAAGAAATAATATATAAAAAAGATTAATCGCTTTTGCAACAAACAACCTGTAGATTTCTTTCTTCGGAATTTTTTCCACTACTTTTTTGACATAGTTATCTTTCTTCCCAAAAAAATCTTTAAAGTCTCTAACGTAAATCCAATTTAAACTATAAAGCGGATAAATAAACCACATATAAATGTGTTGGTATTTATGATAATTGAACCACGGACTGGTTGGAAAAATCCTTACAATATCGCTTTGTTTGAGGTCAACATCCCAATCGGCAATATTGGTGTATGCATGATGAAGGCCAATATGCCGCCGTATCCAAAGCCAGTGATTGCTGCCAAAAAGCTCTAGTGAATAAGTAAACCATTCGTTGTGTTTTGGTTTTTTAAACAATGCCCCGTGCGCAGCGTCGTGAAATGCATTTATAAAAAGCACGATCATTGTAATGCCGCACAAAATATAAAAAAGGAAGAGTAATAACGTATTGTTTCCAAATAACAATACGCACGTATAAAACAGAAAAAAGAGCATTAAAAGTCCAAATGACTTCAATATATTAATCAGGTACAGTGATGAATTTTTTAAAACGGTTTCTTTCACTTCTTGTTGCAGCATTTTAAAAAAATCATCAGTACCGGGTTTAAGATAAACCGGGCGTTTCAATTTTTCCATAATGGGTATTGGCTAGAAATTGCTGTATCAAATTTATTAAAAATCTTACAATTAATGATTCATTTTACAGATTATTTCAAACATAAAGAATTGTTTATTAGTTTTTTACAATCATTTATTTATAGAATGATTTATGGGAATTTCGGTTGTGAAGAAATAAAACTTATAATTTTAATTACTGATTAAAAGCGAGACAAAGAGGATACTTTTTGTCTTGTTTTTTTATATTAACAGTAAGTAAAAAAAACAGTTTTTTAATATCTTTACTAAATGATAGAAATAGGAATAGACAGTTTTGCTTCGGCAATGTATGGCGACAACAACTCTTTAAGCAGTGTTGACGCTATGGAGCAATTGCTTCAGAGAATTGAACTTGCCGATCAGGTTGGGCTTCATGTTTTTGGAATTGGAGAACACCATAAAAAAGAATTTTTAGATTCGGCTACAGCAGTAATACTTAGCGCTGCTGCTTCAAGAACAAAAAACATACGATTAGCGAGTGCCGTTAACGTTTTAAGTGCTGCAGATCCGGTTCGGGTTTATCAGGAGTATGCCACTTTAGATTTAATTTCCAAAGGAAGAGCAGAAATCGTTGTAGGCCGCGGATCTTCTATTGAAGCTTATCCCCTTTTCGGATTTAATCTGAACGATTACGATGCGCTTTTTAAAGAAAAACTAGACTTATTATTACAAATTAGAGATAATGAATTTGTAACCTGGTCGGGAAAATTTCGTCCTGAAATTAATAATCTTCCGGTTTATCCGAGAGCCTTACAGGAAAAATTACCTATTTGGTTAGGCGTTGGCGGAACTCCTGAATCTTTTATTCGCGCAGGATCGCTTGGTTTGCCTTTGATGGTTGCGGTGATTGGTGGACAAACACATCGTTTTCGTCCATTGATCGATTTATATCGTGAAGCTGGTCAGGCTGCAGGATATAAACCCGAAGAGCTTAAAGTTGGCTTGCATTCTCCGGGATATGTTTCAGGAACAAATGAAAAAGCAATCGAAGAATATTATCCGGGTTATGCTGAACTTTGGACAAAATTAGGATTGGAACGCGGATGGCCTCCTGTAACAAAAGACAAATTTAATGCCCTTATCGATAAACAAGGTGTTTTAGTTTTAGGAAGCCCTGAACAAGTGGCGGAGAAAATTCTGCGTCACAGTGAATCCCTTGGTGGCATTTCGAGGTTTACATTTCAAATGGATAATGCCGGACTTACCCATACTCAATTAATGAGTTCAATAGAATTTATCGGAACAAAAGTGATTCCATTAATTCAAAAGGCTAATTAATTTAACAAATAGAAACATAGATTTTATAGATTAAAAGAAGGCGTTTCACTTATATAAAAGGCACATAGCGATCTATGTGAAAGAAATGTATTTCTTATTTACCTCTTTTTTAAACGTATAAAATCTATGTTTCTATGTGTTTAATTTTTAATTTATTCAGTTAATCCTCATGCATTTCCATCCATAAACGGGTTTCTTCAAGATCGAGTTCTTTTTCTATCTTTCTGAAAATTTCTTCATTTACAGATCCTTTTTTATGCATAACTTCTAATTTAGCTCTTTCTACATTCAGTAAATCAATTTGTAGTCTCGTAAAATCATTAAAGATCTCCCCTCCCATTACATTTCCTTTTCCAAAAAAATTAGCCGGAAGTTCTGTCCTTTGCAAACGATTAAACTTTACTTCATATTTACTTTTGATATTATGTAGCAAGTCATCATTCAATAATGAAAATTTATCTTCGATATAGGTAATGGTTTCTGAAACAATAATATTTCTAATTTCATATTCTTCGGCTAATATAGAATAAGGCTGTAATTTTAGTTTTTTAATTACCCACGGAAGCGTTAATCCCTGAATAACCAGTGTAGAAAGTATTACACAGAAAACAAGGTAAATAATCAGGTTTCTTAACGGAAATTCTTCATTATCATTAACGGTTAATGGAAGCGCCAATGCTGCTGCCATAGAAACAACGCCACGCATTCCCGCCCATCCAAAAACCAGCATATTTCGATAATCAAATTCTTCATTAAGCCTTATTTTTTTACTGATAAACCTTGGAAGCAAAGTTGCCGGAAGAACCCACAAAAACCGAACTAAAATCACAACCAAACTTACCGCGCCTCCCCAAATAAACAAAGACATTCCGGAATAATGGCCGATTCCAGAAATAATAGCACGCAACTGAAGCCCGATTAAAATGAATATTAAACCGTTTAAAATATTCGTAAGAACGCTCCATATTGTATTGGTCATGATACGGCTTTCATGCGTAAAAATAGTACCTGATCTTGCCGAAAGATATAAACCTGTTGTCACAACAGCCAAAACACCCGAACATTCAAAATGCTCTGCAATTAAATACGAAGCAAAAGGGGTTAATAATGTAAGTGTTGCTTCGATAACATCGTCGCAAACAAATTTTTTATGAATAATACTCATTGCAAAACCAACGACTAAACCAATCACAATACCTAATGTCGACATGATAAAGAAATTCAATCCTGCCTGCCAAAGCACAAAATTACCAGCTGTAATAGCAGTAAGTGCATATTTATAAGCTACAAGTCCACTGGCGTCATTCAGTAAACTTTCGCCTTCAAGAACCGCAATAAGTCTGGGATGTAATCCTAAACCTTTTGTAATAGCTGTTGCCGAAACTGCATCCGGAGGAGAAACAATGGCTCCGAGCAAAAATGCCAATGGCCATGAAATATCTTCTATAAGCCAATGCGCGGCAACTGCTACAGCAAAAGTTGTAAAAAAAACCAAACCAACGGCAGCAAGTGTTATGGGACGAATGGTTTGTTTAAATTCAGACCAGCTGGTATACCAGGCAGCGTTGTATAAAAGCGGAGGTAAAAAGATAATAAAAACTACTTCAGGATTTAATGCAATTACAGGAAGTCCGGGTATAATACTAATCGCAACACCACAAAGTACAAGCACAATTGGAACCGGAAAATTATATCTTTTACTTAAAAGACTCAGGAATGCTACCCCGAACAACAACATGATTATTACTGTAATATTTTCCATTTAACTGATTCTCTTTGGTTTTGGCTTATTTTGTTAATGACAATTATTTCTTAATTGATGGGTACTAATATAGTATTTTATGGTAATTATACAGAACTTTTGAGATGCAAAACAAAAAAAACGCCTCAATTACTTGAGGCGTTTTAAAGTCATGTTTAGTTAATTAGTGGCGATCTTTATCATTTTTATGATTTTGACCTTTGTTAGAATTTCCATTAGATTTATGTGAATTATCTTTATTAGAATTTCCGTTTTGTGGTTTTTGTTTGTTTCCTGATTTATTTTGTTTGTCCGGTTTGTTTCCTCTGTTTTTTTGAGGTTTTCCTTTATATCCTTTTGGATAATTTTTTACGTGTTTTTTATGATATGCATAAGGAGCATCTCCTCTATAATCATTTAAAACAACTTTGTAGCCATCATAAAGATCATATTGCCCATATCTTGAAGGCAATCTGTTTGCACGTGCCCAATTACCGTTATTGTCATAAATAAACTGACTTTTGGTTACATCATAATATACATCGATATCAGGCAAATAGTAATATCTGCTATCATCGTTTCCTTCCGGTCCCCAACTTGGTGGAGTACCAATATTTACATTTATCGATACCTGAGCGTGAGACATTACACCCATCAGGAGCATTAAAGCTAGGACTAATTTTTTCATTTTTGTGGTATTAGTGTTAATTAATTTAAACAATGCGAAAGTAGTGCCAATATTTAGTTTTATACTATTCATTATACCGAAACGCTATACCAATCGACGAACAGTCACTTTTAACCGACAGGATGTTTTATAAAAAAACGCCTCAAAAATTGAGGCGTTTAAATTATTTCAATAAGCAGGGCTGAATACTATTTCCATCCGCCGCCTAAAGCACGATACAACTCAACTAATGCCTGAAGCTTTTGTAAATTATCGTTTACTCCGCTCAATTGTGCTGCCAAAAGATTTTGTTGCGACGTTAATACATCAGTATAATTGGTAGCAGAACTGTATTCTAAAAGTTGTTGCGTAAAATCGACTGCTTTTGTCAATAATTCAATTTGTCTGGCTCTAGAATCTTGTTTTTCTACAGCCATTTGATACGCATACAAAGAGTTAGAAACTTCTTGTCCGGCAACCAAAAGACTTTGTTGAAAGCTGTTTAATGCCTGAATTTGTTGCGATTGTGCAGTTGTTAATCTGGCTTTGTTCAGACCTTGATTAAAAAGTGGTTGTGTCAAACCTCCTATCAAAGAATAAAAAACAGAATTTGTAAAGAAGTCCGTCAATTGCAAATTCGAAAATCCGCCGCTTGCTGTAAGCGTTAAACTTGGATAAAAATAAGTTCTGGCTAAATTAGTTGATTCAAAAGCAACTCTGAAATTCAATTCAGCCTGACGAACATCAGGACGATTTTGAAGCAACTGAGAAGGCAAACCTATCGCAATATTTTCAGGAATTTGCTGATCGCCCAAAACGCCTCTGTCAATTTCTCCGGGAGCTTCTCCTAAAAGAATATTCAATGCATTTTCGGTTTCGCGAATGCTTTGTTTCAAATCCGGAATCAAAACTTCTGCTGCATAACGATTGGCTTCACTTTGCACAACGGCAGCACCGGTAACAATGGCACCTTCTTTTAAAGATTTAATTGTTTCTACATTTTTGATACGGCTTTCTAATGTTTCTTTTGTTATTTCAAGTTGTTTATCATAAGCTAATAACAAGAAATAATTGTTGGCGATATCTGAAATCAATTGCGTTTGAACTGCTTGTTTTGCCGCATCTGTAGCAAGATAAGAAGCAAAAGCCGATCTTTTCTTACTGCTTAATTTTCCCCAAATATCTGCTTCCCACGAAGTGCTTAAACCTAGTTTATAAGTGGTTGTTAAGGTATTGATATTAATTCCTGCCGGAAAATTCAATCCTGCTTCTGATTGTTTAGTGTGCGTTACATTCGCATCAACATTCAAAGTTGGATAATATGCCAGTTTGCTCTGACGTAAAGTAGCACGCGACTGAACAATATTTTCAATAGCATTTTTAAGATTCAGGTTCTGATCTAAACCTTTTTGAATTAAAGCATTCAGTTTAGCATCTTTAAAAACACTTTGCCAGGGCATATCTGCAATAGTTGTAGAATCCGCAGCAGCCTGATCTCGGAATAACTTTTCCGTCGAAACCGTCTTGGGACTTTCGTATTTTTTGGTAACACAGGCACTCAAAAGAGTGGCTGCGATTACCATTAAAATATATTTATTTGAACTATGAGTCATCTTTGTTTTCTTAATTAAATTATTACTCTTTATGAGCTTCTAATAGTTGTACTTCCTCGTCGTCATCTTCATCATAACCTTCTTTTGCAGGACCGCTAACTTTTTCCTGTAAAGTCTGGAAAATGATAAACAATACCGGAATAACAAATACCCCTAAAATGGTTCCAATTAACATTCCCCCAACGGCACCTGTACCAATAGATTTGTTACCAACAGCTCCTGCCCCCGAAGCAAACATTAAAGGTACAAGTCCTAAAATAAAAGCGAAAGATGTCATTAAAATTGGTCGTAAACGTGCTACGGCACCTTCAATTGCAGATTGAACTATAGGAAGACCTTTTCTTCTTCTTTCCAAAGCAAATTCGACAATCAAAATACCATTCTTGGCCAGTAATCCAATAAGCATGATTAGCGAAATCTGCAAATAAATATTACTGTTTAATTTGAATATAATGGAGAACAAATACGCTCCTGCCAATCCAAAAGGAATTGATAATAATACTGCAAATGGCAATATATAACTCTCATATTGTGCACTTAACAAGAAGTAAACAAACACAAGACACAAGATGAAAATGAAAATAGTTTCACTTCCTGAAGCTAATTCTTCACGTGTTAATCCTGAGAATTCATAACCATAACCTGCAGGCAATTCTTCTGCCGCAACTTCTTGAATTGCTTTAATTGCATCTCCGGAACTGAATCCGGGATTTGGCGCTCCGGTTATAGAAATCGAAGTAAACAAGTTAAATCTTGAAATAGATTCCGGACCAAAAACTCTTGTCATTTTTACAAACTCTGTAATTGGTGCCATATTTCCTGCACTGTTTCTAACGAAAATTTTGTTCAACCCTTCAGTATTTGTACGGAATTCAGGAGAAGCCTGGATCATAACGCGGTATTGTTTTCCGAATTTATTGAAATTCGAAGCATACAAACCTCCATAATAACCTTGCATTGTTGACAAAATACTATTTACAGAAACCCCTGCATCTTTAGCTTTTGCCAGATTGATATCCATCATATATTGAGGGAAACCAGGATTAAATGGCGTTGTTGCGTATTGTATTTCAGGACGTTTTGATAATTTTTCAAGAAAATCAGTATTGACTTTATAGAATTCTGCCGTTGTGTGACCTCCTTTATCCTGAAGCTGAAATTCAAATCCACCACTTTGTCCAAATCCCTGAATCGTTGGTGGAGAAATGAAGAAGATATTAGCTTCACGAATTCCGCTAGTTTTAGCAAAAAGCTGACCAATTACGTCGTTTACACTTAAATCACGTTTGTCCCAGGTTTCCAGTTTTACAATAACCATACTGTAAGCACTTCCCGCTCCTGCCGTAAAGTTTTGCCCTACGATACGAAGCGTATTTTTAACGCCCGGAATCGTCTTGGCAATACTGTCTACCTTCTTGGCAATAATATCAGAACGTTCCATAGATGCTGATGGCGGCAAACTAATATTGGCGAAAACAGTTCCCTGATCTTCCGCAGGAACGAAAGCTGACGGCGTAGTTTTCATCATATAAAATAATGCTGCACCGGCAATAAGAATAGAAGCCAGAACAATCCATTTTTTAACCGAAAGAAAACTTACTGAACGCTTATATCGCTCTGTTACGTTATCGAATGCAACGTTAAACGAAGTATAAAATCTTTGTAAATAACTTTTGTGTTTATGGTCGTCAGCATGCGGTTTTAAAAGTAAAGCACATAAAGCCGGACTTAAAGTCAAGGCATTTATCGCCGAAAGAATAATCGCAACGGCTAACGTAATACCAAATTGTTTGTAGAAAACCCCTGTTGAACCTGTAATAAACGTTACCGGAATAAATACCGCCGCCATTACAAGCGTAATCGAAATAATCGCTCCGGAAATTTCATCCATTGCATGGATTGTAGCTTTCTTAGCCGATTTATAACCGTGATCTAATTTAGCGTGCACCGCCTCGACGACGACAATCGCATCATCGACCACAATACCAATGGCTAGTACCATTGCAAAAAGGGTTAATAAGTTAATCGTAAACCCGAATAAATTCAGGAAGAAAAATGTCCCTACAATTGCCACCGGAACCGCAATTGCCGGAATTAAAGTTGATCTGAAATCCTGAAGGAAAATAAATACTACAATAAAAACCAAGATAAAAGCTTCGATCAAAGTATGAATTACTTTTTCAATAGAAGCATCCAGATTTTCGTTAACGTCTACAAGAAGCGTATATTTTACCCCTTTTGGGAAGTTTTTTGCTGCTTCTTCAATCAGTTTTTTAGAGTTGTTGATTACATCACGTGCATTAGATCCAGGAGTTTGGCTAATTGCCATCGCTGCAGATTCTACACCGTTTGTTTTAATGGTTGCAGAATAACTTAAAGATCCAAGCTCTACTTTTGCAACATCTTTCAATCGCAGCATTTGTCCGTTTCCAACAGATTTTATGACGATATCCCCAAATTCCTGAGCGCTTGTTAAACGTCCTTTGTATTTAATTACATATTGAAATGCCTGATTTCCGTTTTCACCAAATTTACCTGGCGCAGCTTCAATATTTTGTTCTGCCAAAGCAGCCGAAATATCACTCGGAATCAGTTTGTATTGTTGCATGATATCCGGTTTCAGCCAGATTCTCATCGAATAATCTTTTGCTCCAAAAACCGTTACGTCTCCTACTCCAACGACACGCTGGATTTGAGGAACAAGATTGATCTTTGCATAATTTTGAAGGAAAGTCTGATCATACGCTTTATCATCACTATATAAAGAGAAAATTAATAAGTTACTACTCTGGCTTTTGGTTACGGTAACACCGGCCTGAGTTACCTCTACAGGTAATAAACTTGTTGCTCTTGAAACCCTGTTTTGCACGTTTACCGCTGCTAAATCAGGATTTGTTCCTACTTTAAAGAATATTTTGATAGAAGCATTTCCGTCATTGGTTGCTGTAGAAGTCATGTACGTCATGTTTTCTACACCATTAATTTGTTCTTCCAGCGGAATTACAATACTTTTCAGTACCACATCAGCATTAGCTCCCGTATAACTTGCCGAAACGTTTACCGTTGGCGGAGCAATATCGGGATATTGAGAAATAGGAAGCGCTACCAATCCTAAAACACCCAGTATGACAATAATAACAGATATTACCGTCGAAAGTACTGGTCTTTGTATGAATATTTTAAACATTTTTTCTTATTTTAAATCGGCGTATACAGTTTGCGCATTTTGGTTTTGAGGTTTAATCTGCGTTCCGTCTTTAAGCGTTGCAACTCCCTCTAAAA
Source organism: Flavobacteriaceae bacterium CRH (assembly GCA_001507425.1). Taxonomy (GTDB): domain Bacteria; phylum Bacteroidota; class Bacteroidia; order Flavobacteriales; family Flavobacteriaceae; genus Flavobacterium. The sequence continues at coordinate 29,294 of LMAJ01000016.1, forward strand.
CAATTTCGTCCCCGGCTTTTAAACCGCTTGTTACTACATAATAATTTCCGGCTTTATTGTCTAAAATCGTAATATTTGTATTTTTTGTTTTTCCGTCTTTTCCAACGGTTACTGCGAAAATTTTATCCTGAAGCTCAAATGTTGCGCTTTGCGGTATAATCAATCCTTCTTTTACTTCGTTCGGAATTCTTACGGTTGTGCTGCTTCCGCTTCTGATAACGCCTCTTGGATTTGGGAAACGAGCTCTGATGTTTACTGTACCGGTTTCAGTATTAATTAAACCGTTTACCGTTTCAATTCTTCCTTTTTCTTCATAAGTTGATCCGTCTGAAAGTAATAAGGAAACTTGAGGAAATTCTTTGATTTTTTGAGCCAGCGTTCCTGTACTTTGTGTAAAGTTTAAAAGTACTTTTTCGTTCATTGCAAAATAAGCATAAACGTTTCCAATACTTGAAACTGTTGTTAAAGGATCTGCGTTATTAGAGCTTACTAAACTTCCTAAACGAAACGGGATTGAACCTACAACTCCGCTAACAGGACTTGTAACGGTTGTATAACCAAGATTCACCTTTGCATTTACCAAAGCTGCATTGGCCTGCGCCAAAGTTGCCAAAGCCGACTCATAATTATATTGTGCCGATTCTAAATCATATTTACTAATGATTTCTTTTTCAACTAAAGGTTTTACTTTATTTACAGCCAATTTTGCTGAACTTACCGCTGCCTGAGCGCTTTTGATACTGGCAGATGCCGTACGAACCTGTTGCTCATATTCAGGAGCATTAATTTTAAATAGAGGTTGTCCGGCTTTTACAACGGCACCTTCATCTACATAAATTTTCTCAATATATCCTTCAACACGCGGTCGGATTTCTATATTTTGCTGTCCTTGTATACTTGCCGGATAATCAGTATTTAAAGTTGCTGATTCTGGCTGTAACGTTAGTGTTTTGTATTCTTTAACTTGAGGTGCACCTGCGGCCTGAGCCGATTTGTCGTCTTTATTACCACACGAGGCGATGATAACTGATGCTGCTAAAATGCTTAAAAAAGATTGCTTATTCATTGGATAAATGTGTGATTTCTATATTTACGTTAACAAAATAAAAGAATTAAGATACGCAAAAAATATGGAATAGACGAAGAGCCAGACACAGTCGATAGAGATAAGCTTAGAGCCGATGGATTTTTTTTAAAACTAAACAAGTGTTTAATTTTAAACTCGTCGGCTCTAAAATGGTTTTTACGGACTGTAAATCTCTATTGAGCGATTGGTGCAAAATGGCATTCAAATAAAATGTAATATTGTCAAAAAAATATAACTTATAATGTCAATTAACATTTCCAAAAACATTTCAAGACCTTATTTATTTGCCGGGATACACATTTTTGGTTGGTTGTTATTGGGGTTTATCATGCTGTTTTACATACCTATAACATGGAATGTAGTGCTTCCTACTGTTTTTTGGCTTTGGCAAATGATCATATTGGTTTTATTGATTATCATTTTCTATTATAATGCCAAAATCATAGTTCCAAAAACGATAATAAAAAACAATACTTCACCTTATTTAATTTGGGCTTTCCTTGAGATTATTGTAATGCAGCTTATCGCTTATTTTTTTACTTCTCAAACAGATCTTCATACAAAAGTGAGTTTGGTTTTAGGATTTAAAAAATACAGAAATCCCTATTTCGACAATTATGTCCTAATGCTTACTTTATTGGTTTTAGGAATTAGTACAAGCTGGTCGATGCTCCAGCATTGGCAGAAAGCTGCACAGCACAAACAAAAACTGGAACAGGATAAAACAATGGCCGAATTGGCGATGCTTAAAGCGCAGATTAATCCGCACTTTTTCTTCAATTCCTTAAACAGCATTTACTCGCTTACGTATACAGATATTGAAGATTCAAGAAATGCGTTGCACACTTTGAGCCGAATGATGCGATACCTTTTGTATAGTACAGAAGAAACCACAACATTGCTCAAAGAAGCTGAATTTATGCGGGACTTCATCGCTTTGATGAAACTTCGTGCCAACAGTAAATTAACAATTACAACAGACATTCCACAAAAGATTCACGATTACCCAATTGTTCCGATGTTATTACTACCTTTAGTAGAAAATGCTTTTAAACACGGTGTGCATGCTACCGATAAAAGTGAAATTCATATTTCGCTTACGCAGAATGGAAGCACGCTTGAATTTGAAGTAGAAAATACCTATTTCGAAAAATCTTCAACATCAGATGAAGGTGGCATTGGGCTAACAAATACAAAACGCAGGCTGCATTTAATTTATCCACAAAAACATTCACTGACAGCCGGTATTGCTAAAAACGGAATGTACAATGTAAAACTGCAAATAACTTTAGAATAATGACAATATTAAAATGTATAGCTGTCGATGATGAACCTTTAGCGTTAAAATTGGTGCAGACTTTTATTGAGCAAACGCCTTTTTTAGAATTAACAGCCAGTTGCGATAATGCGGTTGAAGCTTTGACATTAATTCGTGAAAAGCAGCCAGATGTTGTTTTTTTAGACATTAACATGCCAAACTTAACAGGAATGGAATTAGCCAGGCTTTTGCAGGAACAACCGGGACCAATACCAAAAATCGTTTTTACTACCGCTTATAACCATTATGCAATTGAAGGTTACCGCGTAAATGCCGTCGATTATCTTTTAAAGCCTTTTAGTTATGAAGAGTTTTTGCGCGCCGCCAATAAGGTTTTGCAAATAACAGAAGATACTTCGAATCATTTTCAGACTATTACGGCAGACGATGAATTTATTTTCTTAAAAGTAGAATATCAATGGGTTAGAATTTCCCTTAAAGATATCTCCTATATAGAAAGTTTAAAAGATTATGTAAAAGTACATATAGACGATTCTCAAAAATCTGTCCTTTCGCTAATATCTTTAAAAGCTTTAGAAGAAAAATTGCCTTCCTCAAAATTTATGAGAGTACATCGTTCTTATATTGTTTCTCTGGATAAAATTAGTGCAATCAGCAAAAACTCTATATTTATTGATAAAGCAGAAATAACCGTTGGAGAGCAATACAAAGAGACTTTTAAGTCAATTGTTGAAAAATGGATCAAATAAAAAATTAAAATATCATGGAAAAAAGATCAAACAAATATCATTTAACATTGAGCCTAAAGCAATATGCAAATGGCGATACGCAACCGGCAAGAGAACTCGGAATTGAATTTGACAATCATGACGAAATATTTAGCATAATTGAAAGAATAAAAGAGAAAAATATTTTCGACAGCGAATCTGAAGCAACACAATTTGCACTTGGTCTAAAATTGTTCAGCGAAATTAAACTGAAGCACCGAAAAAATCCTTTGTTTGAAGAATTGAATGACGTATTTCCTGTTTTTATGAAAAAACTTAAGAGTTTGTAAGAAGTAAGGTTTACCACGAATTACACTAATTTTCACGAATTATTTTTCTTAAATGTAACTAATGCTATTATTCGTGGAAATTAGTGTAATTCGTGGCGAAAAAATTCCGCTTTATTCCTTAAATTAGTTTCAAAATTTAAAATGATGGAGAAACTTACCAAAGAAGATATCAGTCAGGAAGTATTTGATTTATATGACGATTATGCTCATAATAAAATCAACAGAAGGCAATTTGTCGAAAAACTGTCCATATTTGCCGTTGGAGCCGTTACGCTGCCTTCGCTTTTAAGTTTTATGACGCCGAATTATGTCGACAGCATTTTGATTCCGCCCACAGATCCAAGAATAAAAACAGGTTACATAAATTATGAATCTCCCAAAGGCGGCGGAACCATTAAAGGACTTCTCTCCCAGCCTTCTGAAACCAAAAAGAAATTACCCGGAATAATTGTCGTACACGAAAATCGAGGTCTTAATCCGTATATTGAAGATGTTGGCCGACGAGCTGCCGTAGAAGGTTTTATTACGCTTGCTCCAGACGCTTTATCGCCTTTAGGCGGTTATCCGGGCAATGATGATGCAGGGCGTGAATTGCAAAAAAAACGTACCCGCGAAGAAATGCTGGAGGATTTTATCGCTGCTTATGAACATCTAAAAGCACATAAAGACTGCAACGGCCACATTGGCGTAGTCGGCTTTTGTTTTGGTGGATGGATTTCGAATATGATGGCCGTAAAAATTCCAACTTTGCGTGCAGCCGTTCCGTATTACGGCGGGCAACCCACAAAAGAAGAAGCAGAACTCATAAAAACGCCGCTATTATTGCATTATGCAGGTTTAGACACACGTGTAAACGAAGGCTGGCCTGCTTTTCAGGAAATCCTCAATAAAAATAAAGTCGAAAATACGGCTTATTTTTATCCAAACGTAAATCATGGTTTTCATAATAATACTACACCAAGATATGACGAAGCCGCTGCCAGTTTATCGTGGACAAGAACTATTGATTTTTTTAAGGAAAAACTAAAATAGAACTTTCTTTAAAATGATAAAATCAAAAGCAACGGTTTATTTTTACATTCCCAAACATGTTTCATTACTTGATTTAAGCGGTGTTGTCGAAGTGTTTCAGGAAGCTAATAATCTGGGATTCGATTATAAGTTGAAGTTCGTGAGCAGTCAAACTTCTATGAACTCTAATTCAGGTTTAGAACTTTCTTCTTTAACGCATTTTACGGAAGCAAATCCTCAAAAAAATGATATTATTTTTGTTTCCGGATTTAGTACAAATCAACTAACAAAACTTTCTGAAGATTCTTCTTTTTTTGAATGGCTGCAAAACGCAAACAAAAATCAAACAACGATTTGCAGTGTTTGTACAGGAGCATTTCTGCTGGCAAAATCCGGCCTTTTAGATCATAAAGAATGTACCACACATTGGAAATTTGTTGAAAAATTGAAGAAAGATTTTCCGCTACTAAAAACTCAAACCAACACTTTGTATACAAAATCGGACAACATTTATACGAGTGCGGGAATTGTAACGGGAATCGATTTGGCTTTGTTTTTAATAGAAGAAAGGCACGGCAAAGATACTGCAACTGCCATTGCTAAAGAGCTTGTAGTTTATAAACGTAGAAACGGAACCGATGAACAGGAAAGTGTTTATTTGCAAAACAGAAACCATCGTGACGAAAAAATTCATACCATTCAGGATTGGATAATTTACAATTTAGAAAAAACTTCGAACATTGATTTTTTAGCCGATCTGGTATTCATCAGCCCTAGAAATCTAACCCGTATTTTTAAGAAAGAAACGGGAATTACAATTGCCGAATATAGAACAAAGTTAAGAATTGAAAAAGCTAAAAGCCTTCTGGCAAATTCAGATTATAAAATAGAACATATCGCCCATTTATGCGGTTATAAAACTTCCAAACAATTAAGAGTTGTGCTTGATGAGCATGTTTATGCATTGCCAACGGCTATTAAAAATATGTTGTCTTAAAACGACTATCGTTTGTCCTTTTTTGGCAAGCAGCATCAAATTACATTTGTAATCTAATCATCAAAAAGAGATACAAATGAAACTACGAGAAAAAAATCCGGCTTTACTTTTAATTGACGTTCAAAAAGGTTTTAACGAAGAAGCTTTTTGGGGTGGAAACCGCAATAATAAAGATGCCGAAACTAAAATGGTTCAAATTCTTGAAAAATGGAGATCACTTCAATTGCCTGTTTTTCATATTGTTCACAGTTCCGTTCATCCAAACTCAAAATTGCATGCCTCAAATCCGGGTTTCGAAATCAAAGATGAGGTAAAACCAATTGATGGTGAACCTGTTATTGCAAAAAATGTAAACAGCGCTTTTATTGGAACCGATTTAAAAGAAAGACTTGACACACAAGGAATAACAAATCTTGTAATTGTGGGTTTAACAACTAATCATTGCGTTTCTACCACAACCAGAATGGCCGGTAATTATGGTTATGAAAATTTACTAATTGCTGATGCCACGGCTACATTTGACAGAATTGGCATCAATGGAGAAAAATTTGATTCTGAATTAATTCATCAAACTAGTTTAGCAAGTTTGCACAATGAATTTGCAGAAGTAATCACTACCGAAAAACTGCTTGAATTGGTATAAAAACTATTTTATAATCTCAAAATAATGTAAATTTGGACTATCCTTTTGATTTATTTTTAACCAAACTAGATAGTCCAGATGTTACGACCATGGCAATTTGAAATTCAATTAGACAAAAAATCAGATAAGGCACTTTATCTGCAAATCGCTGACGCTATTATCATTGCAATAAAATCAGGTAAATTAACAAGTGGCAATGCTTTACCGGGAAGCCGACAGTTGGCAGGACTTTTAGATGTGAACAGAAATACGGTAATCGAAGCGCTTGATGTACTTATTGCCGAAGGCTGGCTGATTACGATGGATAGAAAAGGGACTTTTATTGCTGATATTTTACCCGAAATTATTCCGAATAAAAAAGCGACAGCACAAATCAATAATACGGTTGAAGACCTAAAACCGCATCTTATTTTTGATGACGGACTTCCGGACAGCCGCCTCGCACCTATGAATGATCTGGCGCGCGCTTACAGGGAAATTTTCAACAGAAAATCGCGCTGGCAAATTATGGGCTACAGCAATGAACTGGGAAATATCGAATTTAGAAAAGCGATAGTTCAAATGCTTAATTTTAAAAGAGGCATGAATGTTTCGCTCGATGAAATTTGCATTACGCGCGGCAGCCAGATGGCAATGTATCTCGCTGCGCATTGTTTACTCTCAAAAGGAGATTTTGTGATGATAGAAAATCCGGGTTATAAACCTGCATGGGAAGCGTTTGAAAATGCCGGTGCGAATTTATTGCCCGTAAATGTTACTATAGATGGTTTAGATTTGGATGCCGTTGAAAATCATCTCAAAAAAAACCAAATTATAAAAGCAATCTACGTTACGCCACACCATCAATTTCCGACTACGGTTACGATGAGTCTGAAAAAAAGACTTAAACTTATTGAATTATCCAATCAATACGGATTTACGATTATAGAAGACGATTATGATCATGAATTTCATTTTGGGCAACGTCCCATTTTGCCCATTTCGAGTTATGCCAATGCCAAAAACTATATATACATTGGTACTTTAAGCAAAATTGTCGCTCCGGCATTGCGTATTGGTTATGTTGCCAGTTCGTTTGAAAATATTCAAAAAATTGCCAGTCATCGCAGAATAATAGATGTCCAAGGCGATAATATCATGGAGGAAGCTGTTTTAAATCTCATCAATGATGGTAAAATCAAAAGACATCTTAAAAAAACAAACCTGATTTATAAGGCAAAAAGAGATCATTTTGAAACCCTTTGTAATCTGCATCTTAAAAATAAAATCACTTTTAAAAAACCCGAAGGAGGTTTGGCTTTTTGGATGGTTCCGAATAAAAACATTGATGCTAATCAAGTTTGCGAAGAATTGCTTGGCAAAGGCATTAAAATCATGAATCCGGATCAATTTAGTTTTGGCAGTCCGGTATCAGGATTTCGATTAGGATATGCCTCACTTACAGAACAACAAATGGAAGAAGGAATTCTAGCCCTTGCAAAATACTTATAATCGTACGGGTTTATGATCGTGACAATCTAGTTTAATGTCGGCGGTTTCTAATTTTATTTCCATCAATTTACAATGGTTATTTCCATTTTGTTGCGAAAAATAATGGCAATTAAAACAGGTACTCTGTACATTAATAACCTGCAAAGTATGCAGTTGCTGAATCAAAGAACTAATATTCTGCCATAAAACAATTTTATCATTTTCAGATGTTTCCGTTACAATATCATACAACGGATCTGTGAAATCTTCTGTTACCAAAACAATTTCCAAACCTTCAGGAGTCAATGCAATTGTATAACTCCTTGAATCGGTGCTATTCGGTTCTTTAACTACATATTTTTTCTGTTCCAAAATTTTAATCGTATCGCTAACCGTAGCTTTTGTCAGATTAAATTCTCTGGCCAGATAACTTACTGTTGATTTGTTTCCGGAATGGTGTTTTATAAATATCAAAAGCTGAATCTGTATCGGACTTAAATCGTATTTTTTGGCTTTTTCCCATAATAAAACCCTGAAAACCTGAGACAGGCGTTCAAAACCCGCCACAATTTTTCCGTCTAAATTGTTGTTTTGCATTTCTAAATCAAAAATATTTTTCATATTATTATAACAAATAAAATAGACTGAAAGCCCCCACTTTCAGTCTACAGAATTAATAATCCTAAAAGAGAATCATTAGTAACAGTTTTCCATTTCGATAATAGAAAAACCGTTTTTAAGTATTTCGTTTTCTACTTCTGCAGGCGCCTGATCAATATGGCAAAATCTGCATTCATTTGCGGTCAAAGGCTGACCTTCCTGTAAAACTGTTTTCAGGTAACTTTTACCATATTCAAAAACCTGGCTGGCATCATAATTATCCTCATCAACAAGAATATCAAAATGCATAATTTTTCCGTCTTTTCGGGTTACATAAGTATCCCATACTGCTACTTTCATATTGTTTTATAGTTTTTTTATTTAGTTTTCAGTTTGTTGTTTATTGTTTGTTGTTATTAAGTATTGTGTATTTCGACGAAAGGAGAAATCACATTTGTAACTCGACAAAGATTGGCGATTTTGCATGAGGAATAACTTTATGTGATTTCTCCTCCATCGAAATGACAGAAGCTATGTACTCACATTTAACCAATTACATCTTCCATAGAAGCACCAAAATTTATATGCAATACATTTCCGGTTGGCGTTACCAATGCCGGAACTGATTTTACACCAGCTTGTTGCGCATCAGCAATTCTGGTTCTGTCTGTTCCAATGTTGACTACTTCAACATTCGAAGAATTAATTAAATTTAAAATGTCGTGTTCTGCGCTTATACAAACTGGACATCCTGCGTGGTAAAAAATCGATTTGCTCATTGTAATTTGTTTTTAATTAAACTTTATTGACAGGACAAAATTAGTCAGGATACCTAACCATTAAATGATCCAGTTTTTTCATTTATAAGCGCTTACTGGTCCAGTTACCATTTCTGTTTATTTCGCACTGGACCATTCAAAATAGAACAAACTGGATTGTATCAACATTCCAGATCATTTGTAATTTTGTACTATGAAAGATGAAATCCTTTATAATTTGAAACAGGTTCACGATCGTATCGAAAATGCCTGTAAACTTTCTGGCAGAGATGCATCAGATGTCCAACTATTATTGGCAACCAAAACCGTTCCTGCCGAAAAAATCAGAATTGCAATTGAAGCCGGAGAAAATTTAATGGGCGAAAATAAAATGCAGGAATTGCGCGATAAAGATTCTGATTTGCAGCATTTAAATATTGAACGCCATTTTATTGGCCATTTGCAAACCAATAAAATCAAAGATGTTTTAAAATATGTAACTTGTATTCAATCGCTTGACCGGTTGAATCTGGCGCAGGAATTAGACAAACAATTGCAAAGAGAAGGCAGAAATCTGGACGTATTTGTTCAGGTAAATACGTCGTTTGAAGAAAGTAAATTTGGTTTGCCTCCTACAGAAGTTATTTCTTTTATTAGAGAAATAAAAAAATATGAAACTTTGAAAATTAAAGGCTTAATGACAATTGGATTATTGGATGTTGAAAAAGAAAAAATGCGTCCTTCACTTAAATTACTTCGAAAAATCAGAGATGAAATTTATGATGCGAAAATTGATGGGATCAACGATTTAAAACTTTCTATGGGAATGTCACAAGATTTGGAATTGGCTGTAGCCGAAGGTTCTAATCTTGTTAGAATTGGAACATCTATTTTTGGAAATCGGTTTTTGGGAAAAGAAATCTGGAACGAGAATATTGCAGAATAAAATCTAATTTTGCACCAAATAAAACTGAAATGAATTTATACGAGCTTACCGTAAACGATACCGAAAAAATAGCATTGAATGATTTACTTTTTAGTGATGATAACAAAGCTGCTTTAACGCAAACTATTAAGGAGCATCAATACATTGAGGAATTAAAAAAGTACAATCTTAACGTTGACCATAAAATTTTACTGCACGGACATTCCGGTTGCGGCAAAACAACAACGGCAAAAGCCATTGCCACAACTTTGAATAAAAATATTGTAATAATCAATTTGAGTACTTTAATCAATGCCAGAATTGGTGAAACTTCTAAAAATATAAAAGCATTATTTGACAAAGCCATTCGCGAAAAAGCCGTTTTATTTTTAGATGAATTTGACCAAATAGGAAAAAGCCGTGACAGCGATGACAAAGATGTTGGCGAAATGCGACGTCTCGTAAACACCATTATTCAATTGATTGATTATTTGCCAAATGAAAGTTTACTTATTTGTGCAACAAATCATTATAACATTATTGATACCGCTTTATTAAGAAGATTTCAAATTAAATTAAAATTTGAAATGCCCAACGAAAAAGAATTGGACATGTATTATGATAAACTACTTTCTGCTTTTCCGCTTCATTTACAGGATATTCCACGTAAATATGCTATTTCTTATGCCGAAGCAAAAGATTATATTAATACAATAATGAAAAAACAAATCATCGAAGCATTAGAACTTCAAAACAAATAAAAAATACAGCGTTTAGAAAATATGCTAAACGCTGTAAAAACAAAATAAAGTAAAAATGATTTTTATCGGCGTCCTCTAAAACCGCCACCGCCGCCTCTGAGACCACCGCCTCCGCCTAATCCGCCACTTCGCTGGAAATTTTGGAAATTTCGGGTTTGTGTTTCTCCTCTGTCCCTTGCAAAATCAGACTTATTAAGATTGTCAATAGTGCCGGAACGACCAGCTTCTCCGAGAGGTTTATCTGGTGAACCCAACACTTTGTCTGATTTTTGTAAATCCAGCTTATTATTTTGGATTTTATCTGCCGGGCGCTGGATTTTTTCTCCCGCATTTTGTGTTGAACCTAAAGTTCCTGTCTGGGTCCAGCCACCGTTACCATTATTATAATGGCTCCAATTTCCGTTAGCATCTTTTTTATAAACGTGTCCGTCATGTCCTGCATATAAATTATTATTAGTGTGAATTGTTGTTCCTCCGCCTCTGTGATGCGTAATTACGCCTTCATTTCCACCCGAAGTTTTATATCCAATAGCAGTTCCCTGTCTTGTCGTAACATGTCCTGTCTGTAGCCAGTCCCGGCCATTTGTCGTTGCTGAATGTCCCCATTGTGCATATGCATTATGACCTTGCGCTGTAGCAGCATAATTTCCTGTCCACGGATTATAAGAATGGGCGACAGTACGTCCGCCATACCAACCCTGAACACTTGCAGAACGACCGTATCTTCCTGTTGCAGGATTATACCACGCAGAAGTTCCTGCTGATCCGTAAGGGCCGTAAACTGCTCTTCCGGCAGCCCAGCCACCTGTCCACGGATTATAAACGGCACCAACGCCATATGTACAAGGCCAAGGGCGATAAATAGGATACATTGGACCGTAATAAAAATATGGAGGATAATAAAACCCTGTTCCGTAAGTAAGTACTGAACCTATTATTGCGCCTGCAATAAAAGCTCCAAAATAACCTGCTGTTGTACTACTTTCTACGGTGGTATCAGTAACATTGGTTTGTGTCACATACGTTACATTATAAACCGGCGAACTCGGCGGAATCGAATAAATTTCTTTAGGTACAGAAGTTGTTACTTTCCAAGGTCCGTTTGGTGTTGTAGACATAAACCAAACGGCCTGAAAACACAAATAATACATATCGCCTACTTTTATTACTTTCTCCTGCGTATTGCTGGCATATTGCATTGAGGTTCCGTCAATGGGTTTAAATTGTGGAGTTCCGTCATAATTTACTTTAGCTTTAGCTTCGGCATCAGCTTTTTTTATCACTGCAGTTGTTGGTACCTGCGCAAACATTACGGCATCAGTCGCTTCTTCTGTTCCGGGAACAGAAGCTAATACACTGGCACGGGGAGAATTTTTAGGAATTTTAGCAAAATCAGAAGGCAAACTTGTTGTTGCATAACTCCACGGTCCTGATAATTCTTTAGATTTAAACCATCTGCCTGAAAGCAATACATAGTATTGTCCGTCTTTTTCATCGGCAAAAAAATCATTATCCGTATTATCAATATACATTAATTGAGTTCCTGGAATTTTTAAAAATTTGGGAGTTCCGTTTATTGAAATAAGTTCTGCCGGTTTATTGCTAAAGAAAACCTGCAAATCTACATTAACCGATTGAGCCGGAACCATTTTCTTGACATCATCAAAATTTTGTCCCGATGGCAAATTGCTCATTTCTTTTGGCAGGCTTTGAGTTTTTATCCATTTCCCTTTTAAATCTGTAGCCATAAGCCATACATTTTCTGCCAGCAAATAATATTTTTTAGAAGGTTTATCAAAAAACAAGTCCCAATTGGTATTGACAACAAAACTCAAATTTGTTTTTTCTATTGGAGCCAAAACCGGTTCGCCCTGAACAATTAATAAAATTGACGGACTTGCACTATAAAAAATGGATGGGGGATCATTTTTAACTGCAACGCCTTTTTCAGGGGTGTGACTGTGGCTCAAACCCGCCATAACACGATCTAGACCAATCGGGTTTCCGCTTTTTGGCATTAATTCCTTAAACAATTTTTCCATTTCCGGTTCTTGTTTTTCATCAAGAGCAGGAAACCTGACATCGGTAACCTGAACATTTTTAAAGAATACATTATGAGAATCTTTATCAACTATAGTTGCTGTTTGCAAAGAAGCAACACCTAAAACTTCTTTTCCGTCTTTTGGAGTTAGAGAAAATGCAATATCTGCTGTTAATTGTTTAAAATCCCTCCATTGATCTATTTGTGGCTGATAATAAACCAATTTTGCGCCATTACTGTTTACCTCACGCGGCCAGCCAATATCTGTTGCAGCAATAGAGTCCGAAACTGATGGGTTTTCCAGATCAGCAAGATTTTCATCTTTCTTATCCTTTTTACAGGAGAAAGAAATTATAAGAACACTAAATACTACTATGGTCGAGAGTATCTTTTTCATAATTTAATTTTATTACTTTTAAGGTTTCACTTTACATCAATTATTCACTCTTTTCTTATCAGGTAAATCAATATTTCTTCTTCCAGTTCTTTAGATAAATTTTCATATTCTAATTTATTACGGAAGTCTTTTTCGAATTTTTTCTTGTATTTCTCAGCATTATTTTTACTCATACAATACTCATCGCACATTATCTTAAAATTATCATCTACTAAATATAAAATCTTAAGAGAATCGAGATATTCGGCAAATTTTGCATTGTATAATTCGTTTGGAAGAGCCATAAAGATGAATTTTGTATTAAAAATTTAGTGGTATTTGGGCTAAAACAATACAAAGGGTATAAAGACAAATCAAAAGCTATAATTTGATAAATCTAAATTAGGAATAAGTACTATATAATATTTTACAAACATGTTTCATGCGATAAAATGAAACATATATTGTGTTATTTTGAAACATAAAAATGTGAGAATATACTTTTAAAAAACTTATTATTCTAAAAAATTTCCTATATTAGCATTGTAAAAGTAGTTTTACTTTTAAATAAAAATAATATTTAGAAAGCACAAATGTTCATCCAACAATTTCCTATTGGGGCATTTTGAACGCATTTGAAATCAGGCACAACTTGGAAATTAACAATCATTTTTTACATAATTTATGTTTAAAGAGTGGAATTTAAATCATAAACTTTAGTAAACATGACAACCGATATACTCGAATTAAACGACTTTATTGTTTTAATCGAACAATCGAACGCATCAAAAACATTTATTCAGAAATGTGAGATAGATGGTGATGCTGTGGGATTTGCTTTTTATGGTTCCGGTAATGTCGAACTAGAAATAAAACATAATCAGCAAACAAAGTATTTAACCAATACAACTGGTTTGGCTATTTGTTTTTTTGGCAATCAGAAAGTAGAATTTTCTCATAAAATTGAACCTGATAAACCACTGCAATCCATTAGTATTTTTTCTAAATTAAAAAACATGCATTTGCTATCGCAGGCAGAAAAAGAAATTTTTGAAAAATACCTGCCGCAATTATTAAACCCGCAGGAAAATTTTGTAAAAGGTCCTTCTTTTTATATGACACTTGATATGCAACTTGCGGTTCATAAAATATTCAACACGAATTATACCGGCAATACGAGATTAATATTCCTTAAAAGTCAAATCAATGAACTTTTGGCCCATTTTTTTGGATTATTGGCAAGTAATCAAAAAGATTTTTTTTCAGAAAAAGATAAAAACAAACTTTTTAAGGCCAAAGAAATAGTGTCCCATAACTTTTCGCAGCCGCCATCGATTACACAACTTTCTAAAATGGTTGGACTCAATAGCAGTAAATTAAAAAAGAATTTTAAAGAGTTGTTCGGAATTCCGGTTTTTAAATATATTCAGGAAGAAAGACTTAACAAAGCTTATTATTTATTGCAAAACACCGATAAAACAGTTCAGGAAGCTGCCTGGGAAGTTGGTTATGAAAGTCTGGGTTCTTTTTCGAATGCTTTTAACAAAAAATTTGGCGTTCGGCCAATGGAAATCAAAAAATCCTTTTCAAACAAATCGTAATTCTTTTGCAACAAATGATTTGATTTATTCCTAAGCATATTTGTATCAGTATTAACTAAAAAAATATTGATATGAATTACCAGAAAATTTTAGTACTTGGTGCTAACGGAAAAACAGGAAGCAGAGTTATGGAGCGTTTACAAAAAATAAACGAAATAGACCTTAGAATTGGTTCCAGAACTGAAACGCAACCTTTTGATTGGGAAAATCCTGAAACGTGGCCTGCTGTTTTACAAGATATCGATTCGGTTTACATTACTTTTCAACCGGATTTAGCAGTTCCTTCTGCCGCAGCGATTATTCAAAAATTTGCATTTCTTGCCACAGAACTTGGTGTACAAAAAATGATTTTATTATCTGGAAGAGGCGAAAAAGAAGCGCAGGTTTGTGAAGAAATTATAAAAAGTACAGCAAAAAACTGGACAATTGTACGAGCAAGCTGGTTTAACCAAAATTTTAGCGAAAGCTTTTTCCTCGAACCTATTTTAGCCGGTTTTGTGGCTTTGCCAAGAACCGAAGCATTAGAACCTTTTACAGATGCCAATGATATTGCCGATGTTGTTGTTGAATGTCTTTTGCACGATCATAACAATCAAACTTATGAACTTACGGGACCAAAATTGCTCACTTTTCCTGAAGCTATTGCCGAAATTGCAAAAGCAACTCACAAAGAAATTCAATTTCAGTCATTAACATTAGATGAATACAAACAAATGTTACGGGAATATCAGGTTCCTGAAGATCATATTTGGCTTATTAACTATCTTTTTGAACAGGTTTTAGACGGTAGAAATTCGAATATTACAAATGATATTGAAAAAGTACTGGGCCGAAAACCAACTGATTTTACAACTTATGCAAAAGAAGTTGCCAAAACAGGAATTTGGAATGCGCTAAATGTTTAGACATATTGCCATGAATTATATAAAAATTCTTTTATCCGGCATATTAGTTTGGTTTGGAGTAAGTATTTCGTTTTATGTTTTAAGTTTTGTACCGTTAGCAAACAGTTCATATCCTCTGCAGGCCTTATTGGTTATGCTGCTAATTATTTTTTATGCCAACGAAAGTGCTAAACTTTATTATAAAAACGGCTCTGAAATTCATGGTCTTGTTATTGGTATAATTATGTCAATAACAGCATTGCTATTAGATATAATTATAACAGTTCCGTTATTTGAAATTCCAAATGGAAGAAGTTATCAGCATTTTTTCAGTAATCCTGCTCTTTGGGTTTTAGCTTCTTTACATATTTTAACGGTTTATTTTTATTGGAGAAATAAAATTAGAGTCAAGAGCTCAAATATCAATTGCATCAAAAGAACTGCTTAAGAAGGTTCAAGAAAAAGTTCAATTTCATTTAATTGGACTTTTTTACCTTTTATTATTATAATCTTACCGTAATGCTATCTAAAGTCAACTAAAAAAAAATTAAATTTGAGCACCCAAAACTCATTCTTAAAATTATGATGCAAAACAAAAAATTTATTTTATTCTCCTTACTTACCGTGTTGCTTTTTGCACCACATTCCTACTGCCAAACCGCTGTTTCAAAAACAGATAGTTTAAAAACGGATAGCGTAAAAACTAAAAAACCTAAAACGGAAAGCAAATCAAAACTATTTGAAGAAACCACAACTGATAGTGACTATTTGATGGCGATTGAAAAAGCTGGTGCCGTAATGGAAACTGCTTACAACGACGCCGATTTTGATGGTGCAAGCCACCATTTATTTGGAGAAATTAAAAGAACACAAAGCAAACTTGATTTAATTTTAAACAGTCTGAGTGGTGCAAACCCAAATGTTAGAAATCAGCAAATGTACCGTATTGTTCTAAAAGAAATTGAGCAGGAACTTGACGATCAAAACAATGCGATTAATTTACGCAATCAGAACCTGGAGAAAATTAAAGGCCGTTTTATAGAACTTCGCAAGGACAAAACCTTAATGAGCCTTATAAAAGATACTATAAAACGTAAACAATTCAAAAAAGAATTTGGAAACCTTAGAAAAAGATACAAAGCCACTGATAGTTTAATGACTAAAAATCAGGGGATTTTAAACAATAATAAACGATTAACCGTACAACGAAAAATTGCAGTTTCGAATGCTTTGATTACTGTAGAAAACAAGCTTGAAAAGTCGGGAATTAGCATGCTTAAAAAAGAATATCCTTTTTTATGGAGTATCAATGATTCTGTTCCTAAAAAGCAAATTGGTCAAAATATCAAGGCAAAAGTAATTATTGAAGAAAGTGTTGCGGCTTACTATTTAAGTTATCGTGCCGGCGGACTGATCGCTTTGGCCTTTTTTATGGGAATTTTAGGTTGGTATATTAAACGTAATCTTAAATACTTAAAAGAAAACGGGCACTCTGATAAACTTTCTTCTTTTAACTTTAAGTATTTAAACAGAGGCATTATACTTCCAATCGTTGTAATTGGTCTTAATATTGCAATTGTTGGCAATTTATATGCTCCGGCATTGTTTATAGAATTGCTTCATCTTATTTTACTTGGAGTTCTTACAGTGCTTTTCAAAAACAAATGGTCAGGAAATTCAATGCGAAACTGGTTGCTTCTTTTAGGATTATTCCTTGCGCTTTGTTTTCTTGATTTGTTTATTGGAGTTGGTTTGTTTCAGCGTTGCTCTTTTATTATCATTAATATTTTTGGAATTCGTTATGGTTTGGTGCAAATTAAAAGTATTAAAGATCAATTGTATATCAAAGGTTTCTTTAAATGGGCCAGTATTATTTTTATTGGTTTAAATGGTTTGTCGATACTTTACAATCTTTTTGGAAGAGTTTCGCTTTCAAACATGCTTAGCCTGACTGCTTTTATATCGCTTACGCAAATTGTAGCGCTTAGTGTTTTATTGAAAATTATTCTGGAAATCATTATTTTACAGATTTACACAACGCGACTTAAACGCGATATTGAAAAACTTTTTGATCACGAAAGCCTATCTGATACGCTGAAAAAACCATTTATAATTGTTATCAGTTATATGTGGCTTGTGGTAATTGCCTCAAATTTAAATATTTGGGAATCTTTACGAACTTCTTTAGGAGCAGTTTTAAGCCATCCTAATACAATTGGAAGCATTACCTTTACTTTAGGAAATGTTGTACTGTTTTTTATTATTATCTGGACAGCGCATTTATTACAGAAATATGTGGCTTACTTTTTTGGTGAAATTGAAGATGAAAACGAAGAAAACATCAATAAAAGACAACATTCTAAGTTATTAATTACCAGACTTGTTGTACTAATTGTCGGTTATCTTTTGGCCGTTGCCGCATCAGGAATGCCACTGGATAAATTAAGTATACTTTTAGGAGCTTTAGGTGTCGGTGTCGGACTTGGGCTTCAAAATGTGGTAAACAACTTTGTTTCGGGTATTATTTTGATTTTTGATAAACCAATTCAAATTGGGGACGTCATAGATATTAGTTCTGAATCCGGCCGTGTAAAATCGATGGGACTTCGTACCACTAAAATCAATGCTCCTAATGGTGCAGAAATCATTATTCCGAACGGAAATTTATTATCTCAAAACATTACAAACTGGACTTACACGGACAATTTTAAATTGGTAGAAATTTCAATAGAAGTTAATGGAGATATTAATCCTGAAGATATTAATGTTATTATAAACGAATCTTTAGAAAGTCTTCCGTTAGTCAATAATACTAAAGCTTCGCAAATTTATTATACTGCCATTTCTGAAGGAAAATACAAGATCCTGATCAAATTCTGGTGCAGCATTTACCGTACAGAAGAAACAATAAGTGGTGCAAGACAAGTTATGTTTAGCAATTTTAAAGCGAAAGGATTGACTTTTTCATCATAGAAAAAGGATTCTTCTAAAATCAAAAAGCCGTCAAAGTAAATCTTTAACGGCTTTTTTTGTTTATTATTAGAATTTTGAAGCAAATTCTTTTGCAAAATCTTCCAGTTTTATTTTTCCATCAACAGAAGCATTTGTTTTAAAGAAATCTTCTGCGATTTTTCCACTTCGTAATCCTGAACCCATTTCGGTATATAGACCTGCAATTTCTTCCGGTAATCCTGCTTGTGCCATTCCTTGCAGCGATTGTTCATCAGTAAACTCAATCCATGGTAAATCTGTTTTGTCAATCACAGTTCCCAAAACTTTTGCTACTTCCTGAGGTGTGCGTACATCGCTAATAATGTAACGAATGTTTTTACCTGAAGCTTCTTTTAGCAATTCTTCGGCTACAGCCGATGCAATATCTTCGGGATGTACAAAAGGTATTTTTGTATCAGTCGGATAATTAGCACCAACAATTCCTGCTCCTTTTATCATTGGTACATCATTGTATAAATTAGTAAAAAAGAATCCTGCACGCAAAAATGTAACGGCTGTGTTTTCTAATTTCTCATACAATTTTTCAATTTGATAAAGCCCTTTTATCGGACCAGTTCCGTTTTCTAAATCTGCACCAATACTACTAAGCATTACAACACGCTTTACGCCTGATTTTTCTATCGCTTCTGCAAAAGATTTACCAGCATTTACAGTATTTAAAATTACGTTTGATCCTCCTAAATTTGGTGGCGTCATTGCAAAAAGTGCATCTGCTCCGACAAAAGTTTCGGTTAAAAAATTTACATCGCTAACAGAACCAATCGCAGCTTTTGCGCCCAGGTTTTCTATAGCTGTTTTTCTATCTTCATTACTGCTAATAACCGTTACATTATGTCCCGCAGCAACAAGTTTTGTAGTTAATGGTTTTCCGATGTTCCCTAAAGAACCTGTAATTATAATTTTCATCTTTAATTGTTTTGATTTTACAGAAACAAAGGTATATTTGTACTTACTTTTATACAAGTACTTACCCTAAAGTATGTATTATGACAGCAATTAAAGAATCATCAACAATTCAGGAAAACAAGCAATATGCTTTAGATACTTGCCCTGTAACGTATGTAATGGAAAAAATAGGCGGCTATTGGAAACCTATTATCGTTTATCATTTATCGCTTGGTGATAAGCGTTATAGTGAACTAAAAAGAACAATTCCGGCAATATCTGAAAAAATGCTCATTCAGCATTTAAAACAATTAGAGGCTGACGGGCTTGTCATTAGA
Organism: Flavobacteriaceae bacterium CRH; assembly: GCA_001507425.1. Lineage (GTDB taxonomy): Bacteria > Bacteroidota > Bacteroidia > Flavobacteriales > Flavobacteriaceae > Flavobacterium. Next base: position 49,019 of record LMAJ01000016.1, read on the forward strand.
GAAGCGAAACCGGTCGTACCGCCATTCGTAACGTACAGCTTAAGCAAAGCTGGAAGTGGTTTGATTCCTGTAATCGAAGCAATGGCAACCTGGGCTTTTAAAGAAAAAGATGGCGTTTTTGCTGTTTAAGCAAGTTGCTTACATTTTAATTTAATGAACAGCCAGTTTTCGAATCATCTCAACAGACATCGAATCGGCATACATGCCAAAAGCACTCATTAAAACGCCTTTAAGGTCATTTTTTACAGAACTGATTCCGTATACGATATCTTCATCTCCGGGATCTGTATCGCCTTCAAAACGAAAATAATAGTCGATATTAAATTCCTCCAGCGACAACGATTGTTTTCTGTTATTGAATAAAATACAATCTTCGGCAATATTAAAATCTTTTGTAAATCCCTGATTGTTTAACCAAAGTAAAGCTTCGGTAACGGTATCAAATGAGGGTTGTTGGTTTGGGTTTTCCATATTTCAAGTTTTAAATTTATACGACAAAAACCATATTGAAACTTCATTTTATTGAAGATTAATATGGTTGTTTTGAATTTAGTAATTAGACTATTTCTTAAGAAATTTTATAAATTCATCATTGAATTTATCTTTTTCTTCCACAAACGAAGCGTGTCCGCTTTTATCAAAAGGAACTAAAATCGAGCCTGCAATTGCTTTATTCATTTGTTCTGCCAAAGCATACGCTACAATTTTATCTTCTTTTGCATTAAAAATCAAAGTTGGCACTTTAATTTTAGGCAAATCTCCTCTTAAATCTTCATCACGCAAAGCAATCAAAGCCTGCTCCATCGCGTATGGAGAAGACTGCATTTCGATACCACCAAGCCAGGCCCCAATTCCAGGAGAAAGTGATGTTGGCGATAAAGTAAAAAATCCACCAATGGCCCCCAATAAAGCAGGACGATCGCTGTTGTTTAAATCTACCCATTTTGTAATGTCTTCTTTCGTGAAAAACGGATAAGGATAATCTGCTTTTTTAGTATGACAAGGCGCTGCTGCAGAGAACAATGCCAATTTGTTAATGTGTGCTCCATCGTATTTTGCCACATAATGCAGAGCAATTGCGCCTCCCATAGAATGACCTCCAATTGTTGCGTCTTTTATATCAAGTTTGTCAAGAACTACTTTAATATCGTCTGCAAATTGATCGTAATTGTACTTTCCGTAAGGTTTATCAGATTGACCAAAACCTCTTAAAGTGATTCCGATAACGCGGTAACCTGCTTTTACCAAAGCATGATATTGATACTCCCACATGGCATCACTCAACGGATAACCGTGAATTAAAACTACCGGAGTTCCTTCTCCAACATCAGTGATATGCAATCTTACATTTGGCTCAACTTCAATATATTCTGCCCTTGCCTGAGTTGTTGCAACTGATTTGTTTTCTTCTGTTTTATCTTCTTTTTGCTTTGCACAAGACGATACTAAACTGATTGATATTAGTATTAATATCAAACTTGCTATTCTGTTTTTTGTTTTCATTTTTACGATTTATAATTTAATTATTGATTCGTAAAACTAAAACCAAATGGCGTACCTTAAATTTAATACTCTGATTTTTAAATATTTAAAAAATAAAAAAATATTTTACTTTTACGTTATATCATAGATTTATAGTTGGTTTATTATTATTCTTATTGAAAGTACAACCACAATCTTAGCCTGAAAAAAATGAGAAGAAAATATTCATAATTGCAATCTTGTTATTCCGAGTAACCAGAAATCATACTCAAAACCCGACAAAGATTGGCGAATTACTTTACGGAATTTCTAGTGTGATCCTTCCTTCGTCATGATGACAAAAAGGTCGAAAATTTGTTACGTAAAAGCTATTTTACTCTAAAAAATGCTTTTTCTTAATTCCCAATTTTTGCATTTTAGAAATTAATGTAGTCGAAGGAACTTCTAATTTTACGGCAGCTCCGTTTGGACCGGAAATTCTGCCATTGCACATTTTTATCACTTTAAGAATATATTCTTTTTCCATTTCTTTTAATGGCTTGATATGGAATTCATTAAAGCTATTTGAAGCTGTTATTTTTTCATTTTCTGATAAAAAACTCACTTCGTTTATCGTTGATCCATTGGCTAAAAGAATACTTCTTTCCAAACAATGTTCTAATTCTCTGATGTTTCCCGGCCAGGAATAATGCAGCATCGATTTTAATGCATTTGCCGATAAACTTATGTTTTTCTTATTGCTATTAAGAGCATATTTATTCACAAAATGCAAACATAATTCTGGAATATCTTCTTTACGATTTCGAAGTGGCGGAATCAAAATCGGAAAAATATTTAAGCGGAAAAACAAATCTTTTCTAAATCTTCCTTCTAACATTTCTAACTGTAAATCCCGGTTTGTAGCCGCAATAATTCTCACATTTACTTTTATTGCTTTTTTTCCTCCAATTCTTTCAAACTCTTGTTCCTGCAAAACGCGAAGTAATTTGGTTTGCATTTCTGTTGGAAGGTCTCCAATTTCATCTAAAAACAAAGTTCCGTTATGTGCTAATTCAAACTTACCAATCCGCTTTTCTATTGCTCCCGTAAAACTTCCTTTTTCATGTCCAAAAAGCTCACTTTCAATAAGATTTACAGGAATTGCAGCGCAATTAACCTTGATCATGGGCTCTTTTCTTCTGGAAGAATTCTGGTGAATTTCACGCGCCACAACTTCCTTTCCAGTTCCGCTTTCGCCAAGGATCAAAACGCCGCTGTCTGACGAAGCGACTTGCTGAATAAGTGTTTTTACTTTTTGGATTGCATCACTATTTCCTATAATTTGAGAATCATCGCTTTCTAATTGATTATTAGCTGTTTGAAATGTATCAGCTGCTGTTGCATTTTCATGTATATTTTCTATTTTTTCCAGCAAAAGAATATTTGAAACGGTCAATGCTAATGGCATTTTTAAACCTCTAAGCAATCGCAACGCATTTCTGTCAAGCGTTTGTGGCCTTTTAAAAAAGAGAAATAATACTGAAGGATTATTTTTGTGATATTGTAATGGCAAAGCAATAACTTCGCGTATTTCGAACAAACTTATATCTGTGATGAAAGATTTTGATTGCGCTTTTTTGTTTAAAAAAGTACAATCAAATACAACGGGTTCAGCAGATTGCAATGCGGCATTAAAAAATCCATCATTAACATCGTACTTTATACCTTCATTTTTTCCGGCTATTTTTGGATCATTGTGAAAAAACAAATTATATTGCTTTTCTTCCTGATTTGTTGTGCCGATGGCAAAGTAATCAAAAAGAAAACTCTCTTTTAATTCACCATTGACGACTGATAAAAGTTCATCGTAACCGGAAACATTAGCAAGATAAGTGCTTAAGGAAAGTAAAAGAAAATGTTCTCTTTCACGTTCCTGCATCGATTTTAGCATTGCTTCTGTTTTGTCCATATTTTATAATTCAGAAAAGAAGTAAATTTAATATCAATAATCGTTTAACTCACCATTAAATCGTAATAAAAACAGATTTTCTGGGCTTTGTTTCTATATTTTTGGTTTTGTGCCCTTTTCCTGTCGTATCTTCTACCAAAAGAATTTCTCCGGTTTTAAAAATTCTTTTTTCGCCTAAAGAAGTTTCTATTTCTACACCTCCGTCTAAAAGAATAATATACTGTTTTTGAGGAGCGTTATGAAAATCATAATCATACGAAGGCAAAACTTCTCTAAAAATAATACTTTTCGCGGGTTCTGCTTCTGAAAGAAAACCAATTTCACCTTGATTTAAAAGTGGAATAATTAAATCTTCAAAATGACTTTCGCCGTTTTCGTCGCTGTAAATTCGGGTTACAGAAAACATCTTTAAGATTTAAAAATCAACTGATTCACCAAATCAATTTCGTCCTGATTAATCGTATGTCCCATGTTATTATAGACTTTTTCGGTTACCTCGGCACCTAATTCTTTCAGAATGTTAGTGGTCGCATAAACACGTTCTACAGGAACATGAAAATCAGGATTACTAGTTCCGATGAAAATTGGGGTTTGTTCAAAATTTCCTGAATAATTTTCGTTGTAAATCTGGTCTCCTATTAATCCTCCGGTAAAAATAACCGCTCCGCCGTATTTCGTGGCATTTCTGGCGATAAATTCTGCCGTTAGACAAGCACCTTGAGAGAATCCCAGAAAGTATATATTTTCTTTTGAAATCCCGTCTTTTACAATTTCTGCAACAACCTCGCCTACAACATTTAAGGCCGCTGAAAGCCAGGGTTCGTTTGCTTCAGGTTTTGCCAAAAAAGATTGCGGATACCAACTATTATTGGTTGCTTGTGGGGCATAAAAAGCAAAATCATCTGTATTTAAGTTTGATGTTAAAGACAAAATATCATGCGCGCTTGCGCCTCTTCCGTGCAGTAAAATAAGTGCTTTATCTGCGTTACTTTTTCCTGCTTTTATTATTTGAGTTTCGTGCATATTACAATTATTTAGGATCGTTTATGATAAGTTTTGGCAATGCTTTTTCTATGGTTTCTCTTTCTTTTTTTTTCAAACCATTCCGGCAACTTTAATTCTTCGCCAAGATGGTCAATATCTTCATCAACTGCAAATCCGGGACCTGTGGTTGCAACTGCAAATATTATTTCTTACATCTCTAAAATTAATCATAGCCCGCGGTTTCAATCGTGGGGACGTATTATGATAATTTCTTTCGCTCCCAACGGTTGAAACCGTTGGCTATGTTTTTTATGTCAAAATTTTACGCAGATATGAGCTTTGTCAAAGTTTTAAACTTTGACAAAGCTCAACTGAAAACTGAGACTGAAACTAAACTACTTTTGCCAGATATCAGCATAATCATCCGGATGTCTTGTAAATTGGGCAAAAACATACGGACAAAGCGGTTTTACGGTATATTTATGTTCACGCACATACGCCACCATTGCATCTAAAAGGAGTTTTGCATATCCTTTTCCGTTGAATTTTTCATCAACTTCTGTATGGTAAACTGTCAGGATTGTTCCTGAAATACTCAATACCATTTCGCCTATTTTTTCGTCATTTTCAATTAATTGAAAACCTCCGTGCTGCTTTTCGTCTAGTTTTAATTTTACTTCCGGCATATCTTTTTCTTTAAATTAATTTTGGTAAAACTTCTTCAATTCTGGCTCTTAATGGCTCGTGTTGTTTTGGCAATTTCAAATGTGTTCCTAATTCTGACAGAGGTTCGTCTACTGTAAAACCAGGATTATCTGTTGCAATTTCAAAAAGAACACCGCCCGGTTCACGAAAATAAAGCGAATAAAAATAATCACGGTCAATTTTTGGTGTAATTCCTAAATTTTCGCTCATTATTCTTTCGTGAAAAGCCATTTGAATTTCTTCATTTGCAACTCTAAACGCTACGTGATGATTTGTTCCTGCAGCATTTTGTCCGCTAGTTCCGGTTGGGTTTTCCAACAAATCAATGATTGACGCATTTTCTACCGCAGTTGTTGCAAAACGAAATCTGTTTGCTTCTTGTGAAACTAATTCATAACCAAAAATATCGGTTAGGATTTTAGCTGTTTTATCAATCGATTTTAAAGATAAAGTTGTGCTGTGAAATCCTTTTGTTCCCACATTTCTCTTTACTTCTTCGGTTTCAAAAGCAATTCTCGTATCTTCTTTTTTCGGAATAATTAAACTAATATTCAATCCATCAGGATCTGTAAAAGGCAATAATGTTTCTCCAAATCTTTCTGATTGTTCTCCAAAACTTACATTATGTTTTTTGAATCTTTCTGTCCAGAATTCTAAACTTCCTTCGGGAACGGCATAGCCAATTTCCGTTGCTTGTCCGTTTCCAATTTGCCCTTTTCCTATTCCTTCCCAAGGGAAAAAAGTTAAGATCGTTCCCGGAGTTCCGTGTTCATCGCCGTAATAAAAATGATACGTTCCCGGGTCATCAAAATTTACGGTTTTCTTTACCATTCTTAATCCTAGAACTTTGGTATAAAAATCATAATTGGCTTGTGCATTGCTTGCGATTGCGGTAATATGGTGCAATCCCTGAATTTTTTCTTTCATCTTTTTATCTTTTGTTTTGCGATTGTTTTGTCACATAGCATTGTAGCCTGAGTTTTGTGAAAGTTTAAAACTTTGACAAAGCTGCTTGCAGTAGCTATGTTTTACATATTTTTTCACGCAGATTTTGCAGATTTTATTTTAAATGTTATTAATTCTTTTATCTATTTTAAATACGCTACAGTGCATTGCCAATCTTTGTAGAGCATCTGGTGTGATCCTTCCTCCGTCAGGATGACAAACTTTGTGTCAAACTGCTTTTAATTATTATTTCTCTTAAAAATAACCTTGCTTAATATTTAGTTTTTTCATTTTTGAATACAATGTCGAAGGCGATATTTTTAGTATTTCAGCAGCGCCACCAGCACCAAACACTTTTCCGTCGGCGATTTTTAGTACGTTCATAATATGTTCCCTTTCCATATCGGCAAGCGACAAAATTTCGTTGTCATTTTCTTTTTTTATAGTGGGAAAATCTTTTGTAATATCAAATGCTTTAATTTCGTTTTCTGTAGCCATCAAAACGCTTCTTTCTACTAAATGTTCAAGTTCCCGAATATTTCCCGGCCAATCATAATCCTGTAATTGCTGTAATGCTTTGTCTGAGATTTTTTTAATATTCCTTTTTGATTTTAAGGCATATTTCTCAAGAAAATAATTTGCTAAATCTTCAATATCTTCTTTTCTGTCTCGTAAAGCAGGCAATTCCAGCGGAAAAACATTCAAACGATAATACAAGTCTAATCTAAATCTTCCTTCGGCAACTTCATCAGGAAGACATCGGTTTGTGGCCGCAATAATCCGAACATCGAGTTTAATTGTTTTTTCGCTTCCTAATCTTTCTATTTCTTTTTCCTGTAAAACCCTTAATAATTTTACTTGTGAATCTAATGGTAATTCCCCAATTTCATCCAGAAAAATCGTTCCACCATTGGCTTGTTCAAATTTTCCTATTCGCACATTATCTGCTCCGGTAAAAGCACCTTTTTCGTGTCCAAATAATTCCGATTCTATAAGCGATTCCGGCAATGCAGCACAATTTACAACGACTAGAGGTTTTGCTTTTTTAGCTGAAAGCGAATGAATTAAATTGGCGATTTTTTCTTTTCCTGTTCCGCTTTCTCCCAAAATCATTACAGAAGTTTCTGTTGGCGCCACAATCTCGATTTTCTGCATCAAATCAAGAAGTTTCTTGTTTTTACCAATAATATCCAGATTTTTATTTCCTTTTGAAGGAAGTGCTGCAGCTTTATTTCCGTTTTCTACGCTGTATTTATATCTGGCAATATCGAGCATGACAAACAAATCCCGTTCCCGAAAAGGTTTTACTAAAAACCCGTACGGCTGCGTTTCTTTGACAGCATTTAGAATAGAATGATTTGTATTTGCCGATATATATAAAAACGGAATTTTCAGTTTTTCTAATTCCCAGGCCAGATCAATTCCGGTAAGATTGCCTTTCAGCATAATATCTAACAATACCCAATTTGGCTTTTTTGTTTCGATTAAAACGCGGGCTTCTTCTACAGATGCTGCGATTCCGCAAACTTCGTAACCAGATTTTACGAGAATCATTTTTAAATCATTCGCAACAATAAATTCATCTTCGACTATTAGTATTTTCTCCTTCATTCTTGTTTGTAATTTGCTGCTTTTTTAAAATTTATGATAATCGAAAGCCCGTTTTCATTTTTAATTGTAAAACTTCCTTCAAGTTGGGTTATTAAACCCTGCATTAAATTCATCCCAAATGTGTTTCTGTTTTTAAAATCAAAATCATCAGGAAATCCAACGCCATGGTCTGAAATTATTAACTGATATTCGGCTTCTTTTATTTTCTTTAACTGAATATCAACTTCACCATTCTCTGTTTTCGGATATGCATATTGAATCGCATTTACAATGGCTTCATTCAAAATTAATCCTAACGGAATAGCCTGAACTACATCTAATTCGACATTTTCGATATCGAGATTATAAGTAATTTTATTTTCTGTATCAAAAACATTTTTTAAATAATTTGCCAGTTCAGGAATGTACCAATCCATATCAATCATAGACAAATCCTCGTTTTGATATAATTTTTGATGGATGATTGCCATCACATACATTCGGTTTTGGATGTTTTGTATGGCCAAAAGTGCTTCTTTGTTGTCAAGATAGGCCGATTGTGTGTTTAAAAGGCTGATCACGATTTGCAAATTGTTTTTTACGCGGTCATGAAGTTCTTTTAAAAGCCATTCTTTGTCCAAAAGTAACTTTTTTAGACTTATTTTTTGCTCATTAATTTGTTGTTGTTTTAACGAAAGATCCTTTTTTATTCGGAGTTTAGATTTGTAGCAACAATAGAGTATTATCAAAATTAAAAAAAGAAATCCAAGAATTAGTGGAACATTATGTTTTGTAACTTTTTGCGATACAACGATTTGTTTTGAATCAGATTTTATGCTGTTGTTTTTCATAGAGAAATTTTGGTTCGTGAATAGTAACAAAATCACGAACCAAAAACACAGATAATTTTTTCTTAAAAAATCTTTATACATCGCTACAGCTATTTTATTTAACTCATAACTTTGTTTCTGTTTTTACATGGCTGTTTTTTAAATAGCATAAAACCATGATAATTCCCGGCAATAAAACAGGAATTAAACCCCATTTTTTTCCGGCAATTGCACCTAAAAAACATCCTAGTAAAAAACCTCCAATGGTAACAAATTGTTTTTTAAAGCTTTCTTTACTGCTTAGATCTGTAAATTTTGTTTTTAGTAAAATCCCGATATCCAGCGAAGCCTGTGTTACGTTTCCGGTCATCATGGTTGTTGGTCCGTGCGTTTCTTTGCTAAAAAGTTTACCAAATGCGTTTTGTAAACCCATTGCAAAAACAATTAACATGGCTGTAAAATACAGTGACCATGTACTTGTAACATTTAAATAATAAAACACAACTGCAAATACGCCACTTAACAGTAAAATACAGCCTTCCCAAAATAATATTTTATATTTTACAGTTGATTTTGAGGCTATGAATCCGCCCGTCATTACCGAAATAATGAAGATTGGAAACGTTAGCAATTTAACCCACGCGTTAATATCGTCTCCGTTAATAATTTGGTAAGCAAACACAATAAAGTTGCCCGTAACGTGCGCTGAGAACAAATTGTCTGCAGCAACAAAAGTCAGTGTATCACAATATCCTGCAATACAAGTTAGTAACAAAGTAATATACCAAATGTTTTTAGGCTGCTCCATAGTTTTATCTTAAATGTGAACGTAACATCCAGGCCATTTTTTCGTGTGTTTCCATCAAACCTGTTATGTAATCGCTTGTTCCTAAATCGTGGTATTCATTCGCGTAAATGGTAATATTTTCACGTAAGTGAATGATAATACTTTCGTGATCGATCAAAAGTTCTTTGATAAATCCTTTGCTGTCATTTTTTTCTTTTACTTGTTCTGAAAGATGTGTTAGTTCGAGAAATTCTTTTAAAGTTGCGGGTGCGTAATGTCCTAACATTCTGATTCTTTCTGCAACTCCGTCAATTATTTCATCAACCTGATTGTATTGTTCTTCAAAAAATAAATGTTTGTTGTAGAAATCATCGCCCTCTACATTCCAATGTGCTTTTCTGGTTTTAGTGTATAAAATGAATTCATCTGCTAATATTTTGCATAATGAATCTGCAATTTTTGAAAGATTTTCTTGTTTGATTCCGATTTGGGTTTCCATGATTTATTGGGTTTTATAATGAATTAAAATGATATGCGCTGTCATTTTGTAACACATAGAAACATAGTTTAGTTTGCGTTTAAAGGCGTTTCACTTACATTAATTCAGATAGCTATGTGTGGAAACTAGTTTCTTTTTTTGCTCTTTTTTCAAATAACAAAAAACTATGTTTCTATGTGTTTAAAAATTATACGCAATGGGTTAAAATGTAATGATCTAAAGAATAAGTTCCTGCGCCCAAAGCCCACAAGAACAATAACGTTATGGTGTACATATAAGGAATGTCTCTGACTTCGAGAGAATCTTTTCTGTGAACAACAAAATAACCAACAGCCGTCATACCAATTGTTGGTAAAAGAAACAAGCGCGTTCCTAATCCTAAAATCAGAAAAAAGGGAACAACTGTATCTGAAAATGTGGCTACTAAACCGTTTAGTTTTTCCGGCAAATGCAACGGATTTGGTACGTGTTCGCGTTCTCCGTTTTCGACCCTGAATTTTTTCATTCCGTGAACCCTGAATAATTCAACGGCAACCAGAATTCTAAAAACTAATAAAGCGATGTTATTGATGTCGCACCCAACATCTGAATAAAGCAGTAATTTAACTATTTCCATTTTTTATGTATTAAAAAGCAAAGCATGAACATCCTAAAGCGCCCCAAAAAGCATTGTAATTGTTTACAGGAATATTGCTTAATCTTGCCGCATTATGATCGTGCGCATGAACATCACAACTTCCTGAACAGCAATGAATTTGTTGTGCCGAAGTATTATTTATTGCCGAATTTGATTTGTTTAGTTTAAGGTCGATCGCACTTTTATTATGCGATGCTGCGTGATAATATCCGTTGTAAATATTGGTTGGCGACCAATCCGGAAGTATAGGAACTGATGGCGGCGAAAAGGATGAAAAATCTCCTTTTGCATACACAATTTTCCCATCAACAACCGTTAATACTGATTCTATGTTTTTGATATCTTCATCTTCAACAGTAAAATAATCGCGATCCAGAACGACAAGATCTGCCAACATTCCGTTTTGAATATCTCCCTTTTTATTTTGTTCCTGCGAAAACCAGGCGCTTCCTCTTGTATATAGCTGCAGAGCGGTATCACGGCTTAAACGGCTTTCATTATACAATTGTAACCCTCCAACGGTTTTACCAGCTGTTAACCAATACATGGAAACCCACGGATTGTAGCTGCTCACTCTTGTCGCATCAGAACCTCCGCCAACGGGAATTTCCATTTCGAGCATTTTCTTGATTGGCGGTGTATTTTCAGCAGCTTTTGCACCATAACGATCTGTAAAATATTCACCCTGATATGCCATTCGGCTTTGAATTGCAATTCCGCCGCCAAGTGCTTTTACCCTTTCCATATTGCGTTCGTCAATCGTTTCGGCATGGTCAAATATCCACGGTAAATCGTTAAACGGAATTTCTTTGTTTACTTTTTCGAATACATTCAAAAATCGTGTAATGCTTTCGTTATAAGTGGCGTGAAGCCTGAATGGCCAACGATTGGCAACTAATAAACGAATTACTTTTTCTAATTCTGCTTCCATACTTTCAGGAAGATCAGGTCTTGGCTGTAGAAAATCTTCAAAATCAGCAGCCGAAAAAACCAACATTTCCCCCGCTCCGTTATGGCGGTACATATCATCGCCCTGATATAATTTTACTTCCTGAATCCATTCATCAAAATCTTCAAATTCCTGTTTTGGGCGTTGCGTAAACAAATTATAAGCGATACGAACGGTTAATTGTTCTTTTTCATTTAATTCATTTACGACTTTATAATCATCAGGAAAATTCTGAAATCCGCCTCCCGCATCAATAACACTGGTGATTCCAAAACGGTTTAATTCCTTCATGTAATGACGCGTAGAATTAATCTGATGTTCGTATGAAAGTTTTGGTCCTTTTGCCAGTGTCGAATATAAAATCATGGCATTTGGAGATGCAATAATTAATCCCGTTGGTTCGCCTTTTGCATCTTTTTGAATTACACCGCCCTGTGGTGCCGGGGTATCTTTGGTAAAACCAATTACTTTAAGCGCGGCACGGTTTAGAAAAGCGCGATCGTATAAATGCAGGATAAAAACCGGAGTTTCGGGAGCAATGGCGTTAATTTCTTCTAATGTTGGCATACGTCTTTCGGCAAACTGAAATTCAGACCAGCCTCCTACTACACGCACCCATTGCGGCGATGGTGTTCGATCAACCTGTTCTTTCAACATTCGCATTGCATCTGCTAACGAAGGAACACCATCCCAACGCAATTCTAAGTTATAATTTAAGCCTCCACGAATTAAATGAATGTGCGAATCGTTTATTCCGGGCACCACTCTTTTTTGCTTTAAATCTATAATTTTAGTATCCGGATCGCTGTATTCTAATACTTCGGCATCGCTGCCAACAACAATAAATTTTCCGTCTTTAATTGCGACCGCTGTAGCATTTTTATGAATTGAAGTGAAAGAATGTACTTTTCCGTTGAATAAAATAATATCTGCTTTCATATTAAATCTATTTATTGTTTAATGATGATCGTGCATAAGCAATAAAGGTACCTAAACTTTAAGTAGTTATTATACAAGCTTATTTTAGTTTCTCTACTGTTTTCAATTTACGATATATCGTCAATTCGTGATACTTTTCATCATATAACGAGAGTTGTGCCAATGATCATTTTGAATGTTTTTTTTAAATGAAAAAAATCTTCTCTTTTTAAGAAATATTTTTAATGCGGTTTTCAGGTTTTTATTATTTAAAAATTAACTTCCTTTTTAGTGATATTTTATTTTTATTGATTTGAAATATTAAAAATATAATTATCATTAAGATCTTAATGCAGTTTAAATTCTAAAGAAAAAATGAGCTAGTTTTGTTTTTCGTAATAATAGTTTTCTTTGCTTAACAAGCAAATTTTACTTCATCTCAAAAGCTTTTCCTTAAATTAATAATATGAATTCTTTATAAAATTCAGCTGAACTATTTATGTATCATTTATTTAGAATATTTTTTTTAGTTTTAATCCTTCAATTTCCTTTACAGGTTTGGGCGCAACCTTTGTCTAAGCCAAAAAGCGATGCTATTAAAATTGAATTAAAAAACAACCTAAATGATACGGTTCGGGTCCTGAAACTGCAAACCTTAAGCTTATATTATGTTACGAAGGTTGGCGAAGAAAAGGCTGATATGGATAGCAGTTATGTCTTTGCCAGACAAGCTGAATTATTAAGTGAAAAAATAAATTTCAGCCGTGGAAAATGGATGGGCCTTATTTTATATTCTCAAATATATCGTGAAGGAGGAAATCCTGAAAAAGGAAAAAAAGAGCTTGGTGAAGCTTTTGAAATTGCCCGAAAAAATAAAAATTTCTGGCTTGAAGCCGAAGCATATCGGGAGTTAACCAATTATTATGATTTGGATAATTCAGGTACTTATACGAGAATTAAAATCGTTTCAAAAGCGCTTGATGCTGCCCGTAAAGGAGGTTCTAAAAAACAAATTGCCGATATTTTAGTCTATTACGGCGGCCACTCTTACATATTGGGGGATTTTAAGGAATCTCTTGAAAAATTTACTGAGGCTAAAGCCATTTACAAAGCTATAGGTCATAATGATTTGCAAAATTTATACAGTCAGCTATTTGCTACTTATTTGCGACTGGGCTTGTATCCGGAAGGCATACAATATGGTTTGCAATCTATTAAATTTGGTGAACGAAGCAGGGATTATTTCTTTTTGACAGATGATTATACCAATTTAGGTTTTGCGTATTATAATATGGCAAATTATGAATTGGCATTAAAATATCACCTGAAAGCTTATGAATATAGTTCTAAAATATATTCGGAATTTTACCCTTTATACAACGCTAGTTTCATTATAAAAGATTTACTGAAACTGGGAAGAAAAAAAGAAGCCAAAATTTTTCTCGATACGGTAGTGAAAAACGAAAAGATAAAAGATTTTCGCGATGAAATGTGGTTTAATATTTGCCACGTAACTTTTTATGATGAATTAGGCTGGCTAACACTGGCCGATAAATATTGTAATTCACTGATCAGAATTCAGAAATTAAAAAGAAAATCTTTTCCTGAATTCTCGAACCTTGAAATCAATAATACGATTATAAATCATTTATGTAAGATTAAAAATTATCCGTTAGCCTCAAAATACCTAACCGAAAACAAGCGATTAAGTACGGTTATGAAAGATGCTAATATGCTGATAAATGTACATTTAATGGAATTTAAAATTGATTCGGCCACAGGCAATTATTTAGAGGCGATCAACCATCTTAAAAATTATCAAAAAGCAAAAGACAAGCTTTTTAATGAAGTTAAATCGTATCAGATTTCGAATTTGCAGATAAAATATGAAAGCGATAAAAAAGATAAAGACATTAAATTATTAACTCAGGAAAGTGTTCTGCAGAGAATTCGAATAGCGAGTGATAAAACGGAAAAAATAATCGCGGCTGTAATTCTAATTTTGGTGCTTATTATTACAGGCTTGATTTTTAGAGGCTATCAAAACAAAAAAGAAAGCAATAAAAACCTTCAGATTAGTAAAGACCGAATCCAGAAGAAAAATAAATTGCTGCAAAATGTGATTCAGGAAAAAGAATGGTTGTTGAAAGAAATTCATCATCGGGTAAAAAATAATTTGCAGGTTGTAATGAGTTTATTAAACACGCAATCTAATTATCTAAAAGATGAATCTGCGGTAAATGCGATAAAAGACAGTCAAAACAGAATCAATTCGATGTCTATGATTCATCAGCGATTGTATCAGTCAGAAGGGCTTTCGTGCATTAAAATGCCGGAATATGTCAAAGAGCTAATTAGTTATTTAAAAGACAGTTACAAAACGAATTTTATTTTTGTGGTTGATGTCGAAAATATAGAAATGCATGTTTCGCAAGCAGTTCCGGTTGGTTTAATTTTGAATGAAGCCATAACAAATGCGATTAAATATGCTTTTCCTGATGAAAAAAAAGGAACCATTACAGTTTCATTAAAACATTTTCAGGAGGATTATTTTAAGCTTGAAATTGCAGATAACGGCATTGGAATTGAAGGAGAAATTGATCTCGAAAAATACGATTCGCTCGGAATGCAATTGATGGAAGGTTTAAGTAAAGATTTAAATGGTAAATTTAACGTGATAAATTCTGACGGATTAAAAATATCGGTAATCTTTATTTATAACTATACTTTTAATACCAAATAAAGCAAAATAGACAATATAAATTTAACAAATAACAAGATGGAAAATCAGGGTAAAATTAGAAGAGTTGCTATTGTAGGTTATAACCGCATTCCTTTTGCAAGGGCAAACACTTTTTATTCAGACGTTAGTAATTTACAAATGATGACTGCCACACTAGATGGTCTTATCAACAAATATAACCTTAAGGGAAAATTGCTTGGAGAAGTTGTTGGCGGCGCCGTTATCAAACATGTGTCTGACAATAATTTGATCCGAGAATCTGTATTGAGAACTTCTCTGGACCCTGCAACGCCTGCCTGCGATTTGCAACAAGCTTGTGACACGGGTATTGAAAGTGCCATTTATATTGCCAATAAAATTGCGCTTGGACAAATAGAGTCCGGTATTGCTTGTGGCGTAGATTCTATTAGTGATATGCCAATTGCCGTGAGCGAAAATTTGAGAAAAATATTGCTCCAGGCGAGAAAAGCAAAATCTTTGGGCGAGAAAATAAAATTGTTTTTAAAACTGAGACCAAAAGATCTTAGTCCGTTAGTTCCAAGAAATGAAGAAGCCCAAACCGGACTTTCGATGGGAGGACATACTGAAATTACGGCTAAATATTATAAAATTCCGAGAGAAGATCAGGATCAATTGGCTTTAAATAGCCATTTGAATATGGCAAAAGCGTATGACGAAGGCTTTTTTGATGATATGATTACGCCGTTTAACGGACTTGAGAAAGATAATAACCTTAGAAAAGACAGTACGTTAGAAAAGTTGGCCAAATTATCTCCGGCTTTTGATAAAGTAAACGGAACGCTTACGGCAGGAAATTCAACTCCGCTTACAGATGGCGCTTCGAGTATTTTACTGGCAAGCGAAGAATGGGCCAAAGAAAACGGATTACCCATTTTAGCATATATCACGCACGCTGAAGTTGCTGCTATCGAATATATAAAAAACCAACAAAATCTATTACTAGCGCCTTTATTTGCTGCTTCAAGAATGCTCGAAAAAGCAAACTTAACGTTGCAGGATTTTGATTATTATGAAATTCACGAAGCTTTTGCGGCTCAGGTTTTGGCAACTTTAAAAATTTGGGAAAGCCAGGAACTTAGCGCTGAAATAGGTTTAAAAAAACCACTTGGCGCCATTGACAGAAGCAAACTGAATGTAAAAGGAAGCAGTCTGGCCGCAGCGCATCCGTTTGCTGCTACAGGAGGAAGGATTATTGGCGTAATGGCAAAATTGCTGAATGAAAAAGGTTCAGGAAAAGGTTTTATATCCATTTGTGCCGCCGGCGGACAAGGAATTACGATGATTATTGAGAAGTAATTGTTAATGGTGAATTCTGAATTGTGAATTGTGAATTATACGATCCTTCAAGGTTTTCAAAACCTTGTAGGTATTATAAGTCTCATTAGTGGTTAATTATTAATTGTTATAAAACTTAAATTGCCTCATATTACTTATAGCGTTTTAAAAATATACCTACAAGGTTTTGAAAACCTTGCAGGAAAATCCAATTGAATTTATAAACAAAAATCCCGGCGAAAACCGGGATTTTTTATTTAAACTTAAAAAACAAATTCTTCAACACTTGCTAATGCTTTAGGTAAAGCTCCTTCGGAAAAATCAGGAATTGCGGTTCCTTCAACTCGGAAAGCGGTAACATCTGTCATCCCTAAAAAGCCAAGTACAGCACGTAAATACGGTTCTGAAAAATCATAAGATTTATAAGGTCCGTCAGAAAATATGGCGCCGGATGCAATAGCTAAATATACTTTCTTATCATTTACTAATCCTTTTGGACCACTTTCTCCGTAGCTAAATGTTTTTCCGGCTCTTGCCACCTGATCGATCCATCCTTTTAATACTGCGGGAATTCCAAAATTGTAAAGCGGAACGCCAATTACAACAATATCAGCTTCTAACAAATCGTCAATGGCAGCATTAGAATACTTAATGGCTTCTTTTTGTGTTGCTGAATGTGTTTCTTCAGGCGTATAAAAAGCACCCAAATTGACTTCATCTAAATAAGGTGATGGTGCTTTTGAAAGATCAAGTGTTTGTAATTGAATTGCACCGTATACTTTTTCTAATTTTTCGAGAACAGCATTCGATAATTTATTACTAAATGAAGCATCTCCTTTGATACTTGTAATTATATTCAGAACTTTTTTGCTCATAATTTATTATTTTGTTTATGATACAAACTTATATACATTTGCTATCTCTTTTATAGTACTATCCCTGAGGATAGCGCTATCCTTGAGGATAGTAACGCAAAAATCGTGAATAATGGGAATGAAAAAAACAGATGGAATAGAACACAGGCCAGAAGAATGCATGGCTGCACTGCTTCCGGTAAGAGATGCTTTGGAGGTTTTGAGCGGAAGATGGAAATTACCTATATTGATTGCATTATCGAACAGGCCAAAGCGATTCAAGGAAATTTCAAAAGATATAAACGGAATTACCGATAAAATGCTTTCGAAAGAACTTAAAGATATGGAAGTAAACAAATTGGTAACGAGAACTGTTTATGATACTTTTCCGCCAACGGTTGAATATGCCAGAACAAAACATAGTGAAACATTATCTGATGTTATTATGGCCCTGAAAGATTGGGGAACATTACACAGGAGAGAAATTATTGGAAAATAATTGCTCTCCTGATGTTTTTAATGAGAGAATCCGAAAGAAATACTCAGTATTATAATTCCGATAACAATTGTTGTGATGACTACATATAAATAATCTTTTTCTAAAAGGAAAGAAAATAACGAAAGTAATACGCGAAATACAGGTGTCAGAAACAAAAGTATGACACCAAAAAATATAACGGATTCTCCCCTGCCCTGAATTACGCCATTGTAAACGGCAGCAATTACTTCAAAAATATTACGGTCATTTTCTTTAAATACGGAATAATTTTCTACGTCGTTTCCGTGATGCATTAAATAAATAATTCCGCCAATAAAAGCTACTGATAATGAAATCCATACGCCGTAACGCAATAAGTTTCCTATAATAGATTGAAAATCTTTTTCTCCAAATTTTTCTTGTGACATAGCTTTAGATTTTTCCATTAATTCCGTTATAAATCATATTCAATGCCAATACAAAAATTAAACAGGCAAAAAAGATTCTGAGTTTTTTAGGGTTTGTTTTTACCAGTATTTTTGCTCCGGCCATAGCGCCAAACAAAACGCCAATAACAACGGGCATACATATTCCGGGTTCGATATATCCTTTTTGAATGTAGATTACAGAACTCGCCATTGCGGTAACGCCCATCATAAAATTGCTGGTCGTAGTTGAGACTTTAAACGGAATTCTCATAATATTATCCATCGCAATTACTTTAAAAGCTCCGGAACCAATTCCGAGTAGTCCGGACATCATTCCGGCAATTCCCATCATGCTGAATCCGCGAATTACGTTTTTTGTTCCGTAGTGCACTACTTCGCCATCGTGTGTTGGATAGGTTCCTTCTAATTTTAGTTTTTTCGCTAACGGACTTGATTCTAAAACGATATGTTCTTCTTTTTTTCTTAAAGAATTAATAGCCGAGAAAATCAATGTAAGTCCGAATAAAACGGCAATAAAAGAAGTTGGTGCAATGGCTGAAAGTAAAGCTCCGCCAACGGCGCCAATTGTTGTGGCAATTTCGAGGAAAATCCCCAATCGCATATTGGTAATTCCTTCTTTTACATAAGCTGCCGCAGAGCCTGAAGAAGTAGCGATTACAGAGACCAAAGCAGCCCCAATTGCATAATGTATATCAACTCCAAGAACAACGGTTAAAAACGGTATTATGATTATTCCGCCACCTAATCCTGATAATGAACCTATAAATCCTGCTAAAAAAGCGCCCAAAATCATAATCAGGGTGAATGTAAGTACTGTCATGTGGTATTTTATTTGGCTATAAATTTACGAATGAATATTGGCACAACATCTATTTTATTTTGCCTGATCTTTTTAAAAAGCGCTGAACTAAACATAACATACTAAATTTCAAACATTTAAACACAACTTAAAAAGTACTTAAAAATGCTAAAGGAATTAAAAAAGAATTCAAAATGTAAATTTATTTATACAATAATCATTTTCAGCAATATCATCACTTTCCGGAATGTCGTCGCGCCAGGCTAGAATAATTTATACCCTATTGAAAATACAGAAGCCAAACATAAACCAGTAAATCCTGATATAATAAATTTCACCAGCAGATGCCAAAAATATAGTACCGTAAATGGAATAAACGGAGTTTTATGATTTACTAAAAACTTTTAGTAATTAAAAATAGTAATTCATTTAAAATCAATTGAATAAAAATCTTACATAATGAGATTTATTTGATAAATCAGTCAAAAAAATAAGTTAAAAAGAATCATTTTTAATCCTTTTTATTATTTTTAGCCTTCGAAGCTTATTTGCTTTATTTCTTATAAATCCCAAATTTACAAGACTTTAACTTAATTTTTTTATTTATTGATTATAAAACTAAAACGTATGGTACTTTGTTCTAAAAGGCTTCCTTTATTGTTGTTCTTATTTTTATCTTTTGGTGCACAGGCACAGATTGAAAATAGTAAAAAATTGTTAGTTTATAAAAACGCAATTTCGTTTCTGCATAATGCATCAAATAAACCGTTTACTTTAATTGCTTTGCTATCAATTATGATACTTACGATTGGTTTTTTGCTTCAGAATTATAAGTATTTAAAAACGAAAAATTTATTAAATGAGCAGCAATTTGAGCTTAGTTCTCAGGAAATCAGCACTATTTTGCTAGAACAGGAATTAATGCTTTTAAAATCTTTTATTATTGATGAGGAAAAAGAACATGCACGTATTTCGCAAGAAATGCTTAATACTATTGGCAGCAAGCTAGCATCGATCAAACTACAAATAAATCATCTGAATAATAGCAACTTAGGAAACATAGGTGTAATCAATTTTCGTTTAGAGGAAACGTACCAGCAATTTAAGAATTTATCGAACTATGTAATTCAGAAGAAATTTAATCAAAATAAATTTTGCGAAATTTTAGAATCGTATCTGGATGGTATTAGTACGGCGTGCGATCTCAAAATTTCTTTTTTGACTTATTCTAAAAAAGAAATTAATGAAATAGAGGAATCTGTACAATCTGATGTTTTTAAAATTATTCAGGAATTGGTAGCCAGTAAAATTAAATATTCAAAAGCTTCAGAAATCGAAATTCAGCTTAATTTTATTGATAATATTCTGAGTGTTATTGTCGAAGACAATGGCAATAGTTATGGTTCCGGTTCTAAAAATTATATGCAGCGTATTAATTTTCCTGATTTTGACAATCGAATTAAAAAACTAAATGCTTCTCTTTTAATGGATTCTAACCCGGAAAATGTAACGGTTATTAATATCAAAATTCCTTCTTCGGCACCAATTACAGAAGTAAGAAATATGAAGGTAAAAGGCATTAATATAAGAAACCAACTTAATATACTAAAAAGTAAATTTTAGGATTTTGAATGCTAAATAACAGCAAATTATACAATTACAGAATCTTTTTCTATAAATAGTTCTATTATTTACCTGCTAAATTTGTAATATATTAATCATTAAAACTATATATTATGAATACTTCAAGTCATGATCCTAATTTCTCTCATTTTGAGCAGGATGTAGTTACAGGCACAAAATACTATTCTGATAATAATTTTGGAGAACCGGATTCAGAAAACGATATTAGCATTTACCAAGAAACAGACAGCCATCATCCGAGATATCTTAATACTCCTGATGAAGAACAAATTATAAATGAAGATAATGCAATCACAAATGATGAAGATCAGGAGGAAGCCGACCAAAAACTGGATCTTTATGATGATCCTGAAGATGAAGATGACGGTTTATTTCGCGATGCCGATTTATCCGGACAAAACGATATTGATCAGGATTTAGAAGAAATTGATCCTGTAAATCATCCGAGACAATTTTAAATTTCAACCATAAAAAAACCGTTAGCTA
This sequence comes from Flavobacteriaceae bacterium CRH, assembly GCA_001507425.1. Classification (GTDB taxonomy): domain Bacteria; phylum Bacteroidota; class Bacteroidia; order Flavobacteriales; family Flavobacteriaceae; genus Flavobacterium. The sequence continues at coordinate 70,042 of LMAJ01000016.1, forward strand.
TTAAATTACTAACGGTTTTTTATTTATCTATTTTATTTCAAAAATTATTCACCTGTTTTTTCATGCGGCGCATCAACGGGTTTTGATTGCGATGACCCTTTTTGGCGTAAATAAATGGACAAAACTACGATTGCAAAAACAGAAATAAATTCGCTTTGCCAGTTCTGAAAAGATTCAAACCAAAACCTGGATTCGCCAAGATATTCTAAAATTGATATTTCAGGTTTTCCTTTTAGGGAGTTAAAAAGGTTTTCGTCTTTAAAACTTCCATACAAATGGAGAAAAAATGATATTACAAACAATAACATCAAGGTAATAGTCAACGAATTTTTATACAAAATAAGCCAGAAACCACCTTTCTTAACGGGCCACGGAACCGATTTTTTATTTGGAGAAGGCTCTCGATCTACCTCTTCTTCTCCGTCAAAACCTTTTGACTCTGAAGATCCTTTTTGTTTAAGAAATATCGTAAACCATACAAATAATCCCATTTGTAAAAATTCGCTTTCCCAATTTTCAAAAGTGGCTTCAATAAAATGTCCGGAAGAAAAATAATCACTTATTTGTATGGCAGTTCCGCCATTATCAACCAGATCATTATTGTATTCATGAAACCCAAAAATGATTTGACCAACCATAGCCACAAGAAAAAGGAGAAAAAAGACTATCGATAAACTGTTCTGATGTATAAACTTTTTCATGATTGCTATTGTAGAATATATTACAAGTTGGCTTCTCTTTCCCAAAAACGATGTTTTGCAATTGCCGCAACAAAAGAAGCTGCAAGGTTTTTATCGCCTGTTTTATCGCTTAAAAAAACTCCGGGATCGCTTTTGTTTTTTTCGTTGTCACTATTTACAAACGGAAGTATTTTAATTCCCTGTCCTTCTGCAGCAATAAATTTGCAATGTTTATAAGAATCGTTCAGGAATTCTTTAACATCTAAGCTCTTTTTAAGCTCTAAAATTCCTTTTCCTGCCGGAACAAAAACCGCATCAAAAAGAACAGATGCCGATGTCAGATAACTTTGATCTACAGCTATTTCAAGTCCTTCTTCAGAAACTATTGTTCCTAAATGCGGTGCAATTATTTTAACGACTGCCCCAGCATCTTTTAAGGCTAATTTCATGTTATTTACCGATGCTGCATTTACGCCATCTGTACACAAAAAAGCAATTTGTCTTGTTACTATTGTTTTAGGATCGTCAGTATTTTTTAAAATACTTAAAGCATCTGAAGTATCAATTTTACTTTTTACAAAAGTTGGTTCCTGTTTATTTGGATCAGCGTCTGCTCCTACTCCATGATTTATTGGTTTTTCTAAATCTTTTGGCGTTTTCAACCCTAAACATTTGGCAACTTTGCTTACCAAAATGGGATCTACACGGGACAATAATCCCAGCATTCTTTCCCGAATGGCTACGGTTTCTACTTTTCCTAATTCAAAAGTTAATGCTTTAATGATGTGCTCTTGTTCAGTATCTGTCTGACTTTGGTAAAAGAGTGTTGCCTGGCTAAAATGATCCGAGAAACTTGCGCTTCTTTCTCTCACTTTGTGCGCATCTATGCGTTCGTTAAAACTGGCAAAACCACCTTCGTCTATTTTTGCCTGAAACGGACATCCGCCGCCTAATGAATTTGGATGATAACTTACGCGGCCAATTGGTATTTCCTGGCGCATGTGTCCGTCACGCTGATTGTTATGCATGGGCGCAATTGTACGGTTTATTGGAATTTCATGAAAATTAGGACTTCCTAATCGTGATAATTGTGTGTCTGTGTAAGAGAATAAACGCCCTTGCAATAAAGGATCATTTGTAAAATCTATTCCGGGAACAACATGTCCGGGATGAAAAGCAACCTGCTCCGTTTCTGCAAAGAAATTCTCGGGGTTTTTATTCAAGGTCATTTTACCAATAATCGTTACGGGAACTAATTCTTCGGGAATAAGTTTGGTTGGGTCGAGTAAATCGAAATCGTATTTATGCTCGTCACTTTCCGGAATTATCTGAACCCCTAATTCCCATTCCGGGAAATTTCCGGATTCTATGGCTTCCCATAAATCCTGTTTGTGAAAATCTGAGTTTTTACCTGAAATTTTCTGTGCTTCGTCCCATAGAACACTGTGAACCCCTAATTTTGGTTTCCAGTGAAATTTTACAAAATGAGATTCATTTTCTTTATTAATAAAACGGAAAGTGTGAACACCAAAACCTTCCATCATTCTAAGGCTTCTTGGCAGGGCACGATCGCTCATAACCCACATAATCATGTGCATAGACTCCGGCATAAGCGAAATAAAATCCCAAAAAGTATCATGGGCCGATGCTGCCTGAGGAATTTCGTTATGAGGTTCTGGTTTTACAGCATGAATAAGGTCCGGAAATTTTATGGCATCCTGTATAAAAAATACCGGCATATTATTTCCAACCAAATCATAATTACCTTCCTGAGTATAAAATTTTACCGAAAATCCGCGTACATCACGTGCTAAATCTGTAGAACCTCTTGAACCTGCAACCGTAGAAAAGCGAACAAAAACGGGTGTTTTAATACTCGTATCGTTTAAAAAACCCGCCTTTGTATATTTTTCTAAAGGTTTATAAAGTTCAAAATAACCGTGTGCAGCTGAACCTCTGGCGTGAACTATGCGTTCAGGAATTCTTTCGTGATCAAAATGGGTGATTTTTTCTCTTAGAATAAAATCTTCCAGCAGCGATGGTCCTCTTTCTCCAGCTTTTAATGAGTTATTATTATCATTGATTTTAACTCCTTGGTTGGTAGTGAGAAATTGCTCATCTGCGTTTGATTTATTGATCTCCAGATCTTTTTGCTTATCACTGGAATGATCGTGATTGGGGCTTTTCGATTTTTTCATGTTATTTTATTTTAAAGGTTTGTAATTTACTCTTACTCAATACATGTTCTGTGTAAGAATTTTTAGGCTATTGGCATATTAAATACTATAGAAAGTCAAGCAAATTTAGCCTACAATGAAAACGATGAGCTTACATCATTCTAACCAAAGATTACAATATTTAAACATTTGATTATCATAGCTATACAACGTCTATATTTAAAATAAAAATCAAAAAAACAAGTACTTTAAAAAATTTGGGACATAATATTGAAATCAAAAAGCACATTACAACAAACTGTTAATTATACAATTACAAATAATTTTTCTGTAAGATGTTTTTATGACTTCTGAAGTAGATTTGTAAGTATTGAACACTTAAAATTTTACCCTTAAAACTTATATATTATGAAAAATGATACTAATGGAAATGGCGGTCAGTTTGAGCGTAATTTCCACCATGACGAAGACACGACTATAGATTATAAAAGAGATGCATCTGTTGCAGAATTATTTGATAATGATAAACATAAAGAAGATGATCTTCAATATAAAGAAGACGATCTTCAGTATAAAGACGAAGAGCTTCACGATATTAATCACGAAACAAATGATTATAACAGAAACGAAAATATTCCGAACGAGGAAAGAATCGTTAATGAAGACGATTTAACAACAAATGACGAAGACAACGACGATTTTAATCAAAATGATCTCGACGAGACTATAGAAAAAGATGGCGATCTTGATGACGATGAAAATGAAAAATTAGAAGAAGACGATGAGCATTTTCACGAAAATCATCCGAGAGAGTGAGGTGATTTTAGATTTTAGATTTTAGATTTTTTTTAGAGTTGTGAGTTGTGAATAGTGGATTTAACTTCCTAATTACAACTCATAACTCTTAACTCTTAACTCATAACCCTTAACCCACAACTCAAAACTCAATGGACATTTCAACTCAAATTATATGGCTTTTTGTACTTGCGATTCCTATTTCATGTATAAGCTGGACAGTAACGCACGAAGAAATTTTTAAAGAACCAAGGGAATATTGTATTGAATGTTCTAAAAACAGCAAGCTTTTGCTAACGCGGAAGCTCTTTTATCTTTTTACTTGTGAGTATTGTTTTAGCCATTATGTAACTATATTTTTTATTATTCTTTGTGATTATAAATTATTACTTGAGGATTGGCGGGGTTATTTAATTGCGGGTTTTGCTTTGGTTTTTGTTGCCAATGTGTATATGAGTTTGTTTGGATTGCTAAGACAAGCCATTAAAAAAGAAAAAGTAGAAATTAAAAAAATAGAAACTGAAAATGGCGACGATCAAAACTAAAATTTAACACATGGGAATTATATAACAATTCACTAAAATTATATAAATCAACCTGAAATAGTCAAACAAATAACGGCAAACTAAGTTGCCGTTTTTTTTATGCTTTGCCTATTTTATTGATATCGATCCTTTTCTGTATATGCTGGTCAAGGGATTCTACCTTGTTCCAATATTCCAGGATTTTCTTTATGACCTCTTTGAAGTTTTCATAACTATATGGTTTTACAATATAATTTTGTGTTGGCACAGAATAAAGATCTATTACAAAACATTGGTTAAAAACAGTTGTAAAAAACAAACAAGGGCAATTTAATTCAATACTTAAATTTTTATAAGTAATGTTTGCATCTTGTTCGTCGTCTATATGAAGAAGTACAATGTCTGAAAATATTAAAAATGGTTTTACATTATTCGGAATCAAATAATTATAAGCATCATTTCCGGAATGAAAATACAGTACATTATTAGAAAATCCGAGTTCGGAGAATATTTGCATAAATAATTTACGATCTCCCTGATTGTTTTCTATTAGTATGATTGGTCCTTTTTTATCCATGGTATTTGATTTTTAACTATTAGTAATTGATTGAGATTAAACACAAATACTTTAACGTTTTAAAACCAATCTTTAAATTATAAAACAAATATTGGAACTTTTTAGTAAGAATGTATTACAAAATATTTTTTGAATTTTATATAATTTTTACATTCCTTTTTTTAAAATGTTAATTTTTTTGAAATTGATTTTTAGTGGAAAATAGTGCTAATCTGATAATTATATAAGTAGAAATCTTAATTGTATAAGCACACAAAACAACGTTTTGACTAACTTTGAAAATATCAAAAAATAAAAGTGAATTTTAAATAATTAAGGTTATGGTCGAGAAGAATTATGATCCTGATAATGACAATTGTCCGGAAAAAGAAACGGTAGAAAATCTTCATAAATCGAAATTGCATACTGATAATGAAAATAATACTCAAGTTGTTGAAGAATTTATAAACGATAGTCCAAATCGTATTTCGAAAGACAAAACAAAAGGTTTAGAAGATAAAAAGAATTAATCTGATTATTATTTAATATTCAGATACTTATAAATGTTTAATTAAAAATAAAAATCATGGAAAACTTAAATTTCATTAATCCATTGCTACACGGAATCATTCCTGAAGAACTAGAAAATAAAGCCTTGAATATTTCTGCAAAACAATTGGTTGTTGCCGGAGTCGGAACATTAATTGCAGGTGCAGTTTTAAAGAAAACGGGACATAAAAAAGCCGGAGCTGTTGTTGCAGGTCTTGCTTTACCACTTCTGGCTTCAGCTATCTATAAAAAAATTCAAAGAAAAGCTTCAGAAGCAAAAGCAAATGCTGACAATTCTGATGCTATAACAGAACATGCATAAATAATTTGTACTTCCCGGTTTCACTTTTGTTTTTAATTGATTTTAATTAAAGAGCAAAATGACAATTGGGAAGTACATTTTTTTTTAAAACAAAATCATCAACTACTGAAAATTCCTGACTATGAACCAATAAATACGCCAATCATGTCACTTTCTAAATACAACCAAAAACGTAATTTTAAGCAAACCGAAGAACCAAAAGGTAAAATTGGAAAATCTGAAAAAGACCTGATTTTTGTTGTTCAAAAACATGCTGCATCTCATTTGCATTACGATTTTAGACTGGAGTTAGACGGCGTTCTAAAAAGTTGGGCAGTTCCTAAAGGGCCTTCGATGGATCCTGAAGTAAAGCGCCTTGCCATGATGGTCGAAGATCATCCTTATGATTATAAAGATTTTGAAGGTTCTATTCCCGAAGGAAACTATGGGGCAGGAAACGTTATTGTTTGGGATAACGGAACTTATTCTTCTGCAGATGATACAGCTGCATCAGCAAAAAAAACGTTATTGGCTGATTTAAATAAAGGCCGTTTGAGCTTTATTTTAAAAGGAAAAAAACTAAAAGGTGAATTTTCTTTAGTCAAATTAAAAGGAAAACAGGAAAATGCCTGGCTCCTCATAAAAAAGACTGATAAATTTGCCACTACTGACGATATTCTCAAAAAAGATAAATCGGTACTATCTAACCGAACTTTAGAATCGTTAGAAAAAAAATCTGAAGTTTCAGAAAAAAAAATCGAAAAAAATCCGGTAAAAAAAACAACAGCAACTTCTAAAAAGGCAGAAAAAAAAGAAACTGTTTCTTTTGTAAAGCCAATGCTGGCAACACTTTCAGAAAAGCCATTCGATGACCCTGAATGGATTTTCGAAAATAAATACGACGGTTACAGAACAGTTTCTGTAATTAATCCTGATGAAGTTGAGTTATTTAGCCGAAACAAACTTTCATTCGATAAAAATTTTGAACCGGTACAAAAGGAACTGCAAAAAATAAAGCATCGGGCTATATTAGACGGCGAAGTTGTTGTAGAAAATGAATCTGGCGAGGCAAATTTTCAATTGCTTCAAAATTATCTTAAAACCGGAAAAGGAATTATAAAATATTATGTTTTTGATATTTTAAATCTGGATGGTTTTTCGACTGCCAATTTGCCTTTGCTGGAAAGAAAAGAACTCTTGAAAATGCTGTTGGAAAAATATTCATTTTCGAATATTTTCTATTCAGAACATGTGGCTGAAAATGGCGTAAAACAATTAGAATTAGCGGTTAAAAACAAAAGCGAAGGTATTATTGCCAAAAAAGCTTCAAGCCCTTATATAATTGGAAAAAGAAGTAATGACTGGCTTAAAATAAAAATTGCACAACAAGAAGAAGCCGTTATTATTGGAATAACAGCCCCTAAGAATTCACGAAAATATTTTGGCGCTATTTTACTTGGACAATATTATGGTAAGGGATTAAAATATATAGGAAAATGCGGAACCGGATTTACAGAAGATACGCTTAAAGAACTGTATACTAAGTTTAAACCTCATTTTATAAATGAATCGCCGGTTGCCGAAAAAGTTCCGCTACGGGATAAGATCCAATGGATTAAACCAAAAATTGTGGCGCAGGTTAAATTTACAGAATGGACAGAAGATTTAAGGCTTCGCCATCCGGTATATTTAGGTTTACGGGTGGATAAAAAAGCAACTGAAGTTTTTCTTCCAACAAAAAATAAAATCAAACCAAATAATGAAGTTATCACTGCAACTGAAGATCCTAAAATAAATAAAACGGAGGAAAATTTTGATTTGAAAGTGGGCAAAAATACGCTTCATCTTACCAATCAAAACAAAATTTATTTTCCTGACGATCAAATAACAAAAGGCGAAATTGTAAACTATTATAATGAAGTTTCCGATTTGATCCTTCCGTATCTTAAAGATCGCCCGCAATCTATGAATCGTTTTCCTAACGGAATTACGGGTATTAGCTTTTATCAAAAAGATGTCGATGTTGATAAAATACCTTCTTGGTTAAAAACAAAAAAAGTATTTTCTGAGTCTAACAACGAAAATTTAAACTACCTGATTTGCAATGATAAAGCAACTTTACTTTATATGGCAAATTTGGGCTGTATTGAAATAAATCCGTGGAATTCTACCATCAAACACATCGAAAATCCGGATTGGATGGTTATCGATATTGATCCTTCCAATGATAAGTTTGAAGAAGTGATACAAACAGCTCTGACCGTAAAAGAAGTTATGGATGAACTTGAAACCGAATGTTATTGCAAAACATCCGGCGCTTCTGGTTTACATGTTTATATTCCGCTTGGTGCACAATATGATTATGACTCGATCAAGATTTTTGCCGAATTAATTGCAGGAAAAATTCACGAACGTTTACCCAAAATAACCTCTCTGGAAAGAAGCATCAAAAAGAGAAAAAATAAAATCTACATTGATTATTTACAAAACCGACGCGGACAAACGGTTGCTGCGCCTTATTCTGTAAGACCGGTTCCCGGCGCACAAGTTTCTACTCCACTAGAATGGAGCGAAGTAAATTCGAAACTGCATCCGTCGCAATTTACAATTAAAAATGCACTACAGCGTTTCGAGAAAAAAGGCGATTTATGGGCTCCCGTACTAGGCAAAGGAGCGAATTTGAAGAAAATTATGAGCAAATTTTGAAGAATGGTGAATTTTGAATTGTGAATGGTGAATTGACAAAAGCCAAATCAATTTGACTTATTATTTTTTTACAAACTACATTTTACAATTCACCATTCAAAATTCACAATTAAGAAGATTTTTTCTTCTCCAGGCTTGCTTTTAGCATACTTAATAAGTCGTCGCTTTGTTTGTGTACTACTTCTAGTTTAGGTGCTTTTGTTTGTTTTTTGCCTTTGGCTTTGCTTTTAATTATTTTTAAAAGCTTTTCTGTATATTCATCTTTATAGCTGCTTATATCAAACTTTTCGGTAAGTTGTTCTACAAGTTTGTTCGCCATGTCCATTTCTTTAGTTTTCGCTTTTGAAATTGCCGGAAGTTTAAGTTCTGATGTGTCTCTGATTTCCTGTTCAAAACGAATTCGGTTTAAGAGAATGACATTTTTATACGGTTTTAAAATCGCCAGGCTTTCTTTATTTCTTAAAACAAAACTCGTCACCCCTACTTTTCCCGTTGCTTCAAGAGTATCACGCAATAAGCCATAGGCATTCATCGCGCCTTTATCAGGTTCAAGATAATACGGCTGTTCGTAATAAATGCTGTTAATTTCTTTTTCGAGAGCAAAACTCTGAATGTCTATTGTTTTGGTTTTAATAGCATCTGCCGCTTCAAAATCTTCATCTTCAACAATAACATACTTATCGTCAATTTTATAGCCTTTTACAATGTTGGCAAACGTGACTTCTTTTCCCGTTTTTTCGTTTACACGCTTAAATTTTATGTTGGCATGATCTTTTTCATCGAGCATATCCATATCGAGAGTGCTTTCCTGCACGGCAGAAAACATTTTTATGGGAATATTGATTAACCCAAAACTTATTGAACCTGTCCATATTGCCCTCATAATACGTTAGTTTTATAGTTAGTTTAAACATAGATTCATAGTTTACTTATATAACATTGTATAGAAAATCACGAAACCTTATGTATAAATCTGAATCTGAAATCTAAAATTATATATTTCCTTCAACCCAATTCAAGGCTTTATTGAACTCTAGTTTTTTAAACCCTTTAAATTCACCCGGAACAACATAACTAAAACCGTTTGTAAATGAAATAATTTCTTCTGAGTCTGAAACAATTGCGGCTCTGTTCCATTTTCCTAAATGTTTAAGTCCTAACATTGCATCCTGAAGCCATGCGCCGGCAGTAAAATTCTCCAGATCAGTATCTAACACCAATAAAAAATTAATTTCATTTAATTGATTTACTAATTTTTCTACTGCAGGAACTACAACTCTTTGAAAATCATCTTTTGTAACTTCGGCCAATGCTCTAAAAGCAACAATATTGTCTGTCGTATCGATTTGGTGTATCATTTTTTTCTTTAATTAAATTGATTATTTTTTTATTCTTTCGAAGGATTTTGAAATCCCTTTTTTCAATTACAAATGGGCAGTTTTAAAATCCTACCAAAAATAATTCACATCTTGTTTTTATATTTTATATGATCTCCGTTTAATATTACAAAATCTCTATTTATCAAGGATTTAATACAACTTATTGCGCTAGTTTTAGATTTTTTCCAGTTAAGCTTTTTTTGAAAATAAAAGTATTTTGGTCGATCATTAATGACTCAAATTAACGCATCATGGAAAAAGTAAAACCTAAAAAATTTCCCGAACAAAAACAAAAACTTCCCGGTAACGAATTTCAAATGAATCCACAACCGGAAATTATTCGAGAGAACTATGCAGGAAGCGGAAAACTTTTGGGCAAAGTCGCTTTTATAACCGGCGGTGACAGCGGTATTGGCCGAAGTGTCGCCGTACATTTTGCCAGAGAAGGCGCCAATATTGCCATAGTTTATTTAAAAGAAGATAAAGATGCACTTGAAACCAAAAAACTGGTTGAAAAAGAAGGTCAGGAATGTTTGCTTATCAGTGGGGATTTAAAAGACGAGAAATTTTGCAAATCGGCTGTCAAAAAATGTCATGCTCACTTTAAGAAAATTAATGTTTTGGTAAATAACGCTGCCGTACAATTTCCTCAAACCGAATTAGAAAAAATTACACCCATACAACTTCAGAAAACATTCGAAACCAATATTTATCCGTACTTCTATATTTCAAAAGCAGCGTTGCCATTTTTATCAGAAGGAGATACAATTATCAATACAAGTTCTGTTACAGCGTATCGAGGAAGCGAACATTTGGTAGATTATGCCAGTACAAAAGGTGCGATTGTAAGTTTTACAAGATCGTTATCGACAATGTTAGCCAAAAAGAAAATACGTGTAAACGGTGTTGCGCCCGGACCAATCTGGACGCCTTTGATTGTAGCAAGCTTTGATAAACTTTCTGATTTCGGAAAAGATAATCCGATGGAAAGAGCCGGACAGCCGTCAGAAGTTGGACCTGCTTATGTTTTCCTGGCTTGTGAAGACAGCAGCTATATTACAGGACAATTTATACATATTAATGGTGGGGAAATTGTGGAGTAAAAAATTTTACACGAATTGCACAAATTTTCACGAATTATTTTTCAAAAAAAGCGGATATACTTTGATTAGTATATCCGCTTTTTTTATTTTGAGGCGCAGTCTTTCTTTTTGTATTTACCACGAATATATTCTGTAACCGGTCTTAAAGCTTTTCCGTTTTCAGGATGTATACCATGTGTATTAAAAAAATCAGCTCCGTTATCCGTTTTTGCATACCATATAACTGATTTTCCATTTATAAAACAATTGGTTGTATCGCAGACATTGACTTTTTTGAGTTCGAATTTAACCTCATCAAACGGTTCAATACTTGAAGTTATAAATCCGTTTGCTTTTAAATCGCAATCTACTTTTTCAAAATGATCGCCAGACCATTGCATGCATTGTTTATTAAAGAAAATAAAATAGCCTGCAATAATTGATAAACACATTACTGCAGCTAATATGCTCACTTTATTTTCTTTTAATATTTCAAAAATACTTCTTTTAAAAGATATTTTTTCTGGTTTTGCAATTTCGTCCTTTGTATTAGAAATAATTTCAATATCATCTTCAATTTGTATTTCAATAGCAGATTCTGGATCATTAATAATATTAATCAAATCCTTTTCTGATTTACTTTCAACTATGACTTTTTTATTAAAATTATTATAAGGTCTTGGTTTAAAATCTACTAAAATAGCAGCAAAATTTACAGTATCAATTTTTGCTGGCTTTTTATCTCCTTTTAAAAATGATCCTAGCTTTTTAAATTTATTAGTGTACCCAATTGAAGTGTTTTCATTAATTGGATCAAATTTAAATTTAAAAAAATCAAAGTAGATTTTTAAATCACTCTCAGTAGGATTTAATTTAAAAATTTTCCAACACAAATCCCTCAGACTTGCTTGAGAAGGATTGGTCAAATAATTAGAATAACCACCACTTCTTTCTTCTTCAAATTTACTTCTAATGGCTTCTTTGTAACGATCTTCTGGAGTAATGTTATGCATGATTATGGGATTTTTCAGGATTTCCTGGTAAATTTTGGGATTTGTTAAAACTTAAAAATACTTAATGGGAATTCCGGGAATTCCTTATCAATACAGGCTTGTAAGCGTTGTTCCTTTGCTTCAGAATTAATTTGTATTCGATATCGAAATAATAATAAAAACAAAAATACAAAACTAGTTCTATTAAAAAATGCGGAAAACCGTAAGACGGAATTTATCCGGGAAGTATAGATGAAAATCTTACTGTTCTACGCATTTCACTTCCCAAAAAAACAAATAGGTATTGTCATTAAACAAGATCTGGAAAAGTTCCGGACAGCCATACCTACGCTTAATTTTTAAACTAAAAAATCATGAAAAAATTAATGATAATGGGAGCGTTTGCACTTTTGAGCGCAACTTTATTTTCTTGTACAGCTGACGAATATGAAACAGCAGATACAAAAGGAACAACTGTAAAAAGCAATTTTAAACCTGCTGATCAGGTACAAGCTGATAATACTGATGATGAAGGACCTGGAGATGATCCGATTATTGTTCCTCCACCACCACCAAAAAAAGGCTAATTTTAAAGTAAATATTTACAATTAATTAGTAATTTCGGGGAAAGTAACTTTATGCTACGTTCCCCGTTTTTTTATAGTCTTTTTTTTCTGTTTTTTCTTTCTTGTAAAGATAAGAAACCTGTAATACTTACTAGCAAACCTATTGTAAAAGAAGCTGTAGTTTTAAGAGCTAAAGGAATTTCAAACTTTCAGGCAAAAAAATTTAATAGTGCCTTTTATTATTTCAACAAGTCTAAAATAGATTTTGAAACCGGTAAGGATAGTGCCAATGTTGTTTTTTGTCTTATACAAATGGCTTCTATACAGCAAATAAATGGTGATTATTATGGTAGTAAAGAAACTCTTACCGAGGCTTTGCCTTTTGTTAAAAAGAAAGACATATATAGTGCAGCTATTAATAATTACTTTGGAATTGCAGATAAAGAACTTTCACTCTATAACGATGCCATTTTTTACTACAATGAAGCTATAAAAGATATTGCCGATTCGATTTCGAAACATGCACCTCTAAACAATATTGCGGTTATTTATATTGAACAAAAAAAATACGATAAAGCAATTAGTCTTTTAGAATCAATTTTAGAAAATAAAACATTCGATAATCCTTCATTTATAAATAGTAAAGCACGGATTTTAGATAATCTTGGCTTTGCTTATTTTAAAAAAGGAAATACCGATAATGGACTTAAGTTTATGATTCAAGGTCTGGAATTAAGAAAAAATATCGATGATACATACGGAAGTATTGAAAGCTATCTTCATTTAGCGCAATATTTTGAAAAAACAGATCGAAAAAAATCAGCCAATTTTGCTCAAAATGCTTATAATATAGCCACAAAATTTAATAGTGTTGATGAACGTTTGAAAGCGCTATCGTTTTTAATTTCAAATGGTTCAGAACCTAAATACGCCCAAAAATACATTTCGATAAATGATAGCATTCTTGTTATTCGGAATAACTTTAAAAACAAATTTGCCAAGATTAAATACGACTCTAAAAAGGAAAAAGAGGAAAATCAGAAACTGAAATTAGAAAAAGCAGAAAATTTATTGGCACTTCAAAAAGCAAAATATCAAAAAATAGTGGGCATAATTGGCATTATTTTTCTAGGAATTGTAATTGTAGTTTTGATACGTTATTACAAGAATATAAACAGAATTATAGGTTTAAGAAGCGCTTATGATACTGAAACCAGAATTGCAAAAAACATACATGATGAATTAGCCAACGACGTTTTTCATGCCATTACTTTTACACAAACACAATCGCTGACAACAGAAAACACAAAAGAAAACCTGCTTTTAAAGCTTGATCATATTTATACACGTGTTCGTGGAATTTCGAGAGAAAACAGCGAGATTGAAACAGGAACAAATTATGCTGTAAACCTAAAAGAAATACTTTCTACTTATAATAGTGATGTAACAAACGTGATTATTAAAGGTATTGAGGAGATTAATTGGGATGCAATTGATAAAACAAAAAAAGTGGCTATTCAGAGAGTTATGCAGGAATTAATGGTAAACATGAAAAAACATAGCCATGCACAGTTAGTCGTTTTAAAATTTGACAGCAATGCAAAAACGGTATTTATTGACTACGTTGATAATGGAAAAGGCTGCATAAAAGAGAAAATTATTAAAAATGGTTTGCAGAATATGGAAAACCGTATTCTGGCAATAAAAGGAACTATTACTTTTGACACTGAACCTGATAAAGGTTTTAAAGTAAAAATAAAACTGCCTAAATAAAAGCCTATGTTTAAAAAAGTTATAATAGCCGAAGATCTTGATGCAATGAATTTAGGAATTCAACAAGTCTTAAAAGATTTAAATATTGAAGATTTTCAACATTCAAAATTTTGCGATGATGCATTTCTAAAAATACGTGCTGCAATTAATCAAAATCAACCATACGATTTATTAATTAGTGATCTTTCCTTTAAAACAGATCACCGCAAAGCAGATATTGCCAATGGCGATGAATTGATTGAGAAAGTTCGTTTATTACAGCCTGATATTAAGATCATAGCTTATTCTGTCGAAGATAAAAGTTACCGCATTAAATCACTTTTTGAGAATGCCGGAGTTGATGCTTTTGTATTAAAAGGCCTCAATAGTATCGAAGAACTTAAAAAAGCAATTCATTTGGTTTCAACTTCAGATCAGAAATATATTTCGCCTGAAGTTGCTTCAGCTTTACAGGAAAAAAACAATTACGAAATAGATGATGTTGATATTAAAATTTTAAAATATTTATCTGCCGGAACTTCGCAAGATGAGATCATTGAACTTTTTAAAAATTCAGATATCAAACCCAATAGCAAAAGTGCTGTAGAAAAAAGGCTTTCTAAATTAAAAGACTTTTTTAAAGCCAATAATACAGTTCATTTGGTTTCTATAACAAAAGATATGGGGATTATTTAAACTCCTTTTTGATATTATAATGAATTTCTAAAAGCTCCTTCGGGGGCTTTTTTTATTGCTTAATTTTTAAAATATTATGGATTATGGTTTTCCGTAAAATACTGGTTTTAAATAGGTTTAAGTTTGAATAATTAAAATCTAATATCTAATTAAAATTAAAAATTTATGGAATATAAAGTAGTACCATTCGTCGCTTCAATCGATCCAAGAAAAGGAACTTCTGAGCATGTAGCAGAACAACTAGAAAGTTTAATAAGAAACTTCACTAATCAAGGTTGGGAATATGTACGCTTAGAAGGAGTTTCAACTTATGTACATCCAGAATCAGGCTGTTTTGGAGGCAATAGACCTGGTTATACAACAATAAGACAAATGGTTGTTTTTCAGAAAAGATGAAACATTTAATCCTTTTTGTCATTAAAATGTATTGGAATATTATTCCCGCTTATAAAAGAAAGAAATGCATTTTTAATAAATCCTGTTCTATCTACGTATTTGAAACAACTCAAAAAGATGGTTTTATAAAAGGATTGAAAGCATTTCAATTTCGATATAAAAATTGCAGAGGAGACTTTGCAATTTTTAAAAACCCAATAACTAATAAAATACAAATGATTCTTCCCTCTCAAATTATAATTGAGAAGGAAGAAATTGCAGATAGGCTAATTAATAAATCAGAAATGATTTAGAATTGATGGATGTTAAAATCAGGTATAAGTACGCATTTTGAAAGAACCAAATCTAATTAGATTTATAACCAATACTCTAATAATTTAAACATTATCTATAATAATCAATTGAAATAAATAAAATGGGAAAACATATTAAAAAGAAAGATGCCATTAGTGTATCTCTCACAGATTTTATCGATTTTGTAAATAAATCTGGAAATTCTAAAATGACTAAAGTTAAACAGGTAAAATATAGAAATACATATCATCCAGCTTCAGATTTCTATAAAGCCTTAAGAGAAGAAATAATTGAAACTCATAAAAACTATGGTGATAAAAAAGTATTGGATAATTTAATAGATAAATTAACTGATTCAAAAAAAAGAGCTAATTATCCAACTTCAATAGATGGATATAAAAAGTTTTGGGGAAAGAAAAAAATTCAATGGTTTGATCCTCCCTTCTCTCATTGGTTAACTGGCGATCTTGATATTAAAATTAACCCTGAATTAGGTCTTGAATTTGATAGCAAATTTTATGTAATCAAATTATTTTTGAAAGCAGAAAAAATTTCCAAAGATAAGTTATCACAAATTTTATCATTAATGGAAAATCAACTAAGAGGAGAAGTTGGTGAGGAAGTTTTGTTTTGCGTTTTAGATGTGAAAAATGCAAAATTATACGAAAATGCAAAAGGTGATTTCACATATCTACCTCTATTAGAAGGTGAAGCAAAAAGTTTTGAATCTATTTGGAAAGCTATTTAAAAAACTTGAAATCGTATTTTTTCTCATAATTTATGTATAGTTGCATATTAATGCAATATTAGTTTTAATTATATTTATTAAAAATGTCACTAAAATCTAAATTCATATCGTTTTTTACATTCTTCATTATGTGGGGATGCAAAAAAGAAATACCTCCGTCGTATAAAATAAAAGCCTTTTATAAAGAGGTAATTACCCCCGAAGACCGGAAAGTGATTACGCCCGAAGAAGCCAAAACGTATCATGTTAATAACGAATATCAATACGAATATCGGACAGGGAAATCAGGTCATTATGAGTATAATTATGATGTAAAAGGGGTTAATATAAAAGGAGATTCGGTTCGTGGAAATATTAATATTGAAGGAAAATATGGTGCCGGAATATTAATTTTTGATACAATTAAAGATCTCGAAATTAAAGCAGAATGGATTGATTACGGAAAACTTAAAGCCACAGACAAATATGGGAATGAATATTACTTAATAGTGAATTAATTCACAAAACCAACCCCAATGAAATACACTACTCTCCTATTATTCATATTTTTAACTTCATTTCACCCTTTAGAAACGAGCGTTTTTATTTGTGGACCAACGGGAGCGAAAAAATATCATTATAAAGAACATTGTCGAGGCTTAACGGCTTGCCGACATGTGCTGACAAAAGTAACTTTATCTCAGGCTCAAAACTACGGATTAACACTTTGTGGCTGGGAAGATTAATTTGATTCTCAAACAAAGGAGAAATATTTAAAAGTGTATTTCAAATAATAATTTATAAAAGGTAAGGGGTTTTCTCCTTGCCTTTTTCTGTTTTAAAAACGTATCTATCTAGCTTTAAACATTTTATTGTTTTTTTAAAATTCGTTATTATTAGTAAAAATATTATAATTTGAAATAAAAATTAGCTAACTTTAACAAACCTTAACATATCCATTGCATCTTTATTTATAAATTATCTTATTAAGATTATTATTTTTTGTAAGATAAAACGTATATTTATAATCGAAATAATTATATGTTTGTATTCCAATATTTTTATTAATAACGTTATAAAACGCAAGTCAATGAAATGTAATATACTAATAGCTGCAACTCTTTTATTATTTAGTATGCCAATCTTCGGTCAGGTTTATACTGAAAAAATAGTAGGAGAAAAAAATCAGGAACTTAAAGACAGTCTAAAAGTTGAAAAATATCCGTATGCACTGCCTATCTGGGGAGAAAAAGTGGCCCAAAAAGGATACAAATTACCCTATTCTGCTGGTCTTTCGGTAAATTACTTCTGGCAGGATTCTGAAATAGTTATAAGTGATTTGAATGTCGGATTTAATAATGGTCCAATGTTTAATTTAGATGAAATTGTACGCTTTGATAAATCCTCTGTCGAAGCCGGTGCGATAACTATAAGACCTGATATTTGGCTGCTTCCTTTTTTAAACGTGTATGGAATTTTTGGAAAAGCAAATCCAACAACTAAAATAAATGCAGGAATATGGATTCCGGATGCTGATAATAATTGGTCGCAAATTGCCAGTTTTAGCACCAAAGCAAATTTTAGTGCTACAACATTCGGTCTGGGTTTAACCCCAACTATTGGTATTGGAGGCGGTTGGCTGGCACTAGATATGAACATGTCCTGGAGCGATGTTAGCGCTTTAGACAAACCTGCATTCTCTTATATATTCGGGCCTCGTTTAGGTAAAACTTTCAAGTTGCATAAACCCGATCGAAATATTGCTTTATGGGTAGGTGGTTTTAGGGTACACATTTCCGGTGATACCAAAGGAAATATAAACTTATCTGACGTTTTACAACTCGACGGCGCTCAGGAAAAAGTAGATAACGGTTTTGAAAAAGTGGCAGAAAATCAAACTAAAGTCGATAACTGGTGGGATTCTTTAACACCGGCACAGCAAGCAAATCCTGTCAATACTGCGAAACATAATACGGCAAACAGAGCATTAGAAAGTGCCGGAAACTTTTTAACCACACTTGACGGTGCATTAAGTACGGCGGGCTCTTCGACCGTGCAATATTCGCTTCAAAAAAAGCCAAAAGACATGTGGAATTTCATTATTGGATCTCAATTTCAATATAGCAAACACATCATGTTTAGGGTCGAAGCAGGATTTTTAGGTACTCGTACACAAGCGTTAGCGGGTCTGCAATATCGTTTTGGACTATAACTT
The DNA here is from genome assembly GCA_001507425.1 of Flavobacteriaceae bacterium CRH. Taxonomy (GTDB): domain Bacteria; phylum Bacteroidota; class Bacteroidia; order Flavobacteriales; family Flavobacteriaceae; genus Flavobacterium. The sequence continues at coordinate 88,429 of LMAJ01000016.1, forward strand.
CATCAACATGAAAAAAGGTATATTATTTCTTAGCGTTTTTTTTTGCATAACTACTGCTCAATCTCAGGTTTTGATTTCATTGATTTTTGGAGACAAACTTAATTCTCCTTTTTTGGAGTTTGGTTTAGATGGAGGAATAAATTTTTCGACTATTTCTAATTCAGATTCCTCCGGAACAAATCCTGGATTTAACCTTGGTTTTTATTTCGATATCCGGTCTAAAAAAAATCCAGCCTGGATGATCAATACCGGAGTTATTGTAAAGTCTCCAATGGGCGCACATGGTCTTCCTGTTTATTCTTTAAATGATGCTAATTTAGATAATACGTTTGCAGGCGGAAGTGTTGATCGTGAAATTCGGTATTTTAATGTTCCGATATTAATTAAATATCAGTTTAAAAATAATATTTATCTTAAAACAGGTCCTCAATTAGGATTATTAGCCAAAGCTTTTGATAGATTTCATCAGGAATACAATGGTGATGATGTGGTTTATAAACACAATATCAGAGACCAGATTCATGTTATAGATGCCGGAATTGCATTTGGCGCCGGTTATCATATGAATGTTGGAAATGGGCTTAACATAACTGTTCAGTATTATTACGGATTAGTTCCTGTTATGAAAGGCGATTTATATCCCGATCAGTATAACAGATCTTTGTATGTTACCGCAGGAATACCAATAGGAAAAGGAAAAGCGGCTCAAAAAAGAGCTGAAAAAGAAGCAGAAATGAATAAGGTTATTCTTCCTGAAGACAAGAAGTAAAATATAAAAGCCTGCTCAAATAATGAGCAGGCTTTTGACTTAAAAAATAAACGAACACAAACTTGATTAATATCCTTGATTTTGTTTAAATAATTTCTGGTCGATAACGGTTTGTGGAATTGGAAATGCTCTTCTAAAAGGTTGAGAAGCAGCTTTTGCAGTTCCGGCTAAATCAAATTTTCCAAAACGGATGCTTTCCGGTCTTCTTTGCAATTCCCAGTACAATTCGAAGCCTAATTCTTTATACAATTGCTCTGCATCTACAGCAGCAGTAAGCATTTTTCCGGGAGCATTTCCATATAATGACTCTCTTGTTCTGCTGGTACGCAATTTATTCAAATCATCTGTTGCTGAACCTGTAGCTCCTTTTCTAAAATATGCCTCAGCTCTCATAGCATAAATTCCACCCAAACGGAATAAAGGAATATCAACATTACTGTTACCATTTCCTCCTTCAGGATCAAATTCATATTTAAAAACACGAGCTCCCTGATTAATTTCATTTTGAGCAAAAACAGATTTAGTAGGATCTGCAAACGTCAATTTTGGCGTGAAATCCATTCTTGTACCCGTACTTTTTTCCATAACTAATGGAGAAACTTTAATACGGTTACCTATCATTTCAAGAGATGCCGAAGCCAATAATATTGGGCCATATTGAGGTCCGGCCTGAATTCCTCTGTTAAAATGGAACCATGGCAAAGCAATAGGAGTGCTATTTGGTACGAAGTCTGTAGCAGGAACACTTACATCTGTACCATCATTCATAAACCATGTACCATCAGCATATTGATAATGTTGTTGAAATCTTGGATCATCATGATTATTTTCCCATGAATTATAAAATTCTTCTGTTGTACAAGCAGCATTTGTTCCTCTGTTTGCAGCAGATGTTCTCTGGTTACGCTCCATACTTACGTAAGCAAAACTGTTTGAACCGTTTCTGATGTAATCTATTTTTTGAGAAATCGCGAAAATAAGTTCTTTACCATTATTGTTATCTCTTGCAAAGTTTTTGAAATAATCACTTTCTAAACTAAATTTTCCTGAATCGATTAGTAAAGAAGTATAGTAAATAACTCGGTCCATATCTGTTCCTGTGCTTCCGGTTACAGCAGCTTCATTAAAATTAAAACTTGATGAAGCATTGTAACGATCTTTGAATACCGCACGATTTAAATACATTGTAGCTAAAAAAGCATAACCAGCTTGTTTTGTAAAACGTCCGTGGTAGGTTCTTTGGGTTCCAATGTCAGCCAAATCAGGTAATAAAGCTTCAACATCTGTGATTAATTTGTCAATCTCAGTTTCTGCTTTTAAAATTTGTATTGGTGCATCAACATTCATCGGATCTCTATATGGAGCTTGCCCGTATAAATCCAATGTCGTGTAGGTATAATAAGCCAAAAGTGCTTTTGCTTCTGCCAGAAACAATGTTTTTTCAGTAAAAGTACTTTCTTGTGAAGACTTAATTGCAGTCAAAGAACGAGTAATTCCGTTTGTCAATAAATCCCAGTTATTCACTATAATGGCATTGCTCGAACTCCATGTAAATTCGTGCATGTCTCTCCATTTTCCACCATCTCCCCAGTCACTACCGCGAGTTGGTAAAATAGCTTCATCTGTAGTGTATTCCTGCATTGAAAAAACAGCTCCGTGATCTGTAAAAGTTCCGTCTCCAAGTCTGTCATACGCTGCAGCAAGCGAACCTGCAGGATCTGTAGCGTCAGTTCCTAATTTTTCATCTAATACAGCTTCATCAAGATCTGTACAGCTGTTTAAAAGAAAAATAAAAGAAAATATAGTTATAATTTTTATGCTAAAAAATGTCTTTGTCTTCATGATTTATAATTTTAAAGTTGCTCCAAAACTGAACGTTCTCGAAGTTGGGTAAGCCGCATAATCAATACCAATAGATTGGTTTCCTCCGTTAGATTTTGGACTGTTAATTAATGGGTCATATCCTGTATAATGTGTAATTGTAACTAAATTTTGGCCTGTTACATAAAGTGTTAATCCGTTTAACCAGCTTACGTCTTTCAAATTAAAATTGTAACCTAAACGAGCCGTATTTAATCTGATAAAGTCAGATTTCTCTAAGAAAAGCGTTGATAAAGTTGGCGAATTTGTAGCATTTGCACCAGACTCGTAATATCCTGTAGCAACGTTTCTGTCAGAAGCCAGGTTGTTGATATTTAAGGCATTTAATCCTGTATTATTCAATAAATAACCTCCTGTTTGACCAATGATTGAGAATGAAAAACTAAAGTTTTTATATTTCATATCACTATTAAGTCCGTAGTAAAAAGTTGGTAAAGCTCCTTCGATAATAATTCTGTCGCTGTTATCAATTTTACCATCTCCGTTTTGATCTTTAAAAATATTTCCGCCTTTATCATCAAATCCGGTATGCTCTAACAAATAAAATGAACCTGCTGCATAACCACTTTTGTAAATGTTAGCATTTACGCCAGATTGTCCTGGTCCTGAAATAGTTCCCGTTAAGATTTCTGAAACCGGTAAATTTTCGACTTTATTGCTTAATGTTGCTCCGTTTACATCAACATTCCAGCTAAAATCTTTAGTATCAATTAATTTTGAACCTAACATAAACTCAAAACCTTTGTTCACGATTTTTCCGTCAATATTTGTCCAAACTGTAGTGGTTGGTTTTAAAGGACTTGAAGGAACATTTAAGATCGCATCTGTAGTTGTTTTGTTGAAATAATCAAGAGTTCCGTACAATTTATCATTCCATAAACTGAAATCTAAACCTAAATTGTATTGTGTAACAACTTCCCATTTTAAATCAGGATTCGCCGTTCTGGTTACAGAAACTCCGTTTACCAAATTTAAATCATCATATAAATAATATCCGTCCGGGCCAGATAAAGAGTAACTTGCCTTAGTAAGTTTGTTTTGAACTTCCTGGTTTCCTGTTTCTCCCCAACTCGCTCTCAACTTTAAGTTGTTTAAAGCCGTTACGTTTTCTAAGAAACTTTCTTTAGAAACATTCCATCCCAAAGCAAATGATGGAAAGTATCCGTATTTGTTATTATCTCCAAAACGAGTCGAGCCGTCGGCTCTCATCGAAGCTGTTAGCAAATATTTATCGTTGAAGGTATAATTTACTCTTCCAAAGTAAGATTGTAATTCGTTTATCTGAGCATAACCTGTTGTTCCTGATTGAATTCCTGCAAAACCAGGATTAATTGATGGTTTAATACCAACTCCCTGAGCAGAGATTCCGTCAATGCTGAAACTTGTTCCTGATTTTTCGAATTTTTGATATGAGAATCCTCCCAAAACCTCAAATTTATGTTTATCTAACAATAAATTATACGTTAGATAATGTTCGATCAAAGAGTTTTTAGAATCTAAATTATTCTGAACGTATTTTCCTTTTGGATTTAAATCAGTTAAGTTTGGATAAATCGTTGTGTTTCTTTCAGCCGTAGAACGGTCTACACCAACGTTTAATTTATATTCTAATCCGTCGATAATTCTGAACGAAGCCTCTAAATTTCCTAAAACTCTCAATGTACGCGTCTGATCCTCATATATACTTAGCAAATAAGCAGGATTATAATGCGCGTTCATGTTAAAGTTGGTATAGTTTCCGTTAGCATCAAAAACTGATCTTGTTGGGTTTGCCATCAAAGTATGTACGATCAATTGTCCGTTAGAACCACCGTCATCACTTGTAGGAACGCCATCATCTTTTGTTTCACTTGCCGTAAGATTTACTTTTAATTTTAAACGTTTGTTGTCTAAAAATGATTCAGCAGCATTAATTCTACCCGAAAGACGTTTGAAATTACTGTTACGAATAATTCCTTCCTGATCCATTTGTGCAACAGATGCATAATAATTCCCTGATTCTGTTTGCTTTGCAAATGCCAAAGAGTTATTTGTTGTAATGGCGCTTCTATAAATTACATCTTGCCAGTCTGTGTTTCCTCCGTGATCAAATGCAGGATCTTTAATCGCGCCTCTGTATTCGTCTGCACTTAAAACATCTAATTTATGAGCCACTTTCGCAACTCCCATATAAGAATCAAAAGTTAATGTTCCTTCACCTTTAGATCCCTTTTTAGTAGTAACCAAAACAACTCCGTTAGATCCTCTTGCTCCATAAATAGCCGCTGCAGATGCATCTTTTAAAACCGTAATGGATTCGATATCACTTGTATTCAAAAAGTTTAATGGATTTTTTGCTGCCGAAGCCCCAAAACCAACATTCGTTCCTGTTGGGCTCACATCATCGTTAGACAATGGCAAACCATCAACAACGAACAAAGGCGTACTACCGCTTCTGATAGATCCAACTCCTCTAATTGTAACGTTTACACCAGCTCCGGGCTCTCCGCTTGTACTAACAACACGAACTCCGGCAACTTTTCCCTGAATTAAATTATCTACAGAAACGTTAACTCCTTGTTTAAAGTTTGCTGCTTCTAATTGTGTTACAGCTCCGGTTACATCTTTTTTAGATTGCTTACCGTAACCAACAATCAAAACTTCGCTTAATTCTGATGTATTTGGCTCTAACTTAATTGTCATGAAAGTATTTTGAACTGCAACTGTTTTCGTTTTATAACCTAAATACGAAACTTCTATTGTTTTTCCTTCTGTTACAGAAAGTTCAAATTCTCCATCAAAATTAGTAACGGCAGCATTTTTAGTAGCTGTTTCTAAAACGGTAACGCCTGGCATTGGCACACCGTTTTCGTCAACAATTTTACCTTTTACTTTAATTTTTTCTGCTGATTCATTGCTTTTTACAGCAACAGTTTTCTGAATTAAAACTAATTTTCCGTTGATGTTGTAATTGAAATTTGCTTTTTTAGAAAGGTCGTTTAATATTACAGATAAAGATTCGTTTGTATAATTTACGGTATAAACGGTATTATCAGTGATAATGGCTTGTCCGTAACTGAATTTGTAATCTGTTTGTTGGCTTAATTTTGAAAAAATAGAAACTAATGTTGCTTTTTCTATTTTATTATTTACATTTGATTTTTTGTCAGTGACTGTACTGTAACCGTTTTGAACGGACAGTAATGTCAGGGCTAAAAAGAAAATTCCCTTTAGAAGATTTAAGTTGATTCGTTTAAAATACATGATTTAAGTTATTGGTTTTCGATACTTAATTATTAATCGCAGTTGTTCTCAGCAACTGCTTTTTTTGTTTTTTTAGTTCACTTGTACTATCTTGTCATATACATTAAATTTTAAGTTTGTGATATAATTTATTTGTTTTAAGATACTTTCTAAAGAGGCGTTTTTTTCTATAAACACCGTTACAGGAACACTCAAAGCCGATTTGTTTTCGAATTCAAATGTTACTCCGTATTTATATTGCAAAATGGTAATTACTTGTTGCAGTGTCGCTTCATTTAAGGTAATATCATTTGTGTACCAATTAATTAGCAATGCTTTGTCGACAGGAAGTTTGCTTAGTTTTTCACCAGAAAATAATGCTTCTTCATACGGTACTAAATCGACACTTTGCCCTTTTGAAGAAACATTTACTTTTCCGGTTACAACAATCACTTCACATTTTGATTTTGATAACTGAATGTGGAATGAGGTTCCTAAAACCCGTGTTTTAATTTCTCCTGACTGAATAATAAAAGGATGTTTTTTGTCTTTGGCTACTTCAAAAAATGCATTTCCTTTCAAGAGGGAAACTTTTCTTTCTTCACCCAGAAATTTTTCAGGATATTGAAATAATGAATTTGCTGCCAGATAAATTTTCGAGCCATCACTTAATTGGATAGATTTGGGGGCATCTGATGTTTTAAATGTTAATTGCTTTTCATTAGCAATACTCGGTTTATAGAAAAATCCTAAACCAACAAGAAAAAGAATACTGGCAGCAGCCATATATTGTAAATAAGGAAAAGATTTTTTCTTCTCCATTCGAAGTTGAATGCCTTCGTATATATTTTTAGAAACTTCGTCTGAACTTCCCATGGAAGCTTCGTCCCAATTTGATTTTTGATATTCTCTTAAAGCAAAACGGTTCAACAGATCTTCTTCTGCTCTTGATGTTTTATTTCGGGAACTTTTATCAAGTAGACGTTCCAGACTGTGTTTGATTCTTTTTACCATAATACTTATTATTACAAGTAAGTACCAGAATCATCAAATCGTACTATCCGCAAATATTATGAAACCATTAACAGAAAGTTATCTTAAAACTTATGGTGTAAAATAACAAATGGAACAAGCCAGGCCACATCTTTCAGGCCTTCGCGCAATTGTTTTAATCCGGAAGAAATTTGGTTTTTAACGGTTTGTTTAGAAATTCCCAATTCTTCAGCAATTTGATCAATCGACATATCCTGCATTTTGTACATCAGTAAAACTTCTTTTCTTTTTTCAGGAAGTTTATCTAATAATGTATAAAGTACCTCTAAAACTTCGGGATCAATTGTCGCAAAATGATCAATTACATAATCTTCGAATTTATCTTCCAGAACCGTCTTGTCGAACTTATTATTTTGGTAATGTTTAAAAACCTGATTTTTTACGGCACGAAACAAATAAGGTTCAATTGCATTTATGTTAAGTTCTTCTTTTCTTTCCCATAAATCAATAAAAACATCCTGAACAATGTTCTGTGCCAAGTCTTTATCCTGAGTCATCGTATACGAAAAAGCATTCAGCTTTTTCCAGTATTCGGTATACGTTTTTTCAAAGATTTCGGGAGTATTCATAGTTTAGTTTGGTACGATTTGTTCTTGTAAAATAATAAAATGTTATACCAATGTTTTTTTCCTGAAGGTTATCTTTAAATTAATAAATGCATGCTTTTGTTTTATTAATACTACTTTTTTAAGAGGAAAATGACACTCTGTTTGCGATTTCTTTTTCTTTAACTAACATAAAAATCAAATCTTGATTCTAATTTAGTAATCTCAAAAAACGACAAAGTTCACTTGTCTTGTCCCCCACTCTTTTATTAATTCCTATTTACTTCAATATATGAAACGAATTCTGTTTACATTGTTTATTACTACAACTTTCATTTATACAACTTATGCGCAAAGCGATGATTTAAAAATCAATCAATTGCAAGTTATTGGATCTCATAATAGTTACCGACATGCCATTGAAACTGATTTGTACAATACAATTCAGGCAAAAGATACCACGCGCTCTTTAAAAGGTTTGCAATACACTCATATTAGCCTTACAGACCAATTAAATAAAGGTTTGCGAAATCTTGAAATTGATGTTCAGGGCGACGCTCAAGGCGGAAAATTTACGCACCCAAAGGGTTTGGACATCGCAAAATCTGAAGAAACTTACGACCCAAATGGAGAAATGAAAAAACCCGGTTTTAAAGTTTTTCATATGATTGATATCGATTTTAGAACTTCATGCTACACGCTTCAGGGCTGCCTTGCAGAACTAAAAAAATGGTCTGACGCCAATCCTGATCACGTTCCTGTTTTTATTACTTTAGAACCAAAAGATGATGATAGTTTTTTAGGTACAAAAGCAGAGAAATTTACAACTGAATTGTTTGATGCTTTAGACAAAGAACTTCGAAAGGGTTTAGGAAATAAACTAATTACGCCAGATATGGTGCGAGGAAAATACAAAACACTCGAAGAAGCCGTTTTAAACAACAATTGGCCTACGCTGAAACAAGCAAAAGGAAAGTTTTTATTCATTTTGGATAACAACGGTGCTAAAAGAGATTTGTACGCTTTAAATCATCCGTCGTTAAAAGGTCGCGCGGTTTTCATTAATGCAGAACCCGGAAAACCGGAAGCCGCAACTTTATTCAGAAACAATTCTGAAGATCCCGGAATTGCTGATTTAGTTAAAAAAGGATACATCATCAGAACCAGGGCTGATTCCGATACGAAAGAAGCCAGAGCAAATGATTATTCGCATTTTGAAGCTGCCAAAAAATCCGGTGCACAAATAATTACGACCGATTATTATTTACCAAGCACATTTTTCAATTCGCCTTATCAAATTAAATATGATGATGGAACTTATGTGAGAGTTGATCCGATAAGTGGTGTGAAATAATTTTAGGTTTTTTTAGTTTCAGGTTTCAGGTTTCAGGTTGAAATGGCTAAAAATTTAACCGCGGAGAACGCAAAGTTATTTTTATGCAAAGTTATTTTTATCTTAGTTTATTTTAAAAAAACGCAAATTCCGCAAAGCTTTTTCAACAATTAGCTTTGCGGAATTTGCGTTTTCTGAAATTAATATTGAGTAAAATCTAGCGTTCTCTGCGGTTAAATCACTTGTTTAGGATAATTGTTCGCACTTTGTGTCTTTTATAATACAAAATGCTAAAACAAAAAAAGCAGTTGCTGAATAATCGGCAACTGCTTTTTTTAGTAATAAATAATGTTTTATGAAAGTTTCAATTCGCCTTCAATACCATCATCCATTGTTTTTCCGGTTACAAGTGCTGTAGCCATTTTTGCTATGGCAACCATTTTACCGTGTTTGTTGTTCCAGTAATAACCATCTTCCGGAGTTACTTTGATGACGCTTAAACGCGGATCATCTTCGCCGCCCGGCATCCAGACTTTTACAATCGGATCGTATAATTCTTTTATTATTTCCTGATCGTATAAAACACGAGCGGTTCCGTGTAGTGTCAGGAATTTATCCTGTGGAGCAGAAAAAAATAATTCTACCGTTGGGTCCAGAATAATTTCTGCATTTTGGCTGCTGTTGGTGTCCGACAAAAACCAAAGTTGACCAAGTTCATCAATTTTTTGAACTGACATTGGACGCGATTGTAATTTTCCTTCTTTATAAGTACACAACATACAGGTTTTGATATCTTCTGCCAGATCTTTAATTTTATCTACAGCAAATTCGTTTGTAAGGTCTTTATGATCTCCCATGACTATATTTTTTAAGATTATAATTGAAATAGTTTTAAATTCTTCTTTAATAAAAATTCTTTAATAAATAATGAAATTCAGTATTGTAAAATTGCAGTTTTTCAGGCGGTATTTCCTTACATAATTTGATCTATAAATTATGAGATTTCAAGTATTGCAAATATTTTTTGAGAATAAAAAAACAAGTTGATTAAGTTGTAAAAATGGTTATCTTTGAAACATAATAATCACGAATTATTAACAAATACCATGACAGATCTAACGATTTTTTACACAGATGATGATGAAGACGATTTGAGCATTTTTACTGATGCCGTTGAATCATTACCTAAAAAAATAGAATTAAAAACATATAACGGAGGCGAAAAATTACTGAACGCCATATATAACCCGCCGCCTACACCATCTGTGGTATTTTTAGATTTGAATATGCCCGGAAAAAATGGTTTTGATGTTTTGAAAGAACTTCAAGATTCAGAAGAAAAAAAGGATATTCCAATTATAATTTTTTCTACTTCAAGCGAACCTGGTATTATAGAAAAATGCAGAACACTTGGCGCTGATTATTTTATTACAAAGCCCGTTTTAATGAAAGATATTGTAAAATCTATCGAACATGCTTTGGCAATTAACTGGAAAGAATTTATTCCGGGACCAAAAAACTTCGTTTATAAATCATAAATAGAATTAAAGAAAAACACCAAACTCATTTTAACAAATAAGTTTGGTGTTTTTTTATTTTTATAACTCAGGCAAATAAATATCAAAAGTTGCTCCTTTGCCTTTTTGTCCATTCGCTGTTATAATTCCTTTATGGTTCTCTACAATTTTTTTAACAATTGCCAAACCAATTCCGGTTCCTGAAAATTCGCTTTCAGTGTTTAATCGTTGAAAAACTTCAAAAATTCGTTCATTATATTCAGCATCAAAACCAATTCCGTTATCAGATATCGTAAGATGATAATATATTTTATCCGGAAAATCTACTTGATGTTTGATCTGATCTCCTTTAATTCTTTCTGCCTTGATTTCAACATTCGGAGTTACATCATTTCTTAAAAACTTCAATGCGTTTCCAATTAAATTATGCAACAATTGCCTGAATTGAAACGGGATAACAGTTATTTCTCCCAAAGGATGAAAATGAATAACGGCATTTGTTTCTTCAATACGTTCTGAGAAATCACTTTTTACTTCTTCGGCAATTTCATCTAAATTGGCTTTTACAAAAACCCTGTCGGCAGAATTTGTTCTCGAATAAGCCAGAAGATCTTGTATAAGAGTCTGCATTCTTTTGGCCGAAACTTCAATACGGCTCAGATATGTTTTGGCTTTCGCCGAAATATTCTGCTCATCCAAATCAGATAATCGGCTTGCAAAAGTCTGAATTTTTCGGAGCGGTTCCTGCAAATCATGACTTGATATATAAGCAAACGACTGTAACTCAATATTCATATTAATCAAATCTTTATTTTTTTGCTCCAGTTCTGCCGTTCGTTCATAAACTTCTTTCTCAAGTTTATCGGTAAAATTTTTCTGGTCCTGAATATCGGTGCTTGTACCTACCCACATTTGTATATTCCCTTCTTCATCTCTTTGCGGTACAGCGCGGCTTATTTGCCATCTGTATTCGCCGTCATGACGACGAAAGCGGTGTTCAAATAAGAATTCATTTCCTGTTTTTATCGCTTGAATCCAGGTATTTGTGTTTTCTTCACGATCATCAGGATGCACAATTTGCAGCCAGCCGCTTTTTTCAAATTCTTCTTGGGTAATTCCGGAATATGTAGCAACAGACTGATTGTAATAATTAAGAGTTCCCAAAGCATCACTTGTCCAAACGTGTTGTGGCATCGAATTGGCAAGCAGCCTGAATTTTGCTTCGCTTTTTATCAAAATCTGCTGATTGTTTTTCTCATCGGTAATATTAATGATCGTTCCAATCATTTTTACAGGATCACCACTTTCATCAAAAAATATTTTCCCGTGCGCTTTTATCCAGCTAATCGTATTATCAGGTTTTAAAACGCGTGCTTCATATTTATAAATACTGGTTTGCAAGGCCTCATTAAATGCAGCTACAAGAATATGTTCATCATCAGGGTGAATTCTGCTGCGAATTTCCTGATGTGTAGCTTTATGTGTTTTCTCAAAACCAAAAATGGTTAATATATTTTCAGAATATACAATATCCTTATTTATCAGATTTAAGTCCCAACTGGCAATTCCGGCAATTTCTCCCGCTAAGCGCACTCTTTCTTCGGCGTCTTCTACTTTTTTTCTGGCCTCAACCCTTGCAGTAATATCATTTACGGTTACCATTATACCTGATATTTCTCCTTCTTTTTCAAACAAAGGCGTGTATTCAAAATCAAGATAAAATTTTTCAATTTTTCCTTTCACATCAACATAAGCCAAAGACTCATTTTCTCTAATAATTTTTCCATACAGAAAAACTTCATTCAACAATTCCGGATATTTTTGTTCTATCAGTTCAGGAAACAATTCAACTATAGGCTTACCAAGTGTTTCTTCAGGAATTTTTTGCCAAATGAGATCCATCATCGTTTTATTAGCCATCTCAATAACGTGATCTTTTCCTCTAAGAATAGTCATTGCAATAGGAGATTCCATAACTAACTTTCTAAAAGCATTTTCACTTTCTGCCAAAAGAAAACGTGCTTTTACAGCTTCGGTAACTTCATAAGCCACAATAATAACGCCCGAAATGGTATTGTCTTCTTCTTTTAAAGGATGAAAAACCAAGTTGAAATAACAAATTTCCTCTTTTCCATAACGGTTTACTGTAACCGAATATTCATCAATATTATGCGCATTTCCGGTTTCAAATACTTGCGATAACAATGGAAACATGATTTCTTTCGCACGCGGAACGGAGTCGAATATGGGCTTATTAAGGATTTCCGATTCTTCTTTATTAATAATCTGCAAATAAATCGGGTTAGCCATTTCAACCACAAATTCACTTCCTCTTAAAATTAAAATACCAAGCGGAACTTGTTTTACCGTATTTCTAAACCTCTTCTCACTATCTTCAACTGCATATCTGGTCATTACCTGAGCAGTTACATCGTTGGCAACAGCGACAACACCGGATATAGTTCCGTCCGGTTCTTTTAATGCTTCATAAACAAAATTGATAAATTTATCCTCAATACTGCCATTACGGGGCAATTTTACAAGGTGTTCATGTGCTTCAAATTTTTCACCCGTTTTGTATACATTTTCAAGAACAATTTCCAAACCTTGTCCTTTTGCTTCGGGCAATCCTTCAAAAATGGGTTTATTTATAACCTCTTCATTTTTTCTTCCCCATACTTCCAACATGGCATTATTGGTAATTTCAACCACAAATTCAGGTCCCCTAAAAACGCACATAGCGCTTGGAGTTTGCAATATGTTGTTGATATATCTTGTATTGCTATCTTCTAGTTTCTTGTTTATTTTAACTTTTTCAGTTGTTTCATTACAAATAACCAAAACTCCGGCAGGTTTTCCGGATTCGTTATTTACAGGGCTATAACTAAACGTCCAATAAACATCTTCTATTTTTCCGTTACGAAATATGGGCAAAAACTGATCTTCATGCCAGGTTGCCTCACCTTCTGTAAGTACCTGATCTATTAAAGGTTTTATAAAATGCCAGATTTCTGGCCAGCCTTCTTCACCTTTTTGTCCTAATATAGACGGATGTTTTCCGTCATTACCAAGACTCGGGCGATAAGCATCGTTGTAAAAGCAAATAAGTTCAGGTCCCCAAAATAAAAACATGGGGAATTTTGAGTTTAATAAGATACCTAATGTAGTGCGTAAACTTTGCGGCCATGTATCTGGTGAACCAACAGGGGTTTTACTCCAATCTTTAGCACGGGTTAATGCACCCATTTCGCCTCCTTTAGAAAGAAAGTAATGATTCATTTCTGTCATGAATATTTATTTTCGGTTTTGGTTAATGCTTAAATGGCTCAATTTTTAAAGCGTAATTGACTCAGATAATTGTTAAAAATACTAAAATAAAAATTGATATTATTTTGAATTTTCTAATTGAGGCAAAATTTATAGCTATTGAGTTAACTTTATTTGTTTGCATTAATGAAATTTGAGGATAGAACAGATTACAAAACCTCTAAAATTAAATATCATGAAAAAAGAATATTCAAAACATGAAACCGACTATATTAAAAAGTATACAGATGAAGGTTATATCAGTAATTTTTTGTTTACTGATAATGGTTTAATCGACTCTGAAACAAAACAGGAATACAAACCTGAAGATATTTTTATTGTAGCCCATCACCGTTATGAGGGAATGAGCGATCCTGATGATATGTCTATCCTATATGTTATAGAAACAAAAGATAATATAAAAGGAACTCATTTAATAGGATACGGTCCAACGGCTGATTTAGAAGAAGCGGAGTTTTTTAAAGACATTCCGAAAAAAAATTACTCTAAAAACGCTGATATCAGTGAATTGACATAGTAACCATAACTATTTATTTTGCAGAAAGCAGTTATTTCAGATTAAATCTGGAGTAACTGCTTTTTTTTTGAATCCGAATTGCCTTATAAATCAAGGGTTTAATACGTAAGATAATAATTATGAAATATCTCTCCGAAATTGTATAAGAAATTGAGTAACAAGATGTACGAAATTTGAATATTATTAAAAAGTAATAAAAACCAAAAATTGATCGGTACGTAAAATGAGTACTAGTCAATTTCTTAATCAAAATGAAAATGAAAAAACTATACTTAAATACTGGTGGATTTAATACTATTTTTAATGATCTTAAAGATAGTTTTAACGGTGAGTTAACTGTTAATGACAATGAATATAATTTGACAATAAAATCAAAATGGGCAAAAGGTACTATTACCGGAAAACGTTTTGAAAGAGAAATGTCGTACATGCACTTTGATATTGTTTTTTATAACGATGCAAGTTTAAGTATTGAATCGTTCCTGACATCTCCTGTATTTTTTGCGTATTGCGAAGACGGAATGTTAACGCACAGTTTTGGTGAAAACGGAAATAGAAAAAATCTAAAAAAACAACAATCCGGTATTTTAAGCAACAACTCTGCTATAAATAGTGTTTTGCATTTTGAAGGCTTTAAACATACTGAGTTTTCTTTAATTAGTATACCAACAGCCGTTGCTGCAGAAGATGAAAACTATGAATTAGCTTCACAATTAAAAGAAATGTTTACAGATGAGTCTGGAAACTATATATATGTTGGTTCGGGAAATATGAAAATTTTCGAAAAACTAAAAGAATTTAGAACAACTTCTCAAATTGGAGTGGTTAAAAATTTACTTCAAAAAAGTATTTTAAATACCATTGTAGCCATAGAGGTAGCGCAACATAGTTACAACTATATTACTATGATTACTCCAATTTTAGATTTGGCCAATAAACAAATTGAAGAATTGAAAAGAATTTCAAGCATCAATTTTGGAGAAGTTTTTTATTCTATTGGACATCTGGGCAAAAACTATTTCCCAAGACTATTTAAGGAAAGATATCCTCAAAATTCGCTAGCTAAAACAGCCTAATATACACCTTAACTTGTATGATCTAAAACAGCTTTTATGAGCTGTTTTTTTATGCCTTTATTTTTCCTTTTCGTAATAAATAATAAAATAAACCATTACTAAATTGAGAAACAAAGAAACGCTGTTAGTGATAATTATGGGCAGGTCATTTTTAAGAACTCCGTAAACCACCCAAACGGCAATTCCGAACGTTAAAATACTAAAAGTAAGCAATGAAATCTCTTTTACTTTTTTGGTTTTCCAGACTTTATAAATTTGCGGAATAACAGCTATTGTTACGCAAATTCCGGCAAAAAGCCCCACAATATCAGTTAAGTTCATAAGTTTTTGTTTTAAGTAAAAAATGAAATCGAGGAAACAGCTTAAAATAATTATACAACAGTACAATTACAGCTGGTTTTTTGAGTGGTATAACTTTAAAATCTAAATTACGACAATAAATTTTAAGATGCCTTTTTTATTTGTATGAAAAAAATTACGCTAAAAAAACATTTTATTGAATTGTAGCGAAATCTAATAAGTTAACAATCATTGTTAGAAAGAAAAAATAAGACCAAACATGGGAATTATGAAACTATTTTTGATTACGATAAAAAGGTGCTCGTTATTTTTTTTATAAATTTGGAAGTTTTGAGTTACATTTTTATGCAATCTTTTTAAAAAAAGTAATCAGTTTTTAAAGAGTTAAATTTTAAAGAGTTAAACAATTTCAATATAAAATCAAATCTGAACCGAATTAATTTAAAACTTAATTCATAACGTTTTACCCCAATAAAATGATATTAATTGTAGATGATATTCGGGCTAATATAATTGCCTTAAAGAAAACACTTGAACTGCACAATATTGAGGTCGACACCGCAGAATCTGGAGAAGAAGCTTTAAAAAAAATCTTAAAAACAAACTATTTTCTGATCATCATGGATGTTCAGATGCCTGGGCTCGATGGTTTTGAAGTTGTTAAGATTCTTTCCGGAAACAAAAGAACAAAAGATATTCCCGTTATATTTTTATCGGCGATTAGTATCGAAAAAAAATACATCTTTAAAGGTTATGAAACCGGCGCTGTCGATTATATAACAAAACCTGTTGATACTGACTTATTAATTCTAAAAGTCAAAACATTCCTAAAAATTTACGAGCAAAAAAACGAATTGCGCCTAATGAAAGATTTACTTTCAAAAGAAATAAAAATTCGTAAAGAAGCTCAGGATAACCTCGAAATTAAAATCGCCGAAAGAACCAAAGAACTGGTTTCAAAAAACGAAGAATTAGAGATGAGAAACCACGAACTGCAACAATTTTCCTGGGTAGTTTCGCATGATTTGAATGAACCAATCAGAAAGATTCAGATTTTTATCAAAATAATAAAAGAACTTTACTTAAAAGCTGATGAAAAAGGCATCGATTATGTTGATCGAACTATAAAATCAGCAGAGAGAATGCAAACCTTAATTACAGATTTGCTGGCGTATTCGAGATTATCATCAAAAGTGGTTCCAGAACCAACAGACCTGAACATCGTTTTGCAGGAAGTACTTTCTGATTTTGATTATCTGATTGAACGCAAAAGCGCTATCGTAAAAACAAGCGAACTCCCAACAATAGACAGTATTCCGAGCCAGTTGCGACAAGTATTTCAAAATTTGATAGGAAATGCACTTAAGTTTTCAGGAAATGTAGAAACGCCTGTTATCGAAATTAAATCTGAAATCATAAAAACCAAAGATTTTGAGGGAGAACTTGATCCCGACGGAAAGTTTTGCCGAATTACAGTATCAGACAACGGTATTGGTTTTGATGAAATCTACCTCGATCGTATTTTTATTATATTTCAGAGTTTAAACGATCGCCAGGCATATGAAGGAACCGGAATTGGTCTTGCCATTGCCAAAAAGATAATGGAAAAACACAACGGAATAATTACAGCAAAAAGTCAACCCGGTAAAGGCGCCAGTTTTATTATGGTGTTTCCCCTAAAATACGAAAACTAAAATAATTGGATTTAACCTATGAAAAACAATTTTAAAAGAAATTTATTAATCAGTTCGCTGGCCTCAATATTAGTATTGATGATCAGTTCAACGGCATCATATCTAAGTATAAAGAATTTGCTGAAAAGCAATTTTTGGGTAAATCATACTCAGGATGTTATTTATAACCTAAATCAGGGATCGTCGACACTTACAGATGCGCAAACAAGTATGCGTGGGTATTTGATAACCGGAGATGAACAATTTGTAGCCCGATATAATGCTTATGAATCTGAATCTAATACTTATTTTGAAAAACTGGAAGATCTTACCAGCGATAATCCTTTCCAGCAAAAAGCTTTAACAGAATTAAAAGGACTCCGATCTAATTTCTTTAAATATCTAAACAATCAAATTGTAAAAAAACGATTAGGAAAACAATCTGTCGTATTTGACCTTAATGAAGGACGAAGAATGATGGATGAATTAAGAAGTTATTTTAAATTAATAGAAAACAGAGAACAGGCACTTTTAAAAGAACGCAGCCAAAACTCTGATAATTATGGCAATTACAGTATTATTTTAATTATTGTTGCTTTTATTGTTGCCTTTATTATTTCGATTGTTTTTTTAATCCGCATCCTGAAAGACTATAGTGAGCGAACTGCACTTCAGCAAGAGTTAGTAAAAAAAGATAAAGAAATAGCCGAAAGAATTGAAACCATTAGTGGTATTGCAGTTAATATTTCGAACGGAAACTATGACATTCGTGTCGATGATACCCAGGCAGATGCATTAGGAAGTGTGGGAGAATCATTGAATAATATGAGTAGCGCCCTAAAAGAATCGTTTGGATTATTATCCGAAAAAGAATGGGTTCAAACTGGTATTGCCAGCCTTAATAATGTAATGTTGGGCGATAAATTAATGAATCATCTGGCCAAAGATATTATCGAATTTTTATGCCATTATACCAACAGCAGCGCCGGGGTTTTATATGTTCTTGATGGCGACGAATTATATGCCACTGCAGGTTACAGCTACATGCCAACCAAAAACCGCGAACGCATACAAAAAGGAGAAGGTTTATTAGGACAATCAATTGTTTCGGGAGAATTATTAGAATTAAAATCAGTATCACAGGATGCTATTCAGATAAATTATGCTTTGGGCGAAATAAAACCAACGCATATTATTGCGCTTCCGTTGCTTGATACACGAGTTGAAGGCGCGCTGGAATTAGCAAGTATTTATGGTTTTTCAGAACTGCATTTAGAGTTTTTAAGAATAGTTTCCAATAATATCGGAATTGCGATAAAATCGACTCAAAACCGTAAACGTGTTATGGAGTTGTTAGAAGAAACCCAATCTCAATCTGAAGAATTACGCATTCAGCATAGTGAACTGGAAGCTATTAATGCCGAATTAGAAGCGCAAACCGAAAAATTACAGGCTTCTGAAGAAGAACTTCGAGTACAACAGGAAGAACTGGAACAAACGAATGAAGAACTTTCTGAAAGAAGTGTTTTATTAGAAGAAAAAAACAACGAAATTCAAAAGAAATCTGAAGCTTTAGAACTTACAACGCGTTACAAATCAGAGTTTCTTGCCAATATGTCGCACGAATTAAGAACGCCTTTAAACTCTATTTTACTTTTGAGCCGTTTATTGTCTGAAAACAATAACGAAAGCATGAATAATGAGGAAATTGAATTTGCCAGAGTTATTCAGAGTTCTGGAAATAGTTTATTGGGACTTATTGACGAAATTCTGGATTTATCTAAAATTGAAGCCGGTAAAATGGAACTTGAGTTTTTAGATGTTTCTACAAAAGAAATTACAGACAGTTTATCAAGTTTATTTACGCAAGTAGCCAAAGAGAAAAATATAAACTTCGAAATTATTTCAAAAGAAGCTCCAATTGTCATTAAAACAGACAAAATGAGATTAGAGCAAATTCTTAAAAAC
This sequence comes from Flavobacteriaceae bacterium CRH, assembly GCA_001507425.1. Lineage (GTDB taxonomy): Bacteria > Bacteroidota > Bacteroidia > Flavobacteriales > Flavobacteriaceae > Flavobacterium. The sequence continues at coordinate 107,610 of LMAJ01000016.1, forward strand.
CTAATTTCGAATGCGATTAAATTTACAGAAAAAGGTTCTGTAAGTCTTGAAATTAAAATAAACGATGACGACAGTAAAATTATTTGTTTCATCGTAAAAGATACCGGAATCGGAATTCCGTTAGAAAAACAACCTCTTATTTTCGAAGCTTTTCAACAAGCTGATGGTTCTACGAAACGTAAATATGGCGGTACTGGTTTAGGATTATCTATTAGCCGTGAATTGGCCAAATTGCTTAGAGGAGAAATTATTTTGCATAGTACCGAAGGTAAAGGAAGCAGTTTTACACTATGTTTACCCGTTTACGGATCAATCAATAAAAAAGTAACGGTTGAAAAAACGCCTCCGTTACAAATTTCAGAAGCAGAAGTTGAAGAATTAAAAGAGGTTAAAACCAAATACATTTCTACAATAATTCCGGACGAAATAGAAGATGACCGAGATACTATTACAGAAGGAGATAAAGTAATGCTGATTGTTGAGGACGATATTAATTTTGCAAAATCGCTTTTAACTTTTAGCAGAAAAAATGGTTATAAAGGAATTGTTTCCGTTCGGGGCGATTATGCTTTGAACTTTGCTATTCTTTACAGGCCAGTCGGAATTTTATTAGATATCGAATTGCCAATAAAAAGTGGCTGGGAAGTAATGGAAGAATTAAAAAACAACATTCAGACCAAACATATTCCGGTTCATATTATGTCTTCGCACAAATTAAAACAGGAAAGTTTATTAAAAGGTGCTATCGATTTCCTGCATAAACCTGTCACTTTCGAGAAAATTCCGGAAGTATTTATGCGCATAGAACACATCATTAATAAAGAATCTCAAAAGGTTTTAATTATTGAGGATAACCCAAAACATGCCAAAGCACTTTCTTATTTCTTAGAAACATATAACATTAATTCTGAGATAAAAAGCGAAGTTTCTGAAGGCGTCGCTGCGTTAACAAAAAGTGATGTTGATTGCGTAATTCTCGATATGGGAATTCCGGACAAACAGGCTTATCAAATCCTGGACAACGTTAAAAAAACGCCGGGATTGGAAAACCTTCCGGTAATTGTATTTACAGGAAAAAGTTTATCGCTGAAAGAAGAAGTTAAAATTAAAAAATACGCCGATTCTATTATCGTAAAAACGGCTCACTCCTACCAAAGAATGCTCGATGAAGTTTCGCTCTTTTTGCATTTGGTCGAAGAAAATAAAGGAAAAGATGGTAGAAAGGAAAGCTATAAAAAACTAAATTTACTAAATAATATCCTGCACGATAAAAAGGTTTTAATTGTAGATGACGATGTTCGAAATATTTACTCATTAACAAAAGCCCTTGAGGTTTTTAAAATGAATGTAATTTCAGCATTTGACGGTAATGAAGCCATAAAAATATTAGAAGAAAACCCTGATACGGATATTGTTCTTTTAGACATGATGATGCCAAACATGGACGGTTACGAAACGGCCGAAAAAATACGAACACTACCTAAATTCATATCATTACCATTAATTGCCGTAACAGCAAAAGCAATGACGGGAGACAGAGAAAAATGTATCAAAGCCGGAGCTTCGGATTATATTACAAAACCTGTAGATATCGATCAGTTATTGTCATTATTGCGTGTGTGGTTGTATGATAAAGTTTAATGTAAATTAGAAAAAAGATATGAGTAAAAAACGACTCTTAATTATTGATGATGATTCTCGAAATATTTTTGCTTTGGTAAATACACTTCGGGCTAAATCATTTGATTGTTTGTCTTGTTTAAGTGCCGAAGAAGCAATAAAATTACTTGAAACAGATGAAGTTATCGATGCTGTTTTGATTGATATGATGATGCCTGAAATGGATGGTTATGAAGCAATTCCGATAATAAAAAAAATACCTTCGCGCAAAAATGTATTAGTAATTGCAGTTACGGCGCAGGCCATGACAGGAGATAAAGAAAAATGCCTTGAAGCCGGAGCAGACGCTTATGTGTCGAAACCAATTGATGTAGATAAATTACTTGGAGCATTAAGCAAAATTTGATTTTATTATGATAGAAGACATTGAGTTAGAAACCCTTATAAATGATATTTACGAATATTATGGTTTTGACTTTGGAAGTTATTCCAGGGCTTCTTTGAAAAGGCGCGTTAACAGAGCTTACCAATTAGACGGATTCAAAAATTTTTATGAATTTTTATCTAAAGTAAAAAACGATGCTGAATATTATAAAAATCTGATCGACGAAATTACCGTAAATGTAACGGAAATGTTTCGTGACCCGCATTTTTATAAAGTAGTCAGAACCGAAATTTTGCCCTTATTAGCCACAAAACCTTTTATACGTTTATGGCATGCAGGCTGCTCAACAGGCGAAGAAGTATATTCGATGGCCATTTTATTGAAAGAAGCCGGACTTCTTCATAAATCATTGATATATGCAACCGATATAAATTCGAAGGTTTTAGAAACAGCAAAAAAAGGAATTTTTCCGTTGCGTGCCATGAAAGAATATTCAGAAAACTATCGTGATGCCGGCGGTCAGGAAGATTTTTCGAACTATTATATTGCCAATTACGGAATTGCAAAATTCAATGCTGACTTAGGCGAAAAAATGGTTTTCTCGCAGCATAATCTGGTTTCAGATACTTCATTTAACGAATTCGATTTTATTTTATGCCGCAACGTTTTAATCTATTTCGATAACGATTTGCAAAAAAGAGTTATTAATTTATTCGACGAAAGCCTTTCTATGTTAGGTTTTCTGGCATTAGGGACTAAAGAAACAATAAAATATTCGATATCTACAACTAAATACAAACAGTTAGAGAAAGAGAAAATATGGAGGAAGATCAAATAATACCAAAATGTAAAGTAATTATTGTTGGAGGTTCTGCGGGAAGCCTAAATGCATTATTGCAGATTTTACCTGATGTTCATGTCTTAAATGCGTTTGCGTTGGTAATTGTACTTCACAGGAGAAGCACAGACGATTTAACTTTAGAAGAATTACTAAAACTAAAAACAGATATAACCGTAAAAGCTGTAGAAGATAAAATGCCATTATTACCGGGCTATATTTATATTGCGCCATCCAACTATCATTTACTATTCGAAAAAGATGATTTTTTTGCCCTCGATACTTCAGAGAAAATAAACTACAGCAGGCCAAGCATCGACGTTTCTTTTGAATCGGCGGCAGAAATTTACGGAGATCGTTTAGTCGGAATTTTATTGTCCGGTTCTAATACTGACGGTACAGATGGTTTAAAAGCAATTCACAATGCAGGCGGCGTAATTATAGTTCAGGATCCCGCTTCTGCAGATATGCCCTATATGCCAAACAATGCGATCTTAAATACAACTCCTGATTTTATATTAGATGTTAACGGAATATTGAAATTTATACTTTCTGTAAATAAATAATTTTTTAAACAAATAGCCTCAGGCGAACAGCTTTGTCAAAGTTTTAAACTTAGACAAAGCTCAAAAACAATTCTTCTCTTAAAGATTATCATTCGGTAACAATAGATTAAACCCATTCTGAGTTTAAATCGATAAAATTGCAAATTGTTTTTTTAGAAAGACTTCAAAAGCATTTCAAAAATTTTCATTTGCAAAAAGATTACCATGATTTCAAAAATTACTTTTCCATATAAAAATAGCATTCCCACTTTTCTTATATTATTTCTTTTCGGCATCAATTCAACTATTTCGGCACAAAAAAAGAATCTCGATGGTGTACAGGTTGCGTTTTTGTCTGATGTGCATTTGCAGGATTTATTCGGAAAATTTTCAGACAATGACTATCGTGGCATTCAAAATCCAAAAAACGGAAAATATACTTTGATGAGAACAATGGCTTCTCAATTGCATTCGACCCGAATATTCAATGAAAATTATTTTGCTTTTATTGCTGCTTTAGAAGATATCGCAAAGCGAAAAATTAAATACGTAGCACTTCCGGGCGATTATACAGATGACGGCCAGCCGATTCATGTTCGCGGTTTAGAAGAAATCTTAAATCAATACAGAAAAAAATACAACATTCAATTTTTTATTACAACAGGAAACCACGATCCTGTTGGGCCTTTTGCCCAAGAATCCGGCAAAGAAGATTTTCTGGGCAAAGAAGGAAAAAGCCAGCCAATTTATAGCAAAGAAGGCATGTATAAGCCAAATTTAAACACAGAACAGCCCGTTGTAATAACTGCTGATATTGCTAAAATGGGTTATTTAGGAATTACTAACGGATTAAAAAATTTCGGTTTTTATCCGGATCAAAAATACAAATTCTGGTCAACGCCTTTTGCCACTTATAACAGCCAGAATTATAGTTTCGAAAAAGCTTCACAAGCCGCTTTATTGTCAAACAGAGTTTATAATGTTGCGCCCGGATATCAAGTTCCGGATGTAAGTTATGTCGTAGAACCTGTTGACGGACTTTGGCTAATGGCGATTGACGGAAACGTTTATATTCCGAAAAAAGACGCAACGGCAGATGCCAAAGATTCTAAAAACTATTCTGAAGCAAGTACGGGTTATAATAATGTGCTATCGAATAAAAAGCATCTTATAAAATGGGTCGAAGAAATTTCGGCGCAAGCCAAAGAACAAGGCAAAACGCTAATAGCTTTTAGTCATTTCCCCATGATTGATTTTAATGATGACGCTTCCGCAGAAATAAAAGAGCTTCTTGGCCCAAACAAATGGCAATTAAACCGTGTTCCAGTCGAAGAAGTTGCACAGGTTTTTGCAGATGCGGGACTTAAAATTCATTTTAGCGGACACATGCACATAAATGATACAGGTACCCGCACGACGGCAAAAGGCAATACTTTGGTAAATGTTCAAACGCCATCTTTGGCGGCCTATATTCCGGCCTATAAATTATTGACGATTAAAAAAGATAATCTTGTTGATATTCAAACCATAACCATAGATAAAGTTCCGGGATATGATGAACTTTTCGATTTGTATAAAATGGAATATCAGTTTTTAGAAAATCAAAAAACAAAAGACATCTGGAATATCGACATTCTAAAAACCAAAAATTATCATGATTTTACCGATTTTCATTTAAAAGAATTAGTCCGTTTACGATTTCTGGCAGATGATTGGCCTTCAGGTTTTAAAGATTTTATTTTGAATGTTTCCGGAGAAGATTTACTGGTTTTGGCGAATATTCAGTCTGATAAAGATTTTGATGTTATGCTCAAAAACAAAGAAACTTTTCAAAAACAATGGCAGGAAGCTCAAATTAAAACAAACAAAATTCTGGCTCAAAACAATCTCAAAAAGCAAGATTTAAAATGGACTGGTTATGATTTTCTGGTCGATTTTTACCGCTTTAGAAGTGCTGATGAATTGGCTTTAGCCGATGTTGGAGAAAAAAGGGCTAAAGTTTATAAAGTACTTTCAAAATTATTCTTTGAAAATCATAAAGAAGATGCTTCAAAAGAAAAACCTTTGCAAAACCAAATGCGATTGTTTTTGATCATCTTCAATAAATTCATGCATGAAGTTCCTGCAGATCATTTTTCTGTTGATTTGAAATCTGGGGAAATTAAGGATTTAACCACAAAGTAATGGATGGCACGCTGATGACGCGAATTTAAATTGACTGACACGGATTTTTTATTTTTATTTTGTGTCATAAATAACACATACTTTGTCGTGAAATGTCTTTGCTTTATTAATTTTATTGCGATTTAAACTCCAAAGCATTCAAAATTCCTGCTTCGCTGGCGGTGTTATTAAAATAAATAAAACCGGGTTTATTGGCTGTTTTGTTTTTAATGCTTTCTAGTTCTTCTGAAGAATAACTGGAATAAAACAATTTTTTGTTTCCGTGTAAACGAATATAAACGATTGAGAATTCTGTAAAAATATCTTCCGGTAATCCCGGATAACTAACGCTGCAAAATGTAATTTTATTAAATTTTAGTGACTCAAAGACTTCCTGGTTCCACCAGCTTTTATGTCTAAATTCAATAACATTCTGAAAATCTGAATCCAGACTATTTACAATAGTATGAAGTCTTTCATCGGTAAAATCATAACTTGGTGGAAACTGAAATAAAATTGGTCCCAGTTTTTCTTTTAATCCCATTTTACAAACACCATAAAACTCTGAAAGCTGATTTTCGCAATCGATAAACTTCTTTATGTGCGTGATTTCTTTTGGCGCTTTTACAGAAAATATAAATTGAGCTGGAACTTTATTATACCAGTTTTCCATAACTTTAATTGTTGGCGCTTTATAAAAAGTACCATTCATTTCGTAAGTATCAAAATGCTGGCAATAATAATCGAACCATTTAGCAGTAGGCAAATTTTCAGGATAAAAAATACCTTTCCAAAAACGGTTATTATAACTGGAACAGCCTATTAAAAAATCATTTTTCATTCGTATAAATTTTGGCAGTTAGTACAAAAAAAGCTTCTTCGTTTTTTCTTTCCGGTATATTTTTTAATTAAAGGAAGGTCACATCTTAAGCACGTTTTTTTGGTATGCGCGAGCCAATGTTTTTTTAATTCAAATTGCTTTTTCCATTTTAGGAATTCAAAACTGTAAACAGAACTTTCATCAATTATTTCATCGATTTTATCTTTTGGAATTTTTCCAACCAAAGATTCCGGGTGAATATGACATCGGTATAAAACTTCATTTTTAATAATATTACCAACTCCCGAAAATATATCCTGATCGAGTAAAGCATCGCAAATCATTACGTTTGGAACTTTTTCAAGGTTCTTTTTTGCATTCTCAGGATCCCAATTTTCATTCATTACATCTTCACTCCAATCATAATGAAGATTAACGTCGCCTTCGAGAAATTTTATCGAACAGGTATAAAAATTAAGTTCTCCGTTAGAAAACAGCATGCTTAATCTTGGGGTTGTTTCTTTTCTTTCATTTATTCGATATGTTCCAAACATCAGTAAATGAATTTTTACCGTAAAATCATCAAAACAAATCAGGAAATTTTTTCCCCAGGTTTTAAAAGAGCGAATGGTTTGATCCTGCAATCTTTGTATGTCGATAGCAGCATTGCCGGAAACAGCAATTATTTTTTGTCCGGAAAATTGTTCTACTTCTTCTTTAAGTATTACTATTGATGGTCCTTCGGGCATACTAATTTTATTTTAAATTCGACATTCCGTATTGATTTAAACTAAAAAAAGTGCACCTTTTACACTGCACTTTTAGTTATTTTTTCGAAGATTATTTTTCGTCTTCTTCTGCAGCTTCCACATTAATTGCGCTTACAGCAACTTCTGTTAATTTTTTATCTGCTCCTTTTTCTTCATCTAAAGTCAGTTCTAATAAAGAAGCGGCTTCTGTAAAACCAAGTGTTTCAGCAAATTGTCTTAATGTTCCGTAAGTTGCAATTTCATAATGTTCGATTTTTTGACTAGCAGCAATGATTCCTGCATCACGAACAACGCCAAGTTCAGTTTCTTCAAGAATACCTTTGCCTTCTTCGATTAAACCTTCCATAGCATCGCATTTTTTGGCAGTTGCTTTTTTCCCAATACTTTCAAATACTTGTTCTAATCGTACAACATGTTCTTCCGTTTCGACCAAATGGCTGTTAATTGCATCAATAAGTTCTACAGATGTTGCATTTTTAGACATTAATGGCAATGCTTTTGTCAAAGCTTTTTCTGCCCAGTAAATATCTTTCAATCCATCTTCAAAAAGTTCTGTTAGCCCTGATGCGGCATTCGACTTGGCTTTTGTTACTCCTTTTGGTGCACCTTTAACTTCTTTTTTTGGTGCGGTCTGTTTTTTATTTTTAGTTTCCATAATAAATGATTTGTTATAATTAATAATGTAAAAGTAGTTTTGGTTTACAGCAAAATTGTTATAGCATTTTACCCTACATTTACAACATAAACATCTGTAAATTATAGAATTAGCAAATTTAATTCTGTAAGAAATTCTGTTATCTTCCAAGTTAGCTTTGTATAATAGAAACCAATAAATTTATATCATGAATACTTCAAATAACAATAATATAGGAACAAAGGATTCTCGGAATCAAAATTTAAACAGACAAAATACTGTTCTAAATGAAAGACTGTATGATAATGATGAAATGAGAACGGCGCATCATCAGGAAGATATCAAAAATCAGGGTTATACTATTAGAAATGGCTATGATCCGAATAAAGCAATTCCGGACCAGGAAAAAATCACAACCAAAGAAGATGATTTAGACGATGTAGATTATGATTTTAACGCTCCCGGAGATCTTGAAGATGACGACGAATTCGATAATCCGTCAGACAATTTGGATGATATGGATGATTTAGATGAAGATGACGAAAACTTTCTTGACGATCATACGCATACAACCGGAGATATTCTTTACGATGAAAATGCAGACAACTTAAACGATGAATTTGATAATCCGTCAGATTCTGAAGAACTGACCGAATCTGATGAAGATTTGCAGGAATTAGATCCTGATGATGATGACGATTTAGAAGATGATCTTGAAGAAGGTGAAATTGAAGAAGAAGATTCTGAGGAAGATTATCCTGAAAATGATCCGAGAAGATTTTAATTCTCGATATTTTGCAATTTAAAAAGCCGTTAAAATCATAACGGCTTTTTCTATGAATTAAAAATTAACGCATATATAAGGAAATCAATAAATTAATCTCCTATTTTATCCAGAGTCGGAATATCGTCCATTTTTTCCAGACGCTCTGCAAGCCCCATTCTGGCTTCATTTAGTTCTTGTTCGGCTTTGCCCAATTCTTTATACCATTCTTCTTTTCCTGTATCAGAATTTTCGATTTTACGCATAATTTCAAAAATTTCTCCCTGCGCTTCCATAACAGCCAGCCTCTTATAATAGGTTAAACTTTCTGTCATGTGTGCCAATGCAATCATTGCGGTTAAAAACGGATGATTATTGGTAACATTTACATCTTTTATTCTGCCGTGCTCTAATTCTACTTTTAAGGCAAAAGCAAATTCTTCCATATTAAACCTTTCATGTCTGCTGTTCGGGTTCAGATAAGCCTTTATAGCATCAACATTATTCATTGTCGAAAGATCGACATCAGTTTCTAAATTTTCATGTAAATCGCGATAAACAACAGCTGCAATAGCTCTTGCTTCCTCTATTGTAGGATCGTTGTCCGGATCTTCAAAATCACGAACAGACCAATCCCAGTTTTCAGGATGAACAGGTTTGATGTATTTTTCGCAAAAGTCAGTTATGTCGTTTTTTAAGCTTACCATTACATCATCTCTTTTTATATATACATCTTGGTAAGCACCACTTTTAGTTCCCATAGCTTTTTAATTTTACTTTAAATGAAACGACACATTTACCGATTAAGATAATGTGTCGTTTCGTTTCCCCAATTTTGAATTCCCATTTTTAATATCTCAAAGTTGCGACATTAACAAGGAATGCATTAACTCAAAACGTTCAATTTTTATCTCAATCCACTTAATTATGAAAATTCCGGCTGGAAATTTCCGATTAACTCCGAAAAAGCAATTTCAGAATGTGAAAAATGCGGTTGATTGCTTCGGCATTTTCTGGCTCTGTCAAAATATTGCTGAATCGAACCATCTTCATAACTGGCTACAAGAAGCGGATGTACGTAATAGTTTTTACAAACCGTTTTTGTATTTCCTAAAGCTTCGGCCGTAGTTTCAAAAGCATCCAGAATATTTTTCTTAATTTCTTTTTCGTCAGTTGTAGTTCCGATGCCGGCTAAGGTTTCAAAAAATATCAATGATGCTCCCCATGTTCTAAAATCTTTGGCGCTAAAATACGCTCCTGTAATTTCATGAAGATATTGATTGATCATGTGACTGTCTAAAACCTTTCGTTCGCCATTTTCATCATAATATTTAAAAACTTCCATGCCTGGAATTTCCTCACATCTGCCCACTAATTTAACCAGTTGTTTGTTTCTTGTTGTAATGGTATGTTTTACACCTTTTTTACCTACAAATTCAAAACGAAGCGTATTTTTATTGATATTGATGTGGCGTTTTCTTAAAGTCGAAAGTCCGTACGATTTATTATCTTTTGCATATTTTTCATTTCCGATTCTGATATGGGTTTCTTCCATTAACCGAATTACAAGCGCTGTTACTTTGGTTTTGCACCATTCTTTTTGCTCCAAATCCTGATCGACCTGCGCTCTGATTTTTGGCAAATATTTTCCAAATTCGGCTATTTTATAAAATTTAGTCTGGTTTCTAATCAAATTCCATTTTGGATGATAGCGGTATTGTTTTCTGTTTTTTACATCAGTCCCAACCGCCTGAAGATGTCCGTTTGATAAATCTGCAATTCTGACATTTTCCCATGCCGGCGGAAGTACAAGGCTGCTAAAGCGTTTTAATTCGCTTTTTTGTTTTACATGTCTTCCGTTCTTTTTATAGATAAACCCCTCGCCTTCTCGCAATCGCTGAATGGTGAGTGTATGATCCTGTACGTAAACTAAATCTAATTTTTCTAAAACCAATTGAGGTGCTTTTATCAATTGGTCCATTAATTTTTCCTGGGTGAGTTTGGCATTCATATTTTTTGTTTAGAAATGAATTCTAATATTTTAATTAGTTCGTAATGATTTGATAAGATTGTTTTTGTTCATATAAGAGCGGCCTTCAATACCTACTTTTCTGGCTTGTTGATACAATTCTTCTTTGGTCCATTCTTCGTATGGTTTTGCATTTACGCCTTTTTCAACTTCATCTGGCATATTGGCAATTCGCGCCGCTTTTTCTTTACTATATCCTATCTCTAATAGCGTTTGATATTGCTTTTCGTTTTTAATAATTGCGTCTGGCATGATCATAAAATTTAGGTTACTAATAGTAGTTGTAAGTCATACAAAATTCCTAAAAAATAGAACTAAACACGTTATATAATTCATTCGCATATTTTATATAATTAAATTGAGCATAAAAAAGCCCAATTCTTTTTGAGAATCAGGCTTTTTTATGCTCAATTTTGTTTATTTGGTTAATCGGTTAATTGTTTAATCGGGTTGCTTTGCAGTTAAACAAATAAACAGTTAAACGATTAACCAATCTGAAGATACTTTTCTTTCATTACACTTAAAATGAAAGCTGCTAGCCAAATTGGATACGGAATAATCTTGCAAATTTGCATTTTTTTATAAATTAATCTTCTATTATGACTGATGGTTCTACTTTTATATATTCATTTTTGTTGTTAACTAAAAAGATAATATAATCCTCTAGATATTTCATAAAATAAATTTTATTTAATTTTGTTGTTCGATTTTCATTATAAAATCTTGACGATTTTACGTAATCTCGAAAAGAAAGTATTTTTTTTGATTTCAAACTGTTTATTTTTTCTAATTCTCTCAAAGAAAAAACTTCACTACTTTCAATATTCTCGTTAATTAAATAAACTTTAGGTGCATATTTTGATTCATATACATAATCATTATCTAACTTAAAAAACAGTGTGTCTTTTATTTTATTTTGAATAACTTTATCACCTTCTCTTATTGGATAATATGAATAATATTCCAATACTCTGGGACTAATAAATTCATCTCCATTGACAAAAAATATTTTATATTTATCTGTTAATGAATCTTTCAATTTTCCATCATCTATTATTTTATTATATTTTCCATCGAGATAAAATTTTCTATTTTCAACATAATCTTTAATAGATAAAACTTTTTTAGGCTTTAACCCTTTAGTTAAAATTCCATCTCCTATAAAATAGATATATCCATTTGTCTTGGTATAACTCATTAACTGTTTTTGGAATTCGACAATTTCTAAATAAGTTTTGTTTGTAAGATTTGGAGTTATAGTAGGTGATATTGTATAATATTTATCTATACTAAAAAAAATGGTGTCCCTTTCTTTCTCTTGAGCTTTTAAGATTGTCATAGAAAAGAAATATATTATTAAAAAGATATATTTAGTCATAGTTAAATATTTGCATATTAATTAGCCGCAGATAGGACCGGCATCCCAATGGCTATAACGGTAATTAAATTTGTATTTTTTTGATATATTAATCTTCCATCACAGTAAGAGGATCTACTTTTATATATTGATTTTTTCCATTGACCAAATAAACGACATAATTCCTAAGAAATTTCATAAAATATACTTCAGATAATTTATGTAAATCATTTTTATTATAAATCCTTGAAGCTGTTACATAGTTTTGAAGAGAAAGTATTTCATTTGGTTTTAAATTATTAACTGTCTCTAATTCTTGAAAATAGAAAACTTCATTTTTACTGCTATCCTTAATTAAATAGATAGAAGAACCGTTATTTAAGTCTTTTGATTTATAAACATATTCATTGTCCAATTTAAAAAAAAGAATATCTTTTATCTTATTTTCTATAGACTTGTTCCCTTGACGTATAGGATAATATGAGTAATATAGTAATTGCCTGGGACTAATAAACTGATCTCCATTAACAAAAAATATAGTATACTTATTGGTTAAAGAATCTTGTAACTTTCCTTCGTCTACTATTTTATTATATTTACCATCCACGTAAAATTTTCTGTTTTCAATAAAATCTTTTATCGAGAGAATTTTTTTTGGTTTTAAACCTTTCGTTAAAAATCCATCTCCAATGAAAAATACATAACCATTTGTCTTTGTATGTTTTATCTGCTCTCTTTCATATTCAACCTTATCATAGTACGTTTTTTTGAGATAGATTTGCAGTTATTGTAGGTGATTATATATAACATCTATCGATATTAAAAAAAAGCGTGTCTTTTTTCTCTTGAGCCTTTGCGCCAGAGATAAAAATAAATAAGGCTGTTAAAAAAAAATCATGATTTAATCTTCAATTACAACTGAGGGTTCAACTTTTAAGTATTCCTTTTTGTTATTAACTAAATAAATAACATAATCATTCATAAACTTCATCAGGTACATCTCTTTTAATTTATGCGATTTATTTTCATCATAAAATCTTGAAGATCGTATGAAATCTTTAAGTGAAAGCACTTCTCTAGGCTTTAATGCTTTTACTTTTTCTAATTCTTTAAAAAAGAAAACTTCATCTTTGCTGTTATCTCTAATTAAATAATCTATTGAAATATATTTTGATTTATAACCATCTTCTGGCTTATATACATAATCATTATCCAACTTGAAATAGAGAGTATCTTTTATTGTGTTGTCAATGTCTTTATCACCTTCTCTTAAAGGATAATAAGAATGATATTCGAGTACTCTGGGACTAATGAATTCATCTCCACTAACGAAAAATATTTTATATTTATCTGTTAGCGAATCTCTAAGCTTTCCTTCATCAACTATTTTGTTATATTTTCCATCGAGATAAAATTTCCTGTTTTCAACATAATCTTTTATAGATTGAACTTTTTTTGGTTTTAGTCCTTTTGTCAAAAAACCATCACCTATGAAATAAATATAACCATTTGTATTTGTATGGCTCATTAACTTTTTTTGTAATTCAATAATCTCCAAATAATTTTTATTTATAAGATTTGATATAATTGTAGGTGATATGGTATAATATTTATCAAGATTAAAAAATAGAGTATCTTTTTCTTGTCCTCTCAATATAGTGATTGAAAAAAAGAATATTATTAAAAAAACAGATTTTTTCATAATTAAATAATTTAAAATATTAATCAACACAAGGAACCATTTTACTTAACTTAGTAGCTCTACTGGCAAGATTTTCAATTGCAGCTTTTTTATCATCTGTCAAATCTGTCCAAGCTTTAACATTCTCAAATTTTAAACCTCCCCAAGCTAATGCCTCATAAAAAGCATCACTAGGAGTTTCTCCATAATAAGCAATATATTTATTATAATCATCTATAAGAACTGTTTTATGAAATTCTTTTAGGGCTGTTTTCATACTATTTATATATAATGCAGCCATAACTCCATGATGATTTTCATACATTTTTAAAACTTTTGCAAAATCTGCTGCTTCAGGAAATTCCTTAGTGAATGTCTTACTATGAAGATCAGCATGAATATATTCGTGCAAAATTGTTCTTACAATATCTAAAGCAGAATTCTCATTTGTTTTAGATGTGCTGATTTCTATAAGTATTTCTCTCTTACCTTTTTCTGCTAAAGTACGCCCATTGATTTCTACAATATTTCCTGTTGCATCTTTTGAAGTTATCTTGTCTACAGAAACGATTTTTATATCAAATTCTGAATTTTTCCCTTCAAAATTAATTAATATTTTTTGCACAAAAGAATCTCCATTTTTAGTAAGTAAATCATTTAAGCATTTAGCTTTCCCTGTTAACTCATTAAAAATTTGAGGTGCAGCAATTTCTCCATTAGTGCCGCCCGAACTAGTTTTAAAATTATAAAGCTCTAATCTTTGGTTTATTATATCTTCTTTACTATAACTACCATCACAAGGATAAGCCATAATGGTAGACGTTCTGGTTGTCGTAGTACCAACATAGTTTATTGCAATTATTTTATCCCCAACTGTCCAAACATCATAGCGAGAAATAGATTGATCAATAATTACCGTATAATTTCCTCCGCACTGAGGAATTTTATTGGTAGCATCAGATTTGGTTATAAAGGCATTAATACTTTCTGTGAGAATATTCAAATTATTATTTTTTGAAATATTTCTGGCACTTCCATTGTATATAGCTACTGATCCTAAATTTTCTCCATTGAAAAGAAATACATTTAATGTTCCACTAAAATCATTTAGTTTTGTAATTGTTTCCGGATAAATCTTGCTCTCTTTGTTAGTATACACTTCTACAAAATAGGAATATAATTGACCTTCTGATTCGATACTAATAATTTGATATTTTAGCTTTTCCTGCAAAAAATCAGATTGCAATGTACTTGCTTTTTTCTCGTTGGCAGAAACCTCATAGATTGTAAAATTATCTTTCTTAGTTTTATCTATCTTTTCCCAATTTATTTCTACATTTTCAGAAATGTTAACATTCGAAAACTTCTTTAAATCTAAATCTTGTTTGATTCGATTTAAATTGGCATTTTCATTCTCTGTTTGCAGTTCATCATGGGTACAAGATGTAAAGAGCACTGATATTAAAAAACAAATGAAATAGTTATAATTTTGGCTCATAGTAAATAATGTATGGTTATATTTTTCAAATATATATTTTTATTCTTAATAAAGCATAATTAATGTAGGAAAAATAATATTTTTTTTTTATTTTGAAGAATAGCACTTCTCATTTGTTGTCATAGCATAATTTAATACTACAATTCATCAGCTATAATATAATTTCTATGGGTAAGTCTAACCATAGTTACATATTATAATAAGACGATCATTAAAAAAACTTTACAGCATAATATTAATATTCTATAAGTTTTATGTAATCTTTAAATCCTGTAACATTATTTAAAAATGCTGTAAAACAAACCATTCCGTTCTGATATAATTTTACATTATAAACATTTAAACTATTAATCATGAAAAAATTACTATTAGCAGGAAAGGTTATTTTAGGCGCCGGACTAATCATTATATTCTTGAATTCTTGCAAAAATGAAACAAAACAAGAAGATCCAAAAGAGGTTGCTGAAGATGCTAATGAAGCAAAATTTGATTCTATTGATAGCAAAGAAGACGATTCTGAATTTTTAGTAGATCAGGCTGAAATTAATTTAGCTGAAATCGAAATCGGAAAACTTGCACAAACTAAAAGTACAAATACAGAAGTGAAAAAATTTGGTAAAATGCTTGTTGATGAGCACACTAAATCAGCTTCTGAAGTAAGTGCTTTAGCTAAAATTAAAAACTTCTCGTTACCAACTTCGTTAACTGAAGAAGGAAAAGAAGAGTACAATAAACTAAATGAAAAATCAGGTGTTGATTTCGACAAAAAATTTGCAGATATGATGATCGATGGTCACGAAAAAGCAATTGACAAGTTGAAAAAGGCTGCTGAAGATGCAAAAGATCAAGACGTTAAACTTTGGGCTTCCAATAATATCGCCGGATTAACTGCTCATTTAGAACATGCTAAGTTGTTGAAACAAAACTTAGATAAAAAATAAGAATTGGTACTGGTATTTTTTTTTTGAGAAACCCCTTAAGAGTTGAATTGCTTAAGGGGTTTATTTTTTTAGAAGGTTCTGAGATTCTGAGATACTAAGATTCTAAGGTTTCGTTTCCTTGGCGGCTTTCACGCAGATTAAAATAGATTTTTTATTTCAAACTTAAAATCCCCAAGATTGAAAAACTTAGAATCTTAGCGACTTAGATCCTTAGCAACTTAGAAGCTATAATACTCCTCATCAGTAACATTATCTAACCAAAATGCGTACCCTTTATCAATTTCTGTGATAATGGCGATGTACGAGAATTTACTGAAAGGTGTTGCACCGTACCAGTGCTCTACGCCTGGCAAAATAGTTACAACTTCATCTTTTTGAAGCAATCGTATTGCTTTTCCTTTCTCCTGAAAATATCCGGTGCCGTCTTTAGCGATAAGCAATTGCAAGCTTAAATTAATATGCCAATTGCATCTTGCACCAGGTTCAAAAGACACTTCTTTAATAACTGTATTTTCTGGATGAATGTCGCTGGTTTGTTTCTTATACGAAACATCGCCAGTCATATATGTATTCGGTACTTTTCCTTCTTCGATAACTGTACTGTGGGTTGTTGACATAATAAATTGGTTTTAGTTGGTTATTTAAAACTTTTGTACTGCTCATCCGTTACGGGCTCAAGCCAGTCGACAATCCCGTTTTTGGTATTCGTGCTGATGGCAATATGTGTAAATTCACTTTCTGGAGAAGCCCCGTGCCAATGTTTTATTTCGGGTTGAATGTTTACCACATCTCCCACCTGAATCAACTGAATTGGTTTTCCTTCTTCCTGATAATATCCTGTTCCTTGCGTTACGATTAAAATTTGTCCTCCCGGATGTGTGTGCCAATTGTTTCTTGCGCCGGCTTCAAAAACAACATTTCCCACAGCGGTATTTAAAATTGGATCATTCGGAACCAGCATTTTAATCCACGCTTTTCCTGTAAAGTAATCTGCCGGTGCTAAATCTCCTTTAGGAAAAATGGTTTCATTTAATTGGTTTTCTGATGCTTTCATAATTATTTGTTTTTAATATCAGATTTTGACTAAATCAGAAAAGCAAGAATGCGCTTAAGAAGTATTATTTAGTTCGCTAAAAACCGATAAGTGGTTAATACTCATTATTTGAGGGCAAAATTACTTCGGTAAAGAAGAACTCTGATAACAATAATCAAACAAAAAATTAAGAATATGAAACAATTTACATTCTTAACGATTTCGGAATTGTTCCGGTAAGCCTTTTAAAGTAATTATTAAAATAGCTCGGATATTCAAATCCAAGTGAATAACCAATGTCTGAAATGCTCCAATCTGTGTGTTGCAATAAAGCTTTTGCTTCGCCAATAATTCGCTCCGTAATATGGGCCGTAGTTGGTTTTCCTGTAATTTCTTTTACAGATCTGTTTAAATGGTTAACATGTACGGCAAGGCTTTGTGCATAATCTTGAGGCGTTTTTAACGTCAACGGCTCATTTTTTGATTCTATAGGAAACTGTCTTTCAAGAAGGTCCAAAAATAGTGAGGTAATTCTCGAAGATGCATTTTTATGTTTGAAGAAATTTTCGGTAGGCTGCATTTTCATCGATTCATGAATAATCAGATTGATATAATTACGCATTAAATCATCTTTAAAAACATAATCGGTTTCTTGTTCTTCAATCATTTTTTGAAACAACGAATCTATAAACACCTTTTGTTCAGGAGATAATGCAAAAATCGGAGTTCCGCCAATTTTAAACAAGGGCGATTCATGTAAACTTTCTGAACGATCATTTACCTTTAAAAATTCTTCGGTAAAAACACACGCATAACCACTGTAAGAAGCCGAAATAGTCTCCCAGGAATACGGAATATGCGGATTCCCAAAAAATAATATCGTACCGTCAATTTCCATTCCGCGATCTGCATAATGTATGAGGCTTTTACTTGTATTGATACAAATCTTATAAAAATCCCTGCGATTGTAGGTAGGGATTTTACTAACATCTTCATTTATTTCATAGACTTTAAAACCTTTTAGTTTTAAATCGTTTACTCCTAAGTCTGAAATATGACAATCTACCTGATCTTTCATTTGGCAAAGTTATGAAATTCAAATAAAAAAATTAAAAATAAAATTTCAATCTTTTAAAATTCCAAATTCCAATCTAAAACTCAGAAGGAAAATTCAATATTTTTAAATTCTAAACTTAAAAGTAACCTAATGCATAACAATTGTAAATCTTTGTCAAAGTTTAAAACTTCAACAAAGATAAGACGAACGTAAAATTGGAATTTGGAATTTAAAAAGATTGGAATTTCTTTTAGACCCTTTATCTTTGTCTAATGAACGATTTGCTGCCCGTTATAGATTATATCTCAAGATATGTTGATTTAACAGCTGATGAAAAAAATCATCTGGCTACTTTTTTGAAGATTACCAAGATCAAAAAAAGACAATTTATTGTACAGCCGGGCTTTGTATGCAAACATAAAAGTTATGTTGTAAAAGGCGCTTTCAGAGGCTATTTAGTCGATAATGAAGGTAAAGAACATACGTTGTCTTTTGCTATTGAAGACTGGTGGATTTCTGATTACAGCAGTTTAATTTATCAGGAACCGGCAACTTTATTTGTAGAAGCGCTGGAAGATTCGGTTCTCATTCAGATTGAATATGAAGACGAGCAAAAGTTTCTTTCGGAAATTCCCAAACTCGAAAAGTTCGAACGTATTATTACCCAACGTTCCCTGGCTTTTCATCAAAAAAGACTTTTATCTAATTTTACAAAAACGGCTGAAGAACGCTATGACGAATTCATGAGCAAATATTCGGCAATTGCAAAGCGCGTTCCTCAATATGCTTTGGCTTCTTATCTTGGTTTTAGTACTGAATATTTAAGTAAAATTCGTAACCGCAAAACTTCAAAAAGTTAAACTGGTTCAACCTTTTTTCCTAAACCAGTTCATTTTTATTCTTTGTATTCTGTCTCAAATTTGCATAGTCAATAAAGACAAAATAATTTAAATTAATAAAAATGAAAAAGACAATTTACACCAACAATCTAAGAATATTTTCTTTATTGTTGTTCTTTCTGGTATTTACTTTCCCTTTCAGTATTCTTTCACAAAATAAAATTGACAGCAAAAAAGTTCAAATTTTTCACATTCAAAACTATTTTACTGAGGCATATCTTGTAAAAGGTAATTCTGAAAAGTTACTATTAATTGATACCGGAGTTCCTGTTCCCGGATATCAGGATTCTTTGGTGAATTCGATAAAGAAACTAGGCTTTAAACCTGAAAACATCAGTTTAGCAATTGTTACGCACGGACATGGAGATCATGCTGGAAATGCCCGATTTCTTCAGCAAACATTCAAAACAAAAATTGCCGGAAGTAAAGCTGATCTTGATAAGTTTACGTCAGGCAAAACCGAATTATCAAAATCTGAAGACGTGAGTATTTGGGGAAGCCGACTTCGCCCTTATTGTGATTTAGATTATCCTGACTTTACTCCGGATATTATAGTTGAAAATGCCAGTATTGATCTTGAAAAATATGGCGTAAGCGGAAAAATAATCCCGATTAAAGGCGGACATACACCCGGAGATTTATTAATTCTTATTGGAGAAAATCTTTTTGTGGGAGATACTTTTGTTGGAACTTTCAAATCGCAAGGCGGAGGATTAGTTCCTGACGGCCATCATGTAAGAGAACATTTTTATCATGAGAACAAACAACTGGCTGACCAAAACTTAAAACTTATCGAGAAAATTGCCATTGAAAATAAAGTTACAGCCATTTATCCAACGCATAATGGTCCGGTAAGCACTTACGAGTTAACAAAATATATTAAGGAAGAGCCATTACTAAAACTTTTATCAAAACAAGAAACTAATTCGGCTTCCGAAGATTTCAGAATTGTTTTTTCAAATGAAAATACAGCCGTAATGACTTTTTTGGAAACTAATAAAATTGAAGAAAAAGAGGCTAAAACTGCTTCTGTAACACAAACTTATTCTAAAGAAAAAGGAATTTGGAAACTGGTTTATAAAGAGGTTAGATAGTTTTTTTGTTTCAGGTTTCAAGTTTCAGGTTTCAGGTTTCAGGTTTTTCGCGACGCTGAGAACTTGAAACTTGAAACCTGAAACCTGAAACTTGAAACCTGAAACTTGAAACCTGAAACTTGAAACCTGAAACTTGAAACCTGAAACCTAAAACTTTTTAAACTATCCTACAAAAAATGCAGTCTTTCTTCCTCAAGATCAAGATGCAGAATATGTTTTCGAACGATTTCTTCGTCTATTCTGTGATCCTTGTTTTTATCTGTAAGCCATTGTCTTTGCATATCCAGTATTTCTCTGTACACTTTTTTTGCTTCATCGGTCATTAAAATATCGTCATTATTAGAAACGCTTGAGTGTTCCCATTTGGCTGCTAATTGCTGCAATACAGGTTCTATTTCAAGTTGTTTGCTATAATTTCCTTTTAGATGATCTAATGCTTGTTGTGCTAATAATCGTCGCAACTTATTATACATTTCATCATCGGGCATGATAAAATCAGGATCAGGCATGTGCAGTTTTTTTATGAGCCATGGCAAAGTAAGTCCCTGCACTAATAATGTCGTTAATATGACAACAAACGTAATAAAAAGTATCAGGTTTCGTTGCGGAAATGCTACTCCACCCTGAGCGTACACGGGTATAGATAATGCCGCTGCCAACGAAACAACTCCACGCATACCAGACCAGCCAATAATTACAATTCCTTTATAACCTGGATGTCTGTCATCTGCAACTGTTATAAAATTTCTGGCTATAAGTGTCACAATTACTGCAGCATAAGAAGAGATTAGCCTGGCAACGATTAAAACCAAAGTAACAAGCAAACCATAACCAACGGCTGATAGAATACTAACTTCTCCAAGTCCTAAAGTAATTTCAGGCAAATCAAGGCCAATAAACATAAAGATTAATCCGTTGAGTATAAAGCAGAAACTTTCCCAAACATTAACACCGCGCAATCGCGAAGTACTGCTTAAAAAAGAAAGTCTGTTGTTTGATAATAATAAACCGCCACTGACTACGGCAAGAACCCCTGAACTATGAAGTTCTTCGGCTACAAGATAAATAATATATGGCGTTATTATAGAAAGCACGATATCTATATTGGCATCTGTTGGCAGGTATTTATGCAATTTCATAAAGATATAGCCAATACCCACACCTATTGCGGCACCACCAATTACCATCCATCCAAAACTCGTTACAGCATTATACCAAACAAATTGTCCTGTTGCTGCTGTTATTAGTGCAAAACGAAAAATAATAAGCGAAGATGCGTCGTTCAAAAGACTTTCGCCTTCTAAAATAGAAGACATACGGCGAGGGACTTTTACAAATTTTAAAATAGCACCAACACTCACAGCATCCGGAGGAGAAACAATTCCGCCAAGTAAAAAACCAAGTGCGAGCGAAAATCCAGGTATAAAATAATTGGTCACCAATGCCACGGAAAGTGCGGTAAAAAACACCACCAAAAAGGCAAAACTGGTTATAATGCGTCGCCAGCGCCATAATTCTTTCCATGAAATTTTCCAGGAAGCTTCATATAATAAGGGCGGTAAAAAGATAAAAAAGATAAGTTCCGGGTCAATTTTCAAAATAGGAATTCCGGGAATAAAACTAATAGCAAGCCCTGCCAAAACCAATAAAACCGGATAAGCAACTTTTATCTTGTTGCTCACCATAATCAACAAAAGGATGACGATAATTATACCTAAATAAAACGCGAGATCATTTAACATTTAAAAGCATTCTTTAAGAGTTATAAATTGTATTCAATTGAATATCAATATAAGAAAAATTTCACAGAAAATGAACCTGAAATTAAAAGCTTATTATTTTTTCAACACTATAATCGATTGAGGTTTTAATGCTTTGGCTGAAGCCGATAAAACAACTTCAGATTCCGTTTCGTCTTTCTGGATAATTATTTGTGCATAGCCGTTAAAAAGTTTTCTTTTCCAGGGTTCAGATGGTGTTATTACCTGAATAATTCCGGGATCTGTATTCATAACATCCCAGTCTTTTATTTTTTGTAAAGGCGGGGCAATTATCTGAATGGTATTGAGTCCCTGTTTTAAAACTGCAGCACTAAAAACGTATTTTTCAGGATCTTCTGCACTTGGGGCAATTTTATTTCCGTTTACAAAAACGACTGCATTTACGCCAATTTTTTTATAAAAGAAGTTTACTGTATTTGTTTTTAGATTGTTTTTCAAATCAAATTTTCCTCTGTACACATACGCCGGAGCCTGATTTTTATAATCTCTGTCTTTAAAAGCTTCCTTCCAGTTATTTTCTGAATCAGAAGTTTGATTAGGAAGATCAGCCGAAGCCAGTTTTTTCTCTTCAAAATTAGTAATCGGCACAAATTCTGTTTCTTCAAAAAATTGATCTTTTTCTAATGATGTCGGATTTCCGTTTCCAACACCAAGAATTTTTCCGCCTTTTACGGCAAACGTAATTTCATGATTTGCCGTTGGTACATGCAAACCTTTTTTGTCTGTAACCTCTACGGTTACAACAGCAACATTAGCATTTGCAACATTTTCTTTGTCAACGGTAAGTTTAATGTTTTCTGCAATTTCAGTTGTTTTCTGAACATCTGTCAATATCTTTTTCCCTTTTTTATAACCAACCGCTTCCAGCGTTCCCGCTTCATATTTCACTTTCCATTCTAAATGGCTGTTCAGTTCCATTTTCTTTTTGCCAAGGCTTTTCTTGTTCAGGAAAAGTTCTACTTCATCACAATTTGACTGCACCCAGACATCAATTTCTTTTCCTTCTTTTCCGCTCCAGTTCCAATGTGGCATAAGGTGTAAAACAGGTTCATTTCCCCACCACGATTTCAAATAAAACACATTGTCTTTCGGGAAACCGCAAACATCCATCATACCAAAATAAGACGTTACCGATGGCCATCCGTAAGGCGTTGGTTCTCCTCGATAATCAAAACCCGTCCAGATAAACATTCCTGCCAAATAGGGTCTTTCGGCATAAAATTTCCATCCTTCTTCAATACTGTAAAAAGTCGGGCGTGGTTTTTTGTCGTAAGCGCTTTGATAATGTTTGGCATCGTCTGTAAAATAAACACCACGCGTCGCAAAAGTCGAACCTTCCTCCGTTCCCATTCCGGGTTGGTTTTTAAATTCATTTCGGTGTGCATCTATATCCCCGTTTCCTAGATAATTATATCCCATAATTTCAACCACAGATGAAATTCCGCTTTTAAAACCACTGCTAATTCCAACCGTTACAGGTCTTGTAGTATCCATGCTTTTAGTAAATCCCTGCATGACATTCGTAATACGTTCACCAACAATACCGCCTTCTATATTCCATTCTTCATTTCCAACCGACCAGCAAAAAATACTCGGATGATTGCGGTCGCGCTCGATCATTCTTTTCAAATCATTCAAATGATAATCGTTAATTCCCATCAATCTGGTTTCATCAATAACCAGCATTCCCAATTCGTCACAAGCTTTTAGCAATTCAGGCGTTGGCGGATGATGCGAGCAACGATAGGCGTTTGAACCCATTTCTTTCAGTTTACTGATTCTGTAATATTGCAATTCATCCGGCAAAGCGGTACCTATTCCGGCATGATCCTGATGATTGTTGGTTCCTTTTAATTTTACTGATTTTCCGTTAAGAAAAAATCCTTTTTCTGCATCAAATCGAATCGTTCGTATTCCGAATGGCGTTTCGTAACGATCTATTATTTTTCCGTCTTGCTTAATCTGAGTAATTAATCGATATAAATTTGGAGTTTCAATATCCC
The DNA here is from genome assembly GCA_001507425.1 of Flavobacteriaceae bacterium CRH. Taxonomy (GTDB): domain Bacteria; phylum Bacteroidota; class Bacteroidia; order Flavobacteriales; family Flavobacteriaceae; genus Flavobacterium. The sequence continues at coordinate 131,521 of LMAJ01000016.1, forward strand.
ATAATAACAGATTTTGAACCTTTAATTTTGAAGTATAAGTTGCTGTTTTATAGAAATCCGGAGCCGTTGCATTTTCTATTTTTGTCGCTACTTCTTTTCCTGTTGCATCCTGAATCGTTTGAATTATTTCAACTTGGCCTTTATAATTACCTTTATTTTCAATGGTAACTTCTGCCGTAACTTCAGCGTTATTCTCCTTAATTTCTGAGGTTACATAAGTTCCGTTCGTTACAACATGAAGCGGATTTGTTTTTTGCAAATATACATGCCTGTAAATTCCGGCACCTTCATAAAACCAGCCTTCTTCCATCGAAGCATCAACGCGAACGACAATCGTATTTTCTCCGCCATAATTTACATAAGCGGTAACATCATATTCAAATCCGTTGTAACCACTTTCTTCTGTTCCCAGAAAATAGCCATTAAAAAACACTTTCGAATTTCTAAAAACGCCATCAAATTTTAAAGAGATAATTTTGCCTTTATCAGTTTCCTGAATGTTGATTTTTTTTCGGTACCAGCCAATGCTTTTTTCAGGAAAATTTTTTCCCGCTGTTTTAAATCCATGGCTGTAACTTGCTTTTTCACTAAACGATTGCTCGACAGCCCAATCGTGCGGAAGATCTAATTTTCGCCAGGCGCGATCATCAAATCCGGCGGCTGCAGGTCCGTCACCAAATCCTGTTTTTGTTAAATAAGAGAAATATCCCGTTGCATGTCCAAAATCTTTTTGGGTATCATACAAATGTCCAAACGAAAAGCGCCAGTCTTTATCGATTAAAGTTGATTCTCTTTCTGATTTGTTTTGTGCTGAAACATAACATGATATCACAAAAATAATATACAGCAGAATTCCTTTTGGAGAAATAGTTTTCATAAATAAACGGTTAACAAATTTGGTTTGGAAATAGCGATAAAAATATTCTTTTTAAACCGAATAAAATAATAGTATTTCATCAAAATAGGAATGTTTTTGTTCCTCAATACTAATTGAAAACCAGACTTGAAAAAATTTAGAATCATTCTATTAACTCTTCCTAATGAAATATTATTCTTTTGGTGTAATTTTATATAGAAATCCGATAAAAACCAAGTAAAATATGAGTGTTATAAAAGACGAAAATACGCTTCTTGGTACTATTAAGCGTATAGATGAGAAGATTGATAAACTAAATGATCAAAAAATAATTGCTTTTTTTGACCATCTTGGATTAACTGACAGAGCCGACATCCCAAAAGATTTCCTAAAATGGGAAACAATACTTATTGTTGTTCCAGACCGACATATTTCGCATCAATTAAAATTCTTTAAATACTCTATTTCAAGAATTTCATTTGTTACGAATCCGTATGCCCAAAATATTCATATTTATGATTTTAAGGAATGGGATGCTGTTACCAGAAACAAAACACAATTTCAGGTTAGAGAAATGCTGAAAACAAATTTTGGTGGTGTTAGAAATGTCATTGATGGAATGAATTGAAGTGAAAAAAGTTTAAAGTTTTTTTAGTTTCAGGTTTCAAGTTTGCTGGAATCTGAATTATCTGACTCTGTAATCTTTGTCAAAGTTTAAAACTTTGACAAAGATATTTATAATTGAAATTCTATTTCACAATCTCAAAAATCCTGACAAACTTTTGCTCTAATTTTTTTCTTTTTCTTTCCTCTTTCCATCTCGAATAAAAAGCCATAAAAAGTAAAAACAAATTAACAATTGTAGACGCACGTCTAAGTCCTTTTGCAAAAATCAGAAAAAATAGATTAATTGCCACAATAAGAATTATTGGAGAATAATACACCCAAATTAATTGCGCTTTGCTGTTGGGTTCAACAGTATAATTTATTTTAAGTACATTATTGACATTCTTATAACTACCTTTTACAATAAAATAGGTTGGCGATGTTGTTGAGTTTATGGTTAAACGAAAACTTTTATCATCAAAAAGTCCATAAAAAGGCTTCATTCCTCCAAATTTAGGAAATAGCCTGAATAGACTTAAATTTACTTTTAGAGAACCTATTTCTGTATTATTTTGTAATCTTGCGCGGAATTCTGATAAACTGAGTTTTGATTCCATTTTGAATATTAATTCGTTTGCTGCATATTATAAAATTATCATTTTAATCTTCCTAACTCCATTTTTCCATAAATAGCTCCCACGGCTTCAAAAACTTCATTTTGATTTTCAATTATCGTCCAACCTTTCTTCGAAAGTTCATTTCTTACTTCCTGTTCGGATTTTCCTTTTATAAAATGATAATTACAAAAATCTAAAACTTCAACTGGAATTTTTTCTAATTGATACGTTGCTATTATTGAAAGTAATCTTAAAAATGCCACATAATAAGTTAATACTAATTGCACAATCCAGCTTATAATTAACCCTATCCAGCCTGTATTTAAGGTTTTGATTGTTAAACCTTCTTCCAATCTAATTTTTAAAAATTCAAAAAAACTGATTCTTTCCAGGTCGTTTTCAAGTAAAATAATTTCAAACTGAAAATATTGATTGGAAAAATAAGTTAGAAAAACCATTCCCATTAATAAATATTCCATCTTTTTGATCTCTGTAAAATTGGACCATTTTATCAAATATTTTAATGAATAGGCCAACGAAATTCCAACTAAAACTTCAAAAACTCCAATGAAATAAATTCCGTGAATAGAAATTTCTGCAATTACCAAACCCAGAAGTAAGGATATAATTAAACCTCCAATTAATACAATTGAAAAGTTCTTTTTTCTTGATGCATTAGGCTCTGGTAATTGATCAGGAATTATATAATCGTCCCAATTATTCTTCGCTTCAGTTTCTTTTTCAAGGTCGTTTAATGCCTGTCTGTCAAATTCATTTTGAGTATCTAGAAAAGCATGAATAAACAATTTTACTCTTTTGGAATTTCTCCCATTGTCCCACATTTCATTTCCTAAAGATTCACTTTTTACTTCGACATTTCCATGATTAAAAGTAATTGTAATAGCTTCTGTCCATCTTTCAATTCCTAATGACTTTTCCTTTCTTTTTGCTTCAATCGACTTTTCATCTTTATAGACGATATCCCAGCCCAATTTTAAAATTGTTTTTTCTACGATAGGAATAAAAACCGTTTTGCTCAATGATGTGTGAAAATCTTCTTTATACTTTGGTGACCAGAAACTATGTTTTCTAACAATAGTTCTTTCGTAATCTTTTAATCTTTCTTCCATTATTTTTTATTAATCGTAAGTTTTTTCTGCAAATATGTAATATTCCGCGAAATATTATAACCTGATACAATTTATTTTACTTTTTACTGACCGAGCAAACTCTTAACCATTTCATTCAGAGCATTTCCGTGGATATTTTTGGCTACGATAATTCCGTTTTTATCAATTAGAAAGTTTAATGGTACCGATTGAAGCATATAATCTCCCACAACCGGAGATTTCCAGTATTTAAGATCACTTACCTGCGTCCACTGTAATTTTTGTTTGGCAATTGCAGCCAGCCATAACGGTTTTTTAGTATCCATAGAAACGCTGTAAATAGAAAATTTCCCCTGATAAGCGTTGTATAATTTTATCAATTCAGGGTGTTCTTTCGTACAAGGTCCGCACCAGGATGCCCAAAAATCTACCAACACCAAATCTCCTCTTAAAGAAGAAAGTACAACGTTATTTCCTGTTGGATCCGGAAGATCAATTTCGGGAGCAATCTCACCTATATCAGTTCCAATAATCTGAGCTTTTGAACTTGTTATTACACAACATAAGAAGGCTAAAATAAGTAAAGTTTTTTTCATAATTGATTAAGTATTATATAACTTGATAAAGTTTATTTAATTTTATTTTCTAAAAATATAAGTTTTGACTCCAAGTCATTAACTCTTTGCTGTAGATTAATTGGGTTCGAAAGTTCAAAAGATAAATGCATTTTAAAAGCCCATATTTCGAGAATGTCTTTGGGATCAATCTCAAAACTAGGATAATCTGTTCTATTATCGCTTTTACAATAAAGATTACCAAATTCCTGTATGCGATTTAAAACTCTTTTTACTAATATACCATGCGCTAATGAAACTATAATATAAATTTTATCATCTGTAATGTCTGTACTCCAGTTTTCTACCCATTCACCTACAATGTATGAACTATCATGCAATGTTGGATACATATCATGTCCGGAAACCTGAAACATTCTATAAATACCTGAATTTAATCTTGGTATATTGTAGAATTTTAATTTTTTAATAAACTCTATATTATTATAGTTTTTGAGATAGCGGGCATGGTCATTTTTTGCTACGAGTGCTATATTTTCCCGACTCTCATTATTTACAATAGTTGGTAATTTATTTTGATTTAATGAATAGGCATGACATCGAATGTTATCTATTTCAATAGTTCGATTTTTAGTACCTTTATTAACCAAAAACCACTCGAAATTTATTTCGAGCGTTTCGCATAATTTTATTATAAAATCAATTTTAGGCAATGTGCCGTTGCGATAATTCCTGATATTTGCTTCGCTTGTATTCATGGCTTTAGCAAACTTCGAATTATTATCTGAAAAATATTCAATAGCAATCTCATTGATTTTTAATGCAGTATAATTCATACTTAAAAAAGGCCTAATTATTTAGAAAAAAAATCGGAATTTGTTTTTTTTAATACGAAATATCTTTCGATATTTGTCTTTACAAATTGAAAAAAAATCTGTAAAGATCAAAGATAAGAAAAAAATATTCCTATTATTGAATCTTAAAAATTTAAGAATTTTATAACATTGGATAATCTGCCAGATACAAGGAAAACCTGTACTTAATTATTAATTTCATTTATTAATTCTCAAACAGAATCGAGTAAATTGACACTTTCATTAATAGGGATGTCAAGTAATGATACTGATTTGAGAAGTGATCATATTATTCAGAAAAAACTTCCGGAGTATAAACAAGACTTTTTAAACTGGATAAATGAATTTGGTTCAAGACAAGTCGATGCCCAATCTGATTATTGGGCATCGGGTCTGGAGGCTGTAAATAAGTTTACTGTAACCCCAGACATTGTCGTCATTGTTACAGATGGTATGCAGGTAAATAATACAAGCATCCTTAAGGATTTATACAGCAATCTAAATCAAAAATCTCATGTTTTTGTTTATGGAGTTACAGGAAATGATCTTGCTGCTACACTTCAAAATGAACTTGTTAAGCCACTTAATTTTTATTTAGGAAAATCACCAGTCTTAAGGACTGGCAATGTCTCGATGTTAAGTTCAGATTATGTTAGATATCCTGATTTTGCTAATTTAAATGTTGAGTTAAATAAACTTGGAGTAGATTTAGCTGTTGGTGAAATTGGCTGTATAACCAAAGTAGATATAATTGAAAACAAATTGGTTTATCCGGTTTTGAATAAAGGAACTGTGGTTCATAAAGACGCAGGCAGTTTAGTACTTAAAAATAAAAGCCGTAATGATTTAAAACTAATAGCTGGAACAAAAATCCATACTTCATCCGTCTTAAATGGATTAGTTTTTACAATAAAAAGTACTATAATTATACCTGCAAATGCTCAACAAAATGTTGCAGTTGTAATTAATGGAAGACCATTACAGGATGGAAGTTTTTCTGAACTCATTATGCTGGGAAAAGTTGACAACACAAATAGATTCCGTATTAATTTTAATGTTGAAAAAAAGCCTGTTGTTGAAATCTCTGACAAGACATCGCTGCAATCACCTGATTTTCATCTTTTTGCTGCCGGTTCAAACGGAAATGATAGTACAAAAGGAGTTCACCTTCGTTGGTTTTTTGCTGGCGAATTAGCAGACAATCATCTTCCAAAAGGGGATTTGTTTACGGGTAAAAATTTTAATTTTAATAAAAAAGACGATTTTGTAAAAGTCTATAGAAGTCCTTATACTAAAATTACAACTATATTAAATTTAAATACAGTTCCACAATTAGTAGATAGTAAAAATGCGTTTTGGATTTATAAAATGAACGAAGGAAAAAGAGTGTTCCATGTTTACTTTGATAAATCAAAGTATGAAACAATTGCAATAAACCCTTTATCTGATCCGTCTGCTTTTATTCAGGAATACGGGAATAATCTAATTGAAATTGAAAATAAGACAGAACTATTTTTTGCAGCAGAACTAGAATTTAATTCAATCAATAAATCCAGTATTGTTAGACTGGAAACATTGTCTGAAGTCAGAGATAAAAATGTGGCAACAAAAAAAGTTACTACAAGAAAAACCTATAGTTCATCTCAATTAGAACCTGTTAGGGTATTGGCAGAAAACGGCAGTAGTATTCGATTTAAGGCAAATAATTGCAAGTTAAACAAAATTAATTTTGAATTCTATTCTGATTTCATTCTTCATGCAAACGAATCTGAAAGCTGGGATACAAAAGGGAAATATGCTTTAAGTACAGATGATACTAATGTATTTGAACAATTAGAGCCTCAATTAAACTTGGTTCACGGAAAATGGTTAAAATACAATACTGGTGAATATGTAAATATCGTCAATTACAAACATAAATGGAACCGAACTACGAATGCTGATGATAGAAATATTAAACAAATCGTTCAAAATTACCTGAAATTAAGTAATAACGAATCCTTGAAAAATCCAACAGCAACAGAAATTATTCGTCTGGGGAATGCTTTAGAAGGAGAAGATACTGATAATACAACAGAGGTATCAAATCTTGATTTATTGAACATTGCGGCAAATGATTATCACGTTGCACGTATGTTAGGACTTGGTTACTTAGATACAGAAGATACTGTTTTCTCTGGAGACTATGTTTATCTTACTCAATATACCACTTTTGGGGATTTAAAAGACGGTTTAGGAGCAAGAGAGGTACAACATCTATCGATGAGTATTCCTACTTCTGTAAAAAATGAACGGCTCCCTCTTCCCGTACAAGTAAGCAAAATCATTCCTGGCTTAAATGCAGATCAAGACGGAAATGAACCTGCAAAACTTACTGATAAAGGCGGATATAGCTTTGATGGAAAAAAAAGGTACGTAAGTTTATTTATGGAGGATATTATGGATTATGACACTGATACTCCTTTTTTCAGCTCGGCAACAGAGTATGACGGCAGTGCTTTTAGTTTCCCTATTTATGCAGGGGTCGATTATAAAATCGATGCAGATTTAAATTGGAGAAAACCAGAATTATCATCTGATTTAGAGTATTCTAATGTCTATAAAGATTTAACAATTGCCCATAATGAGCCTGTACCTTTAATTATTCCAGAATCACAAAAGTCATTTTTAAATGTCTGTCAGGGAGAAGTAGGATTGCACCATTATATATATCAGGGATATGGTATTAATATCTTTTCGAGAATAACACCTGGCAGGCAAATAAGTATTACCTCAGATATTAATCCTACTAATAGCCTGATACCTCCTACTGCTTTCAATGCACTTTTGATTACATCTGAAAATCCTTTGATGTTTACCACTCAAAATGAACAGGATCGATTAAATTTAATCACTGCAAAAGATAAAACGTTTATAAGATTGCTTTTTGATTACTATACCGTTCAGGAGTTATTAAATTATACTATTCCTGGCGAAATGAAGCTTGAAGATGCACTAAAAACAGATACTATTTATCCGGATAGTGAAGAATTATTTGCTGACTATTTTGATCTCTTTTATAGAGAAAACTTACCTATGGTAGAGAGTGCCAAAATTGTTACTATAAAAAACAATTCCGGTACTATCTTTTCGACTGTTACAATCGATGCATATACCATGCTTAGTAGTGGTGAAAAAATTAATTTAGGTATTACTACAACTAATAAAGATCGCTTTGTTGGAGGAATTTTAACTATTGAAGACCAAAACTTCGTTGTTAATAAAGTTAATATTGTGGGTCCTACTGTAGAAGTCGAGGTAATGAACAAAGAAGTTGCCAGCAATATTACTTCTGATGGAAATGCAACTATTAATTCTGAACAAATCAAGCCTATTGCAATTCCGGGTAACAGGCTATGTACTCTGGTAGAGAACATGCTAACACCTTCTAACTGGAATAAGGAAGGTCCTATTAATTTTAAAATTCAATACCCGACAGAGTTAAAATCAGTCCACAGAGAAATTATTCACCCTACAAACAAAGATGGCAACGGAGATTATCAAATAGAAAAAACCAGAGGAATCTGGAAACCATCTCTTATAGAGCGAGTAAAAGAGCTTGCCTATGAAAATGACGCTTATGGCAATGAAGTTCCTTTAGAAGGAGAAAGACATTTAGGACTGTATAAAATTACTTTTCCAGGATTTAAATTGTCCCAACACCCTCAGTACAAAGGGAAAAATATAGAAAATTCGGTAGAATGGTTTAATGGAATCGTGAGATTATTTACGAAAAGTTCAGTAGAGCAAGGAAGTACGATTCCGGTAAAACCAAGGAAAGAATTTAAAGTCGTACGAACCGAAAATATTGGCGGAACAGGCGACTTAGTATTATATATTAATGACACCAATTTTAAACTGGCCGTAGATGGCAGTTTTATAATGGATCCTGCTTATGATGAAATTTTAATTGGAAACCAGAAAGCAAACTATTATCCGAGTTATAAAACATATCTTTTTGCAAATCCAGCTTATGGTTTAACACAGGAAAATATACTTCCGCCAAAAGGAGAAAACACAAAGTATTCTATATTCGGAATTCGAAGTCATTCTAACAAATTTAAGTATGATTCAAAAATTAGCGTACCAACGCTTATGTATGGCGTTACTGTCGAAGCACCTGTTAAACCCGAAGAAGTAAAAGGAGGTTTGTATGCTACCCGCCCAGATTTTTTTAAACGTTCGACCTATACCTTTACAACAAAGTATAGTGTACAAGATGGTCATAAACCATATGGTATATTGCATTATCGAGCCAATGACGAAACACTATTAAGTGTTTTATACGAGAGAAAAACAATTAAAATAATTCGCGAAAAGCTAAAAGAACTTGGTGGTAATAATGAAAAATACTTTAGCAACAGGTGGAGCAACTTTTTAGATTTTGATAAACTTCAAAAACAGGAAAATTATAATACATACCCACTAGACGATGAAATAGGTTTAAAATATTGCTTTCCTGTTCCTGATAATGAACAATTGATAAGTTCAATTAATGAGTTTATCGATTGGCACAATCGAACACAAATCAAAACCGTAAAAAAAATCACTTCATTATCCTTAACAAAGCTTAATCAAATTATTATTGCTAAAAAAGATGGGCTTCAGGAAGATTTATTAGCTATTCATTTTATTGAGCAGGCTGTTCATACTGCCTTTGTACCGCTTACAGAAATACCAATAATCTATGACGCAATTAATTCAGATCCCAGTTATGTTCCTATTGCTAAAAAACAAACCATTAAAGACAAAAATGGAAATATCTTAAGGTCTGATGATCCTGATTTTGATATAGCACCAATGATGAAAATCATCAATACTACAGAAAACAGAACTCAATTTACTGATTTTAATCTCGATGGAACTTCTCAAAATATTTATTTCTATGGTGCTCGTGAAATGGACATTAAAATGAATTTTAGTGAATTTGGACCGTTTTTGGGGCCTATAAAATTAGTGCCTTCAAATGCTCCTGAAATACCACAGATTAAGCGACTAATGCCAGTTTTAGAAAATCCTGTATTGGGAATAAAGCCAAGCATACAAATAGAACTAAATCCGTACCATCTGGAACACAAAATAAAGAAAATAAATATTTACAGAGCCAGTTCGATGCTAGACGCCCAATCGATAAGAACGATGACACTAGCCAAAGAAGTTATAATTGGAGGAGAAACCTTATCCGAAGATTTTGAAAACATTTGGTTGGTTTATGATGATTTTGAAGATTTAGAAAGCATTCCTTTTGGAGAAGGCATTTTCTACAGGATTACCGTTTCACGCGAGATAGAATATACAGATCCGGATTCAACAGAGCAAAATACTATTACACACATCGATTATGCACCGTCGCAACCATCAAAAATTACTGCTACAATGATTGCTGATAATGTTTTTCCGCAAGCACCTGTTTTAGAAGCTTCTGCAATTGCTATAGGAACAAATACATCAGTGTTAAAACCTATCCTTTTTAATTGGGAAAAAACGGTTCATAATGGCAAATACCATCTTTATAAAATGAACAACCAAGGAAATTGGGATAAAATTCATGAAACTATATCTAATGATATTGAAGTTTTTATGCCTCTGAAAGAGATCAAATCCTACAACGATGAATTAATCATCAGAGCACAGGATAATCAAAGAATTTACCATCATTTTAAATTGGTTGCAGAGAACTCTTCAGGAATGTTTAGTTATGAAGAAAATATCCTGACGCTATAAAACGGCAATTTATAATAAAATACACCACCGTATAGCTACGGGATAACTAAAAATATTTACAGTAAAAAATAAAATAATTAAAACAATATGACTACAAGTAGAAATGAAATTAGTAATAAATTCGAAAATGGTGATATTCCTTCGCAAGACGATTTTGGAAAAATCTTTGATAGTTTCGTACATAAAGATGAAGATAAAGCCAATATTCAAATGGTAGAAGCGGGAACCAACAACCAAACCTATGTAACACCGGCACTTTTACGCGCCTGCTTACAAAATGTAAACAGCATAACAGGAAATTGTTATTTCCCTATTAAAGAATATTTTGATAATTTTAATGGAACAACAATTTTCTTAAAAAAAGCACCAATTAATTTTAGTGTTCACGTATTCAAAAATGGTCAGTTGCTGCGTGAAGAGGAAGATTATACAACAAATTATGATACAGCCGTTCTTACCTTCCTCGCTCCTGTAACAGGCAGGAACATTGAGATCGATTATTGGTATAAAAACTTAGATGCCACATCAAACTCAGGCGAAAAAAACGGACATAGTTCTTATAATGTATATACTGCATTGTTAACACAATCCGGAACAAATGCTCCCGTCGCTATAGTTTTAGAAAATACATTGGGTGGCGAAATAGTGTGGTCTTACGATGCGGCCGGTACGTACTCCGGTAAACTAGCAGGCGCATTTACCGATTTAAAAACAGCAACCTACATAACACCTGCTAATGTTGGGGCCCTTACATTACATTATGTTAATAGAACATCTGTCGATGCTGTAACTATTAGCACTAAAATTTCTACTCTATCTGCCGGGCGTGACAACTTATTGTCAAACACAACTCTGGAAATTAGGGTTTATAATAATGAAACTCCAGCATAAAGGGTTAAATTTATATCTACATGAAAAACAGACAACGTTACAGAAGGTCAGCTCTCAACTTTAGCTAACCAGCTAAGTTTAGCGTTGATTGCTAAGGGAATTTATGATATGGTTGTAGAATGGGGTGACGGTACTAGTAGCACTATTAATGCTTTTAACTCCCCCATATTACACATACTTATACTGTTGCAGGAACATATACTGTCTCTATTAGTGGCATCTGTACAGGCTGACAATTTGGAATAGACAAACTATAGATAATAAGCATTTCTAAATGAGGCATATTGAAATTAGGTACTGATGAAGGAGGATATTTTTATTGATGTAAGAATCTTGATTTATCTGCAGTAAACGATACATTAGATTTAACCGGTACAACCTACCTCTCTGTCATTTGCATTCTCTTTTTGCGATAACTTATAACTATAAACAAATGTAATGAATGGATTTGTAGATGATATTACTGATTTAAATTTTATGTTCTATGTTGCAACTGCTTTTAATCAACCTATTGGAAATTGGAATAAAAGCAAGGTTTTATATATGAATGGAATGTTTGCTGTTTCAACTGCTCTTAACCAACCTATAGGAAATTGGGTTGAAAATAACTAATTTAAATGCTATAAGGTTTGGGAACATCTTCTTAAAAGGTATCTAACTAACCTTTACTATAAGTATTGGAATTAATAAGTTAACAATTTACTATTTCTTAAGAATTTAAAACAAAACCAAATTGACAAATTATAACACATATTAAAAAATAAAAAAATGGAAGAATATATATCTTTTACATTATTAGATCCTGATAAGGCAGACGAAACTACAACCGGATATTATAATACCGAAAAAACGATAACAACAAAAAAAAATGATTGCCCTAATCTTACAATTGGCGGTTCGGTCACACGTACTGCTAAGGCAAAACAGTTTAAATCACCTTTAAGTATAGAGGATGCAAATGCAAAAGCCGTCTCATGGTTAAATGCAAATTCACAAGCGTACGCTAATAATTTAGGTCCCTGTAGAACCACTAAATGGCGAGGAATAAATGAAATTTGTATAATTGAGCCTTCAACAAATTTAGAGCAGTTTGATTACATGGTAATTAAATATAAATGGGCATTGGGAGCCGGAAGAGATTTTGACACATTTACAGGATTTATTAACACAGGAACACAATGGGATAATAAATATATGGGTTTTGGACATGGCTACGGAAATATACTCCCTGACAATAAATCTGTTGCAGATTCTTATATTATGTGGGCTGGCGATAATACAAGTGATAATGGTGTTGAAACATGTTTAGTAAATTTTAATAAAATAACAAATGACCATCCAAACTTAAAATCTGTAAATGTAAGAATGGCTGGTGCATGGTATAATACTGTTGGTACCGGAAATATAGATATTGAGATAACAACTTATAAGGGAGGTTCTATGGATAAAGCAGGATATGATATTATAAATAACGGAGGAAATAAAGTTCAACAACTAATTTTCTCTAAAAACATACCAAAACCTCCTGGCTGGTCTAATGATGTAGATAAAGTTATAAATATTGGTTATATAACATATACAAAAAGCGATGCTACCGGACAAGTAGTAATAAATTATTAAAACATAAAAAATGGTAAATACAGGATATAAATCTTTTGCAAAGTTAGAACTCTATTATCAGGATGATCAAAGTTACGCAGGGCAAACAAAGGATAACGTGATTACTGATATTGATTACATCGCCCCTGTCCAGGATTATTTATCCTGCCCACCAACTGCTAGGTATTACAGCGAAGAAAAAACAATACATATTACAAGAAATAATTGCTCACAAGGACAAATAGGAGATACTGTAGCATGTAATGTTTTGGCTAAAATGTTTGTTTCCAACAAAAGTGTTCAGGATGCAAATGCTCAAAGAGATTTATGGTTGTCAGAGAATGCACAAGTCTATGCAAATAATTTAGGCAAATGCCGGCTAATAATCTAATCTAAATTAAGAGCCATAAACCAAAACGGAAATTACAACAATTAATCTAACAGCTTTTTTTCACAACAAGAATTAAGATTACTAAATTAAATAATAATGCGTACAGACCACAATAGAATAAAAGTAGCTGATTTAGAAAAAAATCAGCCAAATAAAATGCTTGCAACAGGTTCGACAGGAGAATTAGAATTTAGTGATGTCACAAATATAACTTCAGTGTCTATTGCTTCTGATATCGAAACACAAACAAACATCGCAGTACCTGAAGATAACAAAGTTGTTAGCCGCTCTAAGTTGTTTAATTGGTGGAATTGGATAAAAACTCAAGCACACATAATTACAGGGATTTGGACTTTCAAGTCCCAAATCAACACAACTCATGTTCGCCCAATTACAACCAAAACTTATAATTTAGGAGACGGCAGTTATTCTTATGCAAATGCAACTATTGGTACAGGTAATATTACTAATATCAATTCTAATTTAACAAAAACAAATAGAATAAGTCCAAATACAACGAATTTAGGTTTGGTGTTCACAAACAATGCTGGAAATTTAGCTAGAGCTGTAATGTTCAACAATGGTCATTGGATTTTTCAGGAAACAGGAACACCTGTCGATAACGGATCAGATATTATTCAAGCAGGAGGAACAATTTTAGCTGATAGTTTCAAAATATTGCCTAAAGCTTTGTCAACTGTACCTGTGAATGGAGCTATTGAACGCGATGTTAATGGAAGGCTTTGGACAACTAGAGGATGTGTAAGATACATATAAACTTAAATAAAGTTTCAGCACAATTTTTTTGTAGAAGACGTATTGAGTTTGCAGATTCAACTAATACGAACTGTAATAATCAGGCAATAAGAGTTTATACTTCAAAACATCAACTTTACTTGAAAGAATAAGAGTGTAAATAAAGAAACCAGATGGAAAAAATAACTCGAACAATTTCAAACCATCTGCCATTTAAGATGTAACCTTGTAATTGAATTTGCAAGAAGAAATTTCCCTTTTGATGTAAATAAGTTTTATTAAAATTATAGAATAAGCAAACAGTAAATAAAGATAATTAAACTTGAATCAGCAACTAATTAAAATAGATGCCTTAGTATAATTAAAAGTGAGTCCTTAGCAAATAAAATATCATTTTGCTAAGGACTTTTTAATACAAAAACACTCATACTTCAAACTCTAAATTTCTCCTCCTCCTTCTTAAAATTATCCTAAAAAAATTTTCTTTAATTGGTATATCGGGAAAAGTCGATATATTTGCGCCATGGAAAATATTGAAATATTCAAGGCATTGTCTAACAAATCCAGATTGCAAATGCTGGAATGGTTAAAAAATCCTGAAATAAACTTTCCGGAACAACTCCAGCATGCAGGATTTGAACACGGAGTTTGTGTTGGACAGATTCAGGCAAAAGCCGGGCTTACCCAATCAACAGTTTCTGAATACCTGTCTATTCTGCAACGTGCAGGCTTTATCGAAGCAACGCGCGTGGGACAATGGACTTACTATAAACGCAACGAAGGTGCCTTTGAAGCACTCAGTAAATTAATTCAATCTAATTTGTAAATTACTATGAGTACAAACAACCTGTTTTCGCCATTTAACTTAAAGACGTTAAATCTAAAAAACCGAATCGTAATGGCGCCAATGACGCGCTCATTTTCTCCAAACGGAATTCCAACTGATGAAGTAGCTGCTTACTATCAAAAAAGAGCTGAAGGTGAAGTTGGTTTAATTTTATCTGAAGGAACTGTAATCGACAGACCTTCATCATCAAACGATGGAAATGTCCCTCATTTTTATGGCGATCAGGCCTTAAAAGGTTGGGAAAAAGTAATAAAAGAAGTGCATGCAGCCGGAGGTTCTATGGGACCACAAATCTGGCATATGGGAATTATGGACAATCATCATTCAGGATGGGTTCCGCCAGTTCCTTTTGAAGGTCCATCAGGGTTAAACAGACCTGATTTCAGCAACGGAAACACGATGACTGAAAAAGATATCGAAGATACTATTATTGCTTTTGGAAAAGCTGCTGCTGACGCCAAAAGATTAGGTTTTGATACCATTGAAATTCACGGTGCACATGGTTATTTAGTTGACCAGTTTTTTAGAGCTGAAACTAATTTGCGTACTGATATTTACGGTGGAAAAACATTACCGGAACGTAACCGCTTTGCTATTGAAGTGGTAAAAGAAATCAGAAAACAAGTTGGGAATGACTTCGCTGTTATCATGCGTTTTTCTCAATTTAAACCTTCTGATTATAATTATAAACTGGCTAAAAATCCACAAGAATTAGAAGCCTGGCTTACGCCTCTTGTTGATGCCGGAGTTGATATTTTACATTGTTCGCAACGCAGATTCTGGGAACCTGAATTTGAAGATTCTGATTTGAACTTTGCAGGTTGGGCTAAAAAAGTAACTGGTGCTCCAACAATTACTGTAGGTTCTGTTGGCCTTTCAGGAGATTTCTTTGGTGCGTTTGCAGGAGAAAGTTCTGAGCCAACTTCTTTAGAAGAATTAAACAGACGTTTCGACAGAGGCGATTTTGATTTGGTTGCTGTGGGAAGACCTTTATTATCTGATCCTAATTGGGTTGCGAAAATTAAAGCTGGTAAAACAGATCAGTTGAAAGGTTTTAGTAAAGAAGCATTAGGAGCTTTGGTTCTTGAATAAGTTTTTTTTGAAGGTTCATAGGTACAGAGGTTCAAAGTTGCAGAGGTTTTTCCTCTGAAGCACTGATTTTAGAATAAATTATTTTCATAAATCTGTATAACCGTAATGTACCGTAGAGACGCACAGCAGTGCGTCTACACAAAGCATATCGACAAAGAAATTAAATAGAAAAGGGATAAACGTAATTGTTTATCCCTTTTTTGAATATCTAAAACTAACAAAATTAGAAATTCGTTTTTTTAAGGTTTACAGTTACAAAGGTGCAAAGAGACAAAGTTTTTTTTGCACCTTTTTTTACCTTTGTGCCTCTGTACCTCTGCGCCTTTGAACCTTATCCTGAAGCCATTTACGAATAGGTTCATCATATAATTTCAGACATAAATAAGCAAGAACAATACTTGTAATTAAAAGTCCGATTCCCCATAAATAGCCGTCTTCGAGAGAAACTTTATTATCTACAACCCATGCCGTATACCAATAAATTAGCGGATAATGAGTTATGTAAATTGGATATGAAATATCGCCTAAAAGCTTGCATATTTTGGATGAAAAAGCACTTTTTATTTCTCCGCCTGCACCAATAGCAACAATTATTGGAAACACTAAAATAATACAAACCGATTCGTATAAACCATTCATCCATAAACTGTTTTCATCTCCAAATCTTGGCAATGCCAAAACAATCGTGATTAAAATACTGCACACCCAAAAAGCACCTTTTATGTGAATTAGTTTTCCTAAACGGGAAAGCAAAATTCCGGCAAAAAACGGATACAACAAGCGTGTAAAACCAACATTCATTTGCTCCAGATTTAAAGACCAGCCGCCAATAACATCTCCTTTTGGTCCAAAAACAGTGTAATTAATCAGCATTCCTGCAAAGATTAGTACAAAAACAGAGAGGACTTTATTCGAAAATTTACGGAAGAATAATGCGTACAAAATATTGGCAATGTATTCGAAGAAAAGTGACCACGCCGGGCCATTCAAAGGGTGCATTTCTCCCCAGCCTCTAATTTCTGCCGATGGTGTTAGCGGAATTAATGTAAAACCTACAAACATAACCAACAATACTTTCCAGACTGGTATAGTGGCAATTTGAGGAAATAAAATATCCGATGCCTGAAAATAATACAACACCGCTCCAATGATCATTCCCATAATAACCATGGGCTGTAAGCGTATTAAACGTCTTTTGTAAAACTCCCATTCGGTCATTTTTCCCCAGCGATCGTCATACGCATAAGCGACAACAAACCCTGACAATAAAAAGAAAAAATCAACGGCTAAATAACCATGGTTGATGATTTGTATAAAACGATTTCCGCCAGCAAAGGTTTCAAAAATATGAAACGCAACAACTAAAATTGCCGCTACTCCACGTAAACCGTCTAAGATTTCATAATGTTTTTTTGGTTTAATATCAGTCATATAATGGTTAATTATAAATTGTGAATGGTTAATTGATTATTATTGGTGGTTTTTCAGCCATTCTAATCTTCTTTGATCTGGAAGATGTTTTACTGTGAAATTTTTGAATTTGGCTTCAAAACCTTTTCCGTCCGGAGACGCGGCCATTAAACCAACCATAACCGGAATATTATCCTGCAATGGCGCATTTCTTGTCAGGATATAATTTTTATCATCATAAGAAAAGAAAACTTCAATGGCATCTAATCTTCTGACAACTTTTATCCAGACAAATGGCGGTGCTTTGTCTAACGTTATTACGCTCCAGTCGCTTTTATCGTGCGTTACAACGGTGCTGATATTGAATTTTCCGTCTACAAACTCCACTCCTGTTTTGATGTAATTTTTTTCATCAATACGAATCATTAATCCCATTTGGTCAAAACGTGCAATGTAGTTTCCGGTTAATTTTACTTTGGCTTCAAATTCTCCGCCATAATTCGCGTAATAAAAAGGTGCATCATCAACAGTAAATCCGTAATGCGAAATACGCCAATAATCACTGTTAGCGGTAACATTCATAATTAATGCATTGTTTTTAATTTCCCATTTTTCAGGTTCGTTAAACCATTGCATTTTGCTCAGGCTTTGCGCCGAAATATTCTCAAATAAAAAGAATACAGCGACAAATAATACTATTCGTTTCATTGATTAAATTATTAAATTAATATTTGATAAGATGCGAAAACTTCTAAAATTTCACTTTTAATTTTTTTGACAAAAGCAAAGCCGCAATTTTTACAATTGCAGCTTTACAACCAACCAATTTAGAAAATAATGAAATTATTGAAGTGAGAATCCCACTTTAGATTTTATATCTGTCGAAGATGCTCCAACGATCGCTTCAAAAGCGCCCGGTTCAGCAACCCAGTCGTGTTTTTTGTCATCAAAATAGCTCAATGCTGTTTTGTCTACGGTAAAAGTTACTGTTTTTTCTTCTCCCGCTTTAAGCGAAATTTTATCAAACCCTTTCAATTCTTTTATCGGACGTGGCAATGAAGATTTTAAATCAGAAATATAAAGCTGAACCACTTCTGAACCTTCACGAGTTCCTGTATTTTTTACTTTTACAGAAAACGTGATTTTATCTCCTGCCGCCATTTGTTTTTTATCTGCCGTTACCGCTCCGTATGCAAAAGTCGTGTAGCTTAAACCGTGACCAAAAGAAAATAATGGTTTTGCTTTTTGTTTATCTGCATAGCGGTATCCTACAAAAATGCTTTCTTTATAGTTAACTTCATCTCCACCAGGAAATTCGCCCAAAGCATGCGCTCCGTTATCAGATAATTTTACTGGGAAAGTAAATGTCAATTTTCCGGACGGATTCACATCTCCAACTAAAACTGCAGCCAAAGCATTTCCTGCCTCTGTACCTAAAAACCAACCTTGTACAATTCCCGGAACTTCTTTTACCCACGGCATTGCCACGGCATTTCCTGAGATATTTACAAAAACTATATTTTTATTTACTTTCGCCAATTCACTGATTAATTTATCCTGATTGTACGGAAGTCCTAATTCTTTACGGTCATGTCCTTCATCATCCTGATTTGGGCTTTTGTTTAATCCTCCAATAAAAAGCACAATATCAGCATCTTTAGCTACTTTCAAAGCTTCAGCCGTTAATTCAGCAGGAGAACGTTTTTCTTCTAAACTTACTTTTGCAATAACGCCGTTATAATTGCTTGTAGGATCTCCTACATAACCGCGAGCGTAAACGATTTCAGCCTGATTACCAATTCTTTTCTTTAATCCTTCAAGCGGTGTAATTTCGTATCTTGCTTTCAATGAAGAACTTCCTCCACCAACAGTCATCATTTTAATAGCATTTTCTCCAATTACAGCAATCTTCTTCGTTTTAGAAAGATTAATTGGCAAAATGTTGTTATTGTTTTGAAGCAATACAATTCCTTCTTCGGCAATTTTTAAACCAGCATCAGCGTGTTCTTTTGTTCCGAAAGATCCGAAAGGACGATTTTTATCCATTGTTGTTAAGAAAGCTAAACGTAAAATACGACGTACTTTTTCATCTAATTCCTTAGTTCCAATTTCGCCTTTTCTAATCATTTCTGAATATGGTTTGGCCAAATAATAGTTGTCATACGCATTACTTGTTCCCCATGTAAGTCCGTTTGTCCATGAACCAAATTCCATATCCAAACCGTTATGAATCGCTTGTTTGGTATCATTAACACCGCCCCAATCTGAAACTACAACGCCTTTAAAACCCCATTCTCCACGAAGGATATGATTTAACAAAAACTCATTATGGCAGCATTGTTGTCCTTTATATTTATTGTATGAACCCATAATCGCCCACGCATCGCCTTCCTGAACAGCAGCTTTAAATGCCGGTAAATAAATCTCGTACAACGCACGATCATCAACAACAACGTTTACGCTATTTCGATTCGTTTCCTGATTGTTTAACGCAAAATGTTTCACACAGGCAGCAACTCCATTCGATTGAACTCCTTTAATATAAGGAACGACCATTTTTGAAGTCAAAAACGGATCTTCTCCCATATATTCGAAATTACGACCGTTTAATGGCGTTCTGTAAATATTAACTCCAGGTCCTAATAATACGTTTTTGTTGCGGTAACGTGCTTCTTCACCAATTGATTTTCCGTATAAATTAGCTAATTCTTTATTCCATGTTGCAGAAAGTGCCGTCAAGGCCGGAAATGCAATACAAGAATCGTTTGTCCAGCCCGCCTGGTCCCATTCGTCCCATTTTACTTCAGTACGAATTCCGTGAGGTCCGTCGGTCATCCAGTTTTCAGGAATTCCAAGACGTTGTACGCCCGGCGAACTAAATTTTGACTGCGCATGAATCATCGCAATTTTTTCAGCAGTTGTCATTTTAGAAAGTGCATCTTCTACACGCTCATTAATTGGCTTTTTATCATCAAGATAAACCGGAACTTTATTTTGTGCATTCAAACCGAATGAACTCAATAAAACTAAAACAAGAATTGTTTTAACGTTTTTAAACATAACTATAAATTTATTAAAGCATTGATTTTATATCAAAGTACTTGAAGTCAAAAGTACCTTATAATAATATTGTAAAGCTAAAACGTTATAGTATGCTTTGGATTTTTAAACGAAAAAAAGTAGTAAAATAAAAAATTAAAATATTGATTATCAATTATTTAATTTAATTTTAAAGCTAAAAAAAGTAGTGAATTTAAAAATAATCGCTATACTTTCAAGGAAATTAAACCAATTTTCATGACCATTTCTTCTAAATCATTTCTTGAAACTGCGGCTTTATTTCGAGCTCTTGTTCGATAATTATAAATTGTACTTAATGAGTAACGAAGAAAGGCTGCAATTTTTACACTGTCGGTAATTCCAAGTCGAATGAGGGCAAAAATGCGAAGTTCTGTATTTAATAATTCACCTTGTTTTAAAACGATTTGCTCTTCTTTTATTAATAATTCATTAAAGTCTTTCACGAAAGTTGGATATAAATTCAAAAAGATAATATCGAAATTTTTATATAATTCTTCCAGTTCATTATCAACCAAAGTAGTCGATTTTAGCATTTTATAAATTTCATCAAATTGTTTGGCTGTTGCTTTTTTGTTTAGAATAATGCGGTAATTTTCTAATTTATTGATGTAAGCTGAACAAAGATTAAAGAAATGCGCAATATATTCCTCTTTTACGTGATTCGATTCTGATAATTGCGAATTACTTTCCTGTAATTGATTATTCGTTTTAGTAATATCTTTGTTTAATTCGGCTAATTTCTGGCTGGTTTCATAAAGTTCTCCACGAATTCTGGATACTTTTTTCATTTGTTTGTAAACGTAAATAACCGCTACAATTAAAAATAAAGAAAGCAAACTGATGCATAAAAGATACATCTGAAGCTCTGTTTTTCTTTTGGCTTCTTTTTCTAAATAAACGGTATTGATAATTGAATATACTTCTGACATTAAAAGCGTACGAAACTGAACATTGCAATAAAGTGCGTCTTCAATTGCCGATTGGGTTAATTTATAAGCCATATCGACATCGCCCACTTCATAAAAAACCAACGCTAATTCCTGAAGCGATGCATTGTCCTTATTGGCATTTTTGATATCTGCAGTTGCCGAAAGTGCGTAGTATTTTTTTCTTAATTCTAATTGATGTGTGTTTTCATAAATACTTCCTAAAAGATAGGTAATCATGGCATATTGCGGATTATCTTCTTTTGCGTTTTTCAATAAAGCCATTAATTGCTTTTGGGCATTGCCAAGTCTTTTTTTAGACATGCCCTGCTGAATTTTATTGATTTGATAATCTAACGTTGTTGGGTCCAAAACCGTTAATAATGAATCACGATACATTCTAATTTGGTGAACGTATTTTACATCATAACTGTTTGCAGCATAGTGCTCGAAGAATTCACGATAAGCAATATAATACGTTTGAAGTAATGCTTTAGACAATGTTTTCTTGTCAATACTTTTTAAAATTGCTTCAGATTCGCGGTATTTTCCTGACGAAGAATAAAGCGTTACCAATTGCAAATTGGCTAAATCTGATAAGGATTTGTTTTGAAGTTCTGCCGCAATTTTCAGGTTCTTTTTTACATAAAAAATAGCCGAATCTGAATTGAATTTCTGATATTCAGCATACAAAGTTTTGTTGTAATTGTATTCCTGTTCTTTCGTTAAATCTGCCGATTTTATTTTTTTGAAGTTTAAAATGCGTTCTTCTTTTAATTGAACGTAACGCTGTTTATTTTTTAATGCGTCGTTGAGCTTATCCAGAATAGTATCTGTACCATCCGATGCGTAAACAGGAAATCCAATCAGAATAATTAAAAGAAACAGAAATGAATTTTTCAAACTACTTAAGAATAAATGAGACTTACAAATATATGAAAGTGTAAATATAAATGTGAATTATTTATGATTTCGTAAATTTCACAAAACATAAATTATTTTTTTTAAAACATACAAACATAGATTTACTGATTTTAAAAAGGCGTTTCACTTGATTTAGATACACATAGCTATGTGAAGAAAACTTGTTTCCTTGAAAATATTCTTTTTACAAGTAAAATAAAAATATGTTTCTATGTGTTAAAGATTTTTTCACCAATAAGATTTATAATTTTGTATGAATTGAATATCCAACCTAATTATAAATTATGCCAAATTTTATTATTGATTGTTCTGAGAATGTAATCCGCTTAAAATCTGCTGATGAAATAATGAAAGAAGTTTTTGATTCTGCTTTAGAAACAGATCTTTTTACGGCTTCTGAAATTAAGGTTCGTATAAATCCTTTTTCGTATTATAATAACGGTAATTCCCTAGACGATTTTATTCATGTATTTGCCTATATCATGGAAGGCAGAAATACAGAACAAAAAAACAAAATTTCGAAAGGAATTGTAACAAAACTAGCCAAAATTCTTCCCGAAGTTCCAGCCATTACTATTAATATAATGGACTTTGAAAAGGCCACTTATTTTAATAAAAACATGATTTAAAATGTCTTTTATTTTTGTTTTGATATATCAAAAATAATCACAATTACAATTTGTTATAAAAAAAATGATTCCACTTATCCATTCTGTTGAATTTTTAAGTGAAACCATTTTGCAAAACAATTTATCTAACCAAAAATAAATTAAAACATAATTAAGGCTTAAGCTCAGTAAACTTGGTATCTAATTCAAAAGATTTTTTTATTTTTTCAACCGTAATTTCTTTTGCTACTGTAAACTCCGCCACTTTTTTAATGTTTTCAGATGAAGCTCCTACCAAAACTTTATAAGTTCCCGCTTCTGCAATCCAGGCGCTTTTATTTTCTAAAAACGAAGCCAGATCTTTTGGAGATAAAGTCAGTTTTAACGTTTCGCTTTCTCCCGGTTTTAACTCTTTTGTTTTTCCAAAAGCTTTTAATTCTTCTTTTGGTTTATCAATAGATTTTGCTGGCGCAGAAAGATAAACCTGTACCACTTCTTTACCAGAGACTTTTCCTGTATTTTTCACCGTAACACTAACCGTTAATTTATCAGTGAATGTTGGCGAACTCAATTTTACATCAGTATAATCAAATGACGTATAAGAACTTCCGAAACCAAATTCGTAAGATGGTTTTACATTGAATGTATTATAATAACGGTATCCAACATAAACGCCTTCTTCATAAGTCACTTCTTTTGGATTATTAGCCGGAATTCCAGGGAAATTTTTAGCCGAAGGTGTATCAGAATATTTCACAGGGAAAGTCATTGTAAGTTTTCCTGACGGATTTATTTTTCCAGAAACTACATCTGCAACAGAATGTCCGCCTTCCTGGCCCGGCTGCCACGCTAATAAAATAGCATCTACTTTATCTTTCCACGATGCCGTTTCGATTACGCCACCAATATTTAAAATAACAACTACTTTTTTCCCTTTTGCATGAAAAGCTTTTGAGATTTTATCTAACATTTCAATCTCTTCATTTGCCATATTGAAATCATTGTCAACAACTCTGTCTCCGCCTTCTCCGGAATTTCTTCCTAAAGTCACAAACGCAATTTCAGAACTTGCTGCTTTCTTAGCAATAAAAGCATCGTCCATTTTCAATTCCGGAAGTCTTTCAGGCAAAGCCAAAATTCCTCTTGCTTTTCTTCTTTCTTTTTCAGCAACCACTTCTTTTTCAGCGTGCGGTGTGTACAAATCAGCCAATTCTTTGTCTAATTTATAACCTGCGGCCGTTAATCCTTCTAAAAGAGAAACGGTGTGTTTGTTATTCACGCTTCCGCTTCCCGTTCCGCCCGTAATCCATGCATAAGAAGTAACCCCAAATACCGAAACTTCTTTTTGTTTGTCAGCAAATGGCAATGCATTATTGGTGTTTTTAAGCAAAACCATTCCTTCTGCTGCCGCTTTTCTTGTTACTTCAGCATTTTTAGTTAAGTTTGGTTTATCGCTATATTTGTATTTTGCGAAAGTTGGCGTGCGGAAAATGTATTCTAAAATTCTTTTCGCGTTTGTATTCGCTACTTCCTGAGATAATTTGCCTGAATCTAATGCTTCTATCAATGCTTTTTTCTGAACCGGAATACCTGGCATTAAAAGATCATTTCCGGCAATCATTTGTTTAACAACATCAGAATTTGAACCATCTTTTATAGATTCAAAACCCGGAAAACCGCCAAACCAATCGGTCATTACAATGCCTTTAAAACCCCATTCGTTTCTCAAAACCTCCGTTAGCAAATCTTTTCTGGCAGATGTATATTCGCCATTCAGTTTGTTATAAGAAGACATTATCGTCCACGGTTGCGATTCTTTAACCGTGATTTCAAAACCTTTTAAATACAATTCTCTAATGGCTCTTTCAGAAACGTGTGCATTGATTGTTAAACGGTTTGTTTCTTCATTATTCACTGCAAAGTGTTTGATTGAAGTTCCTACGCCTTGCGACTGAATTCCGTTTACAATTGCTGCTGCCGTTTTTCCGGAAATCAACGGATCTTCAGAATAATATTCGAAATTCCTTCCATTCAAAGGATTTCTGTGGATGTTTAAAGCCGGCGCTAATAAAACGTCAACACCATATTCTTTCACTTCATTTCCCATTGCTTTTCCAACCTCTTCTAAAAGTGCTTTATTCCAGGTCGAAGCTAAAGCTGTTCCTACCGGAAATGCCGTTGCATAATAGGTTTTGGTATCATTATCTCGTGTTGGCTGAATTCTTAAACCAGCAGGTCCATCGGCTACAACAGTTGCAGGAATCCCGAATCGCTCAAAAGCCGCAGTTCCTCCTGCAGCTCCGGGAACCAAACCTTGTTTCGAATCTCCAACAGGACCTGTCAACACTTCAATTCCGGGCATTCCGGTTCCGATAAGCAATTCTGCTTTTTCTGCGTTCGTCATTTCTTTGATGATCGCATCAATTCTTTCATTAACAGAAAGACGAGTATCTTCCCAACGGTCTAATTTTCCGTTTTTGTTAAGATCCGCAAACGTAAATCCTTTAATAGTAAGAATTGGCGGATTCGTTTCATCATTTGGAATGGTGTTCCATGATAAATTAGAAAGTACTAACGCCGTCAAAAGCGTTATTTTTCCTGTTTTTATAATTGTTTTTTTCATAATATAGATAGTTTAAAATAGTCTCTAATCCATTCACTGTAATTATTTTAACACATAGACACATAGCTCTTTGTAATGTACATGAAGGCGTTTCACTTTTTTAAATGGCACATAGCTTAGTTTTCTATGTGAAAAGAAATGAGTTTCTTTTTTGCGCTCTTTTTTAGTTTATATTCTATGTTTCTATGTGTTAAATTATTCTTTATGATTTATTTTTTATTAATTTAAAAATCCTTGTAACGTAAGCCATTCTTCAAAGCGTGTTTCCCAGGAATCTACAGGTAAATTTTGTTTTCCGGTTCCAAAACCATGTCCGCCTTTTGAGTACATATGAAGTTCAACGCTTTGTCCTGCTTCTAACCATTTGTTATACATTTGAATACTTCTTGGTGCCAATTTTAATTGGTCATCACTTGCTGCACACAAAAACATTGGAATCTTTTTCTCCGGAGTTGCAACCGTTAAAAGTTCAGGTCTTGGGCCTCCGTAAATATTAGCTACAAAATCCGGTAACTGATCGGCTGTATTTTCAAGAACCGTTTCCATTGCAACCGTGCTTCCTGCAGAAAATCCAATGATTCCGACTTTCTTTACGTCGATTCCGTATTTTGAGGCATTATCACGAACATATTGTAGAGCGTTTTTTCCGTCTTGTGCCGCTAATTTTATTGTAGCTAATGAGTTTTTTTCGAAAGCCGCTCTATCTTTCAGTTTCTCCATCATTTCTCTTGCCGGATCATTGGTTTCGGTTTTGTTTAAACGGTATTTTAAAACAAAAGCCGTGATTCCTTTTTTGCTTAAGATTTCAGCCAATTCTTTCCCTTCTCTGTTAATCGACAAACTCTGGAAACCTCCGCCGGGAGCGATAACAATTGCCGTCCCTGTATTCTTTACTCCTTTCGGAACCTGATAAACCAACAACGACGGATCTGTAACATTATAAACTACTTCTGTCTTAAAAAGATCCGAATACATTTGGGCTTCTTTTTGTGTCCAGTTTTCAGATCCCGGTGCTTTGCCGGAGTATAATTTTATGGTTTCCTGTGCTTTTGCTGTTGTTGATGCAAGCATTAGAAAAGCAAAGAATAGTGTGATTTTATTTTTCATGTGTTTGTTGTTTTATTGTTTTTGTTATCCTGAGAAACGAAGGATCCCACTAGAAACTCCGTACAGTAATTCGCTAATCTTTGTCGAGTCTCGTGTGTGATCCTTCGTTCCTCAGGATGACAAGATTGTGTTTACTTTGCTTGGGCTTCGACTTCGCTCAGCCTGACAATTATTCTCAATTTTCTATCAGGCGTATTTTTGTCATCCTGAGAAACGAAGGATCACACTAGAAACTCCATACAGTAATTCGCCAATCTTTGTCGAGTCTCGTGTGATCCTTCGTTCCTCAGGATGACAAGATTGTGTTTACTTTGCTTGGGCTTCGACTTCGCTCAGCCTGACAATTATTCTCAATTTTCTTCTATCAGGCGTATTTTTGTTATCCTGAGGAACGAAGGATCGCACTAGAAACTCCGTACAGTAATTCGCCAATCTTTGTCGAATCTCGTTTGTGATCCTTCTTTCCTCAGGATGACATGCGCTGTGGTTATTTCTTATAAGCTTCCGTTCTGGCATCTTTTATAACACCTTTCCAGTTCAATCCAAAAGCGAAATCATATACATTACCTTCGCTGTCTTTGTGCGAAATCATATCAAAAGGAACGTCTTCAAATTGTTTTTCAACGGTTTCCATATTGGCTGGCATTTGAACCGGCAATAATCCTGAAGGTTCTGTTTTTCCTGAAATAATATCTAAAACCGCTTGTGTCGAAACACCGAAATTCAATACAATTCCGTCAACTTGTTTTTCAAATTCATTAAAAATCATTGGTTTTGAAGCTGTAACCGAAACAATAACCGGCTTGCCTTTCATCATGTCTTTCGTATCGAGAATCGTTCTCAAATCCATCGTGTTGGCAACGGTAACGGTTTTGTTTTTATAGGTTCTGTCTGTAATGGTTGGGTCAATAACCTGATCTCCGGCAGCAATACTTTTTGTTTTCGCTTCGGTTGCGGTGTAAGTTCCGTATTGAAGTGAAATTGGTACATAACCATTGCTTCCGTTTGTTCTGTCGTTTAAGTCATAACCGCCTTCTAAACTCTGTGGACTTGTAACAAAAACAATCGCAAAATCTGCTTTTGACGGATCTTCGGTTACATTGTAGTATTTCTTAACCAATTCTAAATTTACCGGATAATCTAATTTTGGCTGACTTGCCACGCCCCACCAATCTTTGGTTGAAGCCGTATAAATCTTCGGAATAAAAACCGTTTTCTTTTCTTTCAAGGGTAAAACTGAAGCTTTGTTTTTCAACAAAACAACCGATTTTAATTGCGCCTCATAACCGGCTTTCATGAATTCAGGATTTCCAACAATCGCTTTTGTTTCGGCAACGTTTAAATACGGATTTTCAAAAAGACCAACCCTGAAAATATTCTTCAATAATCGAACGGCAGATCTTTCAAAACGCGCTCTCATAAAAGGTTCGCCAAATTCCTTAATTCCCATTTGATAGGCTTCGAGAACTGGTTTCTTGTCATTATTCCCCCCAAACTGATCTACTCCGGCAACAATTGCTTTGTAGTGTCTTTCATTAATCGAAAGATTCTCAACGCCCCAAGGTTTTCCGGCAAAAAGATTTGGTGTTTTTCCTTCGTCTCCCGTTACTAACCAATCGGTACAAACTACGCCGTCGTAGCCGTATTTATCTCTCAATAAATCCGTAATAATGTATTTACTGTAACCGTTGGCTACATTTTCCTTGTATTTTTTATCCTGATCAAAAGTGATCGTGTAATACGGCATAACCGCAGAAGCTTTGCTGGTTTTTCCTTTTAATTTGAAAGCGCCATTAACAAACGGATCAATATGCTGCTGCAAATTATTTCCCGGATAAACGGCAAACTTTCCGTAAGCCCAGTGTCCGTCGCGTCCGCCCTCTTCTGCACCACCGCTTGGCCAGTGCTTTACCATGGCGTTTACACTTTTGTAACCCCAGCCGTCTTTGATTTCGTCTTTTCCGTACGAAGTTTGAAAACCGTCAATATACGCTCTTCCCATATCTCTGGTTAAGGCCGGGCTTTCGCCGAAAGTCATTGAAATCCTGTACCATCTTGGCTCAGATCCTAAATCAATTTGAGGAGATAATGCCGTTGCGATTCCTAACGCACGGTATTCTTTTGCAGCAATTTGACCAAACTGTTCTACGATTTTCGGGTCAAAAGTCGATGCCATTCCTAAACCATCGGGCCACATTGAGATTGTTCCTCCCGCTCCTGCGTTAAACTCAGACGTAACATTTGCCGTATGACGCGGATCTGTACTGGTATTACTCGGAATTCCAAGTCCAATTCCCTCTACAAAAGCCTGCATTTGGTTGTTCCATAAAGCGGCTGTTTCCGGAGTTTCTACACTGGTAATCAATACATGTCTAAGATTATCGTCTTTCAGAAATAATTTCTGCTCATCTGTAAGCTGCCAGGATTTCGCGCCGCTTTCAGCAAAAACTTTTCCGTTGTAATGACCTGCCCTGTATCCATCTGCAGGAGCCGGAAGCGCCTGATGACGGCTGTAAAGCATTAATCCGGCCATTTGTTCCACCGACATTTTTGAAGCTAAATCTTTGGCTCTTTCATCTGCCGAAAGGCGCCAATCTTCATACTTGTCAAGCTTTCCGTTTTTATTTAAATCTTTAAATTTCTTGCCGCTTACGGTTAGGATTTTAATGCCGGATTCGGGAGAATATCCCAAATCGGCACCTTTATTATTTTTTACAATCGTGAAATTTTCTTGTTGCGCCTGCGCTGAAGCACTAATCAAAAAAGCAAATCCGGCTGTTAGTATTATATTTTTCATAAAATGAAATTTAGAATCTGAAATTAAGAGACGCTTCTAAAGTAAACGGACGAATATAAGATCCTACCAAAAGCTGATCGTAATAACCTGAAGCATCTGTAATTAACTCTGCTCCGTTGATGGTTCCTTTTGCTCCCGTTTGGTTTAAGAAGTTTACTGCGGTCAGGCCGATGTCAAAATGATCGTTGATTTTGTAGTTTACTCCACCAAAAGTTTCCCATCTTGGTGCGAAATATAACGCATTGGTTAAGTTGGCATATTGCTTACTGAAATAACGGAAACTCGCCCAAACTTTGAAATCTTTATAGGTATAACTCGGATCGATTTCCATTAAAACTTTAGAAATTTCCAACACGTTTTTATCGTTATAAGAATAATTATTTCCAAAAGCAGAGAAATCATAATTCTTGTAAACCGGATCCTGAAACGTAATTAAATAGTGAAGAGAAAATCCTTTGAAAGGAGACGCCACAATATCTGTTGTCCAGCCCAAAGTCTGAATGTCATAGAAAACCGTTGCTACTTCTGACTGACTAGCATTTGCCGGATTTACCAAGTTTAATCTCGCTTGGTAATTATTTCTCGTTAAGTAAGTTGCCTGAGAAACTACGCTGAATTTTTCCTGATTATAGTACAATCCAAAAGCAGCTAAAGGACTTTTTGTTTTAGCCAAATTAGGTGCAACTGCTCCTGAATAACTTTCTAACTGACCATTTTTTTCTGTATACGTGAAATCGGCAAGGATTCCTGCGCTTTTTGTTACTTTAAAAACGGCATTAACAGAACCTCCTAAATGAAACCAGTTGTTATCAAAATATGATTTTTGACTCGGATCGAAAACTAAATTTGCAGTTCTTGCTGTTTGGTAATAATCGCCTTTTAGTTTGTGGTATCTTAAATTTACACCGTAAGCAAGGCTTAAACGGTCTGAAACAGTCCAGTTATCAGAGAAATATCCTGATAATTTATTCTCGAAACCATTGTGGTATTCTCCACCAATATTATAATTGTAAAATCCGTCAGCATCTGTATTTGAAGTTCCGCCTGGCGTATTACGAACCAATTTATCAGGATTTGCGCTAACGGTTTGGTTAAAGAAAGAGCGGCTTGAAGTAAACTCATCAACATTATAGTAGTACTCTGTTAATCCGAATCTCCATTGGTGTTTTTCGACATTCTTTTTGATTTCAAAACGAGATAAAACAGATGTTGTTGGCGTTCCGTCTGTATACAATCCCAACATCGAATTTACATTTCCTACGTAAGGCTGACCGTTTGCTTCATAAGTAAAATTATCTGCAGCAGTTGCCTGAAAAATACTCAACGGAATTGCAATTAACTGTGAAGCTTTTGAAGTTCTGAAACGGGTTGAAAAATTGAATTTCCAGTCGTTTGCCAAATCGTAATTTCCTAATACATCAAAAGTATGTGAGGTTGTTGCAGCGTCGCTTCCGCCCATATCGGCAAATTTCGTTTCACCAGATAAAATATCTTTAAATTTTAGGATTCCGTCATTTACGATATACGAATCGCGTCCAATTTTAAAGTCATTGTACTCTTCCACTTTTCCGCCTTCTTTATATCTAAAAACGGCGTAGTTGGTTAAAGATGCTGAGTTTGCATATTTATACGTAAAGCTGATTTGACCTTTTCCGTTATTGAATTTCTTGGTTAAACCTGCTCTGTAAATTTGAGTTCGGTCTGAATAATTGGCAAATTTTAAGTCGAAAGAATTCGGGTCAAAATTGGCGTAAGCGCCCATTGTGTATGACCAGCCTTTAGATAATGGTCCGGAAACATTAAGATCTCCTTTCATCCAACCAAAACTTGAACCTGAGAAATTACCAACAATTTCTAATTTATCTGTTCCTAATTTTGTGTATGAGTTTACCGCAAAACCTAAATCTCCGGTTGTAATAGCAGCTTCTCCAATTTTTAATAAACCTGTACGGCCTAAACTTTTACTTTGTCTCCAGGTTCTGTTTGGCAATTCCGGCCAGAAATAATAGACAACCGGCAAATCATTTTCCTGAATCGTGATTCCACCAACGGTAGACGGCAATCCAATATTTACATCACGCGGACCTGAATTATTAGCCGCATTAAGCATTACGTTTCTGTTTTTTTCTTCTTTAGAATCAGACTCTACAATTTTAGTTATTGTTTTAATTGAGTCTGTAGGTTTTTGTTGCTTTTTATCCTCTTGAGCAAAAGCTTCAAAAGTTGGAAAAAAAGCAATGCAAATGGCAGATAGCATTAATTTTTTCATGAGTGGTATGTTAGTTTTTGGAAATAAAATTTCATTGCTTCATTATGAAGCAATATTAATAACAAATTCTCAATTCAACAAATAAATCCACTAAAAAATTTCATAATCGCATTATTATCTCATAATAAATTTCATAAAACCAATAACAAAGAATTATCATTGCGTAGTTCTAAATCTCAAAAAAACAGCTACCACGTTTTCGGAAAGCTTTGCTATCAGTGGTTAAAGTCAACATGACCTTTATGTAAATCACTTAAAAAATGATAGTGAGATTTGCTTTTTTTTGAGGTCTGATATTTTTTTGTGAAGAGAAAAATATGTCAGAAAAAATTGAAACGATTTGACTTATACCTATCAAAAAGACTAAATTTGGAGCTAATTATACCCAAATGGAATTAAAAAAGATACTTGAGCAACAATCTGAAGAGGCGTTTAAAAAATATATTCCGACGCTTTCTATAGATTGTGCTATTTTTAGTTTTCACGAAAATTCGCTTCATGTTTTGACCGTAAAAATGAAGGATCTGGATTCCTGGGGACTTCCCGGAGGATATGTGAAAAGGGTTGAAAACGTTGATGATGCGGCAATTCGTATCTTAAAAGACAGAACGGGTACAGAAAATATTTACCTACAGCAATTTTATACTTTTGGAAATTTAAAACGTTCTGAAAGTGCTTTTGAAGAACATGACGATAGTATTTGGAACAAACAGCGTTTTGTTTCTATTGGCTATTATGCGTTGGCAGAACATTCTCATGTAAAATTAGTTATTGATCAATATTCTACTGCTGTTGAATGGAAATCGATTGATGATTTGCCTCCGTTTATGATGGATCACAGAACTATTCTCGATAAAGCATTGCTTACACTTCGCGAGCAATTAAACAATCATCCTATCGGCTATAATCTTCTAAGCGAGAAATTTACGATGCCGGAATTGCAAAAATTATATGAAGCGATTTTAGGAAAAAAACTAAATCGAGGCAATTTTTACAGAAAGATTCTTCGTTATGATATTCTTACCAAATTAGATGAATCGCGCAAAGGCGGCGCGCACAAAGCTCCGGATTTATATAGTTTTGATTTGGAGAAATACAACAATGCACTGAAAGAAGGTTTAAAGGGAAGTTGGTAATTTTTTTTACCATATAAGTGATATAAGTTCATTCTGGATTTGTATTTTTTGCCACAGATTACAGGATTAAAATGATTTTTATTTCACGCAGATTTGGCAGATTGAGCAGATTTTTTCTCATTTTGTGTCATTTCGACGAAGGAGAAATCACACTAGAATCCACATAGAAATCGCCAACCTTTATCGATTTACGAGTGTGATTTCTCCTGCGTCGAAATGACAAACTTTGGGGTAAAAAAAAGCTTTGTCAAAGTTTTAAACTTTGACAAAGCCCTAAAAAAGTCTATTTTCTTTACTCTATATTCTATATTCTCAAATAGCTGCAATTGGCGCTGAAAGACAACTCTCCGGAATATCGAAAGCATTTACCAGTGCAACCGCATCCGGGCGAATATCCCAACAAAGCTGGTTTACAATTTTACGGATTGCTTTGGTTTTTACGGCTTCCATATAACCGTCTTCAAGATACCAGGCTTTGTTTTTCTCTATTTGCGAAAGCGCGTATAATTGATATAATTTTGTCAATATAACTTTTGAATTTTCATCTTCAACCGTTTTTATTGCTTCCTGAAATTGCTCTAATACAATTCTTTCCAGATACGCCTGAGCGACATCAATCATTTGATGCTGAACGACATTGAATGCGTCATAAGGTTCTAAACCGCCATCGACTAATTTTTTGATACGTCTTGCTGCCGATGCCAAAATTGTTTTTTCTCTATGGATAAAAGCCTGCAAATGAAACTCTGAATCAAGCAAATGTTCATCATCTGCCCTTCTTGTTGCAATTGGGTTTTTCTCAGAAATGGCCACTTTTGCATTTCCGTATACGTAATTGATGATTCCCAAAGAACCCATTTCTCCAAACGCTTTTCTAAATTCAGCTAAACGGTTTTTGGCAACCAATTGCATTAAAACGGTATTATCTCCTTCAAAAGTGGTGTAAATTTCGGTGTCATTTTTTAGATCATCTATTCTGTTTTCAGATAAATAACCTTTTCCGCCAATAGCCTCACGACATTCCTGCAAAATATCTCTTGTGCTCCAGGTTGAGTAGGATTTCATTCCGGCAGCCAGAGCTTCAATTTCCTGCATTTCTGATTCTGTTTTGTTCAGGAATCGTTTCGTAAGATACTGTAAAGCAAAATGAACGGCGTAGGTTTTCGCTAAATGCGGAAGCAATCTTCGTTGGTGCATTCTGTAATTTAAAATCGGAACTTCTGATCCGCCTTCCGGACCAAATTGTCGGCGTTGATCGCTGTATCGAATCGCAATCGTTAAACCTGATTTTGCTGCCGCCAAAGCAGAGCGTGGAATTCCGATCCTTCCTCCAACCAAAGTGCCTAACATCGTAAAGAAACGTCTGTTATCACTCGGAATCGGGCTTTCAAATTCTCCTTTATCATTTACAGAAGCAAATCTGTCTAACATATTTTCTTTTGGAATTACAACCTGATCGAAACGAATTGTTCCGTTATCAACACCGTTTAATCCCATTTTGTGACCGCAATCTCCTATCGTTACTCCATTTAACGTATTTCCGTTTGTATCGCGCAAAGGCACCACAAAAGCATTTACGCCATAATCGTGATCGTTTATAATAAGTTTAGCAAAAACGGTTGCCATTTGTCCGTGAACGGCGGCGTTACCAATATATTCTTTTTGCGCTTTTTCGTGCGGCGTATGAATCGTAAACGTTTGATTGCTATGATTGTAGGTTGCCGTAGTTTCTAATCCTTTTACGTTCGAACCGTGATGTGTTTCGGTCATGGCAAAACAACCCGGTAATTTTAGCGAACCAATATCCTTTAAATATTTAGCATAATGTTTCTCTGTTCCAAGCGATTGTACACTCATTCCCCAAAGTCCAAACTGAACACCAAATTTTATAACCAAACTTAAATCGTGATAACTTAAGGTTTCCATAATCGTAAAATAATCGGCTATGTTTTCTCCTCCGCCATATTGTTTTGGATAGGCCATGTTTCCGAGATTTTCATCGGCTAAAATTTTACACCATTTGTAAACGGTTTCTCGAAATACATTAATATCTGTCGAAGTTTCATAAGCAAATTCAGGTCTTGAAATTACCGATTTTACTTTTTTGATTATCGCAGCTTCTTTTCCGTCCAGAAGTTGTGTTATTTTTTGAATATCAAAATTAGAATTGGTTTGCGAATTGGCTGTAAATGAACCTTCTTTGGTTTTAAAATTCTGAATTACTTCTTCACCTAAAACTCCCAAATCGTTTTCAAGCTTTGTAAAATCAGATTGTAAGGATGAAATATCCAAATCCTTTTCTGAAAGTGCTACGGCAATATCAAAAATTGATTTTATTGATGATTTGTCTTTAAGGCTTTTTTCAATATCCAGTTTCCATTGTGCAAGTTCATTTCGCGAAGGCGGATTTGAAATATCTACTTTAGAAAGCAGTAATTGTTTTTCTTCCGGGTTAAGCAAAGTTTGTGAACGAATAAATTCCTGTAAAGTTGCGAACTCTTTTTGAGTTAACAAATCATCGGACCACACTAAGTAAAATAATGGAATAAAGGCTTGAAGTTTGGTATTTTTCATAATTAGTACTATAATTTAGCTTTGGTTAAATTAATAAATTTTAATTATAAAGTAATTAATCATTCGTTAATTAAATTGTAAAACATGATGCAATAAATAACGAGTTACGGTTTATTAATTACCTCAAATAAATAAAAAGAATTGATATAATAATTACTATTCTAAAAAGATATATTTGTTATTATTAAAAAATATTCTGACAATCTAATTAGTTAGACCTTATTTCAAAACTTTTTTATGAATAAAATACATATCGTATTAATTATGGCTTCATTCTGGACACTTTTTTCATGCAATAATAAACAGCAGAATAAAAATTTTAAGCTCCAATCAAAACAAGATGCAATACATAAAATTGTTACTCAAAATATATATGGAGAGAAAACAAAGTTTAATTATTCGGATTTTAATGATTTAAAGAATAACAAATATTATGATCGTTTTTTAGCAGGTGAGCTTACTGTTACAACTGGTAAAATAGTTTGTACAGATCCAATGTATATGGAATTGGGGTTTCCTCAGAACTGGATAATTGATAAAGGAAAATATCCTGTTTACTTATATTTTGGTTTAGAGGAAGATTACAAAGGGCGTATAGCATATTCGGAAATGGTTATTAAAGATGAAATTCCAGCATATTGGGAATTTTCATTAATTAAAGAAAATTTACTAGCAGACGAATTTGAAAGAAAAATGAATGGTTACTATCCCGTAGAAAACGGACTGAGTTGTTTTACAGATTTTGAAACTTATAAAATTTATGAACAGGAGGTTAAAGATTTTTATAGTAAAGATAAAAATGCTAATTTTTATAGTGATGTACTAGCTTCCAAATTTTCAAAAAACAAACATACCTCTAAAAGCCCTCTAGATGAAGAGGAAGAGTGGGCAAATTTTAAACCAGCAAACTCAAATGGAAATATAATAATGTTTTCTTCTGGTTCAGGAGACGGACTTTATGCAAGGTATGTTGGTTACGACAAAAATGGAAATGTTTTGAAATTCATAACTGATTTTATTAAACTTGACGAGACAGAAATGCGTTAAAAAACAGGAATAAAAAACGCTCATTCCTGTTTAAATATGCTGTTAAGATTCTGGTAATTTTATGAAAAAGGTTTAACACGAATTGCACAAATTTGCACTAATTAAAAGGCTGCTTAAAAACGTTTGCAACGAATTACACGAATTTACACTAATTAAAATGTTGCTAAATTATTTCTTAAAGAAAAATAATAAATTCGCGAAAATTAGTAAAATTCGTGGCAATAAAATCCATCAAAAACTATTTTGAAACCGGAATAT
Source organism: Flavobacteriaceae bacterium CRH (assembly GCA_001507425.1). Classification (GTDB taxonomy): domain Bacteria; phylum Bacteroidota; class Bacteroidia; order Flavobacteriales; family Flavobacteriaceae; genus Flavobacterium. The sequence continues at coordinate 168,237 of LMAJ01000016.1, forward strand.
ATTTTTGCTTTAAGCTCACGAAAAGATGTGAATTAAAAACGATTACGGCTATAAAAATAATCCCATACGCTATAATTTGCAATGGTCCGATTTTTTCATGATAAACGAATGTTGCCAAAGCAAAAGCAATCATCGGATTTATATTTAAAAGCATTCCAACGGTTGAGGAATTGATGCCTGAAAGCGCGTATAAATTCAGAAATAATGGAAAAATAGTAAATAATACGGCAATGGTTTCGATACAGAAATAAAACTTAAATTCTGTTGGAACGGGACCGCTGTAAGCAGGATAAAATGGCAATAAAAATAATGCTGCTAATGTAATATGAAAGGTTAGAATGATGAATTTATCAAAACCTTTATTCACACGCTGGCTTACTAAATAACAAGCATACGTAAGTCCGATAACGATACTAAAAACCATATCCATAATATCAGCGTACGACAATAATAAACAGCCTGAAATACTCAAACCAACAGAAATCCATTGTGTTCTGCTTAACTTTTCGTGCAAAAGAAAATACGCCAGTAAAGTCGTTAAAATTGGGCAAACTAAATAGGCTAAAGAAGTTGCTTTTACGCTAACATGGTTCATTACATAAATAAATGTAAACCAGTTAAGCATTAAGAAAACGCTTCCGCCAATGTTTAATAAAAGTGCTTTTCGCTTCTCAGATTTTGGTAATGCCTTAAATATTTCGATTGTTTCTTTTACTTTTTTTCGTTTGAAAGCAAAAACAATCAGCAACATTAAAATACTACAGCTAAATACGCGGTTAAATAAAATATCTAATGATGGATAATCATGAATTGGTTTTAAAACCAAACTGAAGAATCCCCAAATGGTGTATGCGGTAATGGCGGCGATGTAGTATTTTGTTGTTTTCACGGTAGTTGGTTTTTTGGTTCGAATATTATAAAGCAAATTTCTAAAAAATAATACAGCAATACAGATACAGTTTTTGTAAATTGCACCATAACAGTTTTTTTATGAAAAATTCAAATTACTTATATCTACAGTTTGCTGACCGAATCGAAAAGCAGATAAAATCCGGGGTTTTAAATGTTGGTGATAAATTGCCATCGATTAGAGAAGTATGCTCAGAAACGGGCTACAGCATGAGCACGGTAAGCAAAGCTTATTATGAAATTGAAAGCAGATCTTTGATTGAATCACGACCGCAATCAGGCTATTATGTAAGTAATATTTCGGCCAGAGCAATTCCGGAACCTTCTTCGAGTTCTCCTATTTTAAGATCGGAGAACGTTGACCGTGAGGATTTAATTGATCAGGTTTACGGCAATATGACGGATAAAAACATTACAATGTTGTCTTTGGGTTTTCCGTCGAATGAGCTTTTGCCTATTGCGAAATTAAATAAAGGAATGGTTCAGGCGATGCGCCAGCTCCCAAATAGCGGCACGAGTTATGAGGAAGTTCAGGGAAATCCTAATTTAAGAAAGGAAGTTGCGCGCTGGTCTTTTAGCTGGGGAGGATCGCTAACAGAAGATGACATTATTACGATGCCGGGCTGTACAAGTGCTATATCGCATTGTTTAATGACTTTAACCAAGCCCGGAGATACTATTATTACAGAAAGCCCAGTTTATTTTGGTGTTTTGCAACTGGCAAAATCATTGGGTTTGTATATTATGGAAATGCCAACGAATATGACCACGGGAATAGAATTAGAAGCCTTAAAAAAAGCACTTTCTACTAAAAAAGTAAAGCTCTGTTTATTGATGAGTAATTTCAGTAATCCGTCCGGAAGTATGATGCCTGTTGAACATAAAAAAGAAGTCGTTAAATTGATGGAGTTTTATAATATTCCATTAATTGAAGATGATATTCACGGCGATTTGTACTTTGGCTCAAGCCGACCAACAAATTGCAAAACCTATGACGAAAGCGGGATTGTACTTTGTTGCAGTTCGGTTTCTAAAACGCTCGCGCCGGGTTATCGCGTGGGCTGGGTTTCGCCGGGGAAATTTAAAAAGGATATTTTAAGAAATAAAATTTACCATACGCTCTCCTCGCCTACTATTACGCATGAAGTTGTGGGCGATTTCCTGAAAAATGGTCGTTATGAAAATCACCTTCGTAAAATTCGTCAAATACTGATTCACAACTGCAACAATTATATCAACACTATTTTAGAATCTTTTCCAAAAGGAACAAAAGTAAGTCAGCCTCAGGGTGGTTTTTTTCTTTGGATAGAATTAGACAAAAAAATAGATACTGCTGCTTTTTACCATTTGGCCATGAAACACAATATTAGCATTGCGCCTGGCCGTATTTTTTCGTTTCAGGACCAGTTTTCGAATTGCATGCGCCTGAGTTTTGGTTTGCCGTGGACGAATGAATTGCGACAATCGATTCAAACTTTGGGCAGATTGCTTCATTCTTATTAAAAAAATGTTTGCCACGAATTATTTATTGATTTGTTATAATTCGTGTAATTCGTGGCTAAAAAATCTAATAAATCAATATAATCTGTGATGAAAATATCTCAACACATAGAAACATAGATTAAAATTTAAATAAAAAAGATATTTGAAGAAAATCTGGATTTTCAACACATAGCTATGTTTGTTTAAACTAGTGAAACGCCTTTATCGCGAAGAAAACTATGTCTCTATGTGTTTAAAAAAAAGTTACAGGAATTACAGCAAATAAAAACCAGACAACACCAATGAAGGTATTGTCTGGCTAACAATTAAATAAACTAATATTAATTAAAGAACAAAGTACTCTTTTCCGGTAAGTGTTTTAGGTTCAGGCTTAAGATCAAATTCTTTTATGATATCAAACTCCACCTGAAACTCGTTTAACATTTGCATTAAATTCTTTTCGATAGCATTCGAAATAGCCGTAACCGGTGTATCTGTAGGTCTGTTTTCGAATGGATCCTGCAAGTGAATCGCCATTTTTTCAATTAAGAAGAAAGTACCGCCAATAACTGTAATTAATGGGATAGCAAACCAGCTTAATACACTAATTAATCCAAAAGGCAATAATAAAATGAATATACACAATGTCATTCTGATATACATGCTGTAAGTTGTTGGAAAAATGGTGTTTTTAATACGCTCACATTTTCCCATTGCATCACACAATCTCGTTAATGTATTATCAATTTCGACTTGTTGATACGTATTAAAACGCTTGTCTTTTCTGGCAATTCTAAGATCTCTCGCATGCAATAACAAAATTGCATTTGGTACATTTTGATGGTTTTTTACAAAATTCAGCTCCTCTTCGGTAATGAAATTTTTAATGGGTTTTACGGCATCTTTATTACGCAAAGCCTGCCCTAAACTATAACACCATGCAATTTGTCTTTTGGTGAAATTTTCCTTGAAATCATTTGCTTCTACAGAAAAATCAGGATCTTTATAAAATGTCAATACCTGACGAATTAAAGTTCTGGATTCGTTTACGATGGATCCCCAAATTATTCTTGCTTCCCACCATCTGTCGTATGCCTGATTCGATTTGAAGGCTAATAATAGAGATATGATGGTTCCTACCATTGTTGGAATGGCAATTGGAATATCAACAGAAACATTAATAAAATAATGGTGGAAAATTTCAAAAAAAATGGTGTAAGCCATTACAAGAGCCAGTTCTACTTTAATTTTCCCGAGAACGTACTTCATTGGAATTCTTTTCTTTAATAACATATTTTCGGTTTTAAATTAAACGCTTTCTTTTTTATTCGGTTTTATACCGTTTCGTAAAGTGATAAAACAGGAAGTCCGAGTTTATCGCTGCTATTTTCTTTTTTGGTTTTCTTGAAATTTATTTTTTCGCCTTTGCGGGTTTCAACTAACAAATCGATGTCGTATTTAGAAATCGCTTCTGATAAATAAGGCGCAAATTGTTCGTAATTGTCATCAAAATTGGCTGTCTGACTTACAATTTCATAAGAAAAATTTTGGCTCAAAAACTGCTGCACATCTTTAACATGCATATTTGCTTTGGAATTTTCGATATAAAGCGCTTTATTAAAATCTTCTTTCACCACTTCTGAACTTAAATGCAAAATTGGGCATTTTTGGTTGCCGGCTAATTTTACCAGATATTGATGAATTCGCTTTGTTTCTTGTTTGTATGAGTTAGTCAAAACAACAAGTTTCACATCAAAAGCATCAATAATTCCTTTAAAAATAGGTCCTGAAATTCCGTATTGGTTGTGAACCTTAATTTTGCAATTCGCAGTATGTTCTATAATGTATCTGCACGTTTCCAGAACTTCTTCCTGGCTGGATGTAAGTGCTGTTCTCATTTCACGTAAAAATTGTGCAGAAGAAAAAGCATCAGGAGTTTCAGAAACCATCATTAAAATGATCTCGCAATTGGTGTTTTTCGCCTGATTAACCGCTGATTTTACAGCATTAATAGTATCTTCTTCTAAAGTGGTAGGTATAAGGAAATTTTTCATAAGTATAATTGTCTAGTTTATACATACAAAATAACGTTCCGTAAATTAGAAGGGTCTTAATCTAAAATTAGAATTTTCTAAGATTTAACATTAGAAGTTCTAATGTTGACCTTATTGATGTGGTCTTTTCTAAAAATAATAGTTACAATGGTCCCTTTGTCCTGTTCTGACTGAACCTGGATTTCGCCATCGTGCATTCTGATGATTTTAGACGCTAAAGGAAGCCCTAAACCGTAACCGATATATTTAGCTGCAATTTTTCCTCTAAAGAAAGGCTCATATAAATGTGGAATATCTTCCGGTGGAATTCCGATTCCGATATCGTTAATGGAAATTTTGATCCAATCGCTATTGGCAGAAAGCGTTACAAAAACCTCGTTATTATCTGAATATTTTACGCCGTTTGTAATGATATTATTAAGTGCCAATTCTAAAAGCGGTTTATTGCAGGGAATTAAAAGCAAATTAGAATCATTTGGAGCAAAATTAAGTTTGATGCTCACACGATTATCGGGATAAATTTTATCTAAATCCGATTTTACTTCCATTAATAATTCGTCTATTCGAGCAATATCCAGCACTTGTTTTTTTCCGTCGTAACCTGTTTGTGTTAGCTTTAATAAGCTTTCGGTTAGATTTCCTAATCTAGAAGCCTGACCGTAGATATTTTGTAGTGATTCTATATATTCCGGAATTGCTCTTTCTTTTAAAAGCATTATTTCAGACTCTGCAATTATGGTTGTAATTGGCGTTTTTAATTCGTGAGAAGCATTATTAATAAAATTAGCCTGGATTTCGAAAGAAGTTTCAAGTCGGTCCAACATATCATTAAAAGTAGCTGTAAGATCTGAAATTTCATCTGAGTTCTTCACTTCAGGCAATCTGTTATGCAGGTTTGAAGCGCTTATCCGGTTCACTTCTTTTGTAATTCTTGCTACGGGATTTATAACACGTTTGGCCAGAAAACGTCCTAAAAAGAACGCCAGAAATATAAAACCAATCCCTCCAAAAATTAATATTTTCAGAATATAAATGGTTGTTGTTTTTCCTCGTCGGTCGCGCGCACCAACAATTACAATGTATTTTTGATTGTTTTCTGTAAAAACCTGACCTAAATAATATTTGCTGTTAATTTCATAATAGTCTTTTCCTGTTGCCAGAATATTTGAATAAAATGAATTGGGAAGATTTAATTTTGTATTGTAATCAAAACTATTGGCGCTGTTTATTTTAAGAACATATTCTTCTTCTTCAATAAGTTCTTCAAGCCCGTTTTTTTTAAGATTACTGTAATATTTTATCTTTTCGGGATCGTCCTGAAAATGAATGGAAGAAACTATTTTTGCTCTGTCTTCTAATCGTTTTAAAAAGTGATATCTGTTATTTTCACGAAATAATACAAAAACTATAATACACAATAACAGCGTACTAAAGGTAGAAAGGGCAACGTAAGTAAAGGTAATTTTCTTTCTGATATCCATTTTATGGCTGTATAACATAACCTAAACCTTTCATGGTATGAATGAGTTTGGTTGCAAAAGGTTTATCTATTTTTTTTCTTAAATAATTGATATAAACATCGACAACGTTGGTGTTCATATCAAAATTAATGTCCCAAACATTATCTAAAATCTGATCTCTGGATACAATTCTGCCTGTATTTTTGGCTAAATAGTATAATAATTTAAATTCTTTGGCGGTTAAAACAATCGATTCTCCATCTCTTTTTACTGTTTTTGCTTTTCCGCTAATTTCTAAATCACTAATAATTATCGTATCTACTTTCTCGGTTTCCTGATTGGCTCTTCTGTTTAAAGCATTTACCCTTGCATCGAGTTCTCCAAATTTAAAAGGCTTTACCAAATAATCATCGGCACCGGCATTTAATCCTGTTACAATATTTTCTGAAGTTCCAAGGGCCGTTAAAAGTAAAACAGGTACAAAATTTTTGTTGGCACGCAATCTTCTGCAAATTTCGATTCCGTTGATATCCGGCAACATTACATCTAAAATTACTACATCGAAAGTGTAATTCTCAATCATTTCCAAAGCCGTTTTACCATCAAGAGCAACGCTGACATCGTTGTTGTTTTCAGCGAATCCTTTACGTAAAATGGACAATAGATTTGGCTCGTCTTCGACTATGAGTAATTTCATTTGAAAAGGTATTAGTAACAAAAATAAGGATTGCCTTTTAAAAACAAATTACAATAATTTAGAATTATGAATTTATTATGAAGAAAGCAATTTAAAGTAAGAAAATTGAATTTAATGTTTTTTAACATTAAAACCATTGTAAAAGTCTTTTTCTAAAATGTTTCGCATTTCAATAGATCTTAAAAATAATTTCTTAAAAAGACTTTAATTATCTGGCTTAATTATTATCTTTTCAGTCTTAAATAATCTTTAAAAACGCATTGAAAAAAGAGTCTGAATATTTTCTTGATAAAGAATACGATACCAAAACTTATGGTAGAGACGATCTTAATTTTAAGGATTTTGAATGTTGCGTTTTTACGAACTGTAATTTTTCTGCCTGCACTTTTTTAGCCGTTACTTTTATCGATTGTGTTTTTAATGATTGTATTTTTACTGAAGCTAAAATCAATTATGTCGCTTTTAGAACGGCTACTTTTAATCGTTGCGAGATTAAAGAAGTGAATTTTGCAATGTGCGATAAACTTATTTTCGAAGTTCATTTTTACGATTGCATTCTCGATTTTTCTAAATTTTATACTTTAAAAATAAATGGAACAACGTTTACCAATTGCAGTTTGGTTGCGGTAGATTTTATGGCAACAGATCTGACAAGTGTTCTTTTTGATAACTGTGATTTATATAGATCAGAATTTGATAAAGCCATCGCCAACAAAGCCGATTTTAAAACAAGTTTTAATTATACTATTGATCCATCAAAAACAAAATTAAAGAAAGCTGTTTTTTCTTTGAAGGAAGTAAAAGGATTGCTGTTTAAGCACGATATTATTGTGAGTTGATTGAGTAAAGCGCTTATAATTGTCATCCTGAGGAACGAAGGATCACACAAGAAGCTCCGCAAAATAAAGGACAATCTTTGTCGATTCTCTAGTGTGATCCTTCGTTCCTCAGGATGACAAAAAAGGTGAAAATTACTTATATTCTCTTCTCCATCACATAATCTTCCATTAAATAACCATTTCCAATTTCGATATCGACTTCATCAGTTACTTCAAAACCTAATTTTTGATAAAAACGTAATGCATTATTGAATCGGTTTACATTTAATGACAATGCTGTTGAATTATTTTGCAAAGCTAATTTTTCGATTTCTTCCATAACCGTTTTTCCAATTCCTTTTCCCTGAGTTTCCGGCAAAAGGTATATTTTATGAATTCTTGTTACGGCTCCATTTTTATATTGATGTTCAATTCCGATAAATCCTAGAGTCGATTCAGCATCTGAAATCAAATAAAATAATTGTTCTTTTTTCTGAAATTGATCCTTTAGAGCTTCATCAGAATAAATCAGATTTAGCATATAGTCTAATTGCTCTTTCGATAAAATTTCGCCATACGTAAGTGGCCAGGTTTTATGTGCAATTTCCTGAATTATTTTAAGATCGTTTACAGTTGCTTCTGAAATTGTAATCATGAATTCTAAAATGCTTTTATTTTGTAAAAATTTGATTTTCCTGTTCACTAACTCTTATAAAAGTCGTGCGTTTGGTAAGTTCTTTTAATCTTGAAGCTCCTACATACGTACATGTACTTCTTAAACCACCAAGAATATCTAAAACGGTGTTGATAACATGTCCTTTAAAAGGAACCTGAACGGTTTTGCCTTCACTTGCTCTGTATTCTGCAACGCCGCCAACATGTTTGTCCATTGCGGTTGTCGAACTCATTCCGTAAAATTGCTTGAATTTTTGCCCGTCGATTTCTATCAATTCTCCTCCACTTTCTGTATGCCCGGCTAACATTCCGCCCAACATCACAAAATCTGAACCTGCACCAAATGCTTTGGCAACATCCCCCGGAGTACTGCAACCGCCATCACTAATAATATGTCCGCCTAAACCGTGCGCAGCATCTGCACATTCTATTATCGCAGAAAGTTGCGGATAGCCTACACCTGTTTTTACACGAGTGGTACAAACAGAACCAGGACCAATTCCGACCTTTACAATATCGGCTCCGGCCAGTAAAAGTTCTTCGACCATTTCGCCTGTAACGACATTTCCGGCAATAATAACTTTATCAGGATATTGTTTTCGGGTTTGTTTTAGAAACTGGACAAAGTGTTCAGAATATCCGTTTGCCACATCAATGCAAATAAATTTTAGTAACGGATTTGCGGTTATGATTTTTCCAATTTTATCAAAATCTTCTTTTCCTGTCCCTGTACTTATAGCAATATAATCGTAGAAATCGGGTGTTACTTTTTGCAAAAAACTATTCCATTCTCCTAAAGAATAATGTTTATGAATTGCGGTAAAAAGTTTTTCCTTTGCTAAAACCTGTGCCATTTCAAAAGTACCAACTGTATCCATATTTGCTGCCATAATTGGAATTCCCGTCCAATTTAATGTCGAATGCAAAAATTTAAAATTGCGATCTAAAGAAACTTCAGATCTGCTTTTCAGCGTTGATCTTTTTGGCCTAATCATTACATCTTTAAATCCTAATTTCAGATCAGTTTCTATTCTCATGGCTTTACATTTTGGTTACTCTCAAATATACAATTTTAGATTGTAGTCACGAAGCCTAGAGATAGATTTTAGATTATGAAAAACTTTGTGGGTATTTGAACACGGATGACGCGGGTTCGCTATCGCGATGACGCGGATTTAAAACGGATTTTTTATTTTTTTGTTTCGCAGAGTTTCGCAAAGACTTCGCGAAGATTCACAAAGTTTTCTATTGGAACGCATTTCGACTTCGCTCAACGTGACAAACTAGAAACCTGAAACAAATAAAACCTGAAACAAAAAACATTATCCGTGTATGGTTTCGCCTTTTCCGTAATTGGTGATGATTGATTCTTCGAATGCTAACCATTCTCTCCAGCGTTTTTCAACGTCGATTCCAACTCCGTATTTTCTGGCGTAGGTGATGAATGTGGTGTAATGTCCTGCTTCGCTTTCCATTAAATCTCTGTAGAAAACAGCAAGTTCTTCATCCTGAATATTTTCAGATAATACTTTAAAACGTTCGCAACTTCTGGCTTCGATCATGGCTGAGAATAATAATCTTTCTACAAGACCTGAAACTCGGCTTCCGTCTCCACTTTTCTTCATATATAAATAGAGTTCATTTACATAATCGTCTTTGCGTTCACGTCCCAGTTTTAATCCTCTTTTGATGATGATATTGTGAACCTGCTCAAAATGATCGATTTCTTCTTTGGCTAAAGCCAATAAATCTTTCACTAAATCCTGGTGTTCAGAGTTATTGGTAATAATCGTAATTGCATTTGTTGCTGCTTTTTGCTCGCACCAAGCGTGATCTGTCAGGATTTCTTCAATGTTTTTCTCTACAATATTAACCCATCTAGGGTCTGTTGGCAATTGTAATCTTAGTACGCCCATGTCTTAATTTTGTTTAAAGTTTTTTTGTTTCAGGTTTCAAGTTTCAAACATTATGTTCTTTTAAGAACGAAAAAAGTTTAAAGTTTTGTTTACGTTTTTTACGCGTTACAAAACTTTAAACTTGAAACTTTAAACTTGAAACTATTTTAGTAAACGAAAATCGGTCTTTCGCTCATCATTTCATTTACTTCGTTTGCTACTTCTTCGATAACTGCTTCATTTGTATGATCAGCAAGTACTCTGTCGATTAACGCTACGATAGTTTCCATATCTTCTTCAACTAAACCACGAGTTGTGATTGCAGCTGTTCCTACACGAATTCCTGAAGTTACAAATGGTGATTTGTCATCAAACGGAACCATGTTTTTATTTACTGTGATTTCTGCTTTTACTAATGCATTTTCTGCTTCTTTACCAGAAATATTTTTATTTCTTAAGTCAATAAGCATCATATGGTTATCAGTTCCTCCAGAAATAATTTGGTATCCTCTTTTTACAAAAGCATCTGCCATAGCATTTGCATTTTTTTGCAATTGCATTGCATAAGTAAAGAATTCATCTTTTAATGCTTCACCAAAAGCAACAGCCTTAGCAGCGATAATATGCATTAAAGGCCCACCTTGATTTCCTGGAAAAACAGCAAGATCTAATAAAGATGACATCATTCTGATTTCTCCTTTTGGCGTTTTTAAACCTTGTGGGTTTTCGAAATCTTTACCCATCAGGATCAAACCTCCACGTGGTCCACGTAATGTTTTGTGTGTTGTTGTAGAAACAATATGACAATGTGGAATTGGATCATTCATTAAACCTTTTGCAATTAAACCTGCAGGGTGAGAAATATCAGCAAACAAGATTGCTCCTACGCTGTCAGCAATTACTCTGAAACGCTCAAAATCCATATCACGAGAATAAGCCGAAGCTCCAGCGATGATTAATTTTGGTTGTTCTTTTGTTGCAATTTCCTGAATTTTATCATAATCTAAACGACCCGTTTCAGCATCTACACCGTAAAAAACAGGTTTATATAAACGACCTGAAAAGTTTACAGGAGAACCGTGAGTTAAGTGACCACCGTGAGATAAATCGAAACCTAAAATAGTATCACCAGGATTTAAACAAGCATGATAAACTGCTGTGTTTGCCTGAGAACCTGAGTGAGGCTGTACGTTTGCATATTCAGCACCAAATAATTCTTTTGCTCTGTCTATTGCAATTTGTTCGATAACGTCAACTACTTCGCAACCGCCGTAGTATCTTTTGCCAGGATATCCTTCAGCATATTTATTAGTTAAAACAGAACCAGCTGCTTCCATTACTTCATCACTTACAAAGTTCTCAGAAGCGATAAGTTCTAATCCGTGAATTTGTCTGTCTTGTTCCTCTAGTATAAGGTCAAAAATTTGTTCGTCGCGTTGCATTTTTTCGTTTTTCGTTAATTTCCTGCAAAAATACAAAAAAACGTTTGTGATACTGTTAGATTATGATATATTTGACATACAATTTTTCAACAAATAATTAACATTCACATGCCAATAACCGCCAACGATACCAAAAGAAAATCATGGTTAGAAGTACCACAAAATAGTGACTTCCCTATTCAAAATATTCCTTTCGGTGTATTTCTTACTAAAGAAAATGTCGTTACAGTAGGAACTAGAATTGGCGATTTCGCTATAGATTTAGGCGCTTTACAACAATTAAACTATTTTGAAGGAATAGATTTAACCGATGATATGTTTATGCAGGACACGCTAAATGATTTTATTTCTGATGGAAAAAAAACATGGCGTTTAGTTCGAAATCGTATCGCTGATATTTTCGACGAAACGAATCCGCAGCTTAGAGATTCAACAAAAGATAAAGATATTGTTATTTTTAAAATTGACGATGTAGAAATGCAATTGCCTGTTTTAATTGGCGATTACACTGATTTTTATTCCAGTAAAGAGCATGCTACCAATGTAGGAAAAATGTTCCGTGATCCTGAAAATGCCCTTTTACCAAACTGGTTGCATATTCCGGTTGGTTACCACGGAAGAAGCTCTACTATTGTTCCGTCAGGAATTCCGGTACACAGACCAATGGGACAAACTTTGCCGGCTGGTGAAAAATATCCTGTTTTTGGTCCGTCCCGTTTAGTAGATTTTGAATTAGAAACGGCTTTTATCACAACCGATGTCAATATAATGGGAGAAAATATCCCAACTTACGAAGCCGAAGATTATATTTTCGGAATGGTTTTATTGAATGACTGGAGCGCTCGGGATATGCAGAAATGGGAATATGTGCCTCTTGGACCATTCTTAGCCAAAAGTTTTGCAACATCAATTTCTCCGTGGATTGTGACTATGGATGCTTTGGAACCTTTTAGAACGAAAGGTCCTAAACAAGATCCGTCTCCGCTTCCTTATTTACAGACTAAAGGAAAAAAGGCTTTTGATATTCATTTGGAAGTTTCTATAAAACCTGAAGATGCTGAAGAAACTGTGGTTTCAAAATCAAATTTCAAATATTTATATTGGTCAATGAGCCAGCAATTGGCGCATCATACTTCAAACGGATGTCGTGTAAATTCTGGCGATATGATGGGTTCAGGAACTATTTCAGGCCCAACTCCGGATAGTTTTGGTTCGATGTTAGAATTGACTTGGGGAGGACAAAATCCTTTGAAGTTAAAAAACGGAAGTGAACGTAAATTTATCGAGGACAATGATACGGTAATTATTAGAGGTTTCTGCGAAAATGCGGAAGTAAGACTTGGTTTTGGAGAGGTTTGCAGTCAACTGTTGCCTCCTTTTATTAGACCATGAAGAGAAAATAGCAGCTTTATATTTATAAAACAAAAACAGGAGATTTTAAATTTAAAATCTCCTGTTTTTTATATTTTAATACTTTACTGGAATTTTAAGCACAAAACTTTTAATTACCCCGCCGCTTTTGTAACTAACAAATATTTTTAATTTTCCTTTTTCTAAATCTTCTTTTTTTGGTGATATTTCGATAAGTAATTCATTTTCTAAATTACCCTTTATAAATCGAATTGTCTTGCCTGATAAAGATACACTTTTTGTATTAATGTTTTCAAACTTAAATTTAGTTATTGTTGAAACATTTTCTTCTAAATATTTATTTCCTGTAGAAATTTCAAAAGTAATTTTTTCATTACCACTTATAAATTCAAAGTTTTCATTTGTTAAGTTATTTTTTTTTGAAATACAACTTAAAAAAGCTACAAATACAATAAAAAATAAAAATACTTTAAGTTTTGCTTTTTTCATTCTTACCTCCTACTTAATTATACCGGAATCTGTTGGCTCAAACAATGCAATGTGCCAAATCCCCAGATAAAATCGATACAGCTTATACCAATTACTTCTCTGTCCGGAAAGCATTCTGATAAAATATTTAATGCCACACGGTCTTTGCTATCATTAAAAGTTGGAACTAAAACACAATTATTCAAAATTAAGAAGTTAGCATAACTTGCAGGTAATCTTAAATCTTCAAAATCTACCCGTTTTGGCATTGGCAATGCTACAATTGTTGGCGATTTTCCGTCTTCTAATTTTGCGTTTTGAAGGCGTTTTAAATTGTCTTGCAATGGTTTATAATTAGCGTCATTTTTATCGGTTTCAACAATTGTTACGATTGTATCTTCATTTACAAATCGACATAAATCGTCGATATGACCGTGCGTATCGTCTCCTTCAATTCCGTCTCCAAGCCAAATTACATTGGTTACTCCAAGATATTCTTTAAAAACAGCTTCATAATCTTCTTTGGTGAAATTTTTATTTCGAACCTGAATTGTTGGGTGCATCAAACATTCTTCAGAAGTCAATAAAGTTCCTTTTCCGTTTACATCAATGGCTCCGCCTTCAACAATTACCGGTTTTCCTTTGTACATTACCTGTGTTAACGGAACATCAATAAAATCAGCAATTTTACCCGGAACAAATTTATCTAACTGATAGTTTTTATATTTTGCCCAACCATTAAAATTAAAATTCAATGCTTCTCTTTTCGAACCATTTTTCACAATAATTGGTCCGGAATCGCGCATCCAGCTTCTGTTTGTTTTATGAATAATAAACGAAACGTTTTTAATATTTACGCGAGCTCTTTCTAGCATTTCGGCTACTTTTTCTTTGAGTTTTTCATCGGCTACGACCAAAAAAACGGTTTCAAAAGTGGCTACTTTTTTTATAAATTCTACAAATGCCCATTGAACGGCATCATATTTTCCTGGCCAGTCGTTACCATTATGCGGAAAACACAATACGATTCCTTGTTGTTTTTCCCATTCTGCTGGAAATCTTCTATTATTTGTTGACATAAAAAGGTTCTAAAATTTGAAAGAGTACAAAGATAAGCATTCGTAAGGATTTTAAAATAGCAGATTGAGAATCAAATTAGAAATTAATCAAATCCATGAAAAAATTAAGTTAAAGATTAAATAATGAACTCTTAATATACACGCTACATGCGCGGATTACATTTGGCGAAACTAAAAACTAAAATAACATGAAAAAACTAAGTCTTTCATTATTAGCATTAATGACCATTTTTGCGAGTTGCAATAATGACGAGAATTCTAACAACGAAGAGCCTCAACCAGAAGTTACTGTGAATGAAAACCCAGGAACTTTTAAAGAAATTGGTTCTATAACTATTGGCGGTGAAGCAGCTGCAGAAATTTCGGCTTATGATGAAAAAACTAAAAGATTATTTACAGTTAACAATAGCGGAACAAACCAAATTGATGTAATCGATATTGCTGATCCGACAAAACCAACTAAAATTGGTAAAATTGATTTAACACCTTATGAAGGTGCTTCGAACAGTGTTGCTGTTTTTGATGAAAAATTGGCTGTTGCCTTAGAATCAACGGTTAACAAACAAGGAAACGGCAAAGTTGTTATTTTTAATACTACAGATTACAGTTTAATTAAACAAGTTACTGTTGGTGCTTTGCCTGACATGATTACTTTTTCGCCAGACGGAAAATACATTATGACTGCTAACGAAGGTGAACCAAATACTGATTATTCGCAAGATCCTAACGGAACAATTTCTATTATTGAAGTAGCTAACAATTATGCTGTTACAACTTTAGATTTCAGTTCTTTTAGCGGTCAGGCCGACGCTTTGAAAAAAGACGGATTCAGGATTTCAAAAATTGCAAAAAGTTTTGCTCAGGATATTGAACCGGAATATGTTACCATTTCTGATGATTCTAAAACGGCTTGGGTTACTTTACAAGAAAATAATGGTGTTGCAAAAGTAGATTTAACTTCTAAAACTATTACAGCTATTTATCCTTTGGGTTTTAAAGATTTTAATACTGCTGATAATGCAATTGATGTAAGCGATAAAGATGATAAAGTAGCTTTTAATCCCTGGAAAGTAAAAGGAATGTTTATGCCGGATGCTATTAGTCATTTTTCGGCAAACAATGTTCCGTATTTTGTTACTGCTAATGAAGGAGATGCAAGGGAATATACAGCCAATACAGATATCAAAAGAATGAAAGATATGAAACTTGATGCAACAGTTTTTCCTGATGCTGCTACTTTAAAATTAGAACCTAATTTAGGAAGACTAAACCTTATTGCTGATATGGGTGATACTGACGGCGATGGTGATCTTGACGAAATGGTAAGCTTTGGCGCGCGTTCTTTTTCTATCTGGAATGGAAACACCGGAAAAATTGTTTATGACAGTAAAAATGATGTTGACAAAAAGACAAATGAACTAGGATCTTATGATGATAAAAGAAGTGACGATAAAGGTTCTGAACCAGAAGCAGTTGTTGTTGCTAAAATGGGAAATCAGAATATATTATTTGTAGGTTTAGAAAGATCTGATGCTTTAATGACTTATGATGTTACAAATCCTGCAGCGCCTCAATATTTACAAACCTTAAAAACGGGTGATGCTCCAGAAGGTGTTTTATTTATTCCTGCTTCAAAAAGTCCAACAAAAAGAAGTTTAGTTGTTGTGAGCAGCGAAGGTGACGGTACTATTAAAATCTATCAGCCTGATTTAAAATAAAGTAATTCTGCAAAATATAAAAAAAGGAGACAAATAAATTTGTCTCCTTTTTTTTATGCAGTGACGTTTTATGTCTTATTGAAAAAAAATCATCAAAATGTTAATTTATATGGGAATTATACAATATCATACCCTGCGCATGGAACATTATTAGCAAATCATTAAGGTAAGTTTGTATCAAGCTAAAGGGCTTAAGAAACAAATTTTAATTAATAAGATATCATGAAAAAGAAATTAGCGTCTGTATCGCTTTTGTTACTTGCATTTGCTGCAAATGCACAAAATATGACAACCACATCTACTCAACCTACTATTGACAAACCTGCGTATAATAAATGGTCTATCGAACTTAATGGTGGTATTAACAAACCAACCAGAACATTGACTCCAGGTTACGCTACTGCTACACTTAATCCTTTCCACGCTGATTTAGGTGTACGGTATATGTTCAATCCTAAGTTTGGTGTGAAGCTGGATGTTGGATACGATCAATTTCAAGAACGTGATGATACTCCTAATTTCGAAAGCAGATATATCAGAACAAGTTTACAAGGTGTTATAAATATTGGAAGAGCCTTGGATTTTGAAACTTGGACTAATACAATTGGTATATTAGCACATGGTGGTTTTGGAGTTTCACAATTGACTTCTGATTCTGGTTTTGATGGTGAAGATTATATAGGACATGGTATTGTTGGTTTAACAGGACAAATTAGATTAAGCAACAGGATCGCCTTAACCGGAGATTTAACCGGAATTGTTAATGGTAAACAAAACTGGAATTTTGACGGAATGGGACAAACAAGTACTGCAACTTTTGATGGTGTATTGTTAAATGCTTCTGTTGGTTTGACTTTTTACTTAGGTAAAAATGAAAAACATGCTGACTGGTATTCTGAAGAAAGTGAAAGATTAAATAAATTAGAAGACAGAGTTGCTGCTCTTGAAACAGGTCTTATTGATACCGATAAAGATGGTGTTGCTGATTTTTATGATTTAGAGCCAAACACTATTTCAGGAGTTGCTGTAAATACAAAAGGACAAGCTATTGATAACAATCAAAATGGTGTTCCGGATGAATTAGAAAGTTATTTAGAAAAAACATATGGTCAAAATGGCAAAGGTGCTACAAATAGTACTGTTGAAGAATTAATTAATGGTGGATATGTAAATGTTTATTTTGATTTTAACTCTTCAAAACCAACAAATGCTTCATTATCAGGTGTTGATTTCTTAGTGAAATACTTGAAAAACAACCCAGGTAAATCTGCAGATATTATTGGTTATTCTGATGAAATTGGAGGTTCAGATTACAACACTGACTTATCAAGAAAAAGAGCTGAAGCTGTAAAAAATGTAGCTATTAATGCCGGAATTGATGCTTCGAGATTGAATGTAATTGCTAACGGTGAAGATACTTCAGTGAATAAAAATTCTAAAGAAGCGCGTCAAATCGTAAGAAGAGTTACTTTTCAGGTAAAATAATTTCTCTATATATATTTCAAAAGGCTGTTTCAAATATAGAAACAGCCTTTTTTATTTAAGAAACAAAAAAGGACAAAATATAATTTTGTCCTTTTTGCATTATATAATTAACTAAAATTAGTCAATTGCTCTTTTTGTAATATCTCCAAAAGCATCAATTCTTCTGTCTCTGAAAAATGGCCAGTTTTGACGAACATTTTCCTGAAGATCTAAATCTACTTCTGCAATTAATATCTCTTCCTGATCGTGAGAAGCCTGAGCTAAAATTTCACCTTGTGGACCTGCAATGAATGACGCTCCCCAAAATTGAATTCCTTCTGTTCCTTCAATGTATTTTTCTAAACCAATTCTGTTTGCTGCGGCAACAAAAACTCCGTTTGCAACTGCGTGCCCTTTCATAACATTCATCCAGGCACCATATTGATTTTCTCCGTATTGTTCTTTTTCTTTTGGATGCCAACCAATTGCTGTTGGATAGAACAGTACTTCAGCACCTTTTAATGCTGTAATACGCGCTGCTTCCGGATACCATTGATCCCAACAAATAAGCGTTCCGATTTTTCCTTTTTTAGTTTCAATTGCCTGAAAACCTAAATCTCCCGGAGTAAAATAGAATTTTTCATAAAAATGAGGATCGTCCGGAATGTGCATTTTACGGTATAAACCAGCTTCTGTACCATCAGTATCGATGATATAAGCACTATTGTGGTAAATTCCAGCCATTCTTTTCTCGAAAAACGGAACAATAATTACAACTCCCAATTCTTTTGCCAATTCGCTAAAAGCAATAAATGAAGTACTGTAAAGTGGTTCTGCTAATGCAAAATTATCTACATCTTCGCTTTGGCAAAAATAATGGCTGCTATATAATTCCGGTAATAAGATAACTTCAGCGCCTTTGTTGGCAGCATCTTTTACCCAACTGATACATTTTTTAAGATTATTTTCGGCAACGTCGTTAAGATTTAACTGAACAACGGCTATTTTATATTTTCTTTTCGGCATGACGTAAAATTTAGAAGTGCAAAAATAGTAAATTTTAGAGGAATGGCAAAGTGAGTTATGATCTTCTGAAAACTAAAATTTCTACTCTAGCCCCGATAGAAGCGGTATCCTTTTTCTTCCGCTAGTGCGGAAGAAAAAGATATAGCGGATAGCGGGACTGATGGTTTTATGAAAAAATAATACCCTGCTTCAAAAAAAAACACTGGCCATTTGACCAGTGTTATTTATTTTATAAGCTTGAATTATTGTGCTGTTGCTTTTTCTTTTTTACCGAATAACTTTTTAAAAAGATTTACTATTACTAAAACCACAAATCCTAATACCAAACCTATTACAAATTCTTTTATAATA
Source organism: Flavobacteriaceae bacterium CRH (assembly GCA_001507425.1). Taxonomy (GTDB): domain Bacteria; phylum Bacteroidota; class Bacteroidia; order Flavobacteriales; family Flavobacteriaceae; genus Flavobacterium. The sequence goes on from LMAJ01000016.1 coordinate 187,146, forward strand.
GACGGTATCTTAATTTTTGGTGATAAATGATGAAAAAATGGAATGTAATGCACAAAGATACCTCCGGCAACTAATAGTAAAGCAATTGTACCAATTACAGTTAAAGCTTTAATAACCAATGGAAGTGCTTTTACCAATATATTACCAATAAATTTTGATATGCTTTTTTCTTTTTTGCTAAATTTGATAAGCTTATAGCCTGCTTCATCCATTCTAACAATAAGAGCGACAATTCCGTAAACGCCAATGGTCGCAATTAATGCAATTATTGAAGTTACAACGATTTGCTGTATTAAAGGTTCCTCAATTACGGTACCTAAAGCGATAATTACAATTTCTACTGATAAAATAAAATCAGTTACAATTGCAGATTTTATTTTGCCTTTTTCGGCTTCTAAAATTTGTTCTTCTGTAAAGTCTTGTGCTGTTATTCCTTCTGATTCTTCGTGACTGTGAGGGAAAATAAATTCGTATATTTTTTCTGCTCCTTCGTATGCTAAAAATAATCCACCAAGTACCAGAATGACAATGATTGCAACAGGCAAAAATGCACTTAATAGAAATGCAATTGGCAAGATGATGATTTTGTTAAGAAGTGAACCCTTACTTATCGCCCATAATACCGGAAGTTCTCTCGACGAAGCAAATCCTGAAGCTTTCTCAGCATTTACTGCTAAATCATCTCCAAGTATACCTGCCGTTTTCTTAGCTGCAATTTTACTCATTACTGCAACATCATCCATAATTGCTGCGATATCATCTAATAATACGAAAAAACCTGATGCCATTGTAGTTTATTTGTTTTAGAAACTTCCTAATTCATTGGCTTTTAATGCTCAATTTAATTAGCTCGTTTATTTATTTATCTGCGCTAATCTAAGACATTTTTGTTGAATTTTTTTCTAAAAATTAATTGCATTGCCCTAAAAGTACCCAAATAATGATAAAAACGAAGATTGTACCAAAACATCCTCCGCCTAATTTTTTTGCGCCGTAACCTGCCAATAATCCTCTAAATAAGTTGTTCATAGTATTTTAGTTTTAGTTAAATTAAATTTTAATGTAAAGATGAGAACTTGACAAACAATTCTTTTTATAATACTTTTAAAAAAAGTTTCATTATTTACGGTTTCGCTATATTTCAAAAAAAAACACCAAACATTGCTGGTGCTTTTTAAAATAAATATGTGTTTTAAATTAGTCTGTACTAACGTTATTACCTCTGCTAATTAAAATTGCCTTATCTGTTATTCCTTGCCCTGTCGGAGGAGCTAATGGAGTTTGATTATGCAATTCAATATAATTATTTACAGAAGATAAATTTAGTAACCTGCTTAATATTAAATTAATTTGAGAACTTGGAAGTGCATTGTTTCTAAGACTGATACCCTCTGCATTATGAACAAACGATAAAGAAGGCAAATCAATAGAACTTAGACGGGGATTAAGTCTAAAAGAAAGCTCTTTTGATTTGGTTAATACAGGAAAAGAAATGGACGTTAGAGATGAATTATTCATTATATCAGCATCATACCCGTTTATTGTTTTTAAAACAGGGAATAAAATTGAAATTAATTTTTCGTTATTCGATATGCTTAAATCATTATAAATTTCTGTAAGTCCGTTTAATTTAATCGTTACTAATTTTAAATTATCGTTTATACTTAAATCAATAACTTTTTTCACAGCACTTAAATCCAGAGTCGTTAAATTGGTTGTACCTGTAACGTAAATATTTTCTGTATAAGGTCCTAACTCTTCTTCAATCTGTGCTGCAGCCTGTTGATCTGTAATATCACCTGTTATTATTATGCTTGTTTTTCCCTTGCTTTGACTACTTCCCGCATATAAGGCATAAGGTACACTCAAAAGTTGACTTGTACCGCTAATAGTATAGTTACTTCCTCCTGTTGGATCAATTTCGGTTTTAATAAAGTGTGATCCTGTGCCCCAATTTATATCTGCAAAAGTTCCTGTAACTGCTGTTCCTCCTCCTATTTGTATTGTTGCTAATCCATTACTGTTTGTTGTTGTTGCTTGTGTTTCTACATAAGATGCTGTTCCACTTGCTGAACCTAATAAAATGCTAATTTTTATATTTACTAAAGTACTCGCAACCAATGTCCCGTCTGTTTTACGAATTACAGACTGATAACTCATTTTCTGTGGAGCTTGTGCAAATAAAATTGTAAAAGAACTTAATAATAGTAATACCAGAGTAATTTTTTTCATGTTTTTCAGCTGTTTAATATTTATTTTTTTATGATTTTAAAAGTTTTTAATGTTTTGTTGCTATTATATATTGTTAGAAAATAAATTCCCTGATTTAATTGCTGCATTGAAACTACTGTTTCAGAGGTTATAATTTTAAAATTTTTAGATACGATTTTCCCATTTATATCAAATAAATTATAAGATAAATTATCCCATTTATTATCGGTTATAACTAAGCTAAGCAGATCTGTAGTTGGATTTGGATAAGCAGTCATGACGAGGTTGATTTCTGTAAATTCATTATTTCCTAAAGTAGTTATCTCATAAGGCTGTTGAACGCCCTGTACAATATATGCATTTGTCCCCGGTAAACTGGTATAGACGACCTGCCCTACTGAATAACTTGACGTACCTCCACCTCCTGTAGCACTTCCTCCTGCAACTACTATGCTTTCTTGCGAGTAAGAATTGTTAATAAAGAAAACACAAGTAATAAATAAAATTAAAAAAGTCTGTTGGTTTCTTCCCATATAATTGATTTAGTTGTTAATTATTTTACACATTCAAATATATTAATTATTACATAAAATAGTATTAAAAAATGAATCATAAAAAAATATACATAAAAAAACACCAGCCTTTCGACTGGTGTTTTCATTATTGTTAAAACTAAAAATTATTCTACGGTTTGAGTTTGGCTTTGATTTCTAAAAACCAGTTTACCGTCAAAAGCATCTATTAAAATAATACTGTCAGTAGTAATTTTTCCTGCCAGGATTTCTTTTGATAACTGATTCAAAACCTCTCTTTGAATAACTCGTTTTACAGGTCTTGCTCCAAATTGAGGATCGAAACCTTTATCTGAAAGATATTTAATTCCTTCAGGAGTCGCATCCATTGTAATGCCTTGCAAAGCCAGCATTTTGGTAACGCTTTTAAGTTGTAAACTCACAATTCTCGAAATATTATCGATCGTTAAAGGCGTAAACATTACAATTTCGTCGATACGATTTATAAATTCAGGACGAACAGTTTGTTTCAGCAATCCTAAAACTTCTACTTTTGCTGCTTCTGTTGCCGCTTCAATGCCGCCTTTTAGATTCTCAAATTTCTCCTGAATAATCTGACTTCCCATGTTAGATGTCATGATTATAATTGTGTTTTTAAAATCGGCCAGACGACCTTTATTATCTGTTAATCGGCCTTCATCCAAAACCTGCAATAAAATATTGAATGTATCCGGATGCGCTTTTTCAATTTCATCTAACAAGATTACAGAATACGGTTTTCTACGCACGGCTTCCGTCAATTGTCCGCCTTCATCATAACCTACGTATCCCGGAGGCGCACCAACCAAACGGCTTACACTGTGGCGTTCCTGATACTCGCTCATGTCGATTCTTGTCATCGCATTTTCATCGTCAAAAAGATATTCAGCCAAAGCTTTTGCCAACTCCGTTTTACCAACTCCGGTTGTTCCTAAAAATAAGAAAGTTCCAACTGGTTTTTTCATGTCTTGCAAACCGGCTCTGCTTCTTCTTACGGCATCACTCACAGCTTCTATCGCTTCTTCCTGACCAACAACTCTTCTGTGCAATTCGTCTTCAAGATGCAATAGTTTTTCTCTTTCTGTCTGAAGCATTTTCATAACCGGAATCCCAGTCCATTTTGCTACAACTTCGGCAATATCTTCGCGGGTTACTTCTTCTTTAATCAACGAATTACCGGATTGATATTCCTGCAATTGTTTCAATAAAACATCAAGGCGTTCTTGTGCCTCTTTGATTTTTCCGTAACGAATTTCGGCTACTTTTCCGTAATCGCCTTCGCGTTCTGCACGTTCTGCTTCGTGTTTAAAATCTTCAATTTCTAATTTTACCGCCTGAACTCCGTCTACAACATCTTTTTCAGATTTCCATTTGGTATAAATTACATTACGTTCTTCTTTCAGGTTCGCCAGATCCATTCTCAGGATTTTAAGCTTGCTTTCTTCTTTTTCACGTTTAATAGCTTCAATTTCAATTTCCAGCTGCATGATTTTGCGGTCTAAAACGTCAAGTTCTTCCGGTTTAGAATTGATTTCCATACGCAGTTTTGAAGCCGCTTCATCCATCAAATCAATCGCTTTATCTGGTAAAAAACGATTTGTAATATAACGTTGTGAAAGTTCTACAGCCGCAATAATCGCTTCATCTTTAATTTGAACTTTATGATGCGTTTCGTATTTTTCCTTGATTCCACGCAAAATCGAAATAGCACTTTCCGTATCCGGCTCATCAATTAAAATCTTTTGAAAACGACGTTCTAACGCTTTGTCTTTCTCAAAATATTTTTGATATTCGTCTAAAGTGGTTGCTCCAATTGCTCTTAATTCTCCACGGGCCAAAGCCGGTTTCAAGATATTAGCGGCATCCATTGCCCCTTCTCCTCCGCCCGCACCTACAAGCGTGTGAATTTCATCAATAAACAAAACGATATCACCTTCAGCAGCGGTAACTTCTTTTACTACTGATTTTAAACGTTCTTCAAATTCACCTTTGTATTTTGCACCTGCAATCAATGCTCCCATATCTAGTGAGAAGACGATTTTATCTTTTAGGTTTTCAGGAACATCTCCATCAACAATTCTGTGTGCTAAACCTTCAGCAATAGCGGTTTTACCAACTCCCGGTTCACCCACTAACATTGGGTTATTTTTTGTTCTACGGGTTAAGATTTGCAATACACGTCTAATTTCTTCGTCACGCCCAATAACGGGGTCCAGTTTTCCGGTACGCGCTAATTCGTTAAGGTTTTTAGCGTATTTATTTAATGAATTATAGTTTTCTTCTGCAGAAGCAGAAGTTACTCTTTCTCCTTTTCTAAGTTCTTCAATAGTTGCTTTTAAAGCTTTTCCGGTAACGCCCTGATCTTTTAAAATTTGGGCAACTTTGCTTTTTGAGTCGAAAATAGCTAATATTAAATGCTCGATCGAAACATATTCGTCGTTCATTTTTTGAGCAATAATTTCGGCTTCGTTCAATGCTTTATTGGCATCTCTTGAAAGCACAATATCGCCTCCTGAAACTTTTGGAAAACTTTGAATGGTTGAATCTAAAACTTGTAAAAACAACGGCACATTTACGTTGAGTTTTTTCAAAATAAAAGGTGCTACATTTTCATCAACCTCAAAAATGGCTTTAAAAATGTGTTCGTTTTCTATTTGTTGCTGTCCGTATCGCTGCGCCAATTGCTGCGAAAGCTGAATGGCTTCCTGGGATTTTGTTGTAAATTTATTTATGTTCATTTTTTGTATGATTTAGGTTTTCTTTTTTAATTTTGATAATCGATACCATTAAAATTAGATTTTATTGCATTACCTTTTTAACTTTAAATGATATAACTTTGCTGGAATATTCAAAATACATTCCATAATAAAATTACAGACAAAATGTCGTTTTTTATAGCTTTTTAGCTCATTATTAACGTCAAAAAGTCATAAAACAAGTCAAATATGAGTTTTTTAAATTCAATCTTCGGAAGTTCAGAGAACACAGATTCTCCAAAAAGCAATATAAACTGGACCGAATTAACAGATAAATTACAATTGCAGGAAATCGAAGCAATTTCAAACGAAAAACCTGTTGTAATATTTAAACATAGCACAAGATGCAGTATTAGTAAAATGGCTTTGAAGCAATTTGAACGTGAATATGATTTGAATGATACTGTTGATGCGTATTTTTTAGATCTAATTGCGCATCGCGATATCTCAAATGAAATAGCCAATAAGTTTAATGTTTATCATGAATCTCCACAGCTTATTTTGATCAAAAACGGAAAAGCAGTTTATGATGTTTCGCACAGCGATATTGATGCTGAAGCGTTGAAAAGTAAAGTGCAGTAATTTCTAAAAAGGATTAAATGGATGTTCAGACGATTTATCAAAAAACAATAATTTTTGCGACTTTAAAACATTTAGAAATCAACCAGACTATTAAAGATTCTAATCTTCCGTATGTTATTCATTTAAGTAATGTTGCCATGGAAATTTTAATTGCATCGCATCATACAGAAGAATTTGACCTGAATTTTGCTACTCAAGTTGCTTTATTGCATGATACGCTGGAAGATACTAATACAACTTTTGAAGAATTAAAACTTGAATTTGGAATTGAAGTTGCCGAAGGAGTTGTTGCTCTGACTAAAAATGGCAATTTACCAAAAGAAGAAAAAATGCTGGATAGTCTCAACAGAATTTCAAAGCAGAAAAAAGAAATTTGGGCTGTAAAATTAGCAGACAGGATTACAAATCTACAAAAACCTCCAAAAAGCTGGGACAATCTTAAGAGAACAGCATACAGAGAAGAAGCTAAAATTATCTTAGAAACATTAAATGGCGGAAATTCATATTTAGAAAATCGTTTACGCTCAAAAATAGAAGAATACGAACAATATCTTGATTAAGAAATCCGGTATTAGAAATAAAAAAAACGCTGAAAATTTAATTTCAGCGTTTTTTTATAATATCTAAAAACTTCCTTCAGATCCGCCACCGCTAAATCCTCCTCCTCCAAACTCCATTGGAGAATTTTCCGGTTTTACTTCCGGTTTCATACCAAAAGTTGAAGCAACAATTAAAGCTTCTGCATTTAAAAGTGCATTTGAAGTATTTATTCTGTCAGGTCTAAATGTTAAACCAACTTCGTTATCTTTTATTTTTCTTATGGAGAAATATGCAATCGCAAATAAAACTAGTCCGCCTACTGTTAATGCCACTTCTACCGGTAAAACGGAATAATAAAATCCGATGGTATAAATAGAAAATCCGATGGATAAAAAGCTTAACCAAAGCATAATTCTGTCTTTTGTTCTTAATGCTTGTACCAAATAAACAGCCGGAACAATAAATGTAAAGGCATAGAAGAAAAATGCAAACGGAATATCGGTTCCGGGAAGTATTTTATTTTCTAAAAGCACTACAGAAAGTTCTCTTACAACTAGATAATTACAAGAAAAATAAAACAGGATCAAACAAAAACTATTTGCCCACAAAAGTCCTCTGTAGTAATAATTTTCAGTAAGATTATTGATTAATTTTTTAGTAAAAAAGTAAAATGCTGCTGCAAATAACATGGCAACAAACGGAAGTATTGCTTTTCCGATATCTCCAAACTCTAACATTCCAAAAAACAAAAGTGCCGAAACTGAAATGCAAAAAATAAGGATTGACAGTAAATTCAAATATCTTTTATACATCATAAATGAAGCTACTGCGACAAAAAATGCAATTACAAGTCCATTATTGCCTTCTGTTGTAATTCCAATAGCAATTCCAAGATTTAAAACAGCACCTAAAATAAAAGCATCATCTAAACCATGCTCGTAATAATTTTGATTCGCCAAAAATTCTGCGCCTGCAAAACCAATTATGGCAAAAATATAACAACAAATTTCAAAAAAGACTCTTTCAGAATTTAATCCAATTAATGCAATAACAGAGCAAATTGACGAGTACAAAAAAGATCCTAATAAAAAGAATCCCAATCGCACTAAAATATTGCTTTGTCTTTTAAAAGCAGGCAGCTCTTTTTTGATGAAGTCTTTTTGTTCTTTACTAATAAAACCTGCAGCCTGCAATGATTTTGCTTCTTCAGCTAAAGTCAGATTATCTAATAAATTTTTATCGTATACTATCATGCTGTAATTTCTTTATTGAAATTTTTAATTAGTTTGATGAACAATATTATGAAGCCTATAAAATATATTGGAAGTGCTACAATGAACAATACTATCCAAACATCTGAAAAAAAATCTATAAATTGTAAAACTCTAAAAATGAATATATTTATTCCGATATAAGCATAAATAATCATAAAGACATACAGCGAAATTGCTTTATATTCATGGCTGATTTTATAGAAAAAACAGGAAGATGCTCCCAAAATAATCGCAAAAACAAACCATATTATGTCTTCATAATCTATCAGGCTGCTAATTGTTGCAATGCTAATAATATGCAAAGCAAAAGTGAGGTATAATATATTGAAATGCGTTTTTAATTGGTTTTTAGAACTATAAATCGTCCATAAAATAAGTAAAACACTCAGTGCAATGGCTGAATAGCTTAAGGTTTGATCTTCATAAAAATTGCTGTTATTAAGCAAATCCTGAGGTGTTACCGAAAGCCCTACGTAAGCTGCTAAACCTGTAATTGCAATGGTTAAAACACTCTTGTTGTCAAAATAATAGGCACAAAAGAAACTGACAATTGTGGGAATTAAAGTTGCTAATCCGTAATGTGTGCCGAAAGGTTTGTATTGAAATTGCAAATAACCGATAAAAATACAAGTGAGAATATTGGCGGCTAAAACGAGATATTCTAAAACAGGATTTTCAAATATGGTTTCTGATTTTTGAAAACCTTTTGTGTTTTTAAAACAAAAATAAAAACAAACTGCAATGACAATTAATAGTAATGAAAGAATTGCTATATGCCCGATACTGTCAATATTATTGTAAATTAAAACTCCTATTCCTGAGGTAAATAACAAGACGGACAGGTAAAGAAACAGCTTAAGCTCTGCATTTAGCGAAAAAATATTCAAATTACGATAAGAACTGATTTCCTGATATTGATTTTCTGTAATTAGATTTTTTTCTAAAAGTGCCTTAGTAGCCTGAACGTCAAATTTATTCATACAATAATTTTAAAATAACTAATTATTCAAATATATGTATTTAGCTCGAATTTTCTCTTTTAAAACTGAAAAGAGATTTAGCCAAAAAAAATGCGCCAGAAACTTCCAGCGCATTTAAATATTGTGTTTTAAATAGAATCCTTAATTATTTCTGGATTTTGATATCTACAACAATTCTAGGATCAAAACCAACGTTATGAACAGATTTCACGCAAATTACACCTTTTTTTCCAGCAGCATTTTTAAACAATACTACGCGAGGCAAATCAGATGTAGGGAATGAATCACCATCATCCGTTACAGTTACATTTGCTAAATCTTCACCTTTTTCTAATTTATTAAATTGCGCAACTGTATATTCTGTTGTAACATTATTTACATAAATAGTGCTTGTTCCGCCAGCAATACCAACTTCTGAGTCATTAGGGCTTAAAAAATAAGCAAAAGTATTAGAACTAGAGCCATAAAAAGCAATATCAACTTTTGATAAAACAGCTGCATCTATTTGGCTTTTCTTGTAAGATTTTCCAGTTTCTGTTGAGAAAAAACGTCCTGAATCAAATCCTTCAGAAGAATCTAAAGCAAAACTTACATCTTTGAATGTTTTTAATGTTGCTGTATCAACAACTTCAGGCTCATTGTTGTCCTCATCACTAGAACAACCAGTAAAGATAGAGGCACAAATAAATAATACTACTGCGAATTTTTTTGTAATGTTCATTTTCATAAATTTAAATTTTGCACGAATATACTTGTAACAAATAAAAAAATTAAGCTTTATTTAACAAAAAATAATTAACTCATCATTAATTTTTTAATGTATCGCTCTTAACTTAAAGAGAATAAACATATTAAATATTTTATTATTTTAATTACATATTTAGTAATGCATTTATGTTTTATACAACTATTCTTTAAAATTTTAAAGCATCATATTATTGCATTAAATATTGAGCATTAAAAAAGCATCGCAATTATCGATTATAAAATATTATTAATTACATTCGTGTAATCGATTACATTTAAAATTACTTTACTTCAAACCACCAGATTAACTTAAAATGAAAAAACATCTAACCGTACTCTTTCTACTTTGGAGTTTATCCAATCTGTTAGCACAAAATTATTATATGGCATCTCCTGAAGGATTTGGAGCTGCAACAACAGGAGGTGGAAATGCAACTCCTGTAACTGTAACTTCTTATGATGACTTACTGGTAAAAATTAAAAGCAATTCTCCAGAAGTAATTTTGGTATCAGGAGTAATTACAATTCCTGGCGGTAAACCTATACAACAAGTGGTTTCAAACAAATCTATTATTGGATTACCCGGCGCCAAACTGGTGAACGAAAACCAATCGAATCCCGGATCCGGTATTTTGTATTTAAAAACGGGTTCTAATAATGTAATTATAAGAAACCTTATTTTTGTTGGTCCCGGCGCTTATGATATTGATGGTCAGGATAATTTGACTGCTGATTGTACCAATCTTTGGGTTGATCACTGCGAGTTTCAGGATGGTCAGGACGGGAATTATGATAATAAAGGCAAAACCGATAATGTTACCATTTCATGGTGCAAATTTACGTATCTAAAAGCACCAAAATCCGGTGGTTCCGGCGGAGCCGAAGATCACAGATTTAGCGATCTTATTGGTTCAGGCAAAAATGATTTCCCTGCCGATGGTCATTATAGCATCACTTTTAAAAATTGTTATTGGGCAGAAGGCTGCAAACAAAGAATGCCCCGTGCCAGAAATGCAGAAATTCATATTTTGAATTGTTATTATAATACATCAGAATCAGGTTCTTTGGCTATTGGTTTGGGCGGAGGTGCTAAAAATTCAACTTGTTATGTTGAAGCTACTGATTTTGCAAAAGTTGATAAAGTATTTAAAGAATATATTGACACTGATGGAGGAACGGTTGGTATCGCATTCGATCATTGCCGAAAAAGTCCTGCAGATTTTGGCACAACAGTAACCAAACCTAATTACAGCTATACAACTATTCCTCTTGGTAAAGTGGAAGAATTTGTAGCCAACAAAACTTGCGGTGCGGGAGCAACTCTTCAGGTTACTTCGTCTGGAGTTATATCTTCAGGTTGTAGTAACAAAAGCTAATTACAACTTTAAACTGCATAAAAAAAACCGGTTTGTATTGAATACAAACCGGTTTTTTATTTAATGAAATACTTTTATAAAGCAGCTTTCATTTTATTTTTAATGGCATCTAAACATAAATTATTGATACTTCCTTCGTGCGTGTGTTTTGTTTCTTTTGGAGATTGGTATGTTCCCGCTTCTAATTGTTCTGCAACAGCTTTGTAGGCATCTCTAAATGGCACTCCTGCAACAACCATTTCATTTAAAGTATCAACTGTAAACAAATAATCGTATTTTTTATCTTTTAAAATATTTTCTTTTACGGTAATATCTTTTACAGAGAAAATGGCAATATCCAAACAAGATTTTAAAGTTTGAATGGCAGGAAACAATCCTTCTTTTAAAAGTTGTAAATCTCTGTGATAACCGCTTGGTAAATTATTTGTAATTAAAGTGATTTCGTATGGAAGTGCCTGAATCTTATTGCATTTCCCTCTGATTAATTCGAAAACATCCGGATTCTTTTTATGAGGCATAATACTTGAACCTGTCGTAAGATGTGCCGGTAAACCAATAAAATCGAAATTCTGGCTCATATACAAACAAACATCCATCGCAAATTTTGACAAAGTTGCAGCAACGCTGCTCATTGCAAATGCAACCGTTTTTTCTGCTTTTCCTCGGCTCATTTGTGCTGCAACTGCATTGTATTTTAAGGTTTCAAAACCTAATTCCTGTGTTGTAAAGGTTCTGTTGATTGGAAATGAGCTTCCGTAACCAGCTGCAGAACCTAACGGATTCTGATCTACAATTTTTGAAGCAGCATTCAACATCGTAACATCATCAATCAGACTTTCGGCGTAAGCAGAAAACCACATTCCAAATGATGATGGCATGGCAATTTGCAAATGTGTATATCCGGGCAATAAAACATTTTGATGTTTCTCTGCCGATTCCATCAACAAGTCAAATAATGTTTTTACTTGCTCTTTTATGGCTTTTAATTCGTCTTTTAAATACAAATGAACATCTACTAAAACCTGATCGTTACGGGAACGTGCAGTGTGGATTTTCTTTCCTGCATCGCCAAGCTTTACCGTTAACAGATATTCGATTTTAGAATGAACGTCTTCGAAACTATCTTCTATTTGGAAATTTCCAACTACGATATCAGCAATAATTTCGTTTAATGCATCAACTAAAGAAGTCGTTTCTTCCTGAGTTAACAAACCAATCTGACCCAACATTTTAGCGTGTGCAATAGAACCTAAAGCATCATATTTTGCGAGAACTAAATCAAGTTCACGATCGTTTCCTACTGTAAAATGTTCGATTTGTTTGTCTGTTGGTATTCCTTTTTCCCAAAGTTTCATAGGTTATGTTTTTTTTCGCCACGAATTCACGAATTATTTTTGATAATCTTTGAATATATAAATTCGTGAATTCGTGGCGGTTTTTCTTTTCTTATAGTTTAAAGAAATCGGTTAGTATTTTGATATACAAATCGACTCCTTCTTCAATTTCATTTAAAAAAATAAATTCGTCTGCTGAATGTGACCGCAACGTTTCTCCTGGCCCTAATTTTAAGGATTGACAGCTCAAAACCGATTGATCTGAAAGTGTTGGTGAGCCGTAAGTTGTTCTTCCTAAAGCGATTCCTGCTTGTACTAAACCATGTGCTACCGGAATAGACGACGCATTTAAATGCATGGATCTTGGCGTTACTTCGGCATTTATGTTTGCTTTTACAACTTCTAGAATTTCGGTGTTAGAATAACGGTCTGTTACACGAATATCAACAACTAAATCACATTCTGATGGCACAACGTTATGCTGTTTTCCTGCACTAATTTGCGTTACGGTCATTTTTACAGGACCTAAAACATCTGAAATTTTGTCGAATTTATAGTTTTTAAACCATTCCATTACCGGAATGGATTTATATAATGAATTATCATCGTTTTGATGCGCGGCGTGACTTGCGGTTCCTTTTACTTTTACGTCAAGAACTAATAGACCTTTCTCGGCAACAGCTAATTGCATTAAAGTTGGTTCACCAACAATGGCGCAATCTAATTCTGGTAAATGTTTTAAAACGCTGTTTAAACCGTTTTTTCCGCTGCTTTCTTCTTCGGCGGAAGCCACAATTACAATATTATGTGACAAATTTTGATTTTCATAAAAATGTACAAACGTTGCTAATAATGAAACGAGACATCCGCCTGCATCGTTACTTCCTAAACCGAATAGTTTTCCGTCTTTTTCAATTGCTTTAAACGGATCGTTTGTATATGCCTGATTGGGCCTTACCGTATCATGGTGTGAGTTTAGTAAAAGTGTTGGTTTATTCTCGTCGAAATATTTATTGAAAGCCCACACATTATTATTTTCTCTTTTGAAAGGAATCTCATTTTGATTGAACCAATTTTCGATTAAAAGTGCCGTTTGGTATTCTTCACTTGAAAATGAAGGGGTTTCAATAAGGCTTTTTAATAGTGCTATGGCTTCTTTGGTAAGCGTTTCTATATTCTTCATAGTTGTGTAGGTTCTCTGCCACGAAGGCTCAAAGTCACAAAGTTTTTAATTAATTTGTGACAATTTTAATTTGCGCAAATTTCTAAAATTAATATTTAAAATGCTTTGCGCAACTCTATTTTTTTGCCACAGATTAAAAGAATTTTCACAGATTTTTAATCTTTTTAATCCATTAATCTGTGGCTATTTCTTTTATAACGTAATTGTTGTATGTAAAACGTCTGAATTTTGGAGCATTTTATGATGACCAATTTTAATTTTCTGAACGCCTCTTGACAAACTATTGAAGCAATTATCAAGTTTCGGAATCATTCCAGAATGGATTACTTTTTCTTCTTTTAGTTTATTGTATAATGTTTCATTGATTTCTGTTATTACAGATGAATCGTCTTCTGAATCTTGCAAAACGCCTTGTTTTTCAAAACAATATGTCAGCGTAACATCAAAAACCTCAGATAACGCAATTGACAATTCGCTTGCAATGGTATCGGCATTTGTGTTTAACAATTGTCCGTTTTTGTCGTGTGTTATGGCACAGAAAACAGGAACAATTCCAGCTTCTAATAATGTTTTTAGTAAAGATGTGTTGACTTGTTTTACATCGCCTACAAATCCGTAATCAATCGTTGGATGATTTCTTTTTGTTGACTGAATTAAATTCCCGTCAGCGCCAGAAAAACCAATTGCATTATTGTCTTTTGCCTGCAATTGTGCCACAATGTGTTTATTGATTTGTCCTGCGTAGATCATCACAACAACGTCAAGCATAGGAGCATCTGTAATTCGGCGTCCGTCAATCATTTGCGGAACCAAACCTATGCTTTGCGCCATTTTTGTAGCCGATTTTCCTCCGCCGTGAACTAAAACTTTATAGCCTTCGATTTTAGAAAAATCGGTTAAGAATTGTTCTAATTCGGTTGGGTTGTCGATGATGTTTCCACCAATTTTTATTACTGATACGTTCATCTCTTTCAAGGTTCAGAGGTTCAGAGGTTCAAAGGTTCAAAGGTTTTTGTTGCGGTTTTAAAAACCTTTGAACCTTTGTCACTTTGAGCCTTTGTACCTTAATTTATAGCTTCTTAAGAATCTTTTGTAAAACTAATTGTGCTGAATACGTTCTATTATTCGCTTGTTCGATTACGATTGAATTTTCTCCATCCAAAACTTCATCGCTTACAATTACGTTACGACGAACCGGGAGGCAGTGCATGAATTTTCCGTTGTTGGTTAATGCCATTTTTTCGGCAGTTACCGTCCAATTTGGATCGCTGTTGGTTACTTTTCCGTAATCGTTGAAGTTACTCCAGTTTTTTACATAAACGAAATCTGCATTTTCGAAAGCTTTATTCTGATCGTATTCGATTTTGCAGTCTTTTGTAATTTCGGGACTTAGTTCGTAACCTTCAGGATGTGTGATTACAAAATCCATTTCTTTTTGCATTTGCATCATTTCAACGAAAGAATTGGCAACGGCTTGCGGCAAAGCTTTTGGATGTGGCGCCCACGAAAGTACTACTTTTGGTTTGTGTTTCGTTTTGTGTTCTTCCATCGTAATGGCGTCTGCTAAAGACTGCATCGGGTGACGAACGGCACTTTCCATGTTTACAATTGGCACTGTAGCGTATTTTAAGAATCCAGAAATAACGGTTTCCTGATAATCTTTTTCTTTATCAACTAAACCAGCAAACGCACGGATTGCAATAATATCACAATATTGAGAAACTACTTCTGCTGCTTCTTTTATATGTTCTGATGCTCCAGAATTCATAACAGCTCCGTCTTCAAATTCTAATGTCCATCCTTCGTTGGTAAAGTTCATTACCATGACGTTCATTCCTAAGTTTAAAGCGGCTTTTTGAGTACTCAAACGGGTTCTCAAACTTGGGTTGAAGAATAACATTCCTAAGGTTTTGTTCTTCCCTAATTTTTTATTTTTTAGCGGATTTTTTTTGATTTTAATCGCACTTTTTACCCATTTTGATAATAAGTCTATATCTTGTATTGAAATATAATTCATCTTTTTTTGTTTAACCGTTAATCTGTTTAATCGTTAATTTGTTTTAACTGTTTATTTGTTCATTCGATTAACCGAATTAACGGTTAAACAAATAAACAATTCTACACAATCTTAGTAAACGGGATTTCATCTTTTAATGCACGCAAAATAAAATTATCATTTAATCCGTTTACAATCCAGGTTTCTATTTTTGCTGCTTTTGCGATTCCGGCGGCTTCAATTTTTGACTGCATTCCGCCTGTTCCGTGTGATGATTTTGATTCGCCGATTTCTTTTTCTAAAGTCTTTAAATCATTTACGAATTTAATTGTTTCCGGATTTTCATCGTTAATCGAATCTTTCGTGTAAATTCCGTTTGTATTAGTTGCAATTATCAGAATATCAACATTTAGCAGCACTGCTGTTAAAGCCGCTAGTTTATCATTATCTCCAAACCGAATCTCATCTGTGGCAACGGTATCATTTTCATTAATAATCGGAATGTAATTATTCTCGACCAAAACGTTTATCGTATTAACAATATTTACTTTTGACTGGTCTTTTTCGAAATCTGAATAAGACAATAAACATTGTGATGTCAATAAACCTAAATCGCTGAAGTTTTCATGGAAAATCCGCATTAAGTGAGGTTGTCCAATTGAAGCTAAGGCTTGTTTCATTGCAATTTCTTTTCCTTTACTTTCGAGGTTTACGAATTGCTTTGCTGCTGCGATTGCTCCTGAACTTACAATTACAAATTCGTAATCTTTGTTAAGAGCGGCAATTTGCATACCAATATCTTCAATCTTTCCCCGCGAAATATGATTGGTTTCTTTGGTTAAAGTATTACTTCCTATTTTTAATAAAATCCTTTTTTTTGCCATGTTTTGTTTTTTAACCGCAAAGGGCGCAAGGTTTTTTTTATTCTGTTTGTGTTTACAAAACGCTAAGTTCGCAAAGCTTTGTCTATAGTTAAATTCCAAAAAATAAATTCCAAATTCCAAAAAATTAGAAATTAAAAATCGTTAATCATCAATCTAAAATCTGTCCCGAGGCTTCGGGACTAAAATCTAAAATTATCTTATCTGTCCTTCTCCGTAAACATACCATTTGTTTGTTACGAGATGTTGTAAACCAATTGGTCCGCGTTGATGTAACTTATCTGTGCTTATCGCTAATTCTCCGCCTAAACCAAATTGTCCTCCGTCTGTAAAACGGGTTGAAGCATTTTGGTAAACGGCTGCGGTATCAACGGCATCCATAAATTCTTGTGCTGCTTTATCGTCTTTTGTAATAATTACAGCAGAATGTCCTCCGCAATATTTATTGATTTTATCGATTGCATTTTCCTCAGAATCAATTGTTCCGATTACAATTTTATAATCTAGAAATTCTTCGTACCAAATATCTTCGTTTTGAAGTGTTTTTGTGTTTTCGAAATTCTCTAATGATTTATCTACAATAATTTCAACTTTTGATTCGTCCAACGTTTCAATTAACATCGCTGTAAAAGCTTCAAAGTTTGGCAGTTTTGAATCTATTAAAACCTTATCAACAGCATTACAAGCTGAAATTTTAGACGTTTTAGCGTTTAAAATTATTTTTAAAGCTAAATCTGTATCTGCTTTTTCATGAACGTAAACAAAATTATTTCCACGTCCGCTTACAATTACCGGGCAGGTTGCGTGTGCTTTTACAAACTCAATTAATTTTTCTCCACCTCTGGGAACAATTAAATCTACTTTTTGAGTTGGTTTTTCTAGAAAAGCTTGTGTTTCTGAACGATTATAATTTAAATATTCAACCCAATCTTTTGAAACTCCGTTCTCTTCCAAAGCTTTATGCCATAAATCAACTATTTTCAAATTTGATTTTAAAGCTTCTTTTCCTCCTTTTAATAAAATCTTATTTCCGGATTTAAAAGCGATTCCGCCAGCTTCAATTGTAACATCGGGACGAGACTCATAAATGATCAAAATCGTACCAAAAGCGGCAGTTTTATTAATAACTTTTATTCCATTATCATGAACAAAATGAAAACGCTCTACTCCAACCGGATCTTCTTGAGAAGCCAATTGATTTAACGATAAAATCATCTCGTCGACTTTTTTATCATCTACTTTCAGGCGTTCTTCCATGGCTAAATCTGAACCGTCGTAAGCAGCAAGATCTTCTTTATTTGTTAAGATAATCTGACTCCGCTCCTGCTCGACCAAATTTGCCATTGACCGCAAAACCAGATTGCGTTTTTCAATTGATAATGGATTCATTTTTTTTGGTTTAATTGGTTAATTCGTGTAATCGTGTAATCGTTAATTTGTTTAATCGATTAACCAGTTAAACGATTAAACAAATTAACATTATAGCTCTTCTAAACTTTCTTTTAAAGCTACAATAAACGTATCAATATCAGCTTTTTTCACTGTAAGCGGTGGTAAAATTCTTAACAGGTTTTTATTGTTGGCACTTCCTGTAAAAATGTGTTTTTCAATAATCAGTTTTTTTCTTAAAGCTGCTACATCAAAATCAAATTCAACACCAAGCATTAATCCTTTTCCTTTTACTTGTTTAATACCTTCAACTTCTTTGATTTTTTCTAAGAAATATTCATAAACTTCGTTTACATTTTTCTGTAAATCAAGTTTTTCAATTACATCTAAAACTGCAATTGAAGCTGCACAAGATAAATGGCTTCCGCCGAAAGTAGTTCCTAATAATCCGAAACTTGCTTCAAATTTTGGCGAAATTAAAATGGCTCCAACCGGAAATCCGTTCCCCATTCCTTTTGCAACTGAAATAATATCAGCGTTTATTCCGTGATGTTGGAAAGCGAAGAATTTGCCGCTTCTTCCATATCCTGATTGTACTTCATCTAAAATCAAGACAACATCGTGTTTTTTACATGCTTTTTCTAAAGCCTGAAAAAATTCTGTAGTTCCTTGGTCCAAACCTCCAACTCCCTGAATTCCTTCGATAATTACTGCTGTTACGTCTCCTTTAGCTAATTCAGCTTCAACTAATTCAATTTGGTTTAATGGTAAAAAAGTAACCACTTGTTGTGCATTAATTGGCGCTACAATTTTTTTGTTATCAGTAACTGCAACGGCTGCAGAAGTTCTTCCGTGGAAAGAATTATCAAAAGCTACAACTCTTGATTTCCCGTTATGGAAAGACGCTAATTTCAAAGCATTTTCATTAGCTTCGGCACCAGAACTGCATAAAAACAATTCGTAATCTTCTAAACCAGAAAGCTTTCCTAATTTTTGTGCCAATTCAACCTGCAAAGGATTCTGAATTGCATTCGAATAAAATCCTAAGTGATCTAATTGATTTTTAAGTTTTGCTACATAATCCGGCTGAGTGTGTCCAATCGAGATAACACCATGTCCGCTGTATAAATCTAGATATTCTACTCCTTTATCGTCAAAAATTGTACAATCGACAGCTTTTACTGGAGTTATGTCGTATAATGGGTAAACGTTGAATAAGTTCATGTGTTTTTTGTTTATTTTGTTTCAGGTTTAAAGTTTCAAGTTGCTCACAGAACGTGAAACTTGGAATTTTAAACTTGAAACTGATTTAAGTTCCCGTATTTAGGTTTCAAGTTACACACAGAACGTGAAACCTGAAACTTAAAACCTGAAACAAATTTTTCCTAAAATCCGCTTGGTTTCAAATGTAAACCGGTGGTTTCTTCTAATCCGAACATTAAATTCATGTTTTGAATCGCTTGTCCTGAAGCACCTTTGGTTAAGTTATCAATAACTGATGTGATTAAAACCCGGTTTCCTTTTTTCAATAAACTGATGATACATTTGTTCGTTTGAACGACTTGTTTCATATTGATGTTGGTCGTTGTCACGGTTACAAAAGGTTCATCTTTATAGAAATCTTGGTATTTTGCAAACAATTGCTCCAAGCTATCATCAGAAAGTGTATATAATGTGGCAAAAATTCCTCTTGGAAAATCTCCTCTGTTTGGAATAAAAAGTAATTCGCTTTCAAAATCATCCTGCAATTGCACTAAACTTTCTCCAATTTCTCCCAAATGCTGGTGTTCAAAAGCTTTATAATGCGACATATTGTTGTTTCTCCAGCTAAAATGTGAAGTTTCTGAAAGTCCAACTCCTGCACCTGTACTTCCGGTTGTGGCATTAATGTGAACGTCATTATTTAGCCCATTATTTTTAGCTAAAGGCAATAAAGCCAATTGAATAGCCGTAGCAAAACAACCCGGATTTGCAATATAATTTGCTTTTTTAATTTCCGACTTGTTCAATTCAGGTAAACCGTATATAAAATCCTTACCTTCGAAATGAGCGTCTTTATTCAATCTAAAATCATTTCCTAAATCGATAATTTTAGTATGGCTTGCAAATTGATTTTCCTGTAAAAATGAAATTGATTTTCCGTGACCTAAACATAAAAAAACCACATTGACATCAGAATTTATTACATCTGTAAAATTCATTTCGATATCGCCCATCAAATCGTGGTGCGCCACAGAAAGTGATTTTCCAGCGTTTGTTGTACTGTAAACAAAATCGATGTTTACGTTTGGGTGGTACATTAAAATTCTGATGAGTTCTCCGGCTGTGTAGCCCGAACCACCAATTATTCCGACATTAATCATGGTCTAAATGATTTACTGATGAAAATATGTTTTGTGCATTTCCTAAAATCTTGATAAATCCTTTTGCATCATCAGATGTCCAGGCATTGTTCATTTCTCCGTATTGACCAAAACCGGTATTCATTAAATCATTATCTGATTCGATTCCGTCAAGCGAAAAATGATATGGTTTTAATGAAACGGTTACAACACCATTTACCGTTTTTTGTGTGTCCTGCAAAAATGTTTCGATGTTACGCATCACCGGATCTAAAAACTGACCTTCGTGAAATAACATTCCGTACCAGTTTCCTAATTGTTCTTTCCAATATTGCTGCCATTTACCAAGCGTATGTTTTTCTAATAAATGGTGTGCTTTAATGATAATTAATGGAGCTGCAGCTTCAAAACCAACTCTTCCTTTAATTCCGATAATAGTATCTCCAACGTGAATATCTCTTCCAATTGCAAAAGCATTGGCCAGTTTTTCAAGGGCTACAATGTTATTTGATGGTTTATCGAACTGACCGTTTAAACCAACTAATTCTCCTTGTTCAAAATGTAATCTTACTTTCTCTTCGCCTTCTTTTTGTAATTGAGAAGGATAAGCGTCACTTGGTAACGGCTGGCTAGAAGTCAATGTTTCTTTTCCTCCAACGCTTGTTCCCCAAAGTCCTTTATTGATCGAATATTGTGCTTTTTCCCAAGAATAATGAACTCCTTTTTGAGCCAAATAATCAACTTCTTCTTGTCTTGACAATTTTAAATCTCTAATTGGCGTAATGATTTCAATTTCCGGAGCAATGGTCTGGAAAATTAAATCAAAACGAATTTGATCGTTTCCAGCACCTGTACTTCCGTGTGCAATCGCACTTGCTCCTACTTTTTTAGCATATTTTATAGCTTCAATTGCCTGAAAAACACGCTCTGCACTTACTGATAATGGATAGGTATTGTTTTTTAATACATTTCCGAAAATCAAATATTTTATAGCTTTATCATAATATTTATCTACGATAGTCAGGTTTGCGTGTTGTGCGCTTCCTAATTCGTAGGCTCTTTTTTCTATTGCTGATAATTCTTCTGCGTCAAATCCTCCTGTATCAACAAGTACAGTATGAACTTCGTATCCTTTTTCATTTTTTAAATATTTCAAACAATACGAGGTATCTAATCCTCCGCTATAAGCTAATACTACTTTTTTCATTTTTTATAATTTAGGCTAATACTTTCGTATGTAGCAGTTTGAGATTTTCTAATTAATTTAAGTTAAAAAAACAGACAATAATTTATTTAAAAATAGTGCTTGCTTAATTTTCTTTAACCTGCTTAAAACAGCTTCGTTAAAAGGATGTCTTGGCGGATTTTTTTGTTTTTCTTTCGGGTCGTATAACATACCGGTACAAAGACACATTTTGTTTTCTTTACTCTGTAAAATAGGGAAATTGGTACAGGTTTTACAACCGGCCCAAAAACTCGGATCAGTTGTCAGTTCTGAAAACGGAACTGGCTTATATCCTAAATCAGAGTTGATTTTCATTACAGCCAAACCAGTTGTAATTCCGAAAATTTTAGCATCTGGATATCTTTGTAATGAATAATCAAAAACTTTCGATTTGATCTTTTTTGCCAAACCTAAACTTCTGTAATCAGGATGTACAATTAAGCCGGAATGTGCCACGAATTTTCCGTGCTGCCAACTTTCGATATAACAAAAACCTGCAAATTTTCCATCTGCCAGAGCAATCATCGCATCACCGTTCGACATTTTTTTCTGAATGTATTCAGGAGTTCTTTTAGCAATCCCTGTACCTCTTAATAAGGCAGATGATTCTATCGTATCGCAAATTTCCTGTGCGAATTTGAAGTGTTCTTCCTGAGTAACAACAATAGAGATTTTCATTTCAATGGTTGAAGTTTAGCGTTAAAATTTAAAACATGTTGTTTAGTTTGAAATACGGAAATCAATCCAATAAAAATAGACAAAATAGAAGTAACATTCTCAAAATCAAAAACTTGATTAAGAAAATTCAAAAAATAATATATACTTTTAGGATATGTTTGTCCAATGGACAAATGATGTGATTTCAAAATGAAAAATGGGTATGAATAAATATACGGCGAAAAACTCTGTGAATACTATAGAGATAGTATCCGTACTTCGGGAGAAGTACAAGGCAGGTTTGTCCGTGACAAAGAAGTTGTATGTAAACTTATTTTATTCATCGAGTGCAAAAATACACTATTTTTTTATTTTCAATACAAAAAAATAAAAAACTAACATTTTTTTAATGTAATGTTAGTTTTTGAGGCGCTAAGATTCTGAGATGCTAAGGTACTAAGATTTTGATTTTCTGGTTTTTAAAGTTTTTAACTTTGAAAGATTAAGTATTTTTAGAACTACCTGAAACTTCAAACCTGAAACCTGAAACTTCAAACCTGAAACAAACCTAAAAAAACCCGATAGCTATAAATAACTATCGGGTTTTAAAAATTTTATTGTTTTTAATTTTAGTTTCTTTTAAACGGAATTACTTGTCCATTTCCTAAAACAATCATATCAAAACCATTTTTAGCTTCATTAAATTTAAATTTCAATCCAGCTCTATTCGATTGAAAAGTATCTTTTTCTCCTTCTACAGGTTCAACAGCAAATTTTGGATAATTTGTAAGTTCTGCGTTAAGTACACTGTTTTTCTCAGTAAATTCAATTTTTAAGGGCGCTTTATCAGTTGAAAAATTCCCTACATAACCATCTAAAATGATATCTTTTTCAACTTTTCCCTTTCCCACTGTCCATACATTATTACTTTCGTTATAATCAGGAAAAGCATGATCAGGATCTAATGTTATGCTCTCTATTTCTTCTGTCGAATTGTGTTTAAAAGACCAATTGTTGTTACGTTGCCAAATCTCAACAGGCAATTTAACTCTGGTTACTTTTCCGCTTTTTGTTTTTACATCCAAAACAATTGGCATTGGCATTTTATCGAAATTTTCAACTGTAATAATAATTCCTTTTGCAGGATCATTTTTCACATATTTAATTGAATTGATTCCTTGGTCGAATCTCCAGTTGTTTACGAACCAGCCTCTCCAGAACCAGCTTAAATCTTCACCGGCAACATTTTCTATTGTTCTAAAGAAATCATCCGGAGTTGGGTGTTTGTAAGCCCAACGCTCTACATAAGTACGTAATGCTTTATCAAAACGTTCCTCGCCCAATACTTGTTCTCTTAAAATTACTAATCCTGCACTTGGTTTTGCATAACACAAAACACCAATGTTGTTTTCCTTCATATTATCAGGAGAACTCATAATAGTCTCTAACTTCGGGTTTGTAAAGTATTCTGCCTCTTCATGTAAATTAGCAACTGGCTGTTTGTATTCTCCTTTGTTAAAATCGTAAGAACTTACAGAATTGATAAAAGTATTAAAACCTTCATCCATCCAGGCAAATAAACGTTCGTTTGAACCTACAATCATAGGGAACCAAATGTGTCCGAATTCGTGATCTGTTACTCCCCATAAATCGTCTCCTTTAGATTTCCATCCACAAAAAACAATTCCCGGATATTCCATTCCCCCTTCATTTCCTGCAACGTTTGTAGCCGCCGGATAAGGATATTCAAACCATCTTTTTGAGTAGTTTTCGATCGATGCCTTTACATATTCTGTCGAACGCCCGTAAGCATCATTTCCAGCACTTTCTACAGGATAAGCAGATAATGCTAAAGATTTTTTACCACTTGGCAGGTTTATTTTTGCTCCGTCTAAAATAAAAGCCGGAGACGATGCCCAGGAAAAATCACGTGCATTTTTAATTTGATAATGCCATGTTTTTTCTGCAGCAGCATTAGTATTCGCGGTTGCTGCAACTTCTTCTGCAGAACGAATCACAACTGTTTTATCGCTTTGCGAAGCATCTTTGTAACGCTTAAATTGCTCAGCAGGCAATACTTCTGCCCCATTTAATAATTCTCCTGAACCTACTACATAATGATTTGCAGGAACTGTAAGCTTTACATCAAAATCACCATATTCTAAATAAAACTCTGAAGCTCCTAAATATGGCGAAGTATTCCAGCCTCTTACATCATCATACACGCACATACGCGGGTACCATTGTGCAATCGTAAATATTTTACCGTTTTTAGTTTCTAAAACGCCCATTCTGTCTGATCCTTCAAACGGAGCAATAAATGAGAATTCAATTTTAATTTTTACCGATCCTCCTTTTGAAGCCAATTCTTCAGGAAGAAAAATTTGCATTCTGGTATCTGTAACTATAAATTTTGCATCAGCTTCAGCTTTTTTCTTTCCGCCAGAAATAACTTTTACTGATTTAATTTTATTTCCACCGTCAAAAACCTGTCCCTGAGCACCATTACGGCTTCCTTTTAAAGGCACAACAGCATTTCCTCTTGAATCTTCTTTAAATAAATTTTGATCTAAGTTTAACCAAACAAATGATAATTTATCGGGGCTATGATTCGTATACGTGATTTCATCTGTACCAATAATTTCATTGGTCGTTGCGTTTAGTTTTGCCGTAATTTGATAATCGGCTCTGTTTTGCCAGTATTCAGCTCCTGGCTGACCACTTGCTGATCGCGTTGAAGTGCCGTTTTTTGTATAAAAATGAGGTGCAAATGCATCATGATAATTATAATTATTAACTGGATTTACTGCTGTTGTAGCTGGCGTTTGTTGCGCCCAAACAGAAGAAATCCCTACAAACAAAGCCATGGTCAATAAGGCTTTTGAGGATTGTTTTTTCATATTTTTTAGCTGTTTATGTAGCAAATTAATGAAAAAAAAAGCTATTTAAAGAGAAAAACTAAAGCTTATATTGAGTTTTAGCAAAATTTTATCAAAAAAATATTTTAAGCTATTTTCCTAGAAAAATAAAATTTATAAAATATATTTACATCAAGATAAAAAACTAATCTTTTCAATTAATACTATTTTGAACACAACGATATCAAATTCAACACTTAAAGCTTCTATAAAACACGCAGGAGCTGAATTATTTTCACTAAAAGATAATCAAAACAAAGAATATATATGGGAAGGCAATCCTGATTTCTGGGGGAAACATTCGCCAGTTCTTTTTCCGATTGTTGGAACTTTAAAAGACAATATTTATAAAATTGACGAAAAAGAATATCAGTTGCCAAGGCATGGTTTTGCTCGTGATATGGAATTTGAATTGATTGAAAAAACACAAAATCGTGCCGTTTTTTCGCTACAATCGGATGAAGAAACATTAAAAAAATATCCTTTTGAATTTGAATTGCTACTTATTTACACTCTTGAAGAAACGACTTTAAATATTCAGTATAAAGTAATAAATAAGAGTCAAACAAAAATGCCTTTTTCTATAGGAGCACATCCGGCAATTGCTTTACCGGAAAACTTTGAAGATTACGCTCTTGAGTTTGAAAAACAAGAAACGCTTAAATATTATCTTTTGGAGAATGATTTAATATCTGACAAAACAAAAGTTTTAGAAACAACTGATAATCTGATTCCTTTAAATTATAAATTGTTTGAAAATGATGCTTTGATTTTTAAAACTTTAGAGTCGAATTCACTTACTATTCTTGAAAACTCGAAACCTTACATTAAGGTTGATTTTGAAGATTTTCCGAGTTTGGGAATCTGGACAAAAGAGCAAGCTCCGTTTATTTGTATTGAACCTTGGCTTGGTTATTCAGACACAGCCAATAATTCACGTGATTTATTCGAAAAAGAAGGAATTTTAGTTTTGGATGCCCATCAGGAATTCAATTCAAAATTTAGTATCCAAATATTATAAGATTCAAGATGTTAGAATTCAATTTTACACCCTTTCCAATTATAGAAACGGAACGTTTGCTTTTAAAAAGAGTTACCGATGAAGATGTAAATGAAGTTTTTGAGTTACGTTCGAATCCTGAAACGATGAAATATATTCCGAGGCCTTTGGTAAAAAACACCGAAGATGCTTTGGCACACATCGCTATGATCGAAGATAAAATTGTAGCAAACGTAGGCATCAATTGGGGAATTACCTTAAAAAATAATCCAAAATTATTAGGCATTATTGGTTATTACAGAATACAGCCTGAAAATTATCGTGCAGAAATTGGCTATATGTTATTGCCCGAATTTCATGGCAAAGGAATTATTCCTGAAGCTGTTAACAAACTAATCCGATATGGTTTTGATGATTTAAAATTGCATTCTATTGAAGCTGTAATTGATCCTGAAAATTTTGCCTCTGAAAAAGTGTTGCAAAAATGTGGTTTTGTAAAAGAAGCTCATTTTAAAGAATCTGAATTTTATGAAGGACGATTCTTAGATAAAGTAATCTACTCGTTGTTAGATAAATAAAAGTATGATTATTGGTAATGTATTAAAAGTACTATTTTTTATAATAGAGACTTTTGATTTGCGTTATATTTGTAACTAAAATAAGTAATTATAAACTTGTTTTAGCCATGAAATCTGTTTTATGAAAAAGTTAGTTGTTCTGTGTATCCTTTTATTTTCTATTCAAATACAAAGTCAAACCTATTTAAAATTTAATGCTGCAACTGCATTAATTGCAGTACCAAATATAGGAATTGAAACGAGTATTGGAGAAAAAACAACTTTTAGCGTTGATGTTATGGTTTCTTTTTGGGAATCCTTCAACGGCCATAATCCAATGAAATTTTACACTTTAACTCCTGAAGTCCGTTATCATTTTAAAGAAAAATATGACGGTTTTTATTTAGGCCTCCACGCTGGACCTGATGTTTATAAATTGCAAAAATGGAATTATTTTAATTCGAATATGTACGAAGATGGTTTTGGTTACAGGATAGGAATTACAGTTGGATATAACATTAAAATAAGTGAGAAATTATTACTGGATGTTTTTGCAGGCGGAGGCTGGCATCAGGGCTTTTATCATGGTAATTATAACGACGGAACTCCTCAAAGATATGATCACGCTCCTAATTGGAACAAAAGCGGCGAATGGCTTCCGTACCGTGGGGGCGTTATGCTTTCGTATAAATTATAATTAATTGGTTAGTTTAGGAAGCGATTTTATATATAACTCTTCGACCTTTTTACGAGCCCAATCGGTTTTTCTTAAAAAAGTAAGGCTTGATTTAATGCTTGGGTTTGACGCAAAACATTTTATCGGAATTAATTCTGATAACGTATCAAAACCATAATGCGCCACCAACTTTTCTAATATGGACTGAAGCGTAATTCCGTGCAAAGGATCTTTAGATGGATTTTCCATTTATAAATAATATTAAAAGACCATACTCAAAAAAGTATGGTCTTTGTTTTTTACAAAATTAGTAAATTGAAATCTAAATTAACTAAATAACTTTTTAATGCTCTATTTTAGAATAGCGAAATCTTTAATTATATCAAAAACTGAAAAGTTTTTCAATTTTGATTACATTTGTACTTATGTTAAAAACAGTCAATATACTTAATAAGAGAGCTCGATTTGATTATGAGATAATCGACACCTATACTGCCGGAATCGTTTTATCCGGTACCGAAATTAAATCTATAAGATTAGGAAAAGCTAATATTACCGAAAGCTTTTGCGAGTTTAGTAGTCTTGAGCTTTTTGCTATAAATACCTATATCGAAGAGTATTCATTTGGAAATCAGTTCAATCATAAATCCAGAAGTGAAAGAAAATTACTTTTGAATAAGAAAGAATTAAAAAGTCTTCATAAAAGTGTTCAGGCTAAAGGACTTACTATTGTTCCGTTGAAGTTATTTACAAATGAAAAAGGACTTGCCAAATTGCAAATCGGTCTTTGTAAAGGAAAGAAAAACTACGACAAACGTGAATCTCTAAAAGAGCAGGATACTAAACGTGATTTAGACCGAATAAAAAAGGCTTACAACTAAAAAACACCTTTATATTATAAACAAAAAAAGCATTTGTTGATTTTTTATCGTATTTTTACTACAATTTTAAAAAATCAGAATATGAAAAAGTACTTTATTTTGTTGATTACTGTAACATCCCTTTCAGGTTGTGGCAGCAATACTTCTATAGTTAGTAGTTGGAGAGATCCAAAAATAACAATTACTCAGGAAAATTTCAAAAAAGTTCTAGTAGTTGCATTGGTAAAAGATGAAGCCTCAAGAAGGGTAACCGAAAATAGAATTGCAGCAAGTAATGAAATTTTTAAAACTTCTTATCAATATTTAAACGAAACTACCAAAGAACTAACGAAAGAACAAAAACTAAAAATACTGCAGGATGAAAATTTTGACGGTGTTATTACCATGCGTTTAGTAAGTGCCGAAAAAGAAACAAATTATGTTCCCGGAACATACACAGGGATGTACTACGGAGGTTTTGACGGAATGTACACAGGAATGTATGGATATGGCTTTGGAAATTGGTACGGAATGTATTCTCCAAGTTTTTATGATCCGGGTTATTATCAGGAAACGACTGCATATATGGTCGAAACTAATATTTTTGCATTGAAAGAAAATAAATTAATCTGGACAGGAACTACAAAATCTGAATATGTTACAGATTTAGGGCAAACCGTCGATGCAATAATGCAGGCTGTTGTCGCTGAAATGAAAAAAGATGGTTCTTTAGCAAAAAAATAAATAGTAAAAAAAAGCAATCTATAATGTTGCTTTTTTTTGTCAATAGCAAAATGACTAATTTTGTCAAGACTTAAATCTTCATCATGAAATCACTTTTAAAAAATGCAAGGGAACAAAAAGGTTTAAAAACACGCGAAGTCGCACAAATACTTGGTATTGATCAGGCACTGATTAGTAAGTTTGAATCAGGGACAAGAAAACCAACCCGAGAGCAAATTTCTAAACTTTCTCAACTTTTAGAAATTGATTATGAAACCTTAATGATTGCATGGCTTAAAGAAAAAATTCTTTATGAAATTGGCGACGATGAATTTGCTTTGAAAGCATTAAAAGTTGCAGAAGATGAAATTAAATACAACAAAATTACATCAAGTTTAAAATTATCAACATCTTTAGAAAAAATTCTAAAAGAAATTGATTCCCTAAAAGATAAATTAGATTCTTACAAGCAATTTGACAGTTATAAAATTAAACAGGCATTAGAACTTGAATATACTTTTGAAAGCAATAGAATTGAAGGAAATACAATGACACTTCGCGAAACTGACATGGTTATTAATGAAGGTTTGACTATTTCCGGAAAAAGTATGAAAGAACATCTGGAAGCTATAAATCATCAGGAAGCTATTGGTTTTATTAAAGATTTAATGAGCAAAAACAATTCTTTAAATGAACGTGATCTTTTATCTATTCATAATTTAATTTTGAGGGGGATTATTCCTGAAGATGCAGGCCGTTACAGAAAAGTTCAGGTTATGATTCAGGGAAGTATTCATATGCCTTCACAGCCTTTGATGGTTCCTCAGGAAATGGAAGAATATTTTATTTGGTATGAAATTAATAAAAACAAATTACATCCCGTAATTTTAGCAGCAGAGATGCACGAAAGGTTAGTTACAATCCACCCTTTTATTGATCGAAACGGAAGAACTTCGCGATTGGTTATGAATTTAATTTTAATGCAAAAAGGTTATTTAATTGCTAATTTAAAAGGAGATTATGAAAGTCGAATGCAATATTATCAATCATTAGAAACGGCTCAAACTAAAAAAAATAAAGAAGATTTTTTGCTTTTTATTGCTCAGACTGAGAAAGAAAGTTTGGAGAGATACATTGGTATTCTTACGCAATAAAAAAAGCCCAAATCAATGGGCTTTCTGTTAATTTTTATCTTCTAATAAAGGAACAAATCGAAATTCTCCAAACTCATGTTTTTCAAATTGAGTTTCATTTTTCCTGATTAATAAGGTCATAATCTGAACATCTTCCCCTAACGGAATCACTAGCCTTCCTCCTATTTTTAACTGCGCCATTAAAGGCTGTGGAATAAACGGAGCACCTGCCGTTACAATAATACTGTCAAACGGTGCATAACTTGGTAATCCTTTATAACCATCACCAAAAGAAAGATGTTTTGGACGAATATTTAATTTAGGAAACAAATTTGATGTTTGTTTAAACAATTCGTTTTGTCTCTCAACACTATAAACTTTAGCGCCCAACATGCATAAAACAGCCGTTTGATAACCAGAGCCGGTACCAATTTCGAGAATTTTGTGTTCTTTTTTAACTTCTAATAACTGCGATTGAAAAGCAACTGTGTAAGGCTGAGAAATAGTTTGCCCTGCACCAATAGGAAATGCCTTGTCCTGATAAGCATAATCTTCAAAACTTGAATTCAGAAAAAGGTGTCTAGGGATTTTTTTTATTGCATCCAGAACTGCTCTGTCAGTAATTCCTTTTTGTTCTAAAGTGCTTACTAATTGATTACGAAGTCCTTGATGTTTGGCAGTATCTTTCAAAATGGGCAGGTTTTATTTTTGCAAAAATAAGAAACTAAAAAGGAAATCAAATATTGATTTTTAATTATTAAATCACTAAATCTTTACTACATTCATTTTCAAGTTCAACAAATAAATTATATTTTTGTTTAAAATACATTCTCATGTTAAAAGTAGGAGTTTTAGGTGCTGGTCATCTTGGTAAAATACATTTACGCTTATTACAACAATCTGACCAATACGAATTAGTTGGTTTTTACGACGAAAATCAGGAAAATGCCGAAAGAATTTCAAAAGAATTTGGCTACACAAACTTCAGCACAATTGCAAAATTAATTCACGCTGTCGATGTAATCGATATTGTAACGCCTACGCTTTCGCACTATAAATGTGCTAAAGTAGCGATCAAATCAGGAAAACACATTTTTATAGAAAAACCAATCGCCAATACCGTTGCAGAAGCTGAAGAAATTATTGCTTTAGCAAAAGAGTACAACGTAAAAGGTCAGGTTGGTCATGTTGAGCGCTTTAACCCCGCTTTTATTGCAACAAAAAACATGATCGAAAATCCGATGTTTATAGAAACACATCGTTTGGCTGAGTTTAATCCGCGCGGTACAGATGTTCCCGTAGTATTAGATTTAATGATTCATGATATCGATGCTATTTTGAGTGTTGTCAATTCAAAAGTTAAAAACATTAATGCCAGTGGTGTTTCTGTAATTAGCGATACTCCGGATATTGCCAATGCGAGAATTAAATTCGAAAATGGCTGTGTTGCCAACTTAACAGCAAGCAGGATTTCAATGAAAAACATGCGTAAAACACGTTTCTTTCAAAAAGATGCTTATATCTCAGTTGATTTTCTGGAGAAAAAATGTGAAGTTGTTCGTATGAAAGATGCGCCCGAAGTTCCGGGAGATTTTGATATGATCCTGCAAAATGCCGAAGGTGTAAAAAAGCAAATTTATTTTACAAATCCTGACGTAGAACAAAATAATGCAATTCTTGACGAATTAGAATCATTTGCAAACGCAATAAATACCAATACAACCCCGGTTGTAACACTTGAACAAGCTACAGATGCTTTGCGAGTTGCGTATCAAATTATTGATTGTTTCGATAAATAATAAAAGGAATTTTTAAAATAAAATTAGCCACGAATTCACGAATTAATTGGTGAATTCGTGGCTAAATCATAATTATAATACCAATCTAAAATGAAAACTATAGCTGTAATTGGTGCAGGAACAATGGGTAACGGAATTGCTCATACTTTTGCGCAAAGTGGTTTTACTGTAAAACTCATTGATGTTTCTGAGAAATCATTAGATAAAGGAATGGCAACTATTGCTGCAAATTTAGACAGAATGCTGTCTAAAGGAACCATTACTCAGGAAGATGTTGCTAAAACTATTACCAATATCATTACGTATACTGATATAAAAGATGGTGTTGTTGGTGTTGATTTAGTGGTTGAAGCTGCCACTGAAAATGTAGAGCTAAAACTAAATATTTTTAAGCAATTAAACGAAGCTTGTTCTCATAATACTATTCTGGCGACTAATACTTCGTCAATCTCCATTACACAAATTGGAGCCGTTGTGGCACATCCTGAACGTGTTATCGGAATGCATTTTATGAATCCGGTGCCAATTATGAAATTGGTTGAAATTATTCGCGGATACAATACCAGCGATGAAGTTACGAAAATTATCATGGATTTATCTGAAAAATTAGGTAAAACCCCTGTTGAAGTAAACGATTATCCAGGTTTTGTAGCCAACAGAATTTTGATGCCAATGCTAAATGAGGCAATCGAAACGTTATATAATAAAGTTGCCGGAGTTTACGAAATTGATACGGTAATGAAATTAGGAATGGGACATCCAATGGGGCCGCTTCAATTAGCTGATTTTATTGGACTTGATGTTTGCCTTGCGATTTTGAATGTAATGTACGAAGGTTTCAAAAATCCAAAATATGCTCCTTGCCCATTATTAGTAAACATGGTAAGAGCTGGAAAATTAGGCGTGAAATCTGGTGAGGGTTTTTATGATTATAGCGAAAGTAAAAAGGCAGAGAAAATTTCTAAGCAGTTTGTTTAAATAAAAATTATGAAGAATCTATTTCTATTTTTTGTCCATTTTGTATCAGCAATTTGTATTTCACAAAACATAAAAACAGATTTCAATAAACAATTTACAATTCATGAAATTGATAGCATTTGTAGTTTAAAAGGACCATATATTACATCAGAAGGAAAAATAACTTCTAAAGTTGAAACTATTAAATCTAAAAAAGGCGTAACAGTAAAAAACGGAAATGGAGGTTTCGATTATAGTCTTTACTTGCATGATTTTAACGAAGAAAACTATAATAAGTTATCAAATATTGAACAAAGGAAATATGATTTTAATAAATATTTAAAACTAATAAAAGCTAACTATCACGAGAAAATTAATTATCAAATTTCTTATTCCGAAATTATAAACGGACAATTTTATTATTCGGCAGATACGCTCAATTATGTAAAAGTAAAAATCATTAGAACCGAAAATAAAAAAAAGGAAACATCTGACTCGCTAAACATTAGCATTTCAGAATTGAATAAAATAAAAGTTATTAAAACAGTCTTTTTATTTGATTATAAATATTGGATAATTAATAAAAATAAGGAGATACTTAAGATTTATAATAGAAAATGAATTCAATAAAGCAAAACTTAGTCCAAATAAAATCTACAATTCCTGAACAAGTAACTCTTGTTGCAGTTTCTAAAACCAAACCCGTTTCAGACTTAATGCAAGCCTACGAATCTGGTCAGCGTATTTTTGGAGAAAACAAAATTCAGGAAATGGCCGATAAATGGGAAGAAATGCCTAAAGACATTCAATGGCACATGATTGGCCATGTACAGTCGAATAAAGTCAAATTTATGGCACCTTTTGTGAGTTTGATTCACGGTGTAGATAGTTTGAAATTATTACAGGAAATCAACAAGCAAGCTTTAAAGAATAACAGAATTATTGATTGCCTGCTTCAAATATATATTGCTGAGGAAGAAACCAAATTTGGTTTGGATGAAAATGAATTAAATGAACTTTTATCTTCATCAGAGTTGAAAGAATTGAAAAACATTCGTATCTTAGGTTTAATGGGAATGGCAACCTTCACTGATAACCAAAACCAAATTAAAAAAGAATTCACAGATTTAAAATCTATTTTTGATTCAATTCAAACAATAAAAAATGAAAATTGTAAATTGAGTACAATATCGATGGGAATGTCCGGAGATTATCAACTTGCAATTGAATGCGGAAGCACAATGGTTCGCATAGGAAGCAGCATTTTTGGCGGCCGCTAATATTATTAATGATAGTAAAGATGTAAAGCAGTTCATCTCTACCAACAACTGAATACTACAATTTGTACGCAATACTAGACATAGAAACAACTGGAGGCCAGTTTAATGAAGAAGGAATTACCGAAATCGCCATTTATAAATTTGACGGTCACGAAGTAGTTGATCAATTTATTAGCCTTGTTAATCCTGAAATTCCAATTCAGCCTTTCGTGGTGAAATTAACAGGAATAAATAATGCTATGTTGCGTTCTGCTCCTAAATTTTTTGAAGTTGCCAAACGAATTATAGAAATTACTTCAGATTGTATTATTGTTGCTCACAATGCTTCTTTCGATTACCGAATTTTACGTACAGAATTCAGACGTTTGGGTTATGATTTCGAAGCCAGAACACTTTGTACCGTAGAACTTGCCAAAAAACTCATTCCGGAACAACCTTCTTACAGTTTAGGAAAACTAGTCCGAGCATTAGGAATTCCTATGGCAGACAGACATCGCGCCAGCGGAGACGCCATGGCAACGACAAAGCTGTTTAAAATGCTGCTTGAAAAAGACTTAGAAAAAACAATCGTAAAAGATTTTATAAAGCTGGAAGTAGAAAAAGGAATTGCTCCAAAACTACTTGATTTGGTAGCACAAATGCCTGCTAAAACTGGTATATATTATATTCACAACGAAAGTGGAAATTTAATATACATCGGCAAAAGCCAAAATATCAAAAAAAGAGTCAATCAGCATTTTACCGGAATTACAACCAAAAGCAAAAAAATTCAAGCCGAAGTTTTCACCATCACTTATGATGAAACTGGAAGTGAATTAATTGCGTTGCTGAAAGAAAGCGAAGAAATAAAAATTAACAGACCAAAATACAATCGTTCTCAACGAAAAACTAATTTTCCGTTTGCTCTCTACGTTGAAAAAGATGCGAATGGATATTTGAACTTAAAACTCGAAAAGGCAGACGGACGTAAAAAAGAAGTTACGTCGTATGCAAGTTTGCAAGAGGGCAAAAATGCGCTGTTTAAGTTTACGGCAAAATACCATTTATGTCAAAAGCTAACAGGACTTTATCAAACTAAAAAAGAGTGCTTTCAATATAAAATCAAAGAATGCGACGGTGCTTGTATTGGTGAAGTAACCAAGGAAATATACAATACCAGAGTACAGGAATTTATTGCGGAAAACAGTTTCGATAACAAAAGCATGATTTTGATGGACAGAGGCCGAAATGTGAACGAAAGAAGTGCTATCTTAATCGAAAACGGTGTTTATAAAGGATATGCGTATTATGATCTAAATTATCAAATCACAAATATTGATATTTTGAAAAATATTTTAATCCCAATGCAGAACAATCGTGATGTCAAGAACATTATTCAAAATCACATTCGAAAAAGCAAATCGCTTAAAATTCTTCACTTTTAACAAAACTAAACTTTCATTATCTTTGTTGCTATGAGAAAAATGAAATCGAAATACGAAATTTTCAGAGAGAAAATCAAAGTCATTCTTTACGGTACTAATACTATTTTAGGCCGAATGTTCGATTTGGTTTTATTGGGATTAATTTTATTGAGTGTTATTTTGATTATGATGGAATCTGTTCAGGGAATCAATCAAAAATATCACACACAACTTATTATTTGCGAATGGATTATCACTGTATTTTTTACTATTGAATATATTTTACGAATCATTTCAATACAAAAGCCCGTTAAATATATTTTCAGTTTTTACGGAATTATCGATCTACTTGCCGTTTTACCCATGTATTTATCGATATTCTTTCCTGGAGCGAGTATACTTTCTATAGTGAGAGCATTACGCTTTTTTCGATTGTTCAAAATCCTGCACATTCCACAAATATCACATCAGTCTTTTCAGTTGCGTGAAGCGATCGAAGCCAGTAAAGAAAAGATTCTCGTTTTCATTTATTTTGTACTTATAAGCACAGTAATAATAGGCACTATAATGTATTTGATTGAAGGTAGGGAATCAGGATTTTCAAGTATTCCAATGAGTATTTATTGGACAATTGTAACCTTAACAACAGTAGGTTACGGCGATATTTCGCCACAAACGCCACTCGGACAATTCGTAGCTTCTTTGGTCATGATTTTAGGTTACGGAATTATTGCTGTTCCAACCGGAATTGTAACGGCTGAGTTTGCAAAAAACAGTCTTAAAAACAGTGCCCCAACTAGAAAAAAAGAATGCCAAAAGTGTAATGCCAAACTTCATTTTGATAATGCAAGATATTGCTTTCAATGCGGAACAGAATTACCTAATAATTAATTAACAAGCAATTTCGATTTGTAGATTTCCAATGCAATTCGAGCTAAAACATGAAATACCTAATAACTATCGTCGGACCAACAGCAATAGGCAAAACTGCCTTAAGTATTGCTTTGGCACAACATTTTAAATGCGAAATTATATCTTGCGACAGCCGTCAGTTTTTTAAAGAAATGACAATTGGTACCGCAGTTCCAAATCAGGAAGAATTACAAGCAGCAGCCCATCATTTTATTCAAAATAAATCTATTTTCGAAAATTATACCGTTGGCGATTACGAAAAAGAAGCACTTTTAAAATTAGAAGAATTATATCAAAATAATGATTTCGCTATTTTAATTGGTGGTTCAGGTTTGTATGTTGATGCTATTTTAAAAGGTTTTGATGAATTTCCAGAAATTGATCCTGCAATACGATCAGAAGTAAATCTAAATTATGAAAAACTAGGAATTGAATATCTTCAAAAACAATTACAAACTTTAGATCCTGATTATTATCAGAAAATAACGCTAGAAAATCCTCAAACACTACAAAACCCACAACGAATGATGCGTTTTGTAGAAGTTTGCATCGGAACACAAAAACCGTATTCATCCTTTCTAAATCAGAAGAAAAATAACAGAAACTTCACTCCTATCTTAATTGGCCTTGAAGCCGACAGAAAAATTATTTACGATCGAATCAATCAGCGCGTTGACATTATGATGAACGAAGGTTTGTTAGAAGAAGCTAAATCTCTGTATCCAAATAAAACATTAAATGCGCTTCAAACCGTTGGTTATAGAGAATTATTTAGTTATTTTAATGAAGAATTCACGTTACCTTTTGCTATAGAAGAAATTAAAAAAAATACAAGAAGATTTTCTAAAAGACAGTTAACCTGGTTTAAAAGAAATGAAAACACTAAATGGTTTGATTACGCAACAGATAGAAAACAAATTACAGACTACATAGAAAATCTTCTAAAGTAAAATCTATTTTCTTTCTTCTATTTTCTATTTTCTATTTTCTAAAAAAATCTAAAATCAACAAACATAAATCTAAAATCACAAAATGCCAATATCTCCAAATTTCACTTCCGTTTTAAGTAAAGACTGGGAAATCAATTTCACGCAATGCACACCAAATGGTTATTTAAAATATACTGATTTATGTAATATTTTACAATTAACCGCTGCTGCACATTCTGAAATTGGAGGTATCAGTTTTTTTGATATGCAGGAATTTCATCAGGCCTGGGTTTTAAGCCGTATGCGCGTTGAAATTACAGCTTTACCTAAATGGCAAGATGTCGTAACCGTAAAAACATGGATCAATAGTTTAGAAAATTCACGTTCTGTACGTGCACTTGAAATGTATGTAAACGGTAAAAAAATAGTAGGATGCGAAACCTATTGGGCCGTTTTTAATACGCAGGCACGTCGTCCCGAAGCTTTAGCTTTACCTTATGAACATTTCGAATTGTTTCCTAAAAACAGGGCTACAACTGAAGGTTTCTCTAAAATAAATATTAATCACGAAAAAGAAGCTGTATTCGAAAAAACAGTTTATTTATCAGATCTTGATATTGTAAACCACGTAAATAATGTCAAATATCTTGAATGGTGCCTTGATCATGTTGATTCAAAAAGAATTCTGAAACAAGAAGTTAAAAGCTTCGAAATGAACTTTATGAAAGAGCTTTCGCTTAAAGATAATGTTGTAATCCACGAAAGTGAAGATGACGATCATACAACTGCAACTTTTAGCATTACTAAAGGTGAGAAAACATGTTTTGCGTTAGAATTACATTGGAAATAAACGTCTATAATTCCTGCAAGGTTTTCAAAACCTTGTAGGTATTATATTTATAAGCATTAAACTTAAATTATAATCTAACAAACCTACAAGGTTTTCAAAACCTTGCAGGGAATTGCAATCAATAAAAAAAACGATGCAATTGGCATCGTTTTTTCTAAAATCATTTTGATTTCTTTTTAGAATCTTTTTTAGATTTCTTCGGCTTCTTTTTCTTTTTCAGCAAATCAATTTTACTTTGAATTCTTTTCTCTACATCAGTAATATCAGAATCAAAAGCAAACTGTAAAGCGCAAAGTTTAGCATTTTTAATTTCCTTTAATGCTTTTTTAAATTCATGTTGAGCTTCAAAAAGAATTGCTTTTTTTACATAAATCTCAGATTTGTTTATTCCTTTTATAGTTAAGGCAAAATCAATTAATTTTTGAGTTTCTTCGTAATCTTCATTCAAAATCAAAGTCTGCAAATAATACGGATACACTTCAAGTGCATGAATATTTATAGCTAAAGCTTGCTGAAAATACGACTTTGCTTCTTCATAATTCCATAACTGTTCCGCCTGAATTCTTCCGTACAAACACAAAACCATTGTGTTAGTGTCGTTATAAGAAAATGCATAATCTAAAGATTCTATAGTTCCTTCGAGCCAATATGGATAATTATCCAAAGCCTGAAAAAGGTATTTATCAATTGTTTTCATTTCGTAAATCATTTTTTAATTTCTGACGGGTTCCTTTGTAATTTTTCTCAACTTTATTCTTTTTAAAATCACTTCCGGTAAAAACCCTAACCGGATTTCCTCGCTCAATATTGAGTTGGTTTTCCCATTGTTTTCCAACGTGATTCTTAAGTTGATTTAATTTTTCGTCTTCTAATTTTTTTAATAATCGTTCTGTTGCCAGTTTTTTGTTTTGGTGTTGCGAACGGCTGTCCATCGAAACAACAGCAATTCCTGTCGGAATATGAGTTGCTCTAATTGCAGAACTCACTTTGTTAACATGTTGCCCGCCCGCTCCTGAACTTCGCATAGCCTGATATTGAATATCATTTTCTAAAATTGATGTATTTTTTTGCGGTTCGATTTCAAAAATGCCAACAAACCAGTTTTTGCGTTTGTGCATTTTCCTAAACTGACTTTGACCAATCCATTGAATTGTTCCTATCCAGGAACTCACAAAAGTCCCTGCGTTTTTTCCTTTTACCGAAATGGTTGCTGTTTCAATAGTTCCGTTTTCCTCTCCTACTTCTCTTTGCAGCAAAATGGTATCCAGTTCTTGTTCTTGCGCTTCTTCCAAAACTTTTTTAAGCACTTGGGCGACAACCCAAGTGCATTCTGCGGGACCTCGCCCCGCTGTTATTTGAATTATTTTTTCCATTATTAATTTCTTTTAACGATCCATCCTAACGATTTTTGGAGTAAAAGTTCCCAGAACTTCAACCAAATCTGTTTGATTACTCATCACTTTTGTAATGTCTTTGTAGGCCATTGGAGCTTCATCAATATTTCCACCAATTAAGGTTACATCATTTGCTTTCAGTACTTTTTTAATATCACTTTGTGTAAAAGTACTTTTGCATTTTGATCTCGAAAACAAGCGTCCTGCACCATGCGAAGCAGAGTTTAAACTTTCAGCATTTCCTTTTCCTTTTACAATGAAACCCGGTGCAGTCATCGAACCAGGAATAATTCCCAGTTGTCCTTCTCCTGCTGGCGTTGCGCCTTTTCTGTGCACAATACATTCTTGACCGTTTACCATTTCTTTCCACGCAAAATTGTGATGGTTTTCTATCGTTACCACTACTCTTTTTCCTATCGCTTTGGCAATTCTTCTATGAATATCGTCATGACAGGCTTTTGCATATTCTCCGGCCAAATTCATCGCTAACCAATATTCCTGACCATCATGAGTGTTCAAATCTAACCAGGCCAAATGCTGTACATTTTTTGGAAGCGGACATTGTTTAGTTGCCAAATACGTGTAATGTTTAGCAATATTAGCTCCCAAACCGCGAGAACCACTGTGTGACAATACAGCAAAATATTCCCCTTTTTCAAGCTTCCATTCATTCTCCGGATTTTCGATTTTAGCAATTCCAAATTCTACAAAATGGTTTCCTCCGCCAGAACTTCCTAATTGTTTATAGGCTTTTGGTAAAAGGTTTTTCAATAATGGAATATCCTGAAATTCAATTTTATAAAAAACTTCATGATCTGCTTTTACAGCATGTGTCTCATTCATTCCAAATTTGGTGTGGTCTTTTAAAATCGCTTCTAATTGATGTTCTCTTCCTTTAAAATGAGACGCCGGTAAATCAAAAACCGAAAGACTCATTCGGCAACCAATATCAACTCCAACCCCGTACGGAATAACAGCATTATCTGTTGCTAAGACCCCGCCAATTGGCAATCCGTAACCTGAATGTGCATCCGGCATTAAAGCTCCGGCAATCGAGATTGGTAATTTTAGAGAATCATACAATTGA
Source organism: Flavobacteriaceae bacterium CRH (assembly GCA_001507425.1). Classification (GTDB taxonomy): domain Bacteria; phylum Bacteroidota; class Bacteroidia; order Flavobacteriales; family Flavobacteriaceae; genus Flavobacterium. Next base: position 227,648 of record LMAJ01000016.1, read on the forward strand.
AATTTTGCCTGCTGGTCTATTTCATTTTCTCCAAAAATGGTAAAAGGTGCTCTTGTCGCTTTAAGCTGATGCATTCTTACGTGAACCGGATTTATTAAACCTTCGGCAACTTTTCCCCAGGTTCCATTTCCTTCAAATTTTTCCGGATGAAGTAAAACTTCTTTCGCTTCTGTTAGAATAGATTCTTTTTTTTCTCTTTTTCTGTATCTGTTTATTTGCCCTAAGGCTATGTTTATTGAATTATTTTTTGGAAAGCCTAACTTAATCAGGTCTTTTCCGGATAATTTATTTCCCATGATTTATATCATTTCGTCGGCATATTGTTGATACAATAAATGCTGACTTTTATTTTTAATTGGGTTTAACTCTCTCGGATTTTCCGTTTGATAATATCCCGGACATCGAGCGTAACCCATAACTAATCTGTTTATTTTATGGTTTAAATTTTGATTGGTAATATAATTTTCTAAAACCTGAAGCTCACTTTGTAAATCTGAATTAACAGGTTTTTTGTGTGTTATGATATTTGGCCTCACGCGCTGCACAAATCTCCAAGGCTCATCAAATCGATAATAAATTATATATCTCCCAAGATTATTAGACCATTCTTTGGTTAAAGTAAAGTAGCTTTTCTCTTTTTCAGTCAAATTTATTTTCTTGCAATTCCAATCACTAATAGAAATTTCTTTTAAAAACTGCTCTGATGGAACAGTGATTTTCTTTCCAAATTTTCTTTTGCGTTTGGTAAATGATTTTTCATTTGAATAGTGATATGTATTAATTTTTTCAAGCAAATTCATAAAAAAACCTGCATTTGGGCCAACTAATACATCAGCTCTCAAAACAAAAAACCTAACCCAACCTTTTTGATAAGGTTTGTCTAATAGCACTGGTGGTGAATTCCAAACAGCATTAAACAATTGCTTTCTTTGCTTAAAATGTTGACGTAATTTTTTTTCGAAATCTTCCTTTACTAACCTTTTCTTCTTTTTTTCACTTTTAAAACGACTGCACAATGCATACTCGTCCTTAGTGTAATTTTCCATTTGAAAAAGTATACTAAAATTAAATTGTTGAATCTTTTATCCTTTTGGGATAAATAATAAAATCGGTTATTCGGGAAAATTTGAAGTGTCTAGAATAAAAAAAGCCCGAAACTAAATGTCTTCGGGCTTTTTTATATATCTAAAAATGAATTTCTAAGATTGAAATAAGCCACGAAGAAGCGCTGCACCAAATTCGTTTGGTGTGAAGCTTTGAGATGATGATGTAAATACAAACATTTTCTTCGTTATTAAAGGGTTATTATTAATTTTTTCGTCTGCAAATATTCAGAATAGTTTTTTGATTTTCCAAATTATTATTAAAAAAATTCGTGTAAAAAAATATTTATTGATTTATGCCCCTATGCAAAATTCAACTACTAAACTGTTAATCAATAAAATATAAGTATTTAATCTTTTAGAATTTAAATTAAAAATTTTAATCCTAAATAGGGATATTTAGAAAAATGGCATAAAAAAAGCCCCGATTTCTCAGAGCTTTTGATTTTTTTTTTGGATGAACTAGTTTGTTATTCAATAACTATTCTGCTACTTTGCTTTTAACAACTAATCTGAAACCTTCACCGTGAATGTTTAAAATTTCAACATCTTCGTCAGATTTTAGATATTTTCTTAATTTAGCTATGTAAACGTCCATACTTCTTGAAGTAAAGTAGTTATCATCTCTCCAGATTTTTGTTAATGCTAATTCTCTTGGCATTAAATCATTTTCGTGAAGAATCAACATTTTAAGCAATTCATTCTCTTTTGGAGATAATTTTATTGGCTCTTCGTTTTCGAAAGTTAAAAATCTAAGTTTAGAATTTAAGTGGAATTTTCCAATATTAAATTCAAACTGAACTTGTTCTGCTTTTGTGTCTGCAGATTTTCTCTGAATAATTGCTTTAATTTTCATCAATAAAACTTCTGAATCAAAAGGCTTATTCAAATAATCATCAGCACCTGCTTTGTATCCCTTTAGCACATCTTCCTTCATAGATTTTGCAGTCAAGAAAATAATTGGCACTTCGCTATTTTTTTCTCTAATCTCTTTGGCTAAAGTATAACCATCTTTATAAGGCATCATTACGTCAAGAATACATAAATCATATACATCCTTCTTGAATTTCTCGAAACCTTCCATACCGTTTTTAGCTAAAGTAACTTCAAAGTCATTTAACATTAGATAATCTTTAAGAACTGCCCCGAAATTAAGGTCATCTTCTACTAAAAGTATTCTTTTGTTATTATTTTCCATATTTTAATTTATTAATGGTATTTTTATTATAAAGGTGCTACCTTTTCCTTTTTCGCTTTCAACATATACTTGACCATTGTGATCCTCAACTATTCTTTTTACATAAGCAAGCCCCAAACCGTGGCCTTTTACATTATGTAAATCTCCAGTATGTTCTCTGTAGAATTTCTCAAAAACTCTTTTTTGAGCAATTTTACTCATACCAAGACCATTATCTTTAACTTTTATCAGAATCATGTCTTTAACATTTTCTGTAAAAATTTCTATTTCAGGTACATCAGGTGAATATTTTATTGCATTTTCTAAAATATTTACCAAAACATTGGTAAAATGTACTTCATTTATCAACGATGTTGTTCTTGCAGCATTATAGTGCTTTACAACTGTTCCTTGTCTGTCTTCTAAAATTAAATTTACATGTTCAATTGCATCATCAATAATATCATGAATTGCAGTTGGTTCTTTTGTAATATCAAGTTCTCTTTTTTCTAATTTAGAAATACGCAGTACATTTTCAACCTGAGCATGCATTCTTTTGTTCTCATCTCTGATCATTTGAAGATAGCGAAAAACTTTCTCTTTATCTTCAATAATCTTAGGATTTTTTATCGCATCAAGTGCTAAGTTTATAGTAGCGATTGGAGTTTTAAACTCATGCGTCATATTATTTATAAAATCTGTTTTGATTTCAGAAATGTGTTTTTGACGAATTAACTGATTCAATGCACTTGTATAAGCTATAATTATAATCAGTGTGAAAATGATTGATAATATGGTAATACTTAACAATTCTGATAATAAGAACTTCTTTTTATGAGGAAACGTAATATACAATTCATATTTACTATTCCCTTCATTATCAGTATATATTGGCACATGATAACTTGCATCTTTATCATAGTGAAAACCTTCTGATTTTATTTTGCTTGCAAGTCCTCTGTTGTAAATTCCAAATTCAAATTTGGTTTTAACACCATATTCCTGTAATTCCTTTTTTAGGAGGCTTTGTAATTTTTCCTTAGAAATTCTTTCTTCAAGAGGCAGTGCATCTGCAGCATCTTTTATAGAAATTTCCATTTGAACTTTATTCAAAACGTCTAAACTTCCTGTTTTCACATCTCTTAAATCCGGTATAATACTTTGTCCAATAGCATTATTATCGATATTATTATTGTTGTTATAAACCTCTGTTACTCGTTTTGAGCTGAAACTTTTAAATCTGTCACTACTGAATTTTTTATTAAAAAGCGATCCGCTTATATCATAATCTTCAGAAGTCAATGTATTAGAATAGACAATTGTCTTATTTGTTTTTGTGTTTCTCTGAACGTAAAGAACCTCTAGTAGATCTTCTTTTTTAGGAGCTTTGCCTGTACTGTCTTTAATACGGTTGTATTTGTCGTAAAAGCTATATTCTTCCTGCTGTTCAAGTTTGTCAGCAACATTTCCAATTACCTGTGTAACGTGATATTTGAATTGTTCGTCATTATTTTTAAACGAAGAATTGAACCAAAATACCTGGACAAGAATTATCCCGATTAAAGACAAGCTCATCAACAAAACAAGTATTCTAAAAAATAATTTATTCATCGAAACAAAATTAATATTTTAACAATATACTAAATAATACATTAACCAAATATTAACATTTAAGACTGTTTTTGTTTAATATTCAATATTTTAAGAATTTTAACAATTTCTTTTCGGGCATTTTCAAGATTCTCGTTATTTATAACAAAATTGCTTCTGGAAATTCTGTTTTCATCATTCCATTGCATTTGCATTCTGCTTAAAACCTGCTCACGTGTGGTATTATCGCGTTTTAAGACTCTTTCAATTCTAACTTCTACCGGGGCAGTAACCGTTATAATTAAATCACATTCTTTATATCTGCCGCTTTCAAATAAAATAGCAGCTTCATATATTATATATTCGTAATTTTTATATTGCAACAACCATTCCTCAAAATCATTTTTTACAGCAGGGTGAACTATTGCATTTAACCGGGCTAATTTTTCTTTATTATTAAAAACTATCTCGGCAAGTTTTGCTCTGTTTAAAATATCATTTTCAAAAATAACTTCACCAAAAGCTGTTTTTATTTCTTTAATAATACTTTCTGACTGCATTACTTTTTTAGCTCCGTCATCAGCAATATAAACCGGAACGCCTAATTCATTAAAATAATTGGCAATGGTTGTTTTACCACTTCCAATTCCGCCTGTTAAGCCAATAACTTTTGTCATATTATACTTTAAAAAACATACGAGGAAAAGCTTCTTGTGGTTTTTTCTTTAAAATAATAATTTTTATAAATGATTCTAAAAATCCTGTTCCGTAACCATAAAATTGTTTCCAAACTGCAATTACAGACAAATACCCAATCTTAATACTTCTATTCTGAATACTCGCTGTAAGAAAAATTATAACGAAATATACGAAATATAATTGTAACAATAAGTCAAAATTGAAAATTAATAACACGAAAGATAATAATAAACCTACTAAAAAAGCTGTTGGGAAGAAAAAAGTGAGCTTGTTATGCTCTGGATACCAACTATTTAATATTGGTCTTGCTTTCCCAAATTTATTTACCTGAACAGCAAATTTTTCCCAGTCGATTCTGCGTTTATGGTACACAAAAGCATCCGGAAACAGTCTTGTTTCAAACCCAAGATTCCACAAACGAATAGATAAATCGGGATCTTCACCGGGATGTATGTTTCCGAAACCTTTAGATGCTTCAAAAGCTTTCTTCGAAATTCCCATATTAAAACTACGAGGCTGAAACTTATTGATTTTTTCAGATCCGCCGCGAATTCCACCTGTTGTCAGAAATGATGTCATCGCAAAATTAATTGCTTTTTGAATATTCGAAAAACTGGCTAACGCTTTATCGGGACCACCAAAACAATCTACATATTTAATATCTAATTCCTTGCGGACTTCTGTCAAATAATTGGGTGGAATTATACAATCTGAATCAAAAATGATAAAATAATCACCTCTGGCCTTTCGCATTCCAAAATTTCTTGAATCTCCAGGTCCTGAATTTTCCTTAAAATAGTAGGCAATATTCAATTTTCCCTGATATGTCATAACAACATCTTTACAAGGAATTGAGGAACCATCTTCTATTAGAACAATTTCAAAAGCTTCATTATAATCAGATTTTGACAAACTCTCTAAAAGTTCATCAACTTCGTCCGGGCGATTATACACGGGTATAATTAAAGAAAAAATCATAGTGGGATATGCGTATTAAGTAGCAGTTGTTTTAAACTTCAAAATTTTAACAAAGATATGTTATATTCACAAAAAAACCATTCGTAGAAACGAATGGTTTTTTACTTATAAGAATAATTTATAATTATTTTATGCTTTCAATTTCTACAACTTCATTTGCTTCAGCATTATAATCAACTCCTTCAAATCCAAATCCGAATAAATTTAAGAAATCGCTTTTGTATCCTGCTAAATCTCCAATTGCCGGTAAAGTTTCTGTAGTTGCTTCTAACCAAAGTTTAGCTACTTTTGCCTGAACATCTTCACGCATTTCCCAATCATCAATTCTAATTCTTCCTTTTTCATCAACAGGAACATCAGATCCATTGTATAATCTGTCTTTAAACAAACGTTGAATTTGCTCGATACAACCTTCATGAATTCCTTCTTCTTTCATAATTTTATATAAAAGAGAAATATATAATGGAATAACCGGGATTGCTGAACTCGCTTGCGTAACTAACGCTTTGTTTACAGACACATAAGCCTGACCACCAATAGATTTCAAACTATCTGTAATAGAGAATGCCGTAGCCTCTAAATGATCTTTTGCACGACCAATTGTACCTTTACGGTAAACTGCCTCTGTTAATGATGGCCCTATGTAAGAATAAGCAACTGTTGTAGCTCCATCTGCTAATAAGTTTTCAGCTTTTAAAGCATCAATCCACATAGTCCAGTCTTCACCGCCCATTACTGCAACGGTATTTTCAATATCTTCTTCGTTTGCCGGAGCAATAGAAACTTCGGTAACATTTCCTGTATGAAAATCTACTGTTTTATTTGTAAATGTTTGTCCGATTGGTTTTAAAACAGAACGGTGTAAAACTCCTGTAACCGGATGTTGGCGAACTGGCGATGCTAAACTGTAAATAATTAAATCTACCTGACCTAAATCAGCTTTAATTAAATCTAAAGTCTGTCTTTTTATTTCGTTTGAAAAAGCATCTCCATTAATACTTTTTGCATATAAACCTGCTTTATGAGCTTCTGTTTCAAAAGCTGCTGAATTATACCAACCCGGAGAAGCTGTTTTTCCTTCAACTGGTGGTTTTTCAAAAAACACCCCAATTGTAGCTGCATCAGATCCGAAAGCACTTGTAATTCTTGAAGCCAATCCGAAACCTGTAGAAGCACCAATAACCAGTACTTTTTTTGCTCCTTGAATTGGACCTTTTGATTTTATATATTCTATTTGATTTTTTACGTTTTGTTCGCTTCCTTTTGGGTGAGCTGTCAAACAAATAAATCCTCTCATTCTAGGTTCTATAATCATCTTGTAATTATTTATCGTATTAATTCAGTTTCAGTTTTAATTTTTCAAAAATAGACATTTTATCCTTAACCCTTTTCATGTTGGCATTCATATTGTCAATAAAGTTTGGGTTTAGCGCATTTTTCTTTGCCAGTTTATAAAAGTTATAAGCCGGAGTATATTCGCTTTCGTACTCTGCCATTCTGCCTAATTCGCTGTTAAATGATGAGTAATCAACGTTTTCCAAATTTTTAAACGTAAAATCAATATGCTCTTTTGCCTCTGCATATCTGCCAATATCTATCAACAAATAAGTATAGTTTAAATAAGGCGCAGGATATTTAGGCTCAAATTTCATAGCCAGTTTATAATGATAAATTCCTTTATCATAATTGCTTAACTTATTGTAATAAATCCACCCTAAGTGATTGTGGGCTTTCCCAAAATCAGGATATTGCGATAAAATTTCCTCAAGCATTTCTTTACCATCAGCAATATTTCCTTCAGATATTAATGAATCTGCTTTTATAAATTGATTTTCGTAGAAGCTTAGACTTTCCATACCTATATCTTAATTTAATAATTCTTTTGCGTGATTTAATGCCGAATCAGAAACATTTGCTCCTGAAAGCATTTGTGCTATTTCTGTAATTCTTTCTTCCTGGGCTAAAAGTTTCAGTTCTGATTGCGTATCATTGTCTACTGTAGATTTGAAAACTTTAAAATGCGAATCGCCTTTTGCAGCAATTTGCGGTAAATGCGTTATAGCAAATATTTGCATTTTAGCACTCATTTCTTTCATGATTTCGCCCATTCTAATAGCAATTTCTCCGGAAACTCCTGTATCAATTTCGTCAAAAATTAAGGTTGGCAGTTTTGAATATTGCGCTAAAATAGCTTTTACAGCTAACATTATACGAGACATTTCTCCTCCCGAAGCTACTTTTTTTAATAAACCAAAATCAGTTCCTTTATTGGCTGAAAACAAGAATTGTAATTCTTCTTTTCCGTTTTGAAAATACGTTTCAGATGGTAAAAGTTCCATATTGAAACGAACATTTGGCATTCCTAAAGTTTCTAAAATCGAAATTAACTGATTTGATAAAACAGGAATTGCTTTTTCTCTGTTTTGATGAATTGTGGCCGAAAATGCGTCTAATTCTATTGTTTTTTCTTCAATTGATTTTACAAGTGCAGCAATTTCTTCTTCAATATTACCTAATTCGATAACAGCATTTTCTAAATTAGCCTGAATTTGAATTAATTCATCTACAGAAGTTACCTGATGTTTCTTTTGCAAATTGTAAATCAATTGCAATTTCTGATTGGTTAATTCCAGTTTTTCAGGATCATTTAATAATTTTTCAGAAGCGTTTTGTAATTCTCTCGAAACATCATCAAATTCAATCGCAACGCTTGTAATCCTTTCGAATAAAGTTTGATATTCCGGTGAAAACAATGCTATTTTTTGTAATGAAGTTTTGATTTCATTCAAATTATGAAAAACGCCAAATTGCTCTTCGTTTGCAATAACCAAAGATTTATCAATCGATTCTTTAATTATTTCAACGTTATTCAGTTTTTCAAAATCGGCTTCTAATTCTTCCTGTTCTCCAGATTTTAATTTTGCTGAAACCAATTCATTTAATAAAAATGTATTGTATTCCTGCTCTTTCCCTGAATCGCTTTGCTTTTTCAACAAAGCGTTTAGTTTTGTTTTATCTGATTTATATGATTTTAATAATTTTTGATAGCTTGCAATTGTATCAAAATTATTCGCAATGGCGTCAATTATTTTAAACTGAACATTTTCATCTGATAATTCCTGTGTTTGTTGTTGAGAATGTATATCAATTAAAAACAAGCTCAAATCTTGCAATTCCTGAAGGTTTACAGGACTATCATTAACAAAAGCACGTGATTTTCCCGATGGCAAAATTTCGCGTCTTATTATGGTTTCATCTTCATAATCAAGATCATTTGCTTCAAAAAATTCTTTTAGATTATATTTAGAAATTTCAAAATGCGCTTCGATTACACATTTTTCTTCTTTATTTTTTAATGAAGTTAAATCAGCTCTTTTCCCTAAGACCAATCCTAAAGCGCCTAATATAATAGATTTACCAGCACCTGTTTCACCCGTAATTATAGAAAAACCTCTTGAAAAATCTATTGATAATTTTTCTATCAGAGCATAGTTTTTAATCGACAGTGAAGTAATCATAGAATAAATATGTAAATATAAAATTAATGAAGAAACTAAAAATTGAAAAAATCAATTAAAATCTAATTTGAGACCATTTGGTAGAATTCAATGGTGAAACTCTGTTTAAAACATCGGTTAGATCTGTAACCGGAATACTTGGCCCGCCTGAAAAAACAGAAACGATTTCATCTGATTTTGCATCAAAAAATACGCGGGTTAAAAAAGCATTAGGTTTAACTGAATATAGTTTGGCCAAAAGTAACACCGCAGATTTAATTTTTTCTTTTGATACTTTTAGATCATTGCTCATTCCATCTAAACCGGTATGATATAAAAACATGGTTTGACGTAAATCGCTATAAGTAGGTGAAACCATATCATTTATTAAAAAATAACGGTTTTGAACTCCGTCAGACTGAGTCCATCCTCTGGAGCCTCCTTGTTGAGCAACATTGGCAATATTTTGAGCTGTTTCAAAATAAGGGCTTCCCGCGCCCATTTGAAATGTATCTGCATCAATTCCTAAAATCAAATAACTGTAAAAAGAAACTACAGATACTAAATTTGACTCAAAAGTAGTGGGATTAAACAATAAAGGCTGGTATTCTGTATAACTAAAATTGAAGTCTTTATCATTAAAATTAAAAACCGGAGATGAATATGTCGAATTATATATTAATCTTGAAGACTGAACCTGAATTGTTCCGGTAAACTGATCTGAACTATTAGAAGACAATGTGATATACATCGAACAATTGATACGTTCGTTTTGTTTTAAAACTGATCCTGTCCAGTCTGTTTTATTTACAAATTCGGACAATGAAGTCTGAAGTGTTTTAAATACCTGCTGATTAGGATTTGGAAGTCTATCCGTATTTATAGTTACGATACAATTTAGCTGTTGTGCTTGTGTAAAGCCAAAAATTAAAAATACTAAAAGAGTAACTATTTTATTATTCATAACAGATTCTATTTGCTGTATCGAAATACGATTTAGCTGTTTTTTATTTCACTTTTGATTTAAAACTATTGCTGTTTATGAAAAATGAGAAATCACTTTGTTTAAAATATCAACAGCAACAGATTCTTTTGCTTTTAATTCCATTGGTTCAATTTTAAAATCTTTATCAATAAATGTAACTTTATTGGTTTCTTTTTTAAAACCGGCACCTTCATCCTGCAAGGAATTAAGAACTATCAAATCTAAGTTTTTTTTCTGAATTTTCAACTTAGCATTTTCAATTTCATTTTCAGTTTCTAAAGCAAATCCTATTAAAAATTGATTTCCTTTAATTGTTCCTAATGAAGCTAAAATGTCTTTTGTCTTTTCAAGCTCGATCGAAAAGTCATCTGCAGCTTTCTTAATCTTTTGTAAAGCTACAACTTTTGGTTTGTAATCTGCTACTGCTGCGGCTGCAATTGCAACATCAACATCATTAAAATACAAATGACAGGCATCGTACATATCTTGTGCAGAAATTACATCTATAACTTTAATTAAAGCGTTTTTTGCTTTATAATGCGTTGGACCTGAAACCAAAATAACACTTGCTCCTAAATTTGCTGCAGCATTTGCAATATCAAACCCCATTTTTCCGGAAGAATGGTTTCCTATAAAACGTACAGGATCTATTGCTTCGTATGTAGGACCAGCGGTTATTAGTATTTTTTTTCCTTTTAATGGTAGTTTACTTTCTAAATCGGCTTCAAGAAAAGCAATGATATTTTCCGGTTCTGCCATTCGGCCTTCCCCAGATAAACCACTGGCTAATTCGCCGCTTTCAGCAGGAATCATTACATTGCCAAACTGTTTTAAAGCATTAAAACTTGATATTGTAGAAGGGTGTTTATACATATCCAAATCCATTGCCGGAGCAAAGTAAACAGGACATTTAGCCGATAAATAAGTAGCTATTAAAAGATTATCACAATTTCCTGTTGTCATCTTAGACAATGTATTAGCCGTTGCAGGAGCAATTAACATTATATCAGCCCAAAGTGCCAATTCAACATGATTGTTCCAAACCGCATCTTCATCGTCCTGATTAAAGAAACTGGAATGTACAGGATTTTTTGATAACGTAGATAACGTTAATGGAGTTACAAAATCCTTAGAAGCAGGTGTCATTATCACTTGGACATGTGCACCTGCTTTTATAAAAAGTCGTACTAATGAGGCTGTTTTATAGGCTGCAATTCCACCAGAAACTCCCAGTAAAATTTTCTTCCCGTTTAAAACTGACATTTATACTATAATTATTTATTATTTGTTTGAACCTCTGTGGTATGTTTTACCATCTAACCATTCCTGAACGGCTAAAGCGTGTGGTTTAGGTAATTTTTCGTAAAATTTAGAAACTTCAATTTGTTCTTTATTTTCAAAAACTTCTTCCAGACTGTCATTATAAGTAGCAAACTCTTCTAATTTCTCAGTTAATTCTTTTTTAATTTCAGAATTAATTTGATTTGCTCTTTTAGCCATAATGGTAATTGCCTCATACACATTTCCTGTTGGTTCTTCAATAACTGTTTTATTATAAGTTATTGTATTAACAGGAGCATTCGTCTTTTTTAAATCCATGACTTTATTTATTTAGTAAATTTTTGTAAATCTGTTTCAACTTTAGCATTCATTTCGTCTGCTTCTTTTTTATATTTTGTATCGCTTTTAAACTTTAATAAGTTATTGTACGCTACTTTGGCAACATTTAAACGATCGTGCATTTTTGAAGGAACGCTGTTTATTGCCAATTTGTATGCAGAATCATATTTGTAGAACAATGCATCTTCTTTAAAAGGTGTTCCGGGAAAATCTGCAATAAAATTATCAAAAGCAATTAATGCTGATTTATAATCTGATATTGTATTGTATCCTTTTGCATTTTCAAATGCTTTTTTCTCTAATTTCCCATTTAAAACCTGTACAGCTGCATTTGCCTGAACAATGTATTCTGAATTTGGATAACTATCGATAAAAGCTTGTAATTTCTCTAAAGCTTTTACGGTATCGGTTTGATCTAAGCTGTAAACAGGAGATAATTTTGAATAACTAAATGCTCCTAAAAACGCTGCTTCCTGAACTTTCTCGCTTCGTGGATATCCTGAAACAAAACTTTCAAACTGATAACCTGCTAAATAATATTGTTTTGTTTTATAATAAGACTGAGAAAACATATAAAACAATTTTTCAGCCTGAGGTTTACCTCTGTAAGTTGGTGCTAATTGTTCAAAAAGACGAATGGCTTTATTATATTTACCTGCTTCGTACATTTTTGTTGCAATTTCAAATTTTGCCGCAACATCTTCATTTTTTAATGCTTTTTGGTAATCACTACAAGAACAAAAAAGGACAACAACAATTAATAGAGATACTATTTTTTTCATTTTCTTACTTTTATTATGATTTCTTAGACAATTATGCCAAAGCAAAATCACACCGAAGTTCCGGTGGCAAATTTAGTTATTAATTTAGCTACTACAAAATATTTTTTGGTATATTAAAATACCCTTAATCCTGCTCTACTCTTATACTGCTTTTAACAAATTCGTTAAGCCTTTTAGCTAATGAATCGTCAACAGAAACCAATGGCAAACGTACTGTATTGTCAGCAATACCAAGGGCTTGAAAAACTTGTTTGATTCCGGCAGGGTTTCCCTGCTCGAAAATCATGTCAATACAATCTGATAAAAAGTATTGGGTTTTAAATGCTTCGGTTACTTTTTTATTCAAACCTAAACGAATCATTTCTGAAAATTCCTTCGGAAAACCTTGTCCGATTACTGAAATTACTCCTGCTCCGCCGGCCAAAACAATTGGCAATGCAATCATATCATCTCCTGAAATTACAAGAAAATCTTTTGGCGCATTTTTAATCAGTTGCATTGCTTGTACAACATCCCCTGCTGCTTCTTTTATAGCTACAACATTATCAAAATCTCTGGCCAGACGAATAACTGTCGATGGCAGCATATTGCTTGAAGTTCTTCCCGGAACATTGTATAAAATTACCGGAATTGGAGAAGCTTCGGCAACTGCCTTAAAATGTTGGTATATTCCTTCTTGTGTTGGTTTATTATAATAAGGCGAAACAGAAAGAATGGCTTCAAAAGCTGAAAAATCTCTTGTTTTTAATTCCTCAACAACCTGCATTGTGTTATTGCCTCCAACACCAAGTACTAAAGGCAATCTTCCTTTATTGGTATCGATTACTGTTTTAATAACCAATTCTTTTTCGGCTTGTGTCAGGGTTGCATTTTCAGCTGTTGTACCCATAACCACAAGATATTCAACTCCTCCATCAACAGAAAAATTTACGATTCGCTGTAATGCTTCAATATCAATTGAAAAATCTTTTTTAAATGGTGTTACAAGTGCAACGCCTGTTCCTATTAATGATTGCATATTATAATTTATATTTTATTTTAAACTTTTTAAATACTTAAACAATTCAGAAATGAAAAGTTTGTAATTTTCTATATCGGTATCTATCATCCATCGATTTAATTTTTTGTCGACAGCTGCAAACCCAATTTTAAACTTCGCTTTTGATTTACTAGTCAGCATCATTAAAATTGAATTCTCAATTTCGTAGTAACTAATCAAAAGGTCAAATTCTGTCTCGGTAAATTCAGTTAAAAAATCTACAATAATCCCACCTTTCCAATTGATGTGTTTTTTACCAAAAGTAGGCCTTGAGTACGTTTTTTTCTTCTTGAATTTACTTCTGTACACAACAATTTTTATGTTCTCCGGAGCAATTCCCTGCAAAGACAATTCATTGATTAACTCATTTGAATGCCTAAATTTACTCTCATCTACCAACAAGCCAACTGTTTGTATATGGCTGGTAAAAACTTCGTTTTTTACATTATGTAAGTTATTTTTTAATGATTTTTTTACAAAAAATTCCTTTATATAATTTAAAAACATAGTACTTTTACCAATTACAAAATTAATTATTTAAGTCGCATTTAAAATGGTAAAACTAAAAAAGTATAACGGGGTTTTAAAACTTTTTGTTATATTCTTAACACTTTTTTTTATAGTTTCCTGCAGTCCCAAAAATTATAACCTTACAAAGGTAGAAGGAAAGCAACTTCCGGTAACAGAAAAAGCTCAGGAAACTCCTGAAATTGAAAAATTTATCGCTCCTTATCGAGAGCATATCAATAAAGATTTAGATAGCGTTTTAGCTTATTGCCCTGAAACTTTAGACAAAAGTACGGGAATTTGGCAAACCAGTATTGGAAATTTATTAGCTGATGTGTGTTTAGAAAGAGGAAATCTTGTTTTTAAGACTCGTGAAAAAAAGGCGATCGATTTGTGTTTTTTAAATCACGGTGGTATCCGTGCTATTTTACCTAAAGGAAATGTAACTACCAGAAGTGCATTTGAAATTATGCCTTTTGAAAATAATTTGGTTGTCCTGGCTTTAAAAGGAGCACAAATTCAGGAAATGATCTCTTATATTATTAAAGAGAAAAAACCGCATCCGTTATCCGGAATGACTTTTACTATTGCAAAAGATAAAACTGCAAAAAATATCCTGATTCAGGGAAAACCTTTTGATGTTAGTAAAACCTATTATGTGGCTACTAATGATTATTTGGCAAATGGCGGAGACAGCATGAATTTTTTTGCAAAAAATACTCAAAAGTTTGATTTGAACTACAAGCTTAGAAATGTATTGATTGATTATTTTAAAGAAGTCGATACCATTCCGGTTGCTAAAGATATTCGCATAACTGAAGAATAAAAAACTCAGAAAAGGTTTGCCACGAATTTACACTAAATCTATGTGTGATAAAAGAAATACTTATTATACTTATTCATGTGAATCCATGTAATTTGTGGCAAAAAAAAGGTCAATTATAAAATACATTATTGTTTCGGCAAAAAATATACAAAATGAAAAGAAGAGAATTTATCGAAAAAACTGCTGCAAGTACTGCTTTATTAAGTTTAGGTTTGTCATTGACCAGTTTTGAATCTAACGATATTAAACACTTAACTATTTTACATACGAATGATGTTCACAGCCACATTGACCCTTTTCCGGCTGATGACCCTCGTAATGCGAATAAAGGCGGAGTATCGCGTCGTGCAGCGCTTATTGAAACTATTCGTAAAGAAAACCCGAATGTGCTTTTGCTAGATGCGGGAGATATTTTTCAGGGTACTCCGTACTTTAATTATTATGGAGGTGAACTTGAATTTAAGTTGATGAGCATGATGAAATATGATGCATCAACTATTGGAAATCATGATTTTGATAATGGTCTTGATGGTTTATATGCTCAAATGCCTCACGCTACTTTTGAATTTATAAATTCTAATTACGACTTTAAAAATACCATAATGAACGGCCTAGTGAAACCGTATAAAATTTTTAATAAAAACGGAATTAAGGTTGGTGTTTTTGGTTTGGGAATTGAGCTTGATGGCTTGGTAGACAAAAAAATGTACAAGGAAACGGTTTATAATAATCCTGTTGAAATTGCTCAGGACATGACGCAATTATTAAAAAAGGAAGAGAAATGTGATTTGGTTATTTGTCTTTCGCATTTGGGTTATAAATACAACAATGAAGATTCTAAAATTTGTGATTTAAAATTAGCTGAATTGACTCAGGATATCGATTTGATTATTGGCGGACATACGCATACTTTTTTAGATAAACCAACTATTGTAACAAACAAAGCGGGAGAAAAAGTACTAGTAAACCAAGTTGGATGTTACGGAATTAATTTAGGCAGAATAGATTTTTATTTTGACAAGAATAAAGCGCATACTAATGAAGGAAAATCAATTATCGTATAATATTTTTTTATGCGATTTTGTTTTTTCGAGAAAGTAAACGACCATAAAATAGTAGGCTATAATTTGGGTTACATCCCGAATTAAAACTAATACAATTGAGTAGGAGAAGTATTCAGTAAAAATGTAGAATATATCTGAAAATATATAACTAATTGCCATTAAACTCATTATAAAAGACACATAGGTGCCTTTTGTAATGTAACTTACAAAGGCATAATAACTTAAAATACTCAGTATAATTCCGTAAAAAGTGTAAATCCAATTAAACTTTTTCATATTGTCTGATTGCAGACTCAAAACGGAAATCAACAAGTAGACTATAAAAATGACTACGATTGAAATAGGCAGAATATTCTTTTTTCTGAATTTTATTTTTTCGTGACCTGCAATTATGATTCTTAATAGTAAAATGTAGACAATTAAGAAACTTAAAACCCCGCCAATTTCAGAAATTTCTATATCCATTAATTCGAAAACCTGACCTGTAAAACAAAATATAAAGACCAAAGCTTCGGTTTTTCCTATTTTGTAATTGTTGCTCACTAAGTAATAGAAAAAAATGGCGGGCAGTACAATCGTTTTAGCATAAACGGCCAAAAAATCCTGCTGCATACAATCAAAAATGATGGTAAACAGTAATGCTAAAAAATACAGAATTAACGACGGTTTATTCGCTTTCATTCAGTTTGGTTATAAAATCTTCTTCAGACAATATTGGGATGTTTAGTTTACTGGCTTTTTCTAATTTAGCTGGTCCCATGTTGTCTCCGGCAACGACAAAATCTGTCTTTGTAGAAATTGAGCTTCCTACTTTTCCTCCGTTATCTTCAATGGCTTTCTTCAACTCATCTCTTGAAAATTGAGCAAAAACTCCTGAAACCACAAATGTTTTTCCGATAAACTTTTCGGTAGCATTTGGATTTATGTTTTCGACCATTTCAAATTGAACGCCATAACTTTTTAGGCGCTCTATTATGATTTTGTTTTCTTCGTTTTCAAAAAATTCAATTACACTTTTTGCTATTCTTTCGCCTATTTCATCAACCAAAATTAAATCCATCAATGAAGCTTTGCTTAGTGCATCGATATTCTTGTAATGTTTGGCTAGTTTTTTGGCGACGGTTTCTCCAACAAAACGAATTCCGAGTGCAAACAAAACGCTTTGAAACGGAATTTCTTTTGATTTCTCTACGCCATTCACTAAATTTTCTGCTGATTTTTTTGCCATTCTTTCCAAATGCAAAATATCATCAACTTTTAATTCATAAAGATCTGCATAATTATGAACTAAATTATTATTGAAAAGCAAAGCAACGGTTTCGCCGCCCAGACCTTCAATATCCATCGCTTTTCTAGAAATATAATGCTGGATTCTACCTATAATTTGCGGAGGACATCCGTAAAAATTAGGGCAATAATGATTTGCTTCGCCTGCATTTCTAACTAATTCTGTCTGGCATTCGGGACAATGTGTAATATATTCTGTTACTTCTGAATTTTCAGGTCGTTTCTCTAAATCTACAGCAATAATTTTAGGAATAATTTCGCCTCCTTTTTCAACAAAAACGGTGTCATTTATTCTGATATCTAATTTTGCAATCTGATCGGCATTGTGCAAAGAAGCTCTTTTTACAATTGTTCCCGCTAATTGTACAGGTGCTAAATTGGCCACTGGCGTGATGGCTCCGGTGCGTCCAACCTGATATGTTATCGAATTTAATTTGGTCGAAACTTGTTCTGATTTAAATTTATATGCTATTGCCCAACGTGGCGATTTTGCTGTGTAACCTAATTCTTCCTGATGCTGAATGCTGTTTACTTTTATAACAACTCCATCTGTTTCATAAGGTAATGTATGGCGATGCACATCCCAATAATCTATAAAGTCAAAAACTTCCTGTAAATTATTCACCAATTTTGCTTCGTTTGGCACTTTAAAACCCCATTTTTTGGCAGATTCTAATCCTTCAAACTGTGAAGAAAATGGCAAATTATTTCCTGTTACAAAATACAATAAACATTCTAACGGACGTTTGGCAACCTCAGCACTGTCTTGTAATTTTAAACTTCCTGATGCTGTATTTCTTGGATTTGAATAGGGTGTTTCTCCTATTTCAATTAATTCCTGGTTCATTTTTTCGAAACCTTTATATGGCAAAATGATTTCGCCCCTAATGTCAAATTTATCAGGATAATTTCCTTTTAATTGTAACGGAACTGATTTAATGGTTTTGATGTTATTTGTAACCTCATCACCTTGAAAACCATCTCCACGGGTTAAAGCCTGAACTAATTTTCCGTTTTCATATGTAATACTTATTGAAGCTCCGTCATATTTTAATTCGCAGGTATATTGCAAATTAACATTTCCTAATACTCTTTGAACGCGCGCTTCCCAATCAACTAAATCTTCTTTTGAGTATGAATTATCCAGCGAATACATGCGATATTGATGCGCAATAGTTTTAAAATTTTTGGTTACCGCTCCTCCTACTCTTTGTGTTGGAGAATTTTCATCAAAAAATTCAGGGTGTTTGTTTTCTAAATCCTGAAGCTCTTTTAGTTTAACATCAAAATCATAGTCTGAAATTGTGGCATTATCAAGTACGTAATAATTGTAATTGTGCTGATTAAGTTCTTCGCGTAAGGCCTGAATTGTTTCTTGAATGCTCATAAAATATTAAAATAGTGCGGATTGTAATTTAGAATAACTGTTCATCAAAATTAGGATTATTTTTATTGAAAAGCACATAAATTACAAAGTTTTAGAAAATCAAAAATCAAGTTGCAAAAAGATGCAACTTGACTTTCTTCTTGTCCATATTCTTAAAAAGAATTAAACAAAAACCAACTTCCAAATGGTTTTAACATTCATGTTTGGGACTACAGTGCTGTAATTAAAATTTAGTCATGTTTATTTTTGAATTATTATAAAATCAGAACGTCTGTTTAACAAATATTCTTCTTCTGTACATTTTACCCCATTTTTGCATTTATTAATTAATCGGCTTTCACCATAACCAATGGCGCTTTCTATTCTGGAAGCATCAATATTTTGTGAAATGATATAATCACGTGTTGATTTGGCTCTGCTATCTGAAAGTTTCAGGTTGTAGGCATCTTTACCGCGTGAATCTGTGTGCGATTCAATTTTGATTTTGATATTAGGGAATTTTTGCATGATGAAAACTACTTTTGTCAATTCTTCTATTGCCAAAGGTGTAATAGCCGATTTATCATAATCAAAATAAATAGGGTTAACATCTACTTTTTCTACCCCTTTTTTCTTTACCACTAAATCATCGTAATTGCTTAGTTCAAAATTGATATTCGGAATTTCACCTTCGTTTTCCTTTGTGGTTTCTACCGTTTTTTCATCGCTGCTGTAATTTGGTTTTGCTGCAATCATCTTAACTGTTTTTCCACACGGAACTACTAATGCATATTTACCCTCATAATTGGTTTTTGTTTCGCCAAGAATATCACTGAAAGAGTTATATCCCATAATTGTCACATCAGTAAGCGGTTTTTTTGTTTTTCTATCCAATGCCATTCCCGAGATTGTCTGGTTACAAACAGGGTCTCCTTTTGTAAATGAATAGATATCATCATCGCCTTTTCCTCCTTCTCTGTTTGAAGATATATAACCTGCATGACCGGTTTTATCGATTATATAAGCAAAGTCATCTTTGTTGCTGTTTATAGGTGATCCCAAATTTTTTGGGTCTGAGAAACTTCCGTCAGATAAAAATTTACTTTCGTATATATCCAGATCCCCTAAACCGTAATGTCCATCTGAAGAAAAATAAAGCATTCCTTTACTGAAATATGGAAAAACATCGTTACCAATAGTATTGATTTTTGGTCCCAGATTTTGAGGAGAACTCATTGTCCCGTCTGCGGCAATTTTTACTACATATAAATCACTTTCGCCAATACCGCCTGGCATATCTGATGCAAAGAAAAGCCATTTTCCGTCTTCGCTTAAGGAAGGATGTCCTACTGAATATTCATCGCTGTCAAAAAATACTTTTTGTGGGTTTTCCAGTTTATTTCCATCTAAAGTTCCTTTTACAATTTGAAAATTATTGGTTTTTGTTTCGTCTACAACCAATTTATTCTTTTTGACAATATTAGTGGTATAATAAATTGTTTTTCCGCTGGAATCAAAAGTGGCTGTTGCTTCATGATATTTTGACATTACGTTTGGTAAAAATACCGTTTCGTTGAACAAACTGGCATCGGCCGGATTTCTTTCTGCAACATATAAATTTAGAAATGGCTGATTGTTCCAGGTATACAGCTTTTCGCTGAATTTTGTTGTATCTCTTGCGGAGGTAAAAACAACTTTGTCCTGAAAATAAGTAGTTCCAAAATCAGATTTAGTACTATTTATAGCAAGGTTTTTTGTTTGATAAAGGGATTTTGATTTAGCGAGGCTATCCAATTGGAATTTTTGAATTAGATATCGGTTAATTTCATTTTTATCGCCTTTTTTATCCAGATATTCTTTGGTTATTCGATTCGCTTCATCGTAATCCATTACGGCTTTCATTGATTGAATATAACGCAAATAGTAAATATCGGTTAAATTATTTCCTTGCACTTCGTATAATTTTCTGTACCATTTTAATGCATTTCTTGAATCGGAAATAAAATAATACGAGTCAGCGGCGTTCTTTAACGTTTGTGCCGAAGGACTTTTGATGTTCTGCAAAATTTCTTCATATGCTTTTGAAGCATCGGCATAAGAATAATTTTTGAACAGCGCATCAGCTTTTTTTAGATTAGTTTTTTGAGCAAAACAAATCGTAATGCTCAATAAAAAACTAAGTATATATATTTTTTTCATAGGATTGTTTTTTAGAAGAATCGAGGAGATTTAATTTTGCTTTCACCTTTATTAAACTGATAACGTAAGATGATTTCGTGTGAGCCGTCGTTGTATTTATTTAAGTCGCTCACGGTATAATCAAAAGCATATCCGATGTAAAAACTTCTTGAGATTTGAAAACCTGCCAGGATACTTACCGAATCATCTGTTCTGTAAGATCCACCTATTACAAATTTTTCTGCAATCATAAAATTCGCCGATACATCAGCAGTAAGCGGAGCCCCGCTTACTGCTTTTACTAAAAATGCCGGTTTGAATTTTAGGTTCGGATTCAAATCAAAAACATATCCTCCCATGAAATAATAATGTAAACGATCATAATCTATTGATTCCTGTACATCATCATAATAGCTATTTTCTATAAAACTAGGAATTGCAACTCCTAAATACCACTTATCTGTATAATAATATATACCTGCTCCAACGGCTAATTTCATTTGGTTATCGATGTTTTGGTTTAATAAAACATCATTGTTGTTATAATATTTTCCTTTAGACCAGTCGACATTTAACATACGAAGACCGGCTTTAAGTCCAAATGCTAATCTTTTTTCGTATCCAAGAGGTATTGAATAGGCAAAATTTCCGTCAAGATAAAGTTCATTTGATGGACCAATTTTGTCGTTAACAACACTTAATCCCAAGCCGATATTTTCATTTAAAAGTGGTCCGTGAATAGAAAACGATTGTGTTTCCGGAGCACCATCAATACCAATCCATTGTGAACGATATAAAAGTGCTGCTTCTAAACTACCGGTAGACCCGGCATAAGCCGGATTTACCGCCATAGTATTATACATATATTGTGTATACTCGGGATCTTGTTGTGCACTCGCACTAAATGTGATGATAGAACATATTAAGATTAAATATGTTTCTAATGATTTTATATATAGTTTCATAACGATACTTATTTAGTTTAATTAATTAGATGATTAATAATGGTGCTTATCTCATTATAGATAACCATCCTTTTTTAACCGCTCCATCTCCAAGGTCTATCACATAAAAATAAGTACCCGTTGGCAACATATCTCCTCTATTTATAACGCCTGATACATTGGCTGTTCCGTCCCAATCATTTTCGTATTTCTTTTTGCTGTATACTAAAGCTCCATATCTGTTGTAAACTTTAAGTTCATTGTTTGGATATGATTCGATACAGTCAATTCTGAAAAGATCATTTGCACCGTCGCTATTTGGAGTAAACTCGTTATAAACGGTTAAACAAATTGGTTCTACTAAAGCCGTAGCTGTATTATTTGTTGGATCAACATCTAAAGGAGTTGAAATTTCTATCGTTGCTACGTTTGTATAATCACCGCTTGGCATTACAATAACTCTGATTTGAAGTGTTTCGCTTTCTCCTGCATTTAGGGTTGGAATTCTCCAAAGACCTATTAAAGGATCATACACTCCGCTTGATGTAGAAGTTGATACTAGTTCGTATCCACTTGGAATTAAATCACTAACAATTACGTTATTAATTATTCCTTCTCCAACGTTATTTACTGTTATTGTAAAGGTGATTTCTTCACCAAAGTTTGGAGTTGGATTACTAACTGTATTCGTTATCGTAAGATCTGAACATGTAGCTACTGTAACATTTAATGTTTTTGTAGTCGTTTCATCACATGTATTGATGTACGTTACCGATACTGTTCCGGCACCAACATCTCCCCAGGAAACTGTAACTGTTCCGTCGGCATTACCTCCTCCAGAAGTGATCGTTCCCGTTGTGCTAACAGACCAAACATAATCTGATTTTCCGTTTGCAACTGAATAAGTAATTCCCTGGAAAACGCATGGTGTATTATCACTTGGAGTAATTTGATATAATGCATCGTTTTCAAAACCAACTGTTATTGCTAAACGTGTAGCGTTTCCACAACCATTTGTTGTATTACTAAGTGCTGTGGCATAATAAGTTGTAGCTGCGAGTAACGCATTTGCTGCTAATGGAGTTCCTCCTGTCGCAGTACTATACCAAACTACATTTGGTTCATTTACCTGAATATCAGCAATAGTTGGTGCTTTTGATAAACAGAATGTTTGTGTTGTGCTTGTTGTTGTAACTGTGCCTGGTGTATTTACATTTACTGTTACCGCTAATCTTAAAGCATTTTCACATCCTATAATGCTTGAAATAGCTCCATAATATGTACCTGTAACTAAAGCTGTTGTTGCAGGAATTGCTGTTCCTCCTGTTGGAGTGCTGTACCAAACTACATTAGCCTCATTTACCTGAATACTAGCAACTGTTGGTGCATTTATTGAACAAAAATCCTGAGTGTTATCTGTAGTTGTTGGTGTTGCAGTAGGATTATTGATCGTTACTGTTACTACTAATCTTGTTACACTTTCACAACCTGTTACAGGATCTGCAATAGCTCCGTAATAAACTCCGTTTGCCAAAGCTGTTGTTGATGGAATTGCTGTTCCTCCTGTCGCTGTACTATACCAAACTACATTGGCTTCGTTTACCTGAATATTGGCAACGGTTGGCGAATTGGTAATACAAAAATCTTGTGTATTATCTGTAGTTGTTGGCGTGCCTGGATTAGTTACACTAATAGTTACTTGTAATCTTGTAGCGCTTTCACAATTTGTTACAGGATCTACAATGGCTCCGTAATAAACTCCACTTACTAGTAAAGTTGTTGGTGCGATTGCTGTTCCGCCTGTTGCAACACTATACCAAACTACATTGGCTTCGTTTACCTGGATATTTGCAACCGTTGAAGCATTTACCAAACAGAAATCCTGTGTATTGTCTGTAGTTGTTGG
>LMAJ01000017.1 GCA_001507425.1 Flavobacteriaceae bacterium CRH
CTTTACGGAATTTCTAGTGTGATCCTTCCTCCGTCAGGATGACAAAAATGAGACTAAAAGTAATCTTGTCATCCTGACGGAGGAAGGATCGCACAAGTAGCGCTACAAACAAAATCGCCAATCTTTTTCCGCAATCTTGTCATTCTGAGGAACGAAGAATCACACTAGAAATTCCGTAAAGCGAATCGCCAATCTTTGTCGAGTTACGAGTGTGATTCTTCGTTCCTCAGAATGACAAGATTGTGAGTTAACCAAAATCTCCGCATCAATTGCCACACAATACTTTTCTTGACCGTTTTAGGTGCTGTCGTGATCTGTTTAGGTCAAATCGTGATGTGTTTAGCCTAACGACCTAAAACTTTACCGCTCGAGGGGTAAAGTTTTAGCTTAGCAACCTAAAACTTTAGGTCTAGAACCTAAAATTTTACCCCCAAGAGGGCAAACGTTTAGGTTGCTAACCTAAAAACTTCACGATTTGACCTAAACAGATCACGAAACAACCTAAACACTTGGTGAAAACTGTCAATTAATAAGTTGTTTTAATTTTAAACAAGTGCTTTCTGGAATTAATTATTTGGGCGTGTCCCTCCGGGTCGTCCCGAGGCTTCGGGATCGGCTATATCTTTTATTCCGCTCCGCTGCATAAAAGGATACCGCCTCTATCCCTAACGCTTTGACATTATGTAAATTTTTTTGATAAGTGCTTTTAGTTTTTTGAGAACCTGCTTGTCCGTTATTTGATTGAAATTTTGAAATTTTAAAATTGGGAGTATTTTTACTATATTGCTGAAGTAATAATTAATTGATTTGATTAAATATGGAGCCAATTGAAAAAATTGAATTCACTGAAGAAGTTATAAGGGATCTTTTTGGTTATGAAGATGCAGAAGGAGAACCCGTTGAAAGGCTTAAAGCATTTTATTTTAAGAACAAAGCTTATAAGCAAGTTTTAGCAGACTTGCCTTTAAGATTGTTAGTTGGACATAAAGGTGTTGGGAAATCGGCTCTATTTCGCGTAGCAATGGAAGAGCAAAGGAAATCAGGAAACTTGGCAATACTTATTAAACCTGATGACATTGCGGATATAGGTGAAAAACATGATAATATCTTACTAAGTATCAATAAGTGGAAATATGGGTTAACTTCAATAATTGCAGAAAAAGTTTTGAGAGCTTTTGGCGTTGAAGATGATTCTTATAAAAGCAAGATTATAAAAACAGGTATGAAAGTTTTTACAATTATTGGTGATACTGCAAAGCCTTTTTTTAGGGATAAGGTTGATGCATTGCCTGCCAAAATTGCTTTGATGGAACAGTTTATTAACTCAAAAAAAATCGTTGTTTATTTAGATGATTTAGATCGAGGATGGCAAAACAAAAAAGAAGGTATTATAATGATTTCTGCTTTGCTTAATGCTATTCGAGATCTCGCGTATCAAAATCCTGGTTTGTCATTTAAAGTTTCTTTAAGATCAGATGTTTATGCTGCTGTTAGACTTGAAGATGAATCTGCTGACAAATTTTCAGGGAATGTAATTTGGCAGGCATACAGTCTACATGAAATTTTTGTAATGTTGATCATGAGAGTTCAAACATTTTTAGGTAAAAGTTTTGATGAAAAAGTTTTGATGAATACTCAGCAGAAAATGTTATCACAAGAGTTGAAATCTATTATGGTTACTGAATTTGAAGGAAATGGTTTGTGGAATAAAGTTCCAATACATCAAATGTTGTTGACTTTGATTAGAAAACGTCCTCGTGATCTTGTAAAATTATGTACCCTAGCCGCTAGAAAGGCTAGTGAAGATGAATCAAATATTATAACTTCAAAACACTTTCAGGCTGTTTTTGAAGAATTTAGTTTAGGTGTTATTAGTGACACTGTAGTAGAGTTTAAATCTGAATTAACAGATATAAAAAGATTGATTTTTGGAATGAAGCCCAATAAACAGGCGGCTCGCACAGCAGATAGTTTTATCTATACAACTGCTGAATTGAAGACTAAGATTAATAATATTAATCAGTCGGGGAGTTTTAAATTTGCTAATGGTCGTACCGCTAGTTCACAAGAGATAATCCAATTCTTATATAAGATAAATTTTTTAACTGCAAGAAAAGTATTAGAAGACGGAACAATTCAAAGGAAATATTTTGAGGAAAATAATTATCTTTCGTCAAAGTCAGTCGATTTTGGATATGACTGGGAAGTTCATGTTGCTTATCGTTGGGCATTACAACCTGATAATCTTGATGATCTCTTGAAGAATTATCGTCCTAGTGAGATATTGTAGACATGTAGTAAGAGTTTTAAATGCTTCCCTGTACAATAAGTAAATACAAAAAAACCGAAGCCATAAAACTTCGGTTTTTTCTATAAATATATATTTCTCAAAAATTATTTCCCACTCAACAACTTCTCTAAAAGAGCCACTTTCTCTTTTTCAGCTTCAACCAATCGTTCATAAAGTTTTTCATTCTTATCAAAAGCCTCAAGAAGTTTGTCAAAAGGATTAAAAGTACATCCTAAATTAATTGCAGAGGAAGAATTGTCGTTGTATATATTTCCTATCATATTAAAAACGGCTTCCTCAGAAAAATTCTTTATTATTTCAGGAGTTACTCCTAAAGCTTTGGCAATAGTTTTAAGTTTTTCCTCATCAACGCTTTCGCTCCCTTCAATAATTGAGATAGACTGCTGGTTTGTACCAATTGCAATGGCAAGTGCTTCTTGCTTCATATCTCTAAGTTCTCTAATTCGGCTTATGTTGCGGCCAATATGTTTTGGTTTTGCTGTGCTCATAGTTCAAAGATATTTAAAATTCTTTTACATTTTCGGTTTCGGTAGAAAACAAGGTTGTGTTTGTGAGATACATTTTGTAAATTGTTTTCTCGATTGCAAAAATACAATTTTTCTGACTATTCTTGATCTTGAATCCAGAATTGTGTAATGGTAGTGAACAAAGATTTTTAACCAATAGATCTAAAAATGCAGGAATTGATAATCGAGAGCAAAGGAATAAAAACGGATCAATATTTTATACCGCCATTTGAATTAAGAAAAGGCGAATTAGTCATTATTTATTTGCAGGGCGGAGGGCATTTTGATGACATGAAAGCACAATTAACAGCTATTTTTACCGGAACAGCTAATCATGAAAATGTAAAGATATTTAAGTCTTTAACTTTTGCGGAAGCTTTTAAAGAATCAAGGCTTAAAAGAATGTTTAAGCCAACTACGGTGTTCGGATATTTAAAAAGAAATGCAGATCTAAAAAGTATAATGATTTCAAGAATCTTTGAAATTGATACTTTTATAAAAAAAGACAAGGTAAAAGATCTCGATACCAGTCAAAAAAAGAGGCTTTCGTTAGCTGCTGTTTTCACAAGAACAAAAAATATTGTTTTTGATTTAAGAGGAGAAGGTCCTGTTGGAGCAGAAAAAACGTTTCAGTTTGTTAAAGCCGAAATTAAAGAAGAGGGCGCGGCGATTTTAATTGATTGGTCAGATGATATGAAAAATAATTGTTCAAAATTTATAGCAATTCAATGGTTAGCAGATCTTGAAGAATTAAAAAAGATCGGTAATAGAAGTGTAAAATTGTCTCAAATGTATTAGTTAAAACTAATAAAAAAAACGAAGTAACGCGCTTCGATAAAAAATAAAATGCACAAAATGAGGTATGAATATGTTCAAAAAGATAAGGTTAAATTTGAACGTCTTGGATTGAATGAATAGCTATAATTTGAAAATGGACAATGAAAAAATAAAAATATTAAGAAGTAGAATTTCAATTCCTTTAAATATTGCTCTTCAGCTTCTTAAAAAGAATAATGGCGATATTGAATTATGTGAACAGGAATTTCATGGCAATAATATTCAAACAATTTGTACCAAAACGGAATGTGATTATCAAACAGCAAAAGATAATTATGAAATTTGTGATTATGATATAATAAAGGCTGTAGAAAAAATTAATCAAAAACAAGTCATAATTACAACAGGAAAAATAACAGATTCTAAAATTGGATTTATTTTATGGCCCGAGAATTCAGCCGGAGAATTCTATAAAACCTCCAAACGAAACGATGCTTTTATTCCAACAGACGATTTTGATATTATTTTGAAAGACTTTGAATCTGTTTTTGCTATGCGGGATGCTTCCGGTACTGTAAAGCAGGAAAGTTTTGATGTTACAGGTCATAATTTTTTTGATAATAAAACTTGCAGAGAAATTGTCGAAAAAATAAGCCAAATAAAAAATGAAGATGAAAATGTGCAGGTTTTTATAACGGACTTAATAACTTGGCTAAACGACAAATTAGTCTACGCTGATTATATTGTGGTTTATGGTAATTTATAAATAGATTATGAACTCAAAAATCGAAATCAGAAAAGTCGAAAAACAAGATCTGGATTTTGCTTATAAATCAATTTGCGAACTAGAAAATCAAGTTTTAGATTTCGAAGTTTTTAAGGGAATATTCAATGAAAACATTTCAAACCCAAACAACGTTTATCTGATTGCCGAAAACGAAAAAGAAGGTTTAGGTTTTATTAGTTTTCACACCCAAAAACTTTTACATCATTGCGGATTGGTTGGCGAAATTCAGGAATTTTTTATTCATCAAAATTATCGCGGTCAAGGCATTGGAAGACAATTAATAGAAAAGATAATGCAATTTGCAGATCAAAATAAGCTGAAAAGTATTGAAGTAACCACAAATCGTAAACGAGTAGAAAATGTTCTCATTTACGAAAATCTTGGTTTTGGTTTGACACATAATAAGTTTACGATTTATAAGTAAGCTTTCTGGTGATGAAAAGTTTGAACATAAAAAAACTGCTATTTTGTAGGTAGCAGTTTTAATACATTGATGATTATGTTGTTATTATAGATTGTATTCCATACAGATACTATTTGTTGCTGTTCTGTATAAATACCAACCACATACATTTCTTCCGTAATAAGATACTTCATCGCCATTACATAACGGATACGGTACGCAAATTACAGCTCCAGCGTTAATTGATTTCAATTCTTCTTTTGATAATTTTTCGGATTTTGTTAATGCTTGAAAATTTTTCATAATTAATTTGTTTTTGGATTTTCCTACTCTATAAGTTTTTCGGATACGACTTTGATAAAAATATAAATTATTTTCTAAATAAATACTTACAAGAATGATTGTTTTTCAATTTGTTTTTTTTAATAGCATGTAATATTCTTCTTTTTTTAAGATAAATACGTTGTAATTTCTTTCTTTTTGTGTTTTTTGTTGGTCTTGAAAATAAGTGAGAAACTGGTGAACTTACCTAAAACAAGTTGAATTAAAGCTTAATATTGTACGCGAATAATTGCTTTAGGAAAAGATGAAAGAATTAAATCCGAAAATAAAACATCATTTAATAGTTGGTTTACTTATTGCGTTATGGATATTTGCTTTTGCTTTTATCATAAAACCTTTTGACGACGGAACTTTAAACTTTTGTTCATGGATTTTATTGAGCATTGGTTTTAGTTCGATTGCATTTGTATGTTACGCTGTTCTTGCCGTTATTCAAAATAGGATTTACAAGAATATCTCAAAGTGGAATCTCAGTTTAGAGATCGGAAGTATTGTTTTCTTTTTTATAATTTATCTAATTGGAATTTATACCTTTTATAAAAGTCCTGTTTTAAAAGGCGGATATGGTTTTTGGGAATTCTTTTCGATCATTTTTATTAAAGTTGCTTTGATCTTAACGCCAGTAATTATTCTCGCAAGAAGATATTTGATTAAATTGATTCCTGTAAAAGATGATATTCTAACAATTAGAGGGGAAAACAAATTAGATGTTTTAAAAATCAACAAAGCCGATTTAGTTTGCATTTCGAATGCTCAGAATTATGTCGAGATTTTTTATATCGAAAACAATAAACTTACCTCAAAACTGCTTCGGACTTCACTCAGAAAAGTTCAGAAAGATTTCGGTTTTTTAATGCAAATTCATAGATCTCATTTGATAAATCCAATACATTTTAAATCCTGGAGGAATCCAAATACGGTTGTTTTAACCCAAATCGAACTTCCGGTTTCTAAGAATTATAAAGAAACTTTATTGACATTATAATTTTCGTACCTAAAACAATAGGTTTTGTACCAAAGCCTGTAAAATAAGAGTTTACGAGCGATTCTCGCATTAGTTTTGTCTCATCAATTAAAAACATTAATTATGACAACAAAACAACTTTGCCTTCTCGGATTATTATTTTTTCTGATCAGTTATTTACTCTTTTCTAAAGTTTTGCCCAACTTTCAAAAACCAATTGATTTTGCGCATTGGTTTAATTTAATTGGAGCTTGTTTATTAATCTCATTCAATAATGTGTTTCCTAAAAACAGATTAAATTCTATAGCTTCAGTTGTTACAACTTTAGGAGTTATTGCGCATATTGGTCTTTGTACGATTGATTTTATTATGTCTGGTTTTGGTGACGATGATGTTGCCAAAGCGGCATTAAGTATTCAAATTAGTAATACACCGGAGATTTTGTACCCTTTTGTAATTATTGGTCCATCATTGCTTTTTATTGGCTTGGCAATGCATGCCGGAAGTTTTATTAAAAGGCATGTGGTAATTTCTTCAATGGTTATTTTTAGTGCTCCTGCAATAGGTTTCTCGTTTTTTGTTTTAAAAAACGGAATTTTTATGCTTTTAAGCTGTACGGTTTTTGTTTTGGGATTGGGTTTGCTGCTTTATGCAAAAGATATTAAGAATTAGAAATCCTTGAGTTAATTGTAATTCTGGTTTTAATTTGTATTTTCGTTTTGTCTAAGAATAATTAAAACGATTTGAATAAACATCTAAAATACCTTCTGTCTCTCTTTCTGGTTTTTGCCATGATTGCGAATGATTGTACGATAGATTTTCAATCAAAATCGGCAGATTATTATCAATCTTCTTATTTAATTACAAGAAGAGAATTGAATTTTGGAGCTTTTCGTTTGTACAAATTCAATCAATCCTCTTTATCCAAAACAATATTTTCAATTGTTTTAAATTATATCGATAATAAAGATGTTTTTAGTTTTCAAATTCGATTAGTTCAAAATTTACAAACACTTCTTTTTCAAAACTTAAGTTCATTTATAAAACAATCGGTTTTTGTAAATGAAACTATTAATTCAAGTAATTTCAAAACAAGTTTATACACGGCTTAGAGGATTTCTTTTCTAAGTATTTTTATGTCATTTAAGACATAAGTTGATAAAATAATGTCTAATCATTTATTATTTTCAAAATGTATAAACACAAAAACAAAACACGTTTAGAGCGACCACTTCATTGGATAAAAAGAAAAATGCTTGTAATAATGACCGCCTTTATGTTAGGAATGGCAAACGGAATGCATACGCAGGATGAAGCCTTAAAAGGAAATCAAAATTATACGGAACAACATAAAAAGGATTGATTTCTTTTCTTGACACTTATTGCTTTTTTTGTCATTCTGAGGTACGAAGAATCACACTAGAAGCTCGACAAAGATTGGCTAGTTACTTTACAGAATTTATAGTGTGATTCTTCGTTTCCTCAGAATGACAAACTGTGTTAGAACTATCGGGTAATAAAAAAACCGAGGCATAATTGCTTCGGTTTTGTATTATTGGAATTTGGAATTTTATCCCGACGCTTCGGGATTGGAATTTTAATTACTCAACCCACTTATAATATCTCGCCCCAATTAAATTAGGGATTTCTTTTTCGATTCGATCTAAAACCCATTCGTTTTTAGGCGTTCGAACGCTTTGTTTTTGTTCTTTTTTATGAAGGCTTTCATAAGTTTCAAAACCAATTTCTGTGCTTTGTTCTAAGTTTTCAAAAAGTTTGGTTTTGGCTAAAGCCGATTGCCATTCGGGTTGAATTGTTCCTTCAAAAACTTTCGATTTCGATCCGCTTCCGTAAGCCAGGAATCCGAATTTAGTTCCGGTAACTTCTTGTTTGGTGTCATAATAATGAGCCAAAGTCGACAATAATCCCATAAAAATAGAACCTGTGTAAAGGTTTCCAATTAAGGAAGAAGCCAATTCTGCAGGCTGTAATTTCTCGGTTACAAATTTTCGGTACTCATCAGATTTTCCAACCTCTTTAATTTTGGTTTGATAATCTGCCGGTTCTATATTTTCTGCAATAATTTTATCAGCATGATCTAAAGCGTAAATCTCAGATAACATTCTGCGTCCCTGAAAAGAGTAGGGAAGATGCATGATAATACTGTTCCAGGAATTGTATAACGTTTCGGTTGTATTTTTTAATTTCTTAAATGAAAAGTAAGCATTTCTCGTACGATCCATATAACATTGGTTCGAATACTGACCATCAAAAACGGGCTGGTCTTTATGAATTTCGATTTCAGCTTCTAGATTATCAAACCACGGATCGTTGTTTTCGTTTTGTGTAATAGCTTCTTTACTAAGACTTCTGTAAGGTTTAAAGAAATCGAAAACACCTTTTGTACTTGTGGCCCAATTGTCATCAAAAGCAATAATTCTTGGGTTTGAAGTTACCAGCATAGCCAAAGCTCCGGCGCCTTGCGTATATTCTCCGGTAGAGTTTAAATCGTATTTGGCAAAATCTGTCGTAACCACAATTGCTTTTTTAGTCGGGTTCAGTTTTACAAAATCAATACAGTTTTGTAGCGCGTCGACACCGCCAATACAGGCAAAAGTAAAATCAACAACATCACATTCTGCCAAAGAATCTTCGCCAAATTTTTGTTCCATTAAACTAATTAAGAAAGAACTAATTGGTTTAGAACTGTCGATTCCGCTTTCGGTTCCAACATAAATCCGGTTGATTTCGTTTAAGTTTATTTCGTTTTCAAGAATCAATTTAGTTAAAGCGTTTGCTCCAAAGACAACCGCATCCTGATGAACATCGGGCAAAGTCATTTTAATTAATCCGAGACCTTTTTCTAATTTTTCGGGTTCTATATTTCTGGCAACAGCCAAAGTTTTTATGGGTAAATGTATGTTGGCTACATCAAAAGATATAGCGTCAATTCCTGTTTTCATTCTGCTTTTTTTTGAAGCCGATAAAGGTAAAATTATGCTTCTGAAATTGCGCGGTTTTGCAGGATTAAAATTTAGTTTAAAGTGACTTTTGAGGAAAATAAATCAAAAACGTAAAAAAAATAGCAATTTGGTAATTATGTAAAAACCAGGTTTTCGTTAAAAGTGCTTCAGAATAAAACCTATTTTGTTGTTTTTAAATAATTTGATGAAAAGTATACGTGAGCTCTTTAAAATCATTATAAATAACAACGAAATGGTTGTAGTTCTTTTCTATTTGAGTTATTTTTGTCTAATTTTTTAAAACAAACTACTTAAACACTTATGGCACAATCTGCACAGTTGAATGCTTCCATCTTAAAGAAAGTGGCTATGGCTCTTTCGGGAATATTCTTAATCACGTTTTTAGCGCTGCATGTTTCCTTAAATTTCATTTCTATCATTAGTAAAGATGTTTTTAACGAAGCATCTCACTTTATGGGGTACAATCCGCTAATTCAATATGTAATGCAACCTGTTTTGGCAATCGGAGTAATTTTCCATTTCGTTATGGGATTTGTTTTGACTGCTCAAAATACTGCTGCAAGACCAATTGCTTATGCAAAATACAACGGAGCGGCTAACGCTTCATGGAGTTCTAGAAATATGATTATTTCTGGTTTGGTTATCCTTGCTTTCTTAGGATTGCATTTTTATGATTTCTGGTTTCCAGAGGTTAATTATAAGTATATTGCAGGTGCTGCGCCAGATGCTACAAGATATTATGGAGAATTAGTTCATAAATTTCATGACCCAATTCGTACAGGATTATACTGTATTTCATTTGTGCTTTTAGGATTTCACCTTTGGCACGGATTCGGTTCATCTCTTCAATCAATGGGGATGCACAATAAATATTCTAGATTTTTAAGTAAAATCGGTTACGGCTTTGCAGTTGTAGTACCGGCACTTTTCGTAATTATCGCATTATTTCATCATTTCAATAATTAATATAAATTATAATGGCATTAGATTCAAAAATTCCACACGGCCCAATATCGGACAAATGGACAGATTATAAAGATCATATTAATTTAGTAAACCCTGCAAACAAACGTAATTTAGATATTATCATTGTTGGTACAGGTTTGGCTGGAGGTTCAGCTGCGGCTACTTTGGCTGAGCAGGGATACAACGTAAAAGCATTCTGCTTTCAGGATTCACCTCGTCGTGCGCACTCTATTGCAGCACAAGGTGGTATCAATGCAGCAAAAAATTATAAAGGTGACGGTGACTCGGTTTACAGATTGTTTTACGATACTGTAAAAGGGGGTGACTACCGTGCACGTGAGGCAAACGTTCACCGTTTGGCTGAAGTTTCTACTAATATTATTGACCAGTGTGTGGCTCAAGGGGTGCCATTGGCTCGTGAATATGGTGGATTACTTGATAACCGTTCTTTTGGAGGAACTTTGGTTTCTCGTACTTTTTACGCACAAGGACAAACCGGACAACAATTATTGTTAGGAGCTTATTCTGCAATGAACCGTCAGATTGGTCGTGGAAAAGTAAAAATGTACAACCGTCACGAAATGTTAGACATTGTTATCGTGAACGGAAAAGCGAGAGGTATTATTGCTCGTAACTTAATTACAGGAGAAATAGAAAGACATTCTGCTCACGCAGTAGTAGTTGGATCTGGAGGATACGGAAACGTATTTTTCCTTTCAACAAATGCTATGGGAAGTAACGCAACAGCAGCTTGGAAAATTCATAAAAAAGGAGCGTTTTTCGCAAATCCTTGTTACACACAAATTCACCCAACTTGTATTCCGGTTTCTGGAGATCACCAGTCAAAACTGACTTTGATGTCTGAATCGTTACGTAATGACGGTCGTATTTGGGTTCCTGCAAAACTTGAAGATGCTCAGGCAATTCGTGAAGGAAAGAAAAAAGCAACTGATTTATCTGAAGCGGAAAGAGATTATTTCTTAGAAAGAAGATATCCGGCTTTTGGTAACTTAGTGCCTCGTGACGTGGCGTCTCGTGCTGCAAAAGAAAGATGTGATGCTGGTTTTGGTGTTAACAAAACCGGAGAAGCTGTTTACTTAGATTTTGCTGCAGCTATCAAACGTTACGGAACTGAAGAAGCTTTCGTAAAAGGTTTAGATGATAAAGATGCCGCTTTGGTAACAAAATTAGGAGCAGAAATCGTGAAAAGTAAATACGGAAATTTATTCCAAATGTATTACAAAATCGTCGATGAAGATCCTTATACAACTCCAATGATGATTTACCCTGCGGTTCACTACACAATGGGTGGAACCTGGGTTGATTATAACCTGATGACTACAATTCCAGGATGTTTCTCTATTGGAGAATCTAACTTCTCTGATCACGGAGCAAACAGACTTGGAGCTTCTGCTTTGATGCAAGGTTTAGCTGATGGATATTTCGTATTGCCATATACTATTGGAGATTATTTAGCTCCGGATATTAAAATGGGAGAGATTTCTACAGATTTACCAGAATTCTTGGCAGCAGAAAAAGAAGTAAAAGATCAAATCGACAGATTTATCAATAACAACGGAACTCATTCTGTAGATTATTTCCATAAGAAATTAGGAAAAATCATGTGGGATAAAGTAGGTATGGCTCGTAATGCTCAGGGTTTAACTGAAGCTATCGAAGAAATTGCCGCTTTACGTGAAGAGTTTTATAAAGATGTAAAAGTTCCTGGAAGCGCTAACGAATTTAATCAGGAATTAGAGAAAGCGACTCGTGTTGCCGATTTCTTAGAGTTAGGAGAATTGTTCGCGAAAGATGCATTGCACCGTAATGAATCTTGTGGAGGTCACTTCCGTGAAGAATACCAAACAGAAGAAGGAGAAGCACTTCGTGATGACGAAAACTTTGCATACGTTGCAGCCTGGGAATACAAAGGAAAACCAAGTGATGCAGTGTTACACAAAGAACCTCTGGTTTACGAAAACATTAAATTAGTTCAAAGAAGCTACAAATAAGAATTTGGTCGAAAGCCCAAAGTCTTAAAGTCCAAAGGCAAAATGTGTCAAGCGACTTTCGACTTTCGACTTTATGACTTTCAAACTAAAACAGTATGAAACTTACATTAAAAATATGGCGTCAGAAAAACGCCCAAGATAAAGGGGGAATTGTTGATTACCCAATCGACGGAATCGAACCAGATATGTCTTTCCTTGAAATGCTTGACGTTCTTAACGAGCAATTAATCAATAAAGGAGAAGAGCCAGTTGCTTTTGATCACGATTGTCGCGAAGGAATTTGCGGAATGTGTTCATTATTTATTAATGGAGAAGCACACGGACCAGACAGAGGAGTTACAACTTGTCAGTTGCACATGCGTATGTTTAAAGATGGTGACACGATTTTTATCGAGCCATTTAGAGCAAAAGCTTTCCCGGTAATTAAAGATTTAGTGGTTGACAGAAGTTCTTTTGACAGAATTCAACATGCAGGAGGATTTGTTTCTGTAAATACTTCAGGAAATACAATTGATGCCAACACTATTCCGATAAACAAACACGATGCAGATAAATCATTTGATGCTGCAGCTTGTATCGGTTGTGGAGCTTGTGTTGCCACTTGTAAAAATTCATCGGCAATGTTGTTCGTTGGAGCAAAAGTATCTCAATATGCTTTATTGCCTCAAGGTAAAGTTGAAGCAGTTGACCGTGTTTTAAACATGGTTCACCAAATGGATTTAGAAGGTTTTGGTAACTGTACTAACACTGGTGCTTGTGAAGTTGAATGCCCGAAAGGAATTTCTCTTGAAAATATCGCACGTATGAACCGCGAATATTTATCTGCAAGCTTAAAAGGATAATCTAAAAGATTAACTATATTCAAAAAACGCATTCATTAATTTGGATGCGTTTTTTGTTTTTAAATAAAGAAGATAGTTTGCAATCAACGGATTGATAATAAAATTGCACTAATTGTTTTACATTTGTGTTTATAAAAAAGAATTGGAATGAATGATCAGGAATTAATAAATTATACGAAGGAAGAAAGGAAAAATCACATCTTAAAAGAGATTAACCTGCATACCCGCGTAAGTTTTGAAACACTTTCGGCTAAACTTGGTGTTTCAGAAGATACGGTAAGACGTGATATTAATGAACTTGAATCTGAAACACTATTGATTAAAGTGAAAGGTGGTGCGATGACCAAGGGATATCATTATTCATCCTCAAACCAAACTTATGAAGTAGAGTCAAAACAAATTATTGCTCAAAAAACAATTA
The DNA here is from genome assembly GCA_001507425.1 of Flavobacteriaceae bacterium CRH. Lineage (GTDB taxonomy): Bacteria > Bacteroidota > Bacteroidia > Flavobacteriales > Flavobacteriaceae > Flavobacterium. The sequence goes on from LMAJ01000017.1 coordinate 13,316, forward strand.
GTTTGCTGCATGATGGTATGGTTTTAATACTTGACGGAGGAACTACTATTAGAGAATTTATTCGATTAATTCCGAATGATTTAAATCTTACTATATTTACTATTACAGTGGTTACTGCTGTGGAGCTTTTGGATAAACCTAATATTAAAGTTATCATGATTGGTGGCAGTATATCATCTTACAGCCAAATGTGTGTGAGTGGAGAAGTGTATCATCAACTAGCAAACATTAAAGCAGATTTGTTGATTTTAGGAACCAATGCTTTAGATATCAACGGTGGTTATTCTGATTCTGACTGGGAAACAGTGCAAGTGAAAAAAGCGATGATTCAGGCCTCAAAAAAAACAGCCATCATAACAATTACGGAAAAGCTTAATACGGTGCTTAAAATGAAAATTGCGAGCTTATCTGAGGTTGATTATGTTGTTACGGAAGTTGATCCGAAAAACGAAAAATTAAAAGCTTATAAATCGGCTTTTCCTGATTTAGTTCTTATTTAATTTTAAGCTCAAAATTCATATAAAATGAAAATAGCACTTATACAATCAGATCTTTATTGGGAAGATATTGCTGAAAATAGAAATAACTTTGAATCGAAAATAAATCAAATCGATTCAAATGTTGATTTGATTGTGCTTCCTGAAATGTTTTCTACCGGATTTACAATGAATGCCGTAGAAGTTGCTGAAACGATGGAAGGCGAAACCGTTATTTGGATGAAATCTTTAGCAAAACAGAAAAATTGTGCCATTACCGGAAGTTTAATTATCAAAGAAAACAATCAGTATTATAATCGAATGCTGTTTGTTTTTCCGTCAGGAGAAATTCAATATTATGATAAGCGCCATTTGTTCTCACTTGCTGGCGAAGATCAAACTTATACTAGCGGAGTTGAAAAAGTAATTGTTGATTATTTAGGCTGGAAGATTTGTCTGCAAATTTGTTACGACTTAAGGTTTCCTGTTTTTGCCAGAAATATCGAAAATTATGACTTGCTTATCTATGTGGCCAATTGGCCAAAAGTCCGTACCAATGCCTGGGATATTTTGCTAAAAGCGCGCGCCGTAGAAAACCTTAGTTATGTTGTTGGCGTAAACAGAATAGGAATTGACGCTAACAATTATGAACATATTGGACATTCGCAAGTGGTCGATTTTTTAGGTAATTATATTCTTGAACCACAAGAAACGCAAAATGTTTTTGTGGTTGAGTTAGACAAAAATATAATGTTAGAAACGCGCAAAAAGCTTGATTTTTTGAGTGATAAAGATTTATTTATGCTGAATTTTTAAAGGTCCTTGACAGATTCTTGCAGAACTACAATTTTTTCTTTAGGATTTTGAGTTCGAATTACAATGTTTTTATATTCCCATACCGTCCCTTTTCTGTTGCAGGAAAAATCAAGTTTTCCATTCTTTTTAGTGCCCTTGACTCTAATGGTGACACTAACAGAATTATGATTGTTGGAATAAGAAACATTTCCTTCTAAAATGGCTAATTTGTCTAAAGCTCCAATTTTTCCAAGTATATTTTGAACATTACTGTTTGCGTTTGCTTTTTCTATTGCTCTTTCGTAGAGGGTATTATCCGAGTAAGCCTGAAAAACATCAGTTGTGTTTTTGTAATTGGTTGAAGTTAGAAGAAATCCTATAACAATGAATAATAAAATAATAATGGGTAAAAACCATTTCCAATTTCTTTTTGGCCAGCTTTCTGTAATTATTAATTCATTATCCATTGCTTATATTTTTAGCATTAAAAAGCTTTCCTCTTCTTCTCTTCTTCTTTTTTCTTTTTATTCGTTTCCTTTTTTTCCAGTTCAGGATTATAAGGAATGCTTAAATCTATGGTTTCATCTACATCCCAATTTGTTCGGACATCGATTTCTTTTTGGTAATAAAACACTTCTTCAGCATAAGTTTTGCTTAAGAAATTCCCGGAATCAAAGACCTTGTTTTTATTATCATCATACGTTATTCGCAAAGTAAACGATTCAGGTTGTAATAAATCGAACTGAAGTTTAGTACGCCCTTCAGAATAATCGCTGGCAAGTACCACATCTCCTTTTTTATTGGTGATTTCTGCTATTATCGGAAAACGTTTTACATTCTTCAAATTCAATATTAAATTCCCGTAATCTTCAAATTCCTTAGTGCTTAACTTGTATGATAAAGTATCATTAGACTTTTCGTAGAAATCAGTCAATGCGCCCGGAAGAAACGTGAAATTGTATTTCTGCAAAGGTTCTTTTTTAAAATCGAAATATAATTTCTGTTCAAATTCATCATATTCTGTAGTAAAATCTACTGCAGTCGAATCTTTGTTGATTAATTTAATTTTTGATTTGTCAAATTTTACCAAAGGCGTTGCCGTTTCTAACGTAAACCTGTCTCTAAAATGAAGAACTCCGTTTTGTACCGCAGTGATATGTAATGTGTCTTTTTTCTGGTCTTTTATTTTAAAAGTAAACTTTTTATCATAACCTTCTTTACTGATTTCAATGGATAAAGAATCTGCTTTTAAAGGTTTGTACCAAACCTGCAAAGAGTCTTTTTTAGGAAATTGAGTAACAATAGTTTCCAGTATTTCAGTATTGTTTTTAAGAACTATTTTTGGTTTTGAAAGTTTAAAATTCTGTTTTCCTTCGTAAGGAAGTAGCAATCTGTTTCCGGATGCCTGAATAGGTTTAAAAGCTTTAAGAGGCAATACTTCTTTAAATAATTCAATTTCAAAAAGAGTGTCGTTTGGCACCGTAATAAAATGTTTCAGGAAACCAATTTTATCATCCTTCGGGTTAAATTTATTGTTGCCGCCTTTATCTTTCATCGCAACCAAAAGATATTTTCCTGCTTTTAAATTTTCTAATTTAAAAGTTCTTAAACTATCCAGAGTATTGGTTACATATCGTGGGAAATCTTTATAAACAACAGAATCTTTGTATTTGTCATTAGCTTCATACAACATCACGGAGACAAAATTATCAACCGTTTTTTCATAAGAATCCTTAATGGTTCCGCCAATAGAAAGCGAATCGATATAAGGTCCGGTAGAAAAAATATATTTAAACTGATTCATTGCATTACCTTCATTGTTGTCGGTAATACTTTGTCCAAAATTGAAACTATAAGTAGTGTTGGGCTGTAAAGTATCTTTAATCTTTATCGTTAAAACCTTGCTCACATTGGTTGGTGTGATTATTGGCTGAATTTTCATTGGTGGAGAAATAATCAGCTGTTTGTTCAGGTTTTTAAGCTTTACATATTCATCAAAAGTTAAAATAATTTGATCTCCTTTAAAGTTAGTGCTGTAGTTTTTAGGCGAACTCGATTGTAAAACAGGAGCAAGCGTATCTTTTAATCCGCCGGTTATGCTGCCTCTTTTGGCGCAACTCATCATTAAGAATACTAAAAGGATTGAAATATATTTCAGGTTGTTTTTCAACATAACAGTTTTTGAATTTGATTGCACAAAATAACGATTATATTTGCTTTAATCGAAATTTTTTATCTATTTATTGGGAATTACAGCTTTTGATTTTTTATGGTTTTTTCTGAAGATAGAATTCAGAAACGCTTCATTATTTCTTACATTTGAGTTCTTATTTAATTTGATTGGTTTTGAAAAAGAATATTTTAATAGCTTTTGTGCTTTTATTACTCGTTTCCTGTAGCAAAACAAAAGAGCCAATTGTATCTTTTTATTACTGGAAAACTAATTTCAAATTGTCCCCAGCCGAAAAAGATGTTTTAAAAGACAATAATGTTACTAAACTCTATATTAGGTATTTTGATATTGGATTACATCCTAAAACCGAAGAACCTATTCCCGTAAGTCCAATTCATTTTCAGGAAAACATGAGTGGTTTTGAAGTTGTTCCTGTAATCTTCATCAAAAACAAAGTCATGTTGCAAACGAATCTTGATATTGAAGATTTGGTTCAAAAAACAATTCGTTTAGTGGAAGAAATCAATACTAAAAACAAAATTATTTCCTCTGAAATTCAAATTGATTGCGATTGGACACTTTCGAGCAAAGGCAATTATTTGAAGTTTATTGAACAGTTTAAAAAACTTTCACATAAAAAACTCTCCGCGACAATTAGATTGCATCAGGTGAAATATTTCAAAAAAACCAAAATTCCAAATGTAGATTCCGGCGTTTTAATGTATTATAATATGGGATCTATTGCTCCGGATTCGCTAAATTCAATTTACAGTCAAAAGATTGCCGAAAAGTATTTAGAGAGTTTAAAGAAATATCCGTTACATCTTGATTTTGCTTTGCCCATATATTCCTGGGGAGTTCATATCAGAAATCAGCAAGTAATTGGTTTACGTTCAAAACTGAATGTAAGTGAGCTTAAAAGAGATAAAAACTTCAAGCAAATTAGCGATATCTTTTTTCGGGCAATACAATCTAATTATAAAAATGGAGTTTTTTATGAAGAAAATGATTTGCTCAAAATAGAAGCAATTTCTTCAGACGATTTAAAACAAATGGCAAAAGATTTGAATGAAAATTTAGCTCAGGCGCCAAACGAAATTATTTTTTACGATTTAGACGAATTCAATATAAAATACCATGAAAAGAATATTTTTAAACAAGTTGTTTCTTATTTCTAGCGCTTCGTTACTTTTTGTTTACGGAATAATATACGCCTGCGCTGGCGGAGACGACTGGGATTTTTTTAGTTACAATTCTAACTTTACGCCGGAAACATTTACAGATAAATCATATACACCGCTTTTTTTGTCCGGAGATATTTTTTACGGAATTGGTTTTGATACGCAGTATAATTCAAGGTTTAATGATAAAATCAAATCAGATTGGAATGCATATTTAAAAACAAAAGTAGATACGGCAACAGTAAGTTATTTTTTAATTGGAGATTTAACACCATCCTATTCCAGTGACAATAAAATTTCAAAAAGTAAAACAGAGATTGCACAGCTTCATGTTTATTTTAAAACCAAAAAAGAAAATCAGACTTCTTTAAAATGGGGCAAAAAATTGAATTTGAAAGATGATAAAGTCAAGAGTTTCATCGAATTTCTGTATTTGGCACAAAAAATAGAAACTGTTTCTATTGGAGAAGATTATTGGAGTTATGATCCTGTTGTAGCCAAAACTTTAAAAGATTTCAAGATGATTCAGTCTATTGAAAATGTTTACAATACAATGCCGGATGCATTTTTAAAAAACAGATATTGGTTTCTAACTCTCAAAGCCTATTTTTATAGCAGCAGTAAACAAAAAGCAATTGATTTTTTTAATAAAACAGAGCAATCAGTTCCTAAAAATGTATTGTATTACAGAGGTCTTGCTTATGTAGCGGGCGTAAAATACAAACAGAAAAAATATGCTGAATCTAATTGTTTGTATGCGCAGGTATTTGATAAATGTCCGGAAATGAGAACTGTAACGGCATATAGTTTTCACCCGCAAAATGACGCCGATTGGAATAAGTCCTTGTTTTTAGCTAAAAACAATACCGAAAAAGCAGCACTTTGGGCCATTCACGGATTTTATAAAGATGAAAAACAAGCGATCGAAAAAATCTACGGTTTAGATCCTAAAAGTGAACACTTGAATTATTTGTTAACCCGACTGATAAACAGTCAGGAACAAAGCATAAATAATTCATTTGAAGAAAGCAGTAAAGACAATCAGCCATCAAAAAAACAAACGGTTGCAGAAAATAAAGAATTTAATAAAAGTAAAATAGATCAAAAAGCATTCGATTTAGTCGCTAAAATTGCTTTGGCAGGAAATACCAATAAACCTTATTTATGGGATATTTCTATAGGATATCTGCAAACTTTAAAAGGCAATTTTGCAGCTGCAGAAAGCAACTACGATAAAGCTGAAAAAGCGATGCCAAAAACAGAGCTGGCAAAATATCAGTTAAGACTGCTTCGATTTGTAAATAACATGAGCAAGATTGATAAACTTACAGATAAAAACGAGAAAACAATTTTAACCGATTTGAACTGGTTGTACCAGGAACTTCCAAAAACATATAAAGGTCAGGAGTTTCGTTATCAAAATGCAGCGCAATGGAGCAAAAATTATTTAGCAACACTTTACAGTGCAAAATCAAATCCGGTTATGGCTGAGTTGTTTAGCGATAGGCCCTATAATTATTGGGGTTCCGGAAATTCATTTTATGACAATGAAAAGAATTTGCTGGACATGAAAGCATTTTTAGGAAAATCTGATAAATCCGAAATCGAAAAAATCGCGTTTGGAATTTATAGTTTAAAACGGAAAGACATTAGTAATTTTCAGGCCATTCAGGCAACATTCAAAAACAAAATTTCCGAAGCAATTGTTTATATGAAAGAAACAGATTCTGTACAGCTTTATCAATTTGCCGGAAATCCATTTAACGGAAACATAAAAGATTGCCACGATTGCGATCATGCAGCTTATCAAAAAAAGAAATATTCTCAAATAGATTTTTTAACTACGATAAAAGAAATGCAGGATAAACTGGCTCAAAAAGAAGATGTTTATACCAATAGTTTATTGCTTGGAAATGCATTTTATAACATTACACATTTTGGAAATGCACGACTTTTTTATGAAGTAAATATTGTAGGTTACGGATCAAGCCCGTATTCCTTTAGAGATTCAATGAAAAAAATGATTACAAATTGTGACATTTCAAAAATGTATTATCAAAAAGCTTTTGAAGCTGCGACAACAAAAGAACAAAAAGCAAAATGCATTTATCTGATGGCAAAATGCGAACGTAATGAATATTACAACACTAAATACAATAGCGTAAATAACTGGTGGGAAATTCAGGATGATAAAGTTAATTTTATTGCCTGGAACGGATTTAAAACATTAAAAAAAGAATATTCAGATACGAAGTATTATCAGGATGTAATTGCTGAATGTGGTTATTTTAATACTTACGTGAGTCAGTAACGGTTTAAATGAAATAGAAATGGTAAATAAAATTGAACATATCGGAATTGCCGTAAAAAATATGGATGACGCTAATGTTTTGTTTGAGAAATTATTGGGAGTTGCATCTTATAAATCTGAAACAGTAGAAAGCGAAGGCGTTGTAACGTCATTTTTTCAGACGGGAGAAAATAAGATAGAACTTTTAATGGCGACCAATCCAGAAAGTCCCATTGCAAAGTTTTTAGAGAAAAAAGGAGAAGGAATTCATCATATTGCTTTTGATGTAGAAGATATCGTTGCAGAAATAGAACGCTTAAAAAATGAAGGTTTTGTGCTAATTAATGAAGTCCCTAAAAAAGGGGCCGATAATAAATTAGTTGCTTTTTTACATCCAAAAAACACAAATGGCGTTTTGGTAGAGCTTTGTCAGGAAATTAAATAAAAAAATCCTGAATTTACTTTTTAAATAAGGCATTGAAAATCAATTATATTTTTGAAAGTAGTTGATGCTATTTGAAATTAAATACAAATCATGTCTTAAAATATTTGGAGTGAATGAAAAATAGTAGTAATATTGCATCCTCAAACCGGTCCTATAGCTCAGCTGGTTAGAGCACCTGACTCATAATCAGGTGGTCCCTGGTTCGAGCCCAGGTGGGACCACTAATAAAATCAAGCCTTTACAGTGATGTAAAGGCTTTTTTATTTTCGTATGACGAGCATTTGACGAACATCAATTGTTTTATAATCAATTAGTTTTGTTTACTTTTATATAACTTAATTGATTATAATATGACCATTTATATCTACATCTTGTCATTTATTCTGATTTTTGCGAGAATTGTTGTTCCTGTATATCTGCTTTTTAGATTGTTTTTCATAGTTAAACCTCTATTTGTAAATTTATATTTTGAAGAGAAATTTAGATATTATGTAGGAATCAATAAAAGTAGGTTGTTGATCTTGGTTCTAATTTTCCTTTTATCATTTTTATTAGGAGTCATTCTTGGTAAAGAAGTTTTGAGTGTTTCAGAAACTTACAAAATCTTATTAAATCTCTTTTTGCTTGTTTTTACCCAGTTTCTATTGTTTTATATGTTTGAAATAAAAACACCTAGGAGTATTTTTAAAATAGTAAAAGATTGTCTTGAAAACCCTAGCGAAATATTTAAACAAAAGGAAGTTGTTTTTGAAGAAAGTGATGTAATTGGATCAATGAATCAGAATGGTGTGAATTTTAAAGATGCCATAAATTTGACTAATGGAGATATTATTAAGCAGATTCATCAAAGAGAGTTTGATCTAATAATAGAGAAGTATATTAATATTTTTCGAGATAGTTCTTCAATTGAAAATCTTTATAAGTTATGCAATGGAATGGAAATAAAAGAAGGATCAATTTCAATAAGAATAAATAATAAAAGAAATTCAAAACAGAACATAATTGAAATATTGACATCACTTTTCAATATTCAAAAAAATTGGAATTCACATATTAAAGATAAAACAAACACCAAAATTATTGATTTTTTTAATAAGTATATTAGAATAAATGATGGAGATAAAATTTTACACCTTAACGATTTTACACGATTATTTGAAAAATTGCCTTGATCGCTATGTAAAATTTGATTACTCAAATATGTTTTCTAAAGATAAAATAAGCTAAAGTGATTTGTTCTGTTTGAGAATTTATTATTATTAGTTATTTTAAAATATGTAAATTGTTTTTACACGATTTTTTACATAGCAAAACCTCCGTAAACTTGTTTCATAATTTAAAAATTAGAAACATGGATGCAAGTAATTTTACTTCCAAAATTGATCGATTGGAATTGATCGTAATGGAACTAGCAAAGAAACAAGATGCGTTTATTAAAAAGGCATTAATGAAACTATCTTTAAATAATAAAGATGTTTATTCCTCTGAAGAAGCTGCCGAGTTTTTATCAATAGAGGTCAAATACATTTATCAGCTTACCCACCAACGAAAGATTAGATATTCCAAGAAAAAAGGTCAGAAGAAAATCTATTTTAGAAAAGCAGATCTTCTTGATTATTTAAACGGAGAGATCATTAGTACTACTGAGGATCTTGAGAACACAAATGCTACTTTGTGGAAAAAATAAGGCGTTCAACTTCCGTAAATGAACGCATAAAAATCCTTTATTTTTTAATCAAATTCTTATGACAAGATTGTAAGGATTATAATTTGAATCTTATGGACTTAGATATTCCTTATATCAGAGTAGGGACTTCCTATTTCAAAATTATTGATAAACCTTTAATATCTGGTGATAAAGTAAAAGTAATGGTTCGATGGAATCGGGAAACAATCATTTCAGATCATGGAAAATCATTTTTGAACGACATATCCAAATTAGATGGTTTTTGCTGTATTCCTAATCATTTTGGTTATCAGCAAATTGTAGATGACTTTTATAATACCTATCATGAACTCCCTAACCAACCGATCGCTAAGGATTTTTCAATTCATGAACTCGAAAAATTGATTACGAATTCATTGCAATTTATTCAACATATTTTTGGAGACCAGAGAGAATTAGGCTTAGACTATATAAAACTTTTATATGAAAAACCTACGCAAGCATTGCCAATTCTTTGTTTAGTAAGCAAAGAGCGATCGACAGGAAAAAGCTCTTTTATAAAATGGTTGAAAGCAATTTTTGGAATGAATATGACTTACATAAAAGGCGATTCATTTGGCTCGCAGTTTAATTCTGATTGGGCGAGTATGTTACTTGTAGCGATTGATGAAGTGTTTTTTGATAAAAAAGAAATTACAGAACGTTTAAAGTACCTTTCTACGACTGACAAAGATAAAGTTGAAGCAAAAGGAAAGGATAGACAAGAAATTGAATTCTTTGCAAAATTCATTCTTTGTTCTAATAATGAAGATAATTTTATTCAAATAGACGAAGAAGAAATCCGTTTTTGGATTCGTAAAATTCGTACTATAAATACAGAAGATGTATTCTTTCTTAAAAAACTGAACAAAGAAATTCCATATTTCTTAAAGTACCTGCAACTGAGAAATTATTTTTCCGAGCAAAAAACCAGAATGTGGTTTAAACCCGAACAGATTATGACAGCCTCTCTATTAAATCTTGTAAATCGAAATAAAGAAGAAATACTTATTCTTGAATTGATACATGAATGTTTTGAGAAAACGGAAGAGGATGAGCTAAAATTAGCTCCTAATGATATTTTGATTCTACTGAGGAAGCAAAATAACAGAATAAATATTTCTGCTAATGAAATAAGAAGTATTCTGAAACGATGGGGTTTTACACCGGAAGATAATACAAAGTCTTATTGTGGAATGGAATTATTGTCGCATGGTGAATATGTAAAAGTAGATCGAAGAGGACGTTTTTATACTATCAAAAAGATTTTGTTTTATAAAATATTTGATGCTTTGATGCAAAATTAAGCTAAAGTCTTGTAATTGAGGTAAAGAGCCCTACATCAAACCCTGCATCAAACTAAAAAACAATCTTTTTTGATGCAAAACTGATGTAGGACAAAAATAAAGTGATGCATTGATGCAGCTATTGATGCAGTGTAATCTTAATATAATCAATGTATTAGATGGTATTTGCATCAAAACATCAAAAAAAGCAAAAATTATAATTCTTTTTTTCATTAGCAATAACAGACTTGTACGAAATCAAATAGAAGATTTATTTAAAAAAAAACAATTATGGAAAAGTTCAATTGTAAAAGTGCAAATCAAATTGATTTAGTCAATTATCTTGAAACGTTAGGGCATGAGCCGTCAAAAATAAAAAATCAGGATTATTGGTATCTATCGCCACTCAGAAATGAAAACACAGCCTCTTTTAAAGTGAATCAAAAATTAAATTCATGGTATGACCATGGATTAGGCAAGGGAGGAAATGTAGTTGATTTTGGGATTGAATATTTTAGATGTACAGTTTCCGAATTTTTACAACTTTTAAATGGCAAAAGTATATCCTCTGGTATAAGTTTATCACTTAAGAATGAGAATCGACAGTCTTCAAATCTAAGAATTGCAGATGAAAAGAAAGATAATCCCCTTGATAAAATTGTCATTGTTGATGTACGCACATTGGAAAATAAGTTATTGATGGCTTATTTAGACAAACGAAGCATTTCACAAGAGATTGCAAGGCAACATTGTAAAGAGGTTGATTTTTGTTTAAATAATCGAAAGTATACTGCTATTGGATTTCAGAATATTTCAGGAGGATATGAATTACGTAGTGTAAATTTTAAAGGTAGCAGCTCACCAAAAGATATCACTTTCATAAATGCCCAAGCAAAATCAGTAGTCGTTTTTGAAGGCTTTTTTGACTACCTCTCTTATAAAATGATGAATCAAAAATCGGTTAAACTACAAACAAATTTCCTGATACTAAATTCTCTATCCTTTTTTAACAAGTCTCTACAATTAATGGAAAAACACGAGAGAGTCGATCTCTATTTAGACAGAGATACGGGAGGTATAAAATTTACTAGCGAAGCCCTGCAAAGAGATTCTGCAAAATATACCGATCAAAGTTTTTTATATGAGCAAAAGAAAGATTTAAACGAATGGTTAAACCGGGAACAGCAAGTTAATCGAGGTCATAGTTTTAGGCGATCTATATAACGTCCGAGTGGTAGCCAGCTATGTTTTGGTAAAACCAAAACGCTGGCTCCCCTCATGCTGCCGCATTCGTTGAGAGGGATTTTTTTCATGCATCCGCATTCAAAAAATAAATGATAAGAGACTCATACTCCTATATGTGGTTCTCTTTTTTAGAACGAGACCACCAACATCTGTTTGATTGTAAGAATAAAAATAGCTGCCTGCTACAAAATGTGGCTTCGTTTTATAGAACCACCTTGGCTGTTTTGCAGTCTATTTTCTGTCATGGTTGAGCTTTTTTAAGAACATTATTTTTATTTTTCTAACACTAAATTTCTATTGATTTGATAAGGTGTTTCCGTTTTAATTACCGAGAGTATTCTTCGTGCCATTTTATGAGCAATTTTACTCTTCAGTTCTTAAGAAAATAAGATTCATAGTAATTAAGTGATAATTAATAACTTATATCATACGCATGTTAATTAAATGTTATTTTTTTTAAAAAAAAAGCTTTTAAGTAAGAAATTTTGCAAATTTTAATTCATATTTGTTTAAAATATATCGGATTAGTTTTATAATATAAATCGTGTGGCTATTATGCTTAAATCAATCATATTAAACAAATTATGAATAAAATTTTTAAATTATCTACTGAAATTTCAGAAATGTCTGTTCTAAAACAGAAAGAAAGTAAAGGTGGCTGGAGCATTTCTCTATCGGGAATTACTATTACACCTCCGGGAGGAGATGATGGAGGGGGTTGGTCTTTTCCTTCTTCGTGGCAAAACAGTGGCGGCTCTAACGGAGGCGGTGGCGGAGGCGGTGGAGAAGAAACCCCTGCTCCTGATCCAGTTGACAATGTTAATGATCCCAGTGGTGCCTTAGAAGCGACAAAAGATGCTTTAACGGAAAAAATAGAAGCGATACAGGCCGCATTAAAAGCAAATATTGTTCCTGCTAAAGATTTGAAAGATGCACAGGCTGTTATCGATGCGCTGCAACAGACTATTGACACTATCACACTATTGGAAAACTCCGATAATAAGTATCGAATTGATGTTAAACCAAATTTTGACGGAGATCCCACTAAGGCAAATGGGGAATTTAAATATGACAGCACAACAGGAGAGTTTGTAATAACGATAGAGTCTATTGAAGATGCGTATTTGTCTATATTTGCTCACGAACTTGAGCATGCAAACCAGCTGGAGAATGGAGAGCTATTTCTCAACAGTAACGGACAGATAGATGGTTATGATATAAATGACGAAGTTGCGGCGTATGATATACAGCATAAAATGGACGGAGGTCTTCTGTATGACGAAAAAGATTTAAATGGTCTTCCCGTTACAACTCCATTTGAAGTGACTCCTGAAGCAATTTACACCGCTTTCCCAGGTGTTTATGATCACCTTAAACCACCTGCAACCGGGGGAGGAGGTTCAGCTCCAAGTTCAGCTCCAAGTTCGGGCAGCAATCGTTAATATAAAATGCTTAATTAATAAAGTTAAAAATGAAAATATATAAATTAATCCTAGTTTTTGCGATGTCGTTTTTATATCATACATCAGCAGTTTGTCAAAATAGCATAGCGAAGGAGCAGGTCTCTGCGAAGCTTTTAATTGATGAGAGTTCAAAAGAGAACGTTAAAAAAGAAAATGTAGACTTACAGGACTTTGTTGAATCTATATATATCAATTCCAGTAAAGTGTTTAATAAAGCGCTTCCAGCAGTAAAAAAGGGTGAGTATTTAGTTCTTATTGATACGGGAAGTAATGGTTCGATTGAAAATAAGCCTGTAAAAACAAGTGATTTAAAAAATATTCCGCTGGATAAGATTGAGGAGTTAACATATAAAAAATCCGATATGTACGGGACGCTGTATGGAACTGGCGCACAATTATTCGGTATCATATTAATTAAATTAAAAAAATAAGATTTGGCGTTTTATGATTATAAGAAAGTTTTAGAAATATCCAAAACTGCAGTTCATAAATTTTATCCTTCCGCAGCATGTGCCCTATTAACTGGAAGTCAGACTGAAGAAAATTTTGTTTCACTGGTAAGTGATATTGATATTCTTATAATTGATTTTGAATTGACAGGTGTATCTTCGGAGGGAATGGTTTATGAGGGCATCAAGATAGATTTTAGCAGGGTCGGTATTTGGAATCTGGCGGATGTTTTAATTGAGAGCTGTTATTCCAAGAACAATACGATCATGAACATGATTGTGATAGGCCATTTTATTAACGATGCTCTGAACTTAGAAGTTAGCCTTAGGCAGTACTGCCAACAATTATATCGGAACAGTAATGTAAATTATTTTTCAGAATATCAGAGCATACGAAGGAATCTAATCATGCTGCGAAAGCACTTTTCAAAAGAGTTAAGGATCGAAGAGATTCCATTAACTCTTTCTGATTTTATGCTCGAAATCTCAAAGGCATATCTTTTTTTTCATCATGAGGGCAAATATGGATTAAACGGCTACCGGCGTTCTAAACTTCTCCATGGAACAGAAAAAGATTTAAATTTTTTAAAACATATTAATTCGTTAACTCAGGAATATCATATACATAAAAACGGTGAAGGAATTATATTTCAGATAGAACGCTTTTTAGGTTATTCACTTTTAAATACAAAAGGTGTTCAGGATTTTAGGTATGTGTTAAGTATTGATTTTGGAAGACATAACAGCTTTATATTTTTAACTGCAATTTTGGAAAAAATTAAAGATGACCTATACTTAAAGGATCTTTTTAAATTTGGCTGCCGTGCAGCTGCAAACTCTGTCTTTCCATATGATTATGTACTAATATTTGAAAGTAAAGACCGTCTTGAAGATGCTTCTGTTTTAAAACGTCTTAAGGAACTTTTTAGAGATGTCAAAGGACTCAAATACAAAAATGTCGATGCGTTCTGGATAGAAGAAGTTTGGTTCAGCAGGACGAATTATCTTGTTGTTGAAGAAGTGTTTTCTGCTATTAACAACGTTGCAATTGCTGTTGTCAATGGAGATATAAAATACAATTACAAAAAAATGATTCCTATTTTTATTTATGTAATACTTCGATGCAAAGATGCATGGGGGCTTTCGACTCAAAACATAGCGCAGGCATTGAATATTTTAAGAGATAAATACAGATCTTCCATTTATTATCAGGATATAGACCATGTGAAGGTCTTTTCTAATAATTTAATTATAAAAAGTCTGGATAAAGTTTTTCTGCAGAACAATGTCGGGATCATTGAAGCATATAAACAATACATCCAAAAGAATATCTTTTTTGATGAAGCGTCAGAAGGATTTCCAGTATTTAAAAAATTGGATAATAAGATTTCAAAAGCGAACATAAAAGGCTTAGATTTCTCGACCATACCTGAATTTGTTCAACGAATATTTCAAAACGAAAAAACAGACAATTTGTATTTCCTTGTCACGTTTTTTGATTTTTCACTAAAATCCATGGGATTAAACAACAATCAATTTGCTTCAGTAATTCTTCTTTCCTTAAGTGCCATTGGATATGAAGATTAAAGATTTTCCGCATTTTTATCAGACTGGAAATAATGACTGCGGGCATACTTGTGTCCGTATAATAGCAAGTTATTATGGGATTAAACCGGGAGAGGATCTAAAAATTACTGATGACCAGCTTTCCATTTATGAGATCATATCATTACTCAATTCAATGGGGGTTCAGGCCAAAGCATTAGAATTAAAATCCAGCCGTCTATTACAGACTTTAAATTTTCCGTATTTGGCGTTAATGAATAATAAGCATTATGTAATTGTTTATAATAAAACTAACGATTATTATTTCATATCAGACCCAAAAAGAGGCAATATTAAAGTTTTGCATCATAATTTTGAAATGACGTTATTTAACAACGAAAACCCTGTTGCAAAAATTGTAACTTTAGAAAGACAGGCAGTACGAAATGACGGAGCAAACACCCTAAAGTTTTCTTCGCTTCTACTGCATTTTTTTAAAAAGATTAGGAAGAAGTTTAATCGGCTTTTAGTCCTTATTCTTGTTATAACAATTTTACAAGCATTAACGCCATTCTTCTTCAGGGCTATTATAGATTTAGGGATTAACAAAAATAATTTATCGATTGTTAATATTCTGGTGATAGCAAATTTTATATTAATAATAGGTATTGGTCTGGGCAATACCATTAAAGAGATTTTGTCAATGACTATTTCAGAGGAGTTTAAGTATAACCTCATGCAGGATTATCTTAAGAAAACCCTTAACAGTTTAAGTATACTCAATCAGCTGAAGGTTGGTCAGATACTAAAAAAAATTAAGGATATTGAAACTGTAAATAATTTTATCACTAACAACTCGGTCTACTTTATAACATCATGCCTGCTTTCGTTTATTTATCTGATTATTCTGCTGATGTTCGACAGTCTGATATTTGGTGTATTTTTAACAGGGGTAATCATTTATATTATATGGCAGTTATCATTTACGTCCTATTTGAAGCTTTTAGAAAATGATTCAAGATTTTTGCAGATAAAGGAGCGAAATTTCTGGTCCGATACAATTAATTCGATTTATGACGTTAAGGCTTACAATGCTGAACATACCCAGATCTCTTCATGGGAATCGGTCAACAAAGATTTGCATGATAATGTATTTAAAGATTTAAAAGTCAAAAATATCCAGCAGTTCGGCAACCACCTGATAAATGGAGGTCAAAGGCTGCTTATTCTTTATTTTTGTGTAACAAAAGTGTTTAACGGAGAAATGACATTTGGCACTATGATATCCATTCAGTTTATTGTAGGGTTTATGTCCACTCCGATCAATAGTATTATTGCTTTTACAGGACAGTATGTAAATTTTAAAATGCTTTTAAACTACGTGGAGGCAGATCATAATCTCTTTAAGCAAAATTCGCTTCCTGATGCCCTTGTGGATGTGAATAACATTGAAGTGATACAATTTTATAACAGCAGCTTACTCTATCAAAATACATCAGTACCTGCGTTATTAGATATTAACTTTAAAATATACAAAGGCAGAAAATATGCCTTTGTAGGCAAAAGCGGTAGTGGAAAATCTAGTTTCCTTAAATTAATATTAGGCTTGTATGGTCCTTCTGATGGACGAATGGAAGTGAACAATATTTCAATTTCTGAAATTGATCCTGCATCCTACCGGGAGCATTTTTCGGTTATGCTTCAGGAAAGCCGTTTAATAGAGGGAACTTTTATTGACAATATTACTTACAAGGCCGAAAGGACCGATTTTGAATTTCTTAATGAGGTGGTAAAGCTCGCCAATTTGGATGATATACTCACACAATATGATAAGGGTATTTTTTCAGTTATCAATAATAATGCCCAAGGTTTAAGTGACGGACAGAAACAGCGTATTTTAATAGCACGTGCCTTATACCGATACCGGGAATTTTTAGTTTTAGATGAACCCACAAGCTCGCTGGATCCCTATAATAAACATGTTATATTTGAAAATATCATAAAGAAATTTGAAGGACGAACGATGCTTGTTGCAACTCATGATATGAATTTAATCAAGGATTTTGACGTTATTGTTGTTTTAAATAAAGGTAAGATTGTAGAAGCAGGCAATCATGAAAACCTTATGAAAAAGCGCGGATTTTATAGTGTCTTATATAATATTCAAAATAAAAGCAATTTATAAAATCATGAAAAAAAGTATACTTTTATTCTGGGGATTCCTGGTAACGGTCATAGTACTGTTTATTGTTCTTTCTTTTTTCTTAAAAGTACCAAATACCATCGATGGAGAGGGCGTTTTAATGAACAATGATGTAATTGAATATGTTTCACCAAAGGAGGGGGTTGTAGAGTTTGTGCAGCCCGATAATTCTAAAGTCCTGCGAGGACAGGTTTTATGGGTTTTTGAGCCGTTAGAACAGGTGCAGCAGACCGATAGTTTATTATCTAATTTAAGCAGTGTTACAATTTTTGATCACAATGCCTTTAAAAATCTGCTACAAAAACTGGCTATTGTTGATGCCGGCCGACTTGGAGCAGTAAGTCTGCCATATGTGGATTTTTTAACTCACCTTCAAACATATGTAAAATTTCACAATGATAATCCATCTGCAAGAGAATTGAACACAGCCACAAATGAAATAAACAGCATCAATCGCACCATACTTTTCGATACCGATGTCGTCACAGGTACAAATGAAAGATTGACACTGGCAAAAAATGCCCTTGAGCAGGATTCGATCTTGTTTAACCAGAGATTAATAACTTCAGAGCAGTGGTCAAATTCCAAACAAAATTTTCTTCAGGCCAAGAATAATTATGCTACTACCCTAAAAGCGCTTGATATTCAAAAAAAAATGAAATCTAATTTCATAGAGCAGAAAGAGAAGGTTCATACCACTATGGGATTAGATGAAAGCAGACTTTTTAATAATGTAGTGGAAAAGTATGTTCAATTACTCAATTTTATTTCTGAATGGCAAAAGGTCAATGTGATAAAAGCTCCATTTAATGGCACTATAAAATATTACCGATTTTGGAATCAAAAAGATTTTGTGCAGAAAAATGAAAAATTATTTGTATTTGCCAATAAAGAAAACGTTAAGGAAATTGAGGTAAAAATTAATATTCAGGGGGCAGGGAAGATTAAGGTGGGACAGAAATGCCTTATAGAACTCAAAGAATATCCTGCCAAAGATTATGGACTGATGCAGGGCAGTGTTAGCGGTATTATCTCTTTAAAACATCAAGAACAAGATAAAAACTACTCGACCTATATTAAGATCATTATTACAGAGGATGGCTTAACAAATTATGGACATTTAATTACTACAAATTATAGTATGCCCGTTCACACTCAGATAATACTGGACAATGAGCGATTATTTAATAAAATTTTTAAAACAGTTGAGCAAAATTTTAAAACAAAATATTAAAAATAGTTTACTTTTTCTCTCCATCTTATACATGCACAGTACTGTGGCTCAAAACGATCTCAATTCACTGCTTGTTTTGAGCCATAACCGGGATATCAGTACTAATATAAAGGATATTGAAACTAAAATTATTGATGTAAATTACGCTAATTATCGTAATTTATTTCCGACGATAAGTCTGGGGTTGGGTGAACAAGTGAATTTTGGTAGGTCATTTGATCCTATTTCCGGCGCAGTTACACCGAGATACAGCTGGTATAATAATTCTAATTTTTCTGTAAAGGTAGAACAGAGACTCACCTCGATCCTGCACAGAAAGATTGATAGTAAAATTCATCAAAACAGTCTTTCCATACAGGAGCTGACTAATTTAGAAAATCAAAAGAAAATTGATATCGAAATTATCAACAATTACTACGACTGTTTATTATCCAAAGAAAATATGGAGTTAAGTCTTTTTATCAAAGACCTTCTTGTGGCAGCAAATCATGGATTTGAAAAACTCTATAAATTTGGAAAAATGGATACAATAGCTTTATTAAATCATAATAGAAAGATAATCTATATAGATAAAGAAATTGCTGATTTTTTGAGCAGCTATAAAAAAACTCAAAATAAATTAAAAGAGCTTGCTGGTTTTAAGGACCATCAGGAACTATTTCTTAAAAGCCCGGTCATAGACAGTTTTAAAATTAACTTTGATCATTACAACAGTGATATTGTAATTCGGACACGGTTAGTACAGAAAAAAGTGGAACTGGACAGCCTGACTTGGAGAAAATCAAAAAAACAACTATTTTCAAATGTAAGTTTTTATTCCTCTTTTGGTTCTTATTACAGTTCTGTTCTCAATTACCAATATGATTTTTGGGATCAGGTCAGTTTGAACAATTTTTTTAATATTGGGCTCAGGATGGACCTGCCGTTGTATAGCAGAGAAAAGAAAAATAGCATAGAAATTAATAGGTTAAATTATGAACTCTCCAGTAATAAATCCAAATTAGAACTTCAGCAAGCGGATACTTTTTGGAAGGAAATTAGATTGGATTATGAGAACGCTTTGTCCCTGTATAATAATCTTAAAATAATAAAAGATTTATCCTATTGGGAATTATGCATGAACCAGAAAAAATATAACAATAGGACGATCCCTTTAACGCAGCTTTTAGAATCGGGAGTTCGTTTTGCCAACTATTATAAGGAGTATTTGTATTACAGAAATAATTTGTACAAACGGCGGGATATACTTCAAATTGTTTTGAATTGAAACTTTACGCAGTAACAGCTAAATTACAAAATAGGTCTAGAGTCGGGTACGGGTTTAGCAGTGGCCTGTTGCAATACTATGCTGTAAGGAGAACGGAGCATTGGCTCCGTTTTTTGTAAGGCGGTACGGGTGTTTTTTGTTTTGATTTTTGTTTTCTGTTTTATGGTTTTTATGGTAATTGCTTCAAAAAATGCAACTGTTGGAGTTTCCATGAAAGGAATTGAAGAGAAAGATACATTGAGTATCAATGGAAACTTAAAAGCACCTATGATGAGTATTTTCAAATTTCACATAGCATTGACAGTTTTAAATCAGGTCGATCGGGGGATTTTAAAATTAGACCAGAAAATTTTTATCAAAAAAGAAGATTTACATTCAGAGACCTGGAGCCCGATGAGAGAGGAATTCCCGGATGGAAACAGAGATTTTACATTAGATCAATTACTAAGATATACGGTTTCTCATAGCGATAATAACGGCTGTGATATTCTTTTAAAATTTATAGGAGGACCAAAGACTGTACAAAAGTTTATTAATAAACAAGGCATTCAGGACTTTGTTATAAAAGTTAATGAGCAGGAAATGTCAATTTGGGAAAATCTGTATTTAAATACAACAACACCAGAGGCAACAACAAAATTGCTTGAGAAATTTTATAAGGGAGAAATTCTTAAAAAATCCAGCACAAAATATCTCTATCAGTTAATGGTAGAAACATCCAGAGGAAAGACCTGGATGAAGGCAGGACTTCCTGAGAATACTGAGTTGGCTCATAGAACTGGCATATCTGGAACTAATGATGAAGATCTGCGGGCTGGGATGAATGATATAGGCATTGTAAAACTTCCTAACGGAAAGCATTTCATACTTGCTATTTTTTTGAAAAATATCACCGAAGAATTTGAAGACACTGAAAGAATAATTGCAGATATTACAAAAGCAGTTTGGGAGTATAACGTAAAAAAATAATACGTTAACAAGCAAAGCAATCTGCCTGCACTTGCAGAATTTGAGATAGCCGACTAATAATGGTCTATTAATGACATGGCAGGTATAAAATATTGGTTGGTATCAGTTAGCCGTTAACAACCATAAGAATTAGACAATTTTATATTAAGTAATTTTAGAACAGATATGAATCAAATTTTTAGATTACCATTTCTTGGAATATCAATTCTATTTTTAAACTGTAATTCAGCTTTGGTTGTTAGAAATCAAAATGGAAAACAATCCGATGAAAATTACTTGCCTAAAGTAATTTATAAATCAGGCGATTTTGTCATAACGCAATTAACTGAAAATGCATTTGAACATAAGTCTTTTCTGCAAACAAAGAGTTCCGGGAAAGTACCTTGCAACGGAATGATAGTGAGAAACAGTGGTGAAGCAGTTATCTTTGATACAACATCCGACAGTCTTTCCTCTGCAAAATTAATTACTTGGGTAAAGGAAAAATTACACTGCAAAATAAACGCTGTTGTGCCAACCCATTTTCATATTGACAATTTGGGTGGGTTGAAAGCATTTGAACAAGCCGGAATTCAGTCATATGCTAATTTTAAAACCATTGAATTTGCAAAAGAACGAAACGAAAATTTACCACAAAATGGTTTTGCAGATTCGCTTGTAATAAAAGTTGGAAACAAGAAAGTCATGGCAAAATTTTTTGGAGAAGGTCATACACGTGATAATACTGTTGGATATTTTCCTGATGAAGAAATATTATTCGGTGGCTGTTTAATAAAAGAGATTGATGCCACCAAAGGCAACCTTGCAGATGCAAATGAAAATGAATGGTCAAAGACGGTTGCAAAAATAAAAAAATCATATCCCAATATTAAATACGTAATTCCAGGGCACGGACAATATGGTAATCATAAATTATTAGATTATACTATCGAATTATTTAAAAACCTTAAGAATATTCCACGATAAGACAACCTCATAAAAAAATACAATGGCAAAGAACTTTTTTATTTTATTCATTTCTACAATTTTATTAATAGGCTGTTCGACAAATAAAGAACAATTCGGAGAAAGTACTATTGAAAATGCTGCCGGCACTGCTTTATCAAAGGAGGAATTTTCTAAAATCAGGAGCTTAAACAATGAAACTTTTGATACTGTAAATTTTGTAGGTAGAGAGCAAGTAGGACTCAAGTACCGCTTGTATAAACCCAAACAGCAAAAAAAAGATAAATCATTCCCATTAGTAATCGTATATCATGGTTCTGGACGGCCAATTGGAACTGATAATAGTTCTCAATTAGGGGTTTTGCCAAAACTATTTGCAAGTGCAGAGATTCAAAATAAATATCCATCGTATGTTTTGGCGCCGCAATTCTCTGAACGGTCTTCAGACTATGAAACCGAAAATAATAGAAATCTGCTGTATTCAAAGCCTAGAGCTTCCCTAAATTCAGTAATGGAGCTTGTAGACTCGTTAAAATCAAATTTAAATATTGACAATAAAAGAATTTACGTAGTTGGATATTCTATGGGCGGGTCAACTGCAATCAATTCATTGGCAGCAAGACCGGATCTTTTTGCAGCAGGAATTAGCATTTCTGGCATACCGCAGTTTGATAAAACAGAAGAGATGAAAACAATTCCCATTTGGCTTATTCATGGTCTTGATGACACAGAAAATCCGATCACCAGTGATGAGCAATTTTATAAAGAAATGAGCGCTAATATCCGTTTTTGGAAATTAAAGGGAACAACGCACGATAATGTATTTACCACTACGATCTTAGGAGAAACATTGCCGGAATGGTTATTCAAACAGCATAAGAAATAAAACTGTTGCTGATATCGATTTTGCAAAATGAAAATTTCAAAAAATTACAGATATGATGTAATTACGAATTTTAATAAAAAAGATTTTATAAAACAAATTAAACAAAACTTACCTATGAAACAATTACCAAAGTTATTCTTTTCCTTTTTACTTATTACGTTTTTTGGTTGTACTGGTTTTAGCCAAGAAAAAGCAATTGCCAGTAACCAACATTATATTTTCTTTTTTCATAATGGTTTTAATGAACAAAATGATCTTAGTGTAGTACATCCTGAATATGGAAAAGCAGAATACAATGAAATTTTAGATTCCTATAGAAAGGATAATTTTATTGTTTTTAGCGAAATTAGAAAGAAAGATACTGATGTTCACAAATATGCAAAAAAAGTAGTCAAACAAATTAAAGGATTACTAAAGAAAGGTGTTTCACCAGGTAAAATAACCGTAATAGGAACTTCGAAAGGGGGGTACATTGCACAATACGTATCAACTTATCTGGCTAATCCAGAGGTGAATTTTGTTTTTATCGGATGTTTTAGGGATGTCGATATTGAAGAATGGCCTGATATTAATTTTTGCGGAAATATTCTAACTATTTATGAAAAATCTGATGTATTGGGCGTTTCAGCTATTAAAAGAAAGGAAACTTCGAAACTTAAAGTAAATCATTTTAAGGAAATAGAGTTATATACTAATCTTAAGCATGGCTTTTTATATAAAGCCTCAGACGGATGGATTGCACCATCTAAAAAATGGGCAAATGGGAACTATGAATAGTCCATTTAATTATAAAAAGGAGTTCAAGATCGTTTTTAACTTAAAATATTAATTCATCCTACAATTATTTTTATTAAAAACTAGCATTAAGTTTTATATTTAAGAATTATTACTGATTTTGAGTTTTATTGTCTGCATTTTCTATGCTTACACTTAAGATGACTCTAACCGTTTCCTTGTAAATACTGGGATTTATTTTTTTTCAAGAAATCAATTTAAAATTATCGAACCAAAAAAAAAGCCTTAGAAATCTAGATTTCTAAGGCTTTTGCTTAATCTTGTAGCGGGAACACGACTCGAACCATAGTTAATTATTGGGATTTCCTGAAAGATTTAAAATATTAGATTAATTAAATCAAGGTGTGATTTACGATTACTTCTTTATTTTTTGTCTTAATTGTACCTGAGATCCGATTTTCATTTGTCAAAGCTTTAAATTTAATTTCTGTAAATGAAATTAACTTAATGCATATTTTTTGTGTTCAAAGATAGTTTCTATTGATTAATACTGTAAAGAGATGTTTTTTGATTTGTATGAGGGAGGGTTTTCGAATTGTTTTTATAATTTTTATTAACAATGAGAACATCAACCAAATTGTCAACTAAAAATAAAAAAGCCTGTAAATAGTGAGTTTACAGGCTTTTTTGTGGAGTCGCCGGGAATCGAACCCGGGTCCAAACAAGCAACTAAAGAGCTTTCTACGCGTTTATTTCCTGATTGGATTTTCGTTATTGAGCTAGGTCAGGAACAACCACTCAACACTTATCTTCTTAATTTCGAAATCCACCCGAAGCTCATGGAAATCTAGGTTTACTTTTACGGTTCCCCTGTACTGACCGCCATAAACCAAGGCTTTCAAGGAGAATCCAGCTTCCCTATCTGATAGGGACGTGGCTAATCTTACTATAATTCAGATTATGCAGCTAAAGCGTAGTTATTTTCGCCGTGTAAAATTTTAAGATCTTATATTTACGAGCAAGGTCTCAATGCTCGACGTGCTTACTTTCCAATTCGACTTGCTGTCAAAACCAGTCGACCCCAAAAATTAGTTTGCAAATTTATACTATTTGAAGTTAGTTTCGTAATAAATTTTTAAGAAAAATTCAGTTATTCTTCATCTTTAAAAACAAACGGATAATCGCCAAAAATTGGAGCCAATTTTCGAACTGCATACGTTTTTGTTGTCATTTTATTAGACAAAGCAATAATGGTCACACCTTCTTTCATTAACGGAACATACGATGAGGTATTTCCGTGCCACCAACCGTTATGAAAGTAATAATTTTGCCCAGAATCCCAATTGATCATTCGAATTCCTAAACCGTAATTTTTTTCACCTTTGCGTTCATTACTATAACCGGTGTAAACTTGTTTCAGCAATTCAGGTTTTAAAAAATCAGGAGAATTTCTTGCTCGGTCAAATTTTAAAAGATCCCGTACCGTTGAGAAAATATTTTTATCACCATACACATTATCTAAGTAATCAAAACCAATTTCTGCATTGTTTCCTTTATAAGACGGTACTATACTTTTTCTGTCCTTATCATTATCAAAAACATATGTATGTGTCATGCCCAATGGTTTAAAAATCATTTGGCTCATTGCTTCTTTATAAGTTAAGCCAGTTATTTTTTCGATAATCAGGGCAAGCATTGCATAATTGGTATTGCAATAACTGAAACGTGTTCCGGGTGTTGATTCCAGACCAATATCTTTTGTCGCTAAAATGTCTAAAATATCTTTGTTTGTTAACTGATTATGTCTGTCCCAAACTGATTTGTCATGATCTGTAAAATAAGCATAATTTCGCATTCCTGTTCTGTGAGATAAAAGCATTCTGATAGTACAGGCTTCGTATGGAAATGTTTTTAAAATCGTATTTACTTTCTGATCCAAATCTATTTTACCTGCATTAGCAAGTTTTAAGATTGCCGTGGCAGTTAAAACTTTACTTACAGATGCAATTTGTACAGGTGTTTCTGCGGTTATTTTTGTCCCTTCATTTTTATTAGCATAACCATTATATCGTTCAAATATAATCTGGCCATTTTTTGCTACCAAAAAACTACCGTTCATACTGTTGTTAGGCCAGTTTTTAGTATAAAAATGATTTATTCTGCCTTGAACCGAATTTACATAAGCTTGTGTAATTCTTTTTTCCGGTCCTAAAGGCTTCATTTTAGGTAAAGTATCTTCTTCTATCGCTACGACTTCTGTTTTTGTTGATTTATTATCTTTTCCACATGAACCTAAAACTAAAATTAGGAAAAGTATTTGTGGTATATTTGTTTTTTTAAGGAAGCTCATTTTCATCATTCTTTAAAAACAAATATATAGAATTCAATATTTATGTTTTGGGCTTTTCAATCTTTAGAGAAGTATTTTTTAACATAGTCTTAACTTCTTTTTTTGTTATTTGATTGTATGTCAGTTAATAACGTTATAAAAATGTTTGAAATTAGAAAATTGCAACAAAAATTTAACTAATTTTGTTATATTTGAAACAAATTGAGTTCAAAAAGTTACATTAATATTTATCTTAATCATCTATAAATGAAATTTGGAATTATAAAAGAAAGAAAAAACCCACCTGACAGGCGTGTGGTGTTTGCTCCAGAAGAACTAGCAAAACTAAAGCAACTTTATCATGAAGCAATTATTGCCGTAGAAAGTTCAGATATTAGAATTTTTTCTGACATCCAATATAAAAGCATGGGGATAACTATTACAGATGATGTTTCAGATTGTGATGTTTTATTTGGTGTAAAAGAAGTTCCTGTTGAAAATTTAATTCCCAATAAATCATATTTCTTTTTTTCGCATACTATAAAGAAGCAACCTTATAATAGAAAGTTATTAAAAGCAATTTTAGAGAAAAATATCGATTTATACGATCACGAAACTATTGTTGATGAGCAAAATCGTCGTTTAATTGGTTTTGGAAAATATGCCGGAATGGTTGGTGTTTATAACGGAATTCGTGCTTTCGGAATTAAATTTGAATTGTTCAAATTACCAAAAGCAGAAACTTTAGCCGGAAAAGATGCTATGATTATGCAGTTGAAACGTATAACAATGCCGGCTTTAAAATTTGTAGTAACCGGAACAGGAAAAGTAGGAAGCGGTGCCAAAGAAATTCTGGATGCTATTAAAGTAAAAGAAATTACAGTAGATAATTATTTAACCAAAAAATATACGCAAGCTGTGTATGTTCAGTTGGATGTTTTGGAATATAACAAAAGAACCGACGGTCAAGAGCTGGATTTTAATGATTTTGTGAGTCATCCAGATGCTTACGTTTCTGATTTTGAAAAGTTTACTAAAGTTTCGGATGTTTATTTTGCCGGTCATTTTCATGCAAGCGGGGCTCCAATGATTTTGACAAGAGAAATGTTAAATGCAAGCGATTGTAAGTTAAAAATTGTGGCAGATATTTCATGCGATGTCAATGGGCCAATTGCCAGCACTTTGAGGTCGTCAACAATTGCAGAACCTTTGTATGGTTATTTCCCTTTGGAAGATAAAGAGGTAGATGTTTTTCATCCGGCGGCAGTGGTCGTAATGGCGGTTGATAATTTGCCATGCGAAATTCCAAAAGATGCCAGCGAAGGTTTTGGAGAACAATTTATGGAATACGTTATTCCGGCATTTTTTAACGGAGATAAAGACGGGATTCTACAAAGAGCCAAAATAACCGAAAAAGGAAAACTAACACCAAGATTTAGTTATTTGCAGGATTATGTTGATGGGAAGTAAAAATTTGTTTAAAAGTTTCAGGTTTTAGGTTTCAAGTTGTTAGAACGTGAATGATTAAAAGTTAAAATTAAAAAGTCCCTTCGTGCAAACGAATGGGACTTTTTAATGTATGAAACCTGAAACCTGAAACCTGAAACCTGAAACCTGAAACCTGAAACCTGAAACCTGAAACCTGAAACCTGAAACCTGAAACCTGAAACCTGAAACCTGAAACTCTTTAAACCATTTCCTCCGGTTTTACCCAGGCATCGAAATCTTCAGGGGTAACGTATCCTAAACGAACGGCTTCCTCTTTCAGAGTCGTTCCGTTTTTGTGTGCGGTTTGAGCAATTTCTGCAGCTTTGTAATAGCCTATTTTAGTATTTAAAGCCGTAACCAGCATTAATGAATTGTCTACTAATTCTTTAATTCTTTTGTAATTTGGTTCGATTCCCTGAGCGCAATGCTCATCAAACGAAACGCAGGCATCGCCCAACAAACGTGCCGATTGCAGAAAATTAGCAGCCATAACAGGTTTAAAAACATTTAGTTCATAATGTCCCTGCATTCCACCAACAGTAATTGCAACATCGTTCCCGATAACTTGTGCGCAAACCATTGTCAAAGCTTCACATTGTGTTGGGTTTACTTTTCCCGGCATGATAGAAGATCCCGGTTCGTTTTCAGGAATATGAATTTCGCCAATTCCGGATCGAGGCCCGGATGCTAACATTCTAATGTCGTTTGCAATTTTATTTAATGAAACAGCCAATTGTTTTAAAGCACCGTGCGTTTCAACAATAGCATCATGTGCAGCTAAAGCTTCAAACTTATTTTCGGCCGTTACGAACGGATGATTGGTGAATTTGGCAATATATTCAGCCACTTTTACGTCGTAACCTTTTGGAGTATTTAATCCGGTTCCTACGGCAGTTCCACCCAAAGCGATTTCAGATAAATGCGCTAATGTGTTTTTAAGCGCTTTTAATCCGTAAGCTAATTGTGCGGCGTAACCTGAAATTTCCTGTCCTAAAGTTAGCGGTGTTGCATCCATAAGGTGTGTACGCCCAATTTTTACAACAGCGGCAAATTCTTTCGCTTTTGCATCTAAAGTTGCATGCAATTTTTCGATTCCCGGAATTGTAGTTTCAACGATCATTTTATAAGCTGCAATATGCATTCCGGTTGGGAAAGTATCATTAGATGATTGTGATTTATTGACATCATCATTTGCTTTTATAAATTGTTCGCCTTCGCCAATTTCAAATCCTTTAAGAACTTGAGCGCGATTGGCAATAACTTCGTTCACGTTCATGTTGCTTTGCGTTCCTGAACCTGTTTGCCAAATTACCAGCGGAAATTCATCGTTTAATTGTCCGGCCAAAATTTCATCGCAAACTGCTGCAATGGCATCTCTTTTTTCGGTTGGCAAAACACCTAAATCTGCATTGGCGTAAGCGGCTGCTTTTTTAAGATATGCAAAACCTTCAATGATTTCTTGTGGCATAGACGCCGATGGCCCGATTTTGAAATTGTTTCTTGAACGTTCTGTTTGTGCGCCCCAATATTTATCTGCCGGCACCTGAACTTCGCCCATTGTGTCTTTTTCTATTCTGTATTTCATTTTGTTGTATGTAAAGAGTTATATGTAATTTGTAAAATGTTTATGATTTTATGGAACGCGGATAACGCTGATTAAAACGGATTTTTATTTTGATGTTTGAAATTTATTTTGAAAATGAGTGCCTAGCCCCGATAGTAGTGGAAATCCTTTTATGTTTATTCTTTAAAAACATAAAAGATTGAAACGTCCCGAAGCTTCGGGAGCGGGAAATAGCTCCTGAAAATACTCATATTCCTTTAATTTAGATAGTTAGATAATAATCAAAAAAATCCCTTATTTAAAATGAGTTTAAATATACGGATTATTGTGATTTTACGAAAATTGATTTGGTTTTTATTGCTAACGAAAAATATATAACATATATTTGTCATTACATTCAAAAATTCCGGAAAACATGTTTGAATTTTCACAGTACTTAGGTTTTTTACTTTTCTTGACCATACTAACTATAGGGTTTTGGTTGATGTTTTTCTTAGTTGGTTTCGTATCTTTTTGGGTTACGGGCGCTAGCTGGGAAATGTTCAAAGAGAAAAGAGCAAAGAAAAGACAAGAACAATCAATTTAATTTTAAATTGATTTCATAAAAAAAGGACCCGTTTTGCGAGTCCTTTTTTTTATGTTTATAAACCAAATTCCAAACTTAAAATTCCAAATTCCAATTTTCTAAAACTTTATAAGTTTTGCTATTGGAATTTGGAATTTTAAGTTTGGAATTTAAATAAGTTTATCCAGGAAAATCTCCTCCGCCATCGCCACCATTTTCATTTTTAGGTGCTGCATTTTTATCTCTCTCCGTTTTAGCTTTGTTAAAACGATACGTAAACGATAAGTTGAATTGACGTTTACGAAATTGCATTTCGCTATATGATTTTTGGCTTTCAAGAGTAGTATCATTAGTAAGATAAGTATATGACCTCATAATTCTTGAATTAAAAATATCGCTGATATTGAATGCAATAGTGGCTTTGTCTTTTAGAATATCTTTGCTCAAAGCTGTATTCATAGAGAACTGATCCAGGTTTTTACCTTGTGCTGTTTTTTGTTCGCCATTATAGTTTCCGTTCAATTGCCAATCTATTTTGTATGGTAAAGTTACTTTAGAGCTCATTCTTGCAGACCAGGTATTAGCTTGATTATCCAGATTTTGTACTACTAAATTTCCATTAGTATCTGTATAACTGTTTTCTCCAGTTGTTTTTACGTTGTAAAAATTGAAGTTACTATTTAATTTCCACCATTTAAACGGAGTATAATTCAGCGTAAATTCAAAACCAAATTTTTGCTCTTTTCCTAAGTTAATCGGTCTGCTTAAAATAACCGGAATTCCGTCTACTTCCTGACCATTTGGTGTTCTGACAAAACTGAAAACATCTTTTGTATCTTCAAAATAAGCCGAAGTAGTAAAGGTAACTTTATCCCAACGCTTAATATATCCAATATCATATTTGTCTGTTAGAGATGGATCTAAATCTGGATTTCCCTGAAAAATATTAATATTGCTTGAATAATTTACTGCCGGATTCATGAAACGTCCTCTTGGTCTGGTTAAACGTTTGCTGTAGCTTGCTGTAAAATTACTCTGATTTGAAATTTCATAACTAATAAATGCACTTGGAAACAAGTTGTTGTATTTTTTAGTATTAAATTCGTTAGTGTCTAATAAGTTAACCTGAATATTTGTGTCTTCCCAACGTAAGCCAAATAAATAAGAGAACTTATTCGTTTTAAAGCCATATGATGTATAAAGGGCATTAATATTTTCTTTGTATTCTAAAGTGTTTGACAAATTAGGATCTATCACGTCCTCTTTTTTAACAAAATATTCATTGTTCAAATCTCCAAAACTTCCTTTGTATCCGGCTTCAAACTGACTTCCTTTACCTAATGGCAACACGTAATCAGCTTGTAATAAAACTTGCTTTTGGACTTGATTATTTAATGTGGTATTAAATTCTGGAGATGCTGTAATAATACTATTGCTATCGTCTGTATTTCTTGAAATCGATAAATCAGCAGTCAATTTATGGCCTTTATCGTTGAAGTTTTTGATTAAGTTTGAAGTATATTCTACATTCTCACTTCCGGTATCTCCATTGTTTAATCGAAATGTAGATCCTGTGAAATCATGGGCTGCATCAAAATTACTGTAATTAATGATATCAGTAGTATTTCCTGAATTTTTTTGATAATTGATGGCGTTTGTCCAGAAAGTTGTAGGTGTTAAAGTCCACTCAATTCCGGCTCTGCCGTTAAATCCCTCGTTAGTTCTTTTTGTATCACGATCTTCGTCTAAATATCCTTTAGGCGATCCATTTGCATTAAGATAATTCGTATTTGTTAAACCTCCGCCTTCGTTTGTTCTGTAGTTATAACCTGCAGTAGTAAAGTAGTTTAATTTTTCAGTTTTATAATTTAAGTTTCCGCTTAAACCGTAGGTTTCAGGAAGACCTGTTGAGGCAATAAAAGTTCCGTTTAAACCTTGGTTTTTTCCTTTTTTCAGAATTATATTGATTAATCCAGATCCACCTTCTGCATCATAACGTGCTGATGGATTTGTAATTACTTCTACTTTGTCAATTGCATCTGCAGGAAGCTGGCGTAAAGCTTCGGCAACGTTAATAGCGTTTGAAGGACGTCCGTCAATTAAGATTCGGATATTATCACTTCCTCTTAAACTCACATTTCCTTCACTATCAACAGAAACAGATGGAACATTGTCAAGAACATCGCTCACAGTTCCGCCTTTCACCATCATATCCTGACCAACATTGTATACTTTTTTGTCCAGTTTTATTTCTACAGTAGATTTTTCAGCACGAACAACAACTTCATTTAATTGTGCTGCATCTTCAGATAGGTTTACATCGCCTAAATTGGTGTCTTCCTGTATGCTTCTTTGTTTTATTTCAGTTGCTTTAAACGAAATAAATTCAATTTTTATATCGTAAGTTCCCGGAGCGACTGCAACTTCAAATTCTCCTTTCGGGTTGGTTATTCCGCCTGCAATAACTTTGGTGTCATTGGGCGCTGTTATCGAAATTGTAGCATATTCAAGAGGCTGCTTGCTTACTTTTTCTAAAACTTTTCCAGTGACTTTTACCTTATTACCAGCCGGCTGTTGTTGTGCATAATTGTAAAAACTTGTAAAAAGCAATACAAGTAATATAGCAAAATTTATTTTTTTCATTTTAATTTCTGGTTTCTTTTCTTTTTAGACCGCAAATGTAGCTTTTGGTTTAATGTGAGAAATCACAAAAAAATGTTAATCTGTTTCTTTATAATCAATCTAAAAAAGAAGCCACACGATCTAAATCTCTTCCTATGATTGCTTTCCCGTCTTTTACAACAATTGGGCGTTCAATCAAAATTGGGTTTTCAACCATAGCTTTTATAACTTCATCATCGCTCATCGTTTTTGCTTTAAAATTTTCAATCCAAACTTTTTCTTTAGTTCTCACTAATTCAATTGGTTGTAGGTTTAATTTTTGAAGTAACGTTTTTAATTCATCAAAAGAAGGTGTTTCTGTTAAGTACGCAATAATTTCGTATTCCTGATTCGACTGATCAATAAAAGCCAGGCAATTTCTTGATTTTCCGCAACGTGGATTATGGTAAATTTGTATCATTTTGTTATTTTTAATGTCTTATAAGACAGTTAAAGTAAAAATTAGGTATTTTAGCAAGACCAAAAATAAGATTTACTTATTAATCATATATCTTTTAAAAGAAATAAATAAAAGCTAACTTTAAAAGATTATATCTCATTTTTTAAATTTTTAGCATATGTTTTTAGAACAAGGAATTAAACCCGAAAATAAATTTTGGAAATACCTTATTGGTTCAGTCATTATAATTATAGCTTCGTTTATTGGTCAAATTCCTTTTTCTGTTGCGGTTCTCTATAAAAGTTTTATAAATAAAGAAGATTTTCCTACTGATAATGCTGCTGTCATGAAAATTTTTGACCAAAATATGACCTTATTTCTGGTGATGATATCTTTTGCTTTTGCTCTTGCCGGCGTTTATTATGTGGTGAAGTATTTGCACAATCAGACTTTTTTGTCAATTACAACATCGCGACCAAAAATAGATTGGAAACGTGTTTTCTTTTCGTTCTTTTTATGGTCTGCTTTTTCAATAATCAGTTTTTTTATAATTTATTTCAGATCTCCTGAAAATTTTGTTTGGAATTTTAAATTAGTTCCTTTCCTGATTTTAACTGTTTTAGGCGCTGTTTTAATACCAATACAAACGAGTACAGAAGAATATGTTTTTAGAGGATATTTAATGCAGGGATTTGCAAATTTAGCTCTGAATAAATGGTTTCCGCTAGTGATGACTTCACTTATTTTCGGATCTATGCACATCTTTAATCCTGAAGTGGCTAAAATGGGCTATATTATTATGGTCTATTATATCGGGACTGGTTTTTTTCTGGGTGTTATCGCTCTTATGGATGAAGGAATTGAATTGTCATTAGGTTTTCACGCCGCCAATAATTTGGTTGGAGCTTTATTGGTTACTTCAGATTGGTCTGTTTTTCAGACTCATTCTATTTTTAAAGATATGTCTGAGCCTTCAGCAGGTTTAGACGTTATTTTACCGGTTGTAGTAATTTATCCTGTTTTGCTTTTTATTTTTACTAAAAAATACAACTGGACGAACTGGAAAGAGAAATTAACAGGAGAAATTAAAACTGTAAAACCATTAAATTAATTGAATATGTTAGAGTTAACACATAAAAATGTTCATAATCATTTTAGAATAAATGGGTATCATTTAACAGCAGAACAATTGCTGGGAGTTGCTTATGATTATGTAAAAGAAG
Organism: Flavobacteriaceae bacterium CRH; assembly: GCA_001507425.1. GTDB lineage: Bacteria > Bacteroidota > Bacteroidia > Flavobacteriales > Flavobacteriaceae > Flavobacterium. The sequence continues at coordinate 46,838 of LMAJ01000017.1, forward strand.
GTGATGGAAATGAAAGGGCAATTGGTGAATTTTTAATGGATTGGTTTGATAATAAAGATTATATCGAAATGAAAACTTCAGGAACTACAGGACTTCCTAAAGTTGTAAAACTGCAAAAACAAGCCATGATTCAATCGGCACTGGCTACGGGCGATTTCTTTGAATTAGAACCTCGAAACAAAGCTTTACTTTGTTTGCCGGTAAAATTTATCGCCGGTAAAATGATGTTGGTTCGTAGTTTAATTTTAGGTCTAGATATAGATATTGTAGAACCAAGTACGCAGCCTTTAGTTTTAAATACAACGCATTACGATTTTGTTGCAATGGTACCTTTACAGGTTCAAAACTCGATTGAGGAGTTAAAAAATGTAAAGAAACTAATCGTAGGCGGCGCTAAAATGGATAGTGCTCTCGAAGAAAAAGTGCTGCCACTAAAAACAGAAGTGTACGAAACATACGGAATGACGGAAACGATTACGCATATCGCTGCAAAAAGAGTAGGAGAGTCTGTTTTTACAGTTCTGCCTAATGTAAAAATTGCTCAGGATGATCGTGGATGTTTGGCTATAACTGTTCCTTCTATTTCTGAAGATCCCATTATTACCAATGATTTAGTAGAAATAATAAGAGAAAATCAATTTATATTTTTGGGAAGAATTGATAATGTAATTAATAGTGGAGGGATAAAATTAATTCCGGAGCAGATCGAAGCTAAGTTGGTTGGAAAAATTAATACACGTTTTTTCGTAACAGGAATTCCTGATTCTATTTTAGGTGAAAAACTTATTTTAGTTATTGAAGGAGAAAAACAAGATTTCGCAACGGATTTTTTTGATGTTTTAGACAAATACGAAAGACCAAAAGAAATTGTTTTTATTCCAAAATTTAAAGAAAATGAAAACGGGAAGTTATTGCGTAAACCTAGTTTGGTGTAGTTGAACCATATAAGTAATATATGTTCCTTTAAATATCAGGATTGTTGAGATGTAGTTCCTACGGAATAAATAAGTTTTGTCGATTTTCTTTGTTACCAATATAAAATCTCTACGGGATATTTTGTTAAGCGTTTATATTTTAAACATTGTTAAGTGTAGTTTCTAATGAATAAATATTCTTTGTGATTTTTTTACCAATATATAATCTCACAAGATATTTAATTAGGCATTCTATATTTAATTATTTCTTCAATGCTCCGTTAGGAGCAAAATATTGGTAAAAAAACAGGTATACTACTGACTCATGTCCCGTAGGGACTACACATAAATAATGTTTGAATAAAAAAATCCAAATTCCAATACAAGTTGGAATTTGGATTTTTAAAAAATTGGAATTTAAATTATACTTTAAACAGATTCTTTACGCTCCATTAATGCCATATAAAATCCGTCAAAACCAGATTCTGAAGCCAGGATTTTACGATCTTTTACAAAAGTAAATTGCTGTCCAATTTCAGTTTTTAAGAATTTCTCTACTTGTTCCTGATTTTCAGATGGTAAAACAGAACAAGTTGCATAAACTAATTTCCCGCCTGGTTTTACAATTTTAGAATAGCTTTCTAAAACTTCAGCCTGAACTTTACGAATGTTATCGATAAACTCAGGTTGTAATTTCCATTTAGCATCAGGGTTTCTTTTTAAAACTCCTAATCCGCTGCAAGGCGCATCAATTAAAACTCTGTCTGCTCTTTCGTGCAATTTTTTGATCACTTTTGTAGTGTCAATGATACGATATTCAATATTAAAAGCGCCATTTCTTTTGGCTCTCAATTTTAATTGTTTCAATTTGCTTTCATACAAATCCATTGCAATCAATTGTCCTTTGTTTTCCATTAAAGAAGCAATATGCAACGTTTTTCCACCAGCTCCGGCGCAAGTATCTACCACACGCATTCCTGGTTTTACATCAAGAAAACCGGCAACCAATTGAGAGTTTGCATCCTGAACCTCAAAAAGACCTTGTTTAAAAGCGTCTGTCAAAAATACATTTGCTCTTTCTTTTAAAACCAAAGCTTCTGGCTGATCTTTTAAATATTCTGTTTCAATATTCAAATCCATCAACGTGTTTCTCAGGTTTTCTTTTGTTCCTTTAAGTGTATTTGTTCTTAAGATAACTTTAGCAGGCTGGTTTTGAGCCGCAATTTCTGTAGACCAAACTTTTTCTCCTAATTCTTTAACGCCTAATTCATCCATCCAGTCCGGAATAGATTCTTTTAAAGCTCTAATTTTCGAAAGTTCGTCAAAACGCCCTTTTATTTTTCTTTCAGGAGTTCCTTCTAATTGTCTCCAATCCGGAATCGGATATCCTCTTAAAACAGCCCAAACGGCAAACATCCTCCATAAATTGTCTCTGTCAAAAGGTTCTTTAACTTCGGCAATTTCAGCATATAATCGTTTCCAACGAACAATTTCGTATATCGTTTCAGCAACAAACTTCCTGTCAGAACTTCCCCAACGTTTGTCTTTTTTTAAGGCTCTAGCTACCACTTTGTCGGCATATTCTCCTTCATTGAAAATTGCATTCAAAGAATCGATGGTAGTATAAACTAAATTTCTGTGTAATCTCATTTTAAATATTTGAGTTGCAAAGGTACTATTAATTGATTGAAAGTTAAATTTTTAATTTTGATTGTTGTTTTAACTTTCATTTAAAAGAAAAAAAACACTCTAATACGGATAAAAGAGTGTTTTAAATTGATGTTAGAAGTTTATATGGATGAATATTATTTGCCTTTTTCTATGAAATTTACGCGCTTTATATAATTAAAGATTGTATCTGCAATCATCTTTTGTCCTTTTTCATTTAAATGAATATTATCTCTGTAAACATCAATTTGATGTGGAATACCAAGCTCGTTAATTAAGGGAATATTATTTTCTTTACAAAAACTGATTATTTCATCTCCCTGGCTATTATTTTTATTAGCCAAAAATTCTATTTTTTCCAGATGTAAGAAAACGGTCAATTCAATTTTATTTTGTTTACAATATTTTAAAATATTTTGAAAACCAGTAGTAAATTCCTGGCTTTTACCAATAGGGTCATCTTCATTTTTTTTATCAATAGAAGATACTGAAGAATTGGAAAATAAATTTTTAAATCTCGGAAGTAAATATCTTTCTGTAAGCTCAGCTAAAGCAAAAGTATATTGTTTATCTGGAAAATTAGGGCTGATTCCTACTACTTTTTTATGTGTTATATTATCATGAGCGTCATGACTACTGACGAATAAAAAAAAATATTTAGAATTAAAACTTCCAAACTTTTTTAAATATTCAAATATATTTTCTGGCCCCCAGCTTCCAGCACTTATATTTAGAAAACGAATATTTTTCTTATAATAATTTGATAATCTCTTTTCTAATACGTCAGTTGCTAAATCATTTTGATCAATTGATACGCCGCCATTTATTACTGAATCTCCTAATCCTAAAATTACTATACTATCCTTTTTATTAAGAGGAAGACTTCTCATGGAAAACTCATTATAGATTATATGATTTCCAAAACGATCTCTATCCTGATTGGGCTGATACAGATATTCAATTTGATCATCAACTTTAACAAGGGGCGCATCACAAAATCCGAAAGAAAATCTAAGGATCAATTCAAATATTATTAATGCAAATACAGAACCTAAAAACAATTTTAACATATTAATCTTTTTCTTACAAAAATACAATTTTACGTATTTTTATTATAAGAAAATAGCCGTTAATTTTAAATAAAAAAAAATCTTTTTCTGATACTATATAACTGCTTAAAATTCAAGTGTTTCAATGAAATTATATAATTTAAGAATAGATTTTAATGCTTTAGAAGTCATTTTCAAAGAAAACTCATGACTATCCTTTAAAAGGATATCTTTTTTAAAAAGGCTTAGATCTATGCCTGTACAAAGTGATAATAATTTAATTTTTCTCCGTTTGAATAATTGCAAATTGTGTCTAATAGAGACAATATTGTGAAGTTATGTTCTTCGAAGTGAATTTCAGGAAACAAAATATAAGATTTACACTGTTATGAAATTTACTTTCGATACATTTTTAATTATCTTCTCGATACTGAATAATTATAACATAAAGCTAATAATCATTAAAAAGGAATTAAAATGCTAACGGAGATTCAATTTATTTAAATCTAACGAAATCAAAGAAGAAATAATAAATTAATAGAGTAGATTTAAATAGAATAAATGTGATCTTAATTGAAGACAATAAGAGTTGTAAGGAAATTAGATTGAGGGGAAGTATTTTAATATCATAAAAGAAACGCTTCCTTGTATAGGAAGCGTTCTTTTATTTTTAACGAGCGATTTATTTGATAATTCGTGTTAATCCAATATTTTCAGGGGCATGAAGCACCATTGGGAATTTCTCTATTTTTACAGAACTGCTATCTAAACCAAAAGCTCTTTCTTCAGATAAACTCAGTTTCTTAATGAAGAAATAAGAATTCATGATAATATTTTCATGCCATCTTAAATCATTATCATTTGATAAGAATTTCTCAGACAGAACAAATTTAAAGTCACCAATAATATTGTTTTTGTTTAATGATTCGTAACGGCTTGTAATATCAACTTCACCACGTTTTACCATGTCACGAATTACTTCTCTAAACATTAAATTGATTTTTGTTGGCTCTCTAAAACCTAAATTAAAATCGATTCTGTAAATATCGTCTTTCGCAATTTCGGTAACTTTATATTGTGTTTTATAAGGTTCGGTCAAAATATTAACGTGAACAAACCAGTAAATGTCAGCTCTTTTTGGGCGTTTTTGCAAAATAGAGTACATTACTTTTTGCTCTAATTCATCTACACGATTGGCATTGGTCATATAAACTAAGTGCGTTGCATATTTTGGTATCGATAAATCTTCGCTTAACTCCATTAACACCTTTTTATAATCATCAATTTTAATGATTTTGGTGTAGTTTTTATTAATTTTTTTAGCAAGATACCAAATCGTCATGATAGAGATAAGGAGTGTTGCAATGATTAAAGTTACATAACCACCTTCTGCAAATTTTGTAATGTTTGCAAAAAGGAAACTAAATTCAATTATTAAATATGTAGTGATTAACGGAACCATGAAATAGAGTTTTACACGTTTCATGATTAAATAATAATTCAACAATATAGTGGTCATGATCATGCATAAAATAATGGCAAGACCATACGCATGTTCCATATTTCCCGATTTTTCAAAGTGCAATACAATACCCACACATCCAAAAAACAATAACCAGTTTATTGACGGAATATATAATTGACCTTTTACTTCGGTAGGATATTTGATTTTTACTTTCGGCCAGAAATTCAATCGCATGGCCTCGTTTATCAATGTAAATGATCCACTAATAAGGGCTTGAGAGGCAATTACTGCAGCCAGAGTTGCTACAACAATTCCGAATGGTAAAAACCAATGTGGCATAATCAGGTAAAATGGATTTCCATTTTCCCCGCCTAAATCTTGTAATGTTTTACCTTGATGATGAATTAGGAAAGCAGCCTGACCAAAATAATTTAAAACCAAAGTTGTTTTTACGAAAATCCAACTGATTCTAATATTTTTTCTTCCGCAGTGTCCCATGTCTGAATACAAAGCTTCAGCACCTGTAGTACATAAAAATACAAATCCTAAAACAAAAAAGCCATCAGGATGTATTCTTAATAAATGATAAGCATAATAAGGGTTTATTGCTTTTATAACTTCTGGAAATTGAGAAATCTGAATAACTCCCAAAGTTCCCAACATGGCAAACCAGATTAGCATCATTGGTGCAAAAAACTTACCAACGAGCTTGGTCCCAAATTGTTGAATGGTAAATAAAACAAATAAAATTCCTATTACAATTGATATTATTGTGCTCGTTTGCATTTGCGGATAGAAAGCCCTGATTCCTTCAACTGCTGATGAAATCGAAATTGGCGGGGTTATAATTCCATCGGCAAGTAATGCACTACCTCCAATAATGGCGGGCACAATAAGCCACTGTATCTTTGTTTTTTTGACTAATGCATAAAGAGCAAAAATCCCACCTTCACCATGATTATCAGCACTTAAAGTGATGAGAACATATTTGATAGTGGTTTGCAGAGTCAATGTCCAGAAGACACATGAAATACCTCCTAATACAATGTCAGCATTTATAGGATGATCGCCAAGTATAGCTTTCATTACATATAATGGAGAAGTACCAATATCTCCATAAATAATTCCTAGTGTGATTAATAAACCTCCAATAGACAACTTACTGTGTAAGTTTTTATGCGCTGCGCTCATGTATATTTTTATAAAAGACGGTTGCAAATTTACTGTTTTAAAACAAAATAGCATCAATTATAAGTAAAAAGATAAAAAAAAGCACAATCCCCAAATTGTGCTTTAATTTTTATTATAGTATTATGATTTTCTTAACCTCTTCTTCCGCCGCCTCTAGAACTAGATCCGCTTTCTCTTTGCGGTTGGCTGCTCTGTGTTTGTGGTTGGCTAGCTCTTGATTCCTGACTTGCTCTAGGTGCCTCAGAACGTTGTGGACTTTGAGATCTTTGCTGACTTTGAGAATTTTGTGAGCTTTGAGAACTTTGTGAAGATCTCGAAGTTGATCTGTTTTCAGAATAACTTCTTGGAGATTCAGTTCTTTGAGTCGGAGCTGTTCTATTTGTGTTTGCTCTGTTTTCAGTTGTTCTTGGAGCTTCTGTTCTCTGCGTTTGAGTTGGTCTGTTTTCAGTATTTCTCGGAGTTTCCGTTCTTTGTGTTTGAGTTGGTCTGTTTTCAGAATTTCCTCTCGTTTCAGTTCTAGGAGTATTTGTGTTATTAGAATTGTCTCTGTTCGATACTCTATTGGTGTTGTTGGTTCTGTCAGAATTGGTTCTGTTTTCAGAGTAATTTCTGTTTGTAGTTCTGTTATCAGTACTATTTGTTCTTCCGGAATTTGGTCTGTTTGTGTTGTAAGTATTTGAGTTGTTTCTGTTTGTTTCTCTGCTTGCAACACGTCTTTGGTCTAAATCATATCTGTTACTTACATTAGAATGTCTTTGAGAAAAACTATTGTTAGGACGCATTTTTTCATAACCATAACTACGTCTTGTTTCATAAATAGCCGGAGCTCTGTAACTTCTACGCGTATTTACGTAGTTATAACGGTTGTTTACATTAATGTATATATTAACATTGTTTCTGTATCTGTAAGCCGGATAAGGGCTCCAGGCGGTGTAATATGTTGGATAGTAGTTCCATCCCCAAGTTGAATAATAAGGTCTGTAATTTGTTACCCAAAATGAAGTATAAATTACCGGTGCTACATTATATACAGGCTCATAAATGTAATTATCCCCATATAAATAACTGTTTCCAACTACCTGAACTACAACTTTGTTTGAGTTGTCTCTTTCGACATCAATTGTTGCAATATCCTGAAAAACATCACGATCTAAAACAGCCTGAATAATTACAACGTGCGTTCTGTCTTCTACAGATTCTATTACACGTAAATAATCAACTTCATCATCGCCATTAAGGTCAAGATTTGAAATTTGATATTTTGGATCATTCAATCTTCTTTCAAAATCCTGAAGATTATCTGATTCTCCAAACATAGAAGCAACAGCTCTAAGATCTAAATTATCGCTTATATCTGAGTTTTTTGCGTAAACAGTAGTTTGGCTTTGTGCACCACAAGAAGTTAATCCTATTGTTAAAAGTGCTATTAAAAGTAAATTCGTTTTCATCGTAAATCATATTAAGATTAATATTGTGAGATATCCAATTACTGTGCCACAATTTAAAACGGAAGACTCATGTGATTTAAGTGATTTGTTATCAGTGTTTTAAATGTTTTGTCAATAATTGTAATTATAATTCGACAAAAAAGGGTAATAAAAACAATTATTCCTCAAAAAAAATAAAACATATTTGAGATGTTAGAAATAATTGTATTTTAGCACCAAATAAATTTTAATCAGTATGAGAAAAGTAATTTTATTTTGTGGTGTATTTGTTTTTTTAATGTCATTTAAAACAGTTAATTACAAGAATAAACTAGTGTTTGCTGGTGGCTTTACATCAATGACCATAGATACTTTGTTTCAGGATAAAATAAGCATAAGAGCTATTTTAATTGATAAAAATAAAGTTTGGTACGGAGCTGATAATTCTCGTTTTGGTTTTTATGATCTTGATAAAAGAGAGAAATTTGAAGAGCATATTTATAAAGATACACTTAAGTTAGAGTTTAGAAGTATTGCTCAAAATTCAAAAAATATATTTTTACTGAGTGTATCAAATCCTGCTTTGCTTTATTCAGTTTCAAAAAAAGACAACAAATTTAAATTAGTTTATAAAGAAGTTAATCCAAAAGTTTTTTACGATTGCATGCAATTCTGGAACGAAAAAGAAGGTATAGCAATTGGCGACCCAACAGAAGATACTTTTTCGATCATTGTAACCCGTGATGGAGGAGAAACCTGGACTAAACTATTGTCAGACAAATTACCAACAAATGCCAGCGGCGAATCTGCCTTTGCAGCAAGTAACACTAATATAGTGATACAAGGAGATGATACATGGCTGGTTTCCGGTGGAAAAAAAGCACGTGTTTTTTATTCTCCTGATAAAGCAAAAACATGGAAGGTTGTTGAAACTCCAATTGTTCAGGGAAAAACGATGACGGGTATTTATACAGCTGATTTTTATGATTCTAAACGTGGATTTATAGCTGGTGGAGATTATGATCTTCCAAATAAAAAATCAGGAAATAAAGCTTTTACAATTGATGGTGGAAAAACATGGGAGCTGATAGGTCAGGATATGGGTTTTGGATACGCATCTTGTATCCAATATGTTCCTGGAGGAAATGGTAAAGAAATAATTTGTGTTGGCTCTGAAGGCATACAGTATTCTCAAAATGGCGGCCAAAACTGGACGCAATTGTCTACTGATTCTAAATTTTTTACGATTCGTTTTGTGAATAGAAATACTGCAATTGCAGCCGGATATAATAAAGTAGTCCGACTAAACTTTAAATAAAATAACAAGAACCCTAAATAATAAAGTAAGTATTATTATATAGGGTTCCTGTCGCTGTTGTTTCTTTGTAATCTTAGTTTTTTCCTGCCTTGTCTCTGTATTGTTTTAACAATTTTCGGTTAAAATCGTCTTCAGATTTTTTAAGCTTTAGTATTTTTTTTGCTGAAAGTACTTTTTTAAGATTCGTCATATATTTTTCTTTCAAAAAGTATAATTCTTTATCTGTGCTTTCTATTTGAGATAAAAGTGCAGCTGCCTCTTTTTCTGAAAGTGAATTGATATTATCATCATCCAATTTGCGTAAGTACGTTTTCATTTTATCGTGGCGCAATTCAAATTGTTTGTCATCAAATGCATTATAAATAGGCCAGAATTTCTCTGCTTCAGTAGAAGTAAGTTCCAATTCAGTAGTTAAAAAAGAAACTTTATATGCTTTAATTTTTTCACGTTTTTCATCATCTTTTTCATTTTGTGCATAAAATGAAAAAGAAACTAAAAACAATAATAACGGAAGTATATTTTTGATTTTCATCTTTTTAAATTTAGTTTTATTCTGAAATTAAATTTTCAATATTTGGGCTTGAAGATAAAATGTCTTCTAAGGTTTCCTGTTCAAGAGCCACGCTTTTATTAAGTTTATCTATATCTTTTGTGTCCAATTCTTTAATTAAATCATATTGGTTCAAATTAGACTGATAAGATAAATAAGTCTCCAAAGTAGCTTCGTCAAGATCTTTCGATGTGTTATTGTAATTGTTTACAATAGGAATCATTAAAGCAATACCGACAACTGCAGCAGCAAGCAGGGTAATAACCTTTTTACGTTTGTAAATCGGAATTACTTTTACTTCTGTTTCATTAATTTGCTGTAGAACTTTTGTCGAAAAATCATCAAAGTAATGATCCGGAGTTTTAAATCCAGATGTGATTTTCGGTTCGTTTTCTAATTTAAATGCTTTCATAATGTTTATAAGATATGTTTTATAACAAAAGGTTTAATTTGAAGTAACATATAATTCAATTTTTTTTACCGCATGATGATAAGATGCTTTCAATGCACCAACTGAAGTGCCGAGAATTTCTGCAATTTCTTCATATTTTAGTTCTTGAAAATATTTCATTTTAAAAACTAATTGTTGCTTTTCCGGTAATGTTACAATGGCTTTTTGGAGTTTAATCTGAATTTCATCTCCATCAAAATATACATCGGCTTTTAAATTATCAATGGTTTTGTTTTGTAAAGCTTCAGACGTTAACCCGTTTAACTTCGCTTTTTGATTCAAAAAAGTCAACGCTTCATTGGTTGCAATGCGATACATCCAGGAAAAAAGCTTGCTTTCTCCTTTAAAGTTTTTTAAGTACTGAAATACTTTTACAAAAGTGTTTTGTAAAACATCATCGGCATCATCATGATTCAAAACAATATTTCGAATATGAGAATACAACGGTTTTTGATAATCGGACAAGAGTTTTTGAAACGCTGTGTTTTGCGTTTTAGGATCTAATAATTGCGCTATAAATTCCTTCTCGTCTGTCAACCTTTGTCATTTATCAAGTTAGAATGAATTTACAACAAAAGGTTTAATCTTTCCTCAATTATTTTAGAATTCAGATTGTTCTTCCTCTGTTTTTTGTGCAGGAGTAGTAGTAGCGGGTTTTTGTTGTACCGGTTTTTGTGTTGCAGGTTTTTGCGTTGCAGGTTTTTGTGTCGCAGGCGCTTGTGTTGCTGGTGTTTCCGTTTGCGGTTCAGATGTGTAAACAGGTTCTGCTACAACAGGTACAACTTTAGGTATTGTTGGGAAATAAAATTCAGTCTCTAATTTCGACGGGCTTTTTACGTCTAATTTACTCACAGTTAGAATTTCAAGATGAGACCAGCTTAAATCCGGAGTGATTTTTTCTTTGTTTATAAAAGCTGTAGTTTTTGTAATTGCTTCCTTAGAATGCGTGTAATCTCCTGTCAGGGTAGTTTTTACCGCTTCAAAACCATTTAATTTTCCGGATAAGATATCACTTCCGGCGCTTATTGAAATTTCTTTGTTTATAGGTAAACAAATAGAAATTTTAGCCAATCCGGTTGTTGTGTTGTAAGTGTGGTAGATAATAAAAGGTTTTCCACTTGTTTGTAACCCATTTGTTTCACTAAAGTGAATAAGTTTTGGTATTACAACTCGGGCATTTTTATTGACTTTCGCAATTTCACTTGTAAAAGTCTGTTTTATATAAGGTGTTTCTGTTTTTTGTACCACACCGTTTACCTGAACAGCAAAAGTTCTTGTTTCAAAATCTAAATTTTTGTCAATATTAGCAAGGCTTTTTTCGTAAATAGTTCCAATTACATTGTCAGATCCGCCGTTTAGGGCCGTATAAACTTTAAATAAAAAGCTCATTGTTCCTTTAGCTTTCCAGGTGACAACTGTTTTACCGGCTAAAGTGTCTTTAAAAGTCCAGTTTATATCAGCTTCTGTACCATTAAATTTTGTTTTTTGCTCAATACTTTCACCGTCTTTTGTTTTAATTGTAATTGTATTTCCTACTCCTTCAGATCCTTCCCATGAATATGAGGCTCCGTTACCAACGGTTTTGGTCGGGAAATACATTTTCATTGCAGGATCTTCAATAGACCAAGATTCAAAATCTTCGTAATTTCTAAGATCATTTACATAGTTATAAACGGTACTTCTAGGTGAATTAATCACTTTGCTTCTTTCTATCAAAAAATCTCCTTTTTGAGTAGCAACAAATACAGTAAGGGCAACCAGGGTTAGTAACGATAATAGAAATAGATATTTTAAAATCTTCATTGTGCAGTTTATTTGGTGTCGTAAAGTTATAAATTTATTGCTAGTCTTTGCGAATAACGTAAAAATAAAACGGTACTTTTAGTTGATCAAAAAAGTTTAAACAGAACGGGTGTAAAGAAACTTTAGTATTAAACCGTTATTTCTGTTTGGATTTTAAATATAGAAATAAATTCTGGAATTATCTTTTAAAAAAGAATTTGATCACAAATAAAATGGCAATAAAAAGTAAAAAAATCAGTAATACTTTATAATTTCCTTTGTAAAAAATTTTGTGAAGTGCGAGATCTTTTCGATATGCAAAAATCATAACGATTACAAATGCAATAAAAAAACAGACTGCGAATATTAATTGGCCTTGGCTAAACATAGTTGAAATTATTTTTGACAAATTTAGAGAATTGTATACGAATAGTTACTAATTTGGTATTCCAATTAATTAAATAAAATTATCACCGAGATATGAAAAAGCAAATAGACGCAGTAAAAGAATTTCATACTGCTTTTAAAATAGGACATAGTGAAACTCCAATTGCTGATGTGGGAGAAACTAAAAAATACCTTCGTTATAATTTAATGAAGGAAGAAAATGAAGAATATCTTGATGCGGTTCAAAAAAATGATTTGGTAGAAATTGCTGATGCATTGGGAGATATGATGTATATTTTGTGCGGAACTATTATTGAACACGGTTTGCAGGACAAAATAGAAGCTGTTTTTGATGAAATTCAGAGAAGTAATATGAGTAAACTTGGTGAAGACGGACAACCCATTTATCGTGAAGACGGAAAAGTGATGAAAGGCCCAAATTATTTTAAACCTGATTTTTCTAAATTACTATAACTAAAAATCCCTAATTCTAAATGTATTAGGGATTTTAATTTTAAGATTTTGTTACTCCACATTTGGAATGTCTTCCAATTTATAATAAATTTTTAAGCCTCGTTCTGTGGCAATTCGAACATCATTATCTGCTCCTTTAGATTCGCCTTCGAGTCTAAGAACTGCATCACATTTTTCAAGAAGGCGATGAGCAACAGGATATTGTATTTCGTCCCAAACGCTGTCGCCAATATGTTTGGAACCCGCTAAATGAAGCAATGGTAAAGCGAGCCATTCTCCAATTATGGGTAAATGCCCCATTCTGAATAAAGGAAGCGCTACAGCTTCTAATTTCTCTAAATTCTTTTGAATTAATTTGGGATCATCATTTGTTCCACCTCTGTACGGTCCTGCAATAAGTATAAGCATATCTGTATGTTTTTTACAAAGCACGTGAAGTTATTAGTGTAAAAAAATAATGTAGTTTAAGAAAATGCTTATTTATTTTTATTGGCTCGAATCATGCTCAAAAATTCTGGTGTAATTCCTAAATAAGAAGCGATTTGTTTTTGCGTAACTTGTTTTGCTACTTGAGGATATTTGTCGAGAAAAATATAATAGCGCTGTTCTGCAGAAAGCGAAAGGTTTTGAATAACCCTTAATTGTTCTCTTATGTAAGCATTTTGCATAATAATCCTGAAAAATCGCTCAAATTTTGGAATTTTAAGATACAGTTCGTCTAAGTCTTCTTTTTGTAAATGAAAAATAATACTTTCTTCAATCGTTTCGATATTCAACATGGCAGGTTGTTGGTTTATAAAACACGACATATCCGTAATCCACCAGTCAGAAATGGCAAACATTATCGTTGCTTCTTTTCCTTCAGGATCTCTGTAAAAAGCCCTTAATGTTCCGGATTGTACAAAATTTATCGTTTTGCAAATTTCTCCTTCTTTTAAAATATTGCTTTTTTTAGGGTATTTTTTTTCCTTCAAAATCGAAAGAAAATAGGCTTTTTCATTTTCGTCAAGCGAAATATGTTTAGCAATATTTTTTAAAATCAGATTTTGAACCATTCTTAATGTTGTTTAGAAACAAATGTAAAAAAAAAGAAGCCCGACGTACGAGTGTATCGAAACGTCGGGCTTGTGTTATTTTAAACGACTTTTAGTTATTGCACTTTAACAGTCCATCCAAAAGTATCTTCAGAAAGTTTGTTTTGAAGATTTGTTAGTTTTTCTTTTAATAGAGAAGCATAAGAGTTTTCAACCGGAGTCATTTCATAATAAACATCCTGATACGAGAAACCTTTAATTACACTAATAACTGCTGCAGTTCCGGCTCCAAAAATTTCTTTCAAAGATCCGTTTTTAGCAGCTTCAACCAATTCTGAAACAATTACCGGACGAACATCAACATTCAAACCTTCTTTTTGGGCCATTTCTATCAAACTTTTTCTGGTAATACCATCCAAAATTCTTTCGCTTGTTGGAGCAGTCAATAAAGTATCGTTAATTCTAAAGAAAACGTTCATTGTACCCGCTTCTTCTAATTTAGTATGCGTTGCATCATCTGTCCAGATAACTTGTTGAAAACCATCTTTGTTTGCAAGGTTAGTTGGGTAAAATTGCGCAGCGTAATTTCCGGCTGCTTTTGCAGCACCAATTCCACCATTTGCAGCTCTACTATAATGTTCAGCAATAATTACTTTTACTTCACCTGAATAATATGATTTTGCAGGAGAAAGTAAAATCATAAATTTATATTCATCAGAAGGATTTGCGATAACGCCAGCGCCAGTTGCAATCATAAACGGACGAATGTACATACTGCTTCCGTTTCCTTTTTGAATCCATTCCTGGTCTATTTTCAATAATTCATTTAAACCGTCCATAAAAATAGATTCCGGAACTTCTGGCATTGCCATACGTACTGCAGAACTATTAAAACGTTTGTAGTTTTCATCTGGTCTAAACAACCAAACATCATTATTGCCATCTTTATAAGCTTTCATTCCTTCAAAAATAGCTTGTCCGTAATGAAAGACTTTTGAAGAAGGGTCCATTAAAATAGGAGCATAAGGCTTAATGACAGGATTTTGCCATTCTCCATCTTTAAAATCACATTCGAATAAATGGTCTGTAAAAACAGCACCAAAGCTTAAGTTTTCAAAGTCTACTGCGCTTATTTTTGACGAAGTAGCTTTTCTGATTTCAATTTTGCTTGTTTGAGTTGTACTCATAGTAATGTTGGTTTTTATGTAATTTTCATCATCAATAAAAATTCTAAAGTGATGATTTGGTGTAAAATAGAATTTATTAAATGCAAAATTAAGTAAAAATATATTATTTATTTAGTAAAACTGCATTATTCGCCATGTTTCAATGAGATTTATTTATCTTATAATAAACTTAAATTTTTAGGATAGTTTTATAAAGAATTTATGAAAAAACTATCTATTTTTAAGGCTTTACGCATTAGTTTTGTCTAAATTTGACTAGGGATTTTATTGGCAAATCGATAAAATCCGGATATAAATTTCATAAAAGTGGAAAGAGAAATAATTAAGACGCTGGATGGTTCTACAACTATTCATATAAAGGAGTGGGATGAATGTTATCATTCTAAACATGGTGCAATTCAGGAAGCGAAACATGTTTTTATAAAAAACGGACTTTCATTGTTTGAAAATAATCCTGTTACAATTCTTGAAATTGGTTTTGGAACTGGTTTAAATGCTTTTATTACTTTTTTAGAAGCAACTCAAAAAAAGCAAAAAATTGATTATGTTGGAGTAGAAGCATACCCGGTTGATGAAAAAGAAGTTTTAGAAATGAATTATGTTGCTGAACTCGACGCATTGGAATTTGAGAACATTTTTGAGAAAATGCATAAATGCGAATGGAATAAGAAAACCGAAATTTGCGAAGTCTTTTCGTTAACCAAAAGGAAACAATTTTTTGATGAAATAAACGATTTTGAAATTTTTGATTTGATTTACTTTGATGCCTTCGGATATCGCGTTCAGCCGGAGCTTTGGAGTACTGAAATTTTTCAGAAAATGTACGATAGTTTAAAACCAAATGGTGTTTTGGTAACTTACGCTGCACGTGGAGTTGTTAAAATAAGTATGATAGAAGTTGGATTTACTGTAGAAAAATTGGCAGGTCCTCCAGGAAAACGTGAGATGTTTAGAGCTTTTAAAAATGTTTAAATGAGTTATTTATAATTATTCTATATTGATGTATCTGTATTAAGAAAACGTATTCGTTGCTAATTTTTTAAAAATAATAAGTTAAAAAGCGTGCGTATGAATGATATTTGTTTACATTTGTTGCGAGTTTAGAAATATAGATAACCCCCATAATCTTATTTTATTATGTCAAAAATGATGTTTGATTACACGAAATCAATACTTGAGAGAGTTAGTTTCGATCCGATACTTTTCTGTAAAGAATTAGAAAAAGCTATCAAAACCCTGTTACCATACGAAATGGAGCAATTGCAAGAATGGTTGTTAAATTTTATTATTGAAAAACCAGAACTAAAACAAAGTTTACTGCTAATTAAAGTATAAAAAAAAAGGAGCCAAATTGGCTCCTTTTTTTATGGCTATTTTTTTGACAGTGGACTAACGATTTGAACATTCTGAAAAACAATTGCTCCTTTTACAACTCCGGCAATTGTCGATCGCAGTGCGTCAATGATTTGCATTTTTAATTCGCTTTTAGGGTAAATTAAACTAACCTCTCGAGCGGGTTTTGGTTCCTTAAAATTTCGTAGTTTCAGTTTATCGGAATCTTTTAAGTCTAAGGTGTGCAAGTACGGAAGTAACGTTGTGCCCAAACCTTCGTCGGCTAATTTTATTAAGGTTTCAAAGCTACCACTTTGAATCTGAAAATTATTCTGGTCGATGTCAGTACCGTTTTTACATAAGTTTAAAATTCCGTCCCTAAAACAATGACCATCCTGCAAAAGCAAAATTTCATTGATATTTAAATCAGCAACTTCAATTTCTTCTTTCTGAAAACTGGCGTGATGCTCTGGTATATAAGCTACAAAAGGCTCAAAATACAAAACTATCTCTTTTATTTTTTCATCTTCAAGCGGAGTAGCAGCAATTGCAGCATCAAGATGACCATTTTTTAATTTTAAAATTATTTCATCTGTATTTAGCTCTTCAATTAAAAGCTTCACTTTTGGATATTTTTTGATGAAATTATTCAAAAACATTGGTAAAAGCGTTGGCATAATGGTCGGGATAATTCCTAAGCGAAACTCTCCTCCAATAAAACCTTTTTGCTGTTCTACAATATCTTTGATTCTGTCAGCTTCGTTTACAATGTTTTTGGCTTGATTTACAATCTTCTGACCTATATCTGTAAGCTGAATTGGTTTTTTTGTTCTGTCGAAAATTAAAATGCTAAGTTCTTCTTCAATTTTTTGAATCTGCATACTTAACGTTGGCTGAGTTACAAAACACTTCTCAGCGGCAAGTGTAAAATTTTTATGTTCGGCTACGGCTAATACATATTGTAATTGAGTTATCGTCATTTTGATAGTATTTTTTGATACAAAAATAAGTAAATATAACTTTTACTTATAATATTTTTGAGCAAATTATTTTAAATTTGTAGTAAACTTACTGTAAAATACAAAAACATGAAGACAAATATATTAGGATTACCTGTAAAAGAGTCAGAATTATTAGTAAAAGAATTAAATGTGTTATTATCGAGCTTTCAGGTATATTATCAAAATTTAAGAGGAATTCATTGGAATATCCGTGGAAAACGTTTCTTTGATTTACATGTTAAATTTGAAGAATTATACACTGATTCGCAATTAAAAATAGATATGATAGCCGAAAGAGTTTTGACAATTGGAGGCACTCCATTGCATACTTTTGAAGACTATATTAAAAACAACAAATTAGCAGTTGGAAAAAACATCTCAAACGATGAAAAAGCAGTGCACCTGATTGTGAATTCTTTGTCAGATTTATTAAAAATTGAAAGAGAAATTTTGAATAAATCAGCAGAAATTAATGATGAAGGTACGAATTCTATGATGAGTGACTTTATTGCAGAACAGGAAAAAACAATCTGGATGATGAATGCATGGCTTGAAGAAGAGTTGTAAGTAATTGTTTATTAGTAAATTAAAAACAGAATGGTAAACTATTACCATTCTGTTTTTTTGTTAATGTTAAATTTGTTAAAAATTTTTGCTCAGTCGCTTTGATTTTATCGGTTTAACGTTATTTTTGCCCAAATGAAATTAATCGCACGCATATTATTATTCATATTTATTGCTTTTTTATCGACCCCAACAATTGTGCAGGCGATAAAGAAATGCAATAGTGCGACTATGTCAATAAGTCTTTCTGAAGAAGAAGTACATAAAGAACTAAAATCTATAGTACATGCGGCAATTTTAGAACATGAAGTTTTAATGCCGGTTTATATTCAGAAAAAAACAATCATATCTGAAAATATTGTAAAATTAGACAATATTTCTCCGAGCATTTTTGCTCCACCTCCCAACTTGGTATAATACTTCCGATTGTTTAAATCTAACTGCGTTTATAGTAAATGCAGCAGATCTTTAATGTATCAATTTTTTAGTATTGTATTATGACAAAAAAAATCAATCTTTTTGCCAACCTTAAATCTGATTTTGCTTCAGGTTTAGTGGTTTTTTTGGTGGCCCTTCCGTTGTGTCTAGGTATTGCAATGGCCTCTGGAGCGCCTTTATTTTCCGGAATTATTGCAGGTGTTATTGGTGGTATAATAGTAGGTTACTTGAGCCAGTCGCATATTAGTGTTTCAGGACCTGCAGCTGGTTTAACAGCTATTATTTTAACCGCTATTACAGATTTTGGTGCTTTTGATGTGTTTTTACTGTCTGTTTTTATTGCTGGACTAATTCAATTAGCATTAGGGTTTTTAAAAGCCGGAAGTATTTCAAATTATTTTCCAACCAATGTTATTGAAGGAATGTTAGCAGGTATCGGTATCATTATCATCTTAAAACAATTGCCACATGCTTTTGGTTATGATGCTGATTTTGAAGGTGATCAGGCTTTTATTCAGAATGACGGAAGCAATTCCTTTTCATTTCTTTTTAATGTAATTAATCATATCAAACTAGGAGCAGTAGTAATTTCTTTGGTTTCATTAGTAATTTTGATTTCCTGGGAGAAAGTTCCTTTTTTAAAGCGATTAAAATTAGTTCCGGGAGCGCTTATCGCAGTTATACTGGGAGTTGTTCTTAACGAATTTTTTATTTTAACAGGAAGTCCATTGGCTATTGCAAAAGAACATTTAGTTTCTTTACCGGTTCCAAAATCTTTTGATGAATTTAAAGGAATTCTGATTACACCAAACTTTGCAGCAGTTACAAATCCAAAAGTTTGGGTTGTAGCGATTACAATTGCCATTGTAGCTTCTATTGAGACATTATTATGTATTGAAGCTGCAGATAGGATGGATGTTCAAAAACGTTATACTGACACAAATGTTGAGCTTAGGGCTCAGGGAATTGGTAATGTTTTAAGTTCTCTTATTGGTGGTTTGCCAATGACATCTGTAGTGGTTAGATCTTCTGCGAATAATAACGCCGGAGCAAAATCTAAAATGTCTACGATTATTCACGGAGTACTTTTATTAGTTAGTGTTTTGAGTATTCCTTCAATATTAAATAAAATTCCGCTGGCAACTTTAGCAACTGTTTTAATTTTAGTGGGCTATAAATTAGCAAAACCAGCAACTTTTCTTCATTTCTGGGAAAAAGGAAAATACCAATTTGTGCCTTTTATTGCTACTTTAGTATTTGTAGTGGCTACAGATTTACTAAAAGGAGTAGCTTTAGGAATTATCATCAGTATTATTTTTGTTTTGAGAGGAAACTTAAAAAGAGCTTACAGCTTTAAAAAAGAAGAATACGAAGACGGAGATGTTATTCATATCGATTTAGCTCAGGAAGTTTCGTTTCTGAATAAAGCTGCAATTAAACTAACATTGAGTGAAATTCCTGAAAATTCTAAAGTAATCATCAACGCACATGATACAGAGTATATTGCGCATGATGTTTTAGATTTAATTCGTGAATTTAAAGAAACCCGTGCAATTGATGAAAACATTAAAGTGAAATTGAAAGGCTTTAAAAAAGCGTACGAATTAGAAAACACGCCAGACAAAGACAATCACGTTTCGATTGAACATTATTATGATGTTGCAAAGAGAGCATTGGTTAAAAAAGAAACTACAAAAGAAAAATTTTAAATAAATTATAACAAATTAAGGTATTTGCAGCGTAATAGAAATATCAAATTTCGGTAACTTTACAAAAAAGTTCTATTTGATGTTTTTAAAAGAAGTATAAATGCCATTCAAAATAAATAAAAAATGAAAGAGTTTTATAAACAAATATTAGAAAACAATAAAAAATGGGTTGAAGATTCTTTAGCAAAAGACCCAAATTATTTTGCAGATTTAGCTAAAGGGCAAACACCGCCTTTATTATGGATTGGATGTTCTGACAGCCGTGTTCCTGCTAATGAAATTATTGGTGCTAAACCAGGTGAAGTTTTTGTTCACCGTAATATCGCCAATATGGTTGTTCACTCTGATATGAACATGTTGAGTGTTCTTGATTATGCCGTAAATGTGCTTAAAGTAAAGCACGTTATTGTTTGCGGTCATTACGGTTGTGGTGGTGTAAAAGCTGCAATGGGGAATTTATCTGTTGGAATTATTGACAACTGGATTCGTCATATTAAAGATGAATATCGTTTGCATGATAAATACCTGAATTCGATTGAAGATGAAACAGAGCGTTTTAATGCTTTTGTTGAAATCAACGCTAAAGAGCAAGTTTACAATTTAGCAAAAACTTCGATCGTACAAAGCGCCTGGAAAAACGGTCAGGATTTAATGCTTCACGGATGGGTTTACGGTTTGAATTCTGGTTTTGTAACCGATTTAAATGTAACCATTGCCTCTAACGATGAATTAGATGATGTTTACCAATTAAGTAATCTATAAAAAATAAAAATCGCCTCAAAAGGGCGATTTTTTTTATTCGTTTTCGTCCAGGTTTTCATTAAAAGCTGACGGTAACATTGTTGGAATAAACTTTATTAAAATTGGCAGTAATAAACTTCCTCCCGGAAGTAAAAAGATGGTCAGGGACGGAATCGTTTTGCAAATATCCAAAAGTTGTTTTTTGACCTTTTTCTTTTCTTTGGCATCCAAATCTCTCGTTGTAGAATAAGCCAATAGAACCATTAATTCTTTACTCTGAACAATTTCCTTAACCAGTCTGTTTTTGTTTCTTATGATCAGTTTCACAACGGTATGCGTCATTTGATCGTAGAAATGTTTTACCGGATTTGAATAATTAAAGTAAGGAATTTTCTTTTTATGTGTGGTTATGAAATCATGTGTGGTGTCAATACTTTTAGTAACGAAATCATCAGAAACCTGCATCATCGATCCTAAAGAATATAAAAAATAAGCTTCTTCATTTTCTACAACGCCATCGCTCCACAACGCCATTCCAGCCATGTCTATTAAATAATATTGTTCGAGTTTATTATTAAAATAATCAAGTTGCAAAGTCTCTAAAGTATCAACCGTAACTTTTGAAAATTTTGAATATCGAATCGAAGCCTCAAAAAGTTTAATCAGCAAATCGTCATGCTGCGATTTTACCGTTTTTGTTTTTAATGCTAAACCTACAATACCAAGAACAGTTTCTTCAATTCGTTTTAAATATTTTTCAGGAATTTCGCCATGAGCCAAATATTGCCTAAAAGCCAAAACATCAATAAACAACAAAGCATTGGTTACTAAATGCGAAAAGTTTTTGCTAATAATACTATCATTAGTCTGAACTCTTTCGTCTATTATATTTTCTAATGAATGTGAGGGTGTATCTTTTGGAAGTAAAATTTTCAATAAATTAAAACCTTCCGGGTTCATTGCTTTATAAAATTTCAAGACTTCGGTTATAAAATTGTTTGGTTCAGAATTTCTTTTTTCCAAACAAAAAACGCCGTATAAAGTATTTAATAATGCAATTTTAGAAATCTCAGTTTTAAACCATCCTTTTATCGGAATTGGAATTTGAGAATCGACAGAAATAATGTGTCCGTAAATAAAACCAGTTTCTCTAACTTTATAGTAAAACGAATCTACTGTCTCAAAAGGAATTGCTTCTGAAAACTTTTGTTCGTTAAAAAATTTATCGATCCAGCCGGATGCCGATGGGTTAATCATTACTTTGGTTTGAGCTGCAAAGCTATATCTTTTTATCGTGTTAGATTCATTTTAAATGAAATAACCACTAGATTTTATAAAAAAAATAGTGGTTATTGAATTTTTATTTGATGATACCCGCACAGGCAACTCTTCCGCCGGCATTTCCTGTTGGTTGTGTCGCAAAATCATCTGTTCCCTGATGCACGATTAAACCTTTTCCTAAAATATTTTTGGTTTCATCCTCACAACCTATACACCATTCGTCTGTAGTAAGTGTGATTGTTCCGTTACCTTGAGCATCTGCCGTAAAGTTTCCGATATCACCTTTATGATATTCTCCAACACCCCATTTTCCATGTTTTTTAAAAGTTGGGTTCCAGTGTCCGCCGGCAGAACTTCCGTCAGCAGCAGTACAGTCAGATTTTTCATGAATATGAATAGCATGAACTCCTGGTTGCAAACCGGCTACTTTTGCTACAAAAGTAACTTTTCCATTTTTCTCAGCAAAAGTTGCAGTTCCTGTTACAGTACTGTTACTTTTTGGCTCTAAAGCAACGGTTAAAGTTTTGGCGTCATTTGATTTTGTATTGGTTTTACAACCTATAACTAAGGCTGTAATTATAGCGAAAGAAAGAATCAGTTTTTTCATTTGTAAGGCTTTTAAATTAATTATAAGTAAATTTAGAATAAAATGACCGATTGTTTTAACATTAAAAGTTAAAAAAATCTAAAACTATTGTATTTAATTTTCATTTGATTTTTAGATGAAGAAGCAAAAATTATTATGTAATTTCGTATAGTGCCAACTTGAAATTTAAAAAAAGTTGTCAGTGTTTATTTTTAATTTAATTATAATGCTATGGTAAAGAATATTTTAGCTTTAGTTTTTTTAGGAGTTGTACTGGTTTCCTGCAAATGCAAAAAAGCAGATACAGCAAATACATTAGAAGGAACCTGGGAACTTAATTATATTACCGGACCAAGAATAGCTTTTGATGGTTTGTATCCAAATAAAAAACCGACGATAAATTTTGATTTAAAAGAAAGCCGTGTTTCCGGAAATACCAGTTGCAATTCTTTTACCGGAAAATTGAGTGTTGATGGTAATAAAATTGATTTTACACAACCAATGGCTTTAACCAAAATGATGTGTTTGGATGGTCAAGGGGAGCAGGTTTTTATAAATACGCTCCAAAAAGTAAACACGTATTCTATTACTGATGGCGGGAAAACGCTGAATTTTATTTCCGGTGATATCGCAACAATGCGATTTACCAAAAAATAGAATATCAATTTTATTTTAAACGCTATAAAATAATGTTTTATGAAAACGATAGTATCCATTTTAGTAGTGTTATTTTCTTTTTTATCCTTTCAGGGTTTTGCTCAGGAAAAAACTAAAAAAGAATTAAAAGCAGAAAGAGAACTTCAAAAACAAAAAGAAATACAAGCACTATTAGATGCTAAAGATTTTGTTTTTGATGCGGAGAAACTTTACCCACAATCGGGAAGAATGATTAATTTAGATTATAATACTTATTTTTTAAAGTTTACTTCAGATAATGTGACATGCGATTTGCCTTTTTTTGGACGTGGTTTTAATGTAGGTTACGGGTCTGATGGCGGGATAAAATTTGAAGGTAAACCCGAAAATCTTAAAATAGAACAGACTAAAAAGAAGTTTACGATGAAAGCCACAGTAAAAGGCCAAACTGATGTTTATGATCTTTTTTTTACTATTTTTTATGATGGTGGAACATCACTTTCTGTCAATAGCAATAATCGGGCTTCAATTTCATACGATGGAAAAATTAGAGCACCAAAGTCAGAAGAAAATAAAAAATAACATATTCAGTAGACAATTTAAATTATAAGCCATGAAAAAAATTACCCTTATTCTTGTTGTAATTATAACTTCGATTTCTTCTTATGCACAAGCTACATTTAAGGAAGATGTAGAAGTTGTTCAGAGTATTTACGGGAAAAATAAAAGTGATCTTATAAAACAATACATGAATTTATCTGATGAACAATTTGTTCCTTTTAAAAAAGTTTACGAAAGTTATGAAACAGAACGTAAAGCGCTTGGAAAAGAAAAACTCGACCTAATTAATGACTATGCAGCAAATTATAATACTTTGACAGATGCAAAAGCAGATGAATTGGCCAAAATCACTTTGAAAAATAATTTGGCTTATGAAAAGCTATACGACAAAACATATCGTCAGGTCAAAAAGGCTATTGGTGCGATAAATGCAGCTAAATTTATTCAGTTAGAAATCTATTTGCATACTATTGTTCGCAGTCAAATTTATGATTCGATTCCGTTTATTGGAGAATTAGACAAGACAAAAAAGAATTAATTATAAAAAAAACGGCAACTAAATTATTTATTAGTTGCCGTTTTTTATTTTTTGTTTAAATGTTTTATTTAGCTGTTTTTACTTCATAAATAGCATTTACCATTCCGTTATGTGGAGCATCCAAAGTCAGTTCCCAAAACATAATTCCACCTAATTTTTTAGATTTCACATATTCAGTTTTTGCTTTAATAGAAGTGATATCGTCAGAAGTTGCAAATGTTTTTTCTTTTTCATTGTACCAATAAGGTGCTTTTGCTTTTTTATCCCAAAAGTATTTCCAACCGTTTGCTTCTGTATATTTTGTTGCAAAATCTTTAAAATTTGTACCTTCAACATGTTCTCCAGGCTGATATAATCCGTTATTTACATTCGCAACATTTTTCCATGTTCTGGAATAAAAAGCGCCGCCAATAATTAATTTTTGAGCAGGAACGCCTTGTTTTAATAAAAAGCTGACCGCTCTGTCTGTCGATTCTTCCTTAGGATTTGTACTGTATAATGGTGTATGATGTCCTGTAACTTTAGAATATCCGTTAACCAAATCATAACTCATAATATTGATACGATTTACTAATGGAGCAACAGTTTTCCAATCGATAGATTCATCCAGATATTTTTGAAAACCTCCGGCAGCAAAACTCAATTCATAATCTTTTCCTAAAGTAGAACGCAATATTTTGATTAATTCAGTAAAATTATTTTTATCAGCAGGCTGAAATAAATGTCCCGGAAGTCCTTCAATGGCAGGATATTCCCAATCTAAATCTAAACCATCAACTTTAAAATAATCACTTACGTGTTTTACAGAATTGGCAAAGGTTAATCTTCCTTCGGCAGTAGAAAATGCAGCCGAACAAGGTTCGCAGCCTCCCCAGCCACCAAGCGACAGTACAATTTTTAGTTGCGGATTTGAAGCTTTTAAGGAAACTAAGTGCTTAATTGTAGTAGAATCTTTAGTAGAATCTACACTTAGTTTTCCGTCTTTTAAATGACAAAAACTAAAAATAATCTGGTCAAGTTTGTTTACTTCGTATTCGTTAATGAGTTTATCATCACCAGTATAGTAAGCGATGATGTCCATTTTTTTATTTTTTTGTGCAAAAGTATTTGTAGTACATAGGCACAGGAAAAATAGGGCAATCAGGTTAATTTGTTTCATTGTTAAGCTATTAGTTTTTTGAAATGCTAAATATAAAACATTAGAATCGAAAATTCACTATCAATTTTGTATGATAAACCCAATTTTAGTAAAGATTTGTGAAATTTGTTATTTACGGAATCACGCATAGCAGTGTGTCTCTACAGAAAAAATGCCACAGATTAAAGGATTAAATTGATTAAAAAATCTGTGTAAATCCTGTAATCTGTGGCAAAAAAAATCTGTGATAAAAATAAACCCGCACAGTTTCGGACAAGTGCGGGTTTAAACAAATTAAAAGCTAAAAACTATTTTTGTATTAGAAGCAGTAATCGTTTTCTGCAACTAATTTATTGGTAATTGTTTCTCTTAATGCCACTACGTTTGGCAAGTTTGTGTATTTTGTAAAACGTTTTAATCCCATTAACATCATACGTTGTTCATCTCCTTCAGAGAAAGAAGCAATACCTTCTTTTCCTCTTAGGTTTACGATATCTACAGCTTTGTACAAGTATAATTTTGCCATAGCAATTTGTTCCTGAACTTTTGCTTCTCCTTCTTTTTTAGCTAATTTTTCAGTTCTAAGAATAGTACTTTCAGCCATGTAGATTTCGATTAAGATATCAGAAGCAGCCATTAATAACTGTTGGTGAGAATCTAAATCCGGACCGTATTTTTGAACTGCACTTCCGGCAACCATTAAGAAAACTTTCTTAAGGTTAGCGATAATTCCTTTTTCTTCAGCAAATAATTCAGAGAAATCAGGCGTATCAAAAGATGGAATTCCCATTAATTCTTCCTGAACTTTCATTGCTGGTCCTAACAAATCAACATGACCTTTCATAGCCTTTTTGATCAACATACCAACAGAAAGCATTCTGTTAATTTCGTTTGTTCCTTCGTAGATACGAGCGATACGGGCATCTCTCCAGGCACTTTCCATTGGAGTATCTTCAGAGAATCCCATTCCACCAAAAACCTGAATTCCTTCGTCAGCACAATTCTGAACATCTTCAGAAACCGCTACTTTAAGGATAGAACATTCGATAGCATATTCTTCAACACCTTTCAACTCAGCTTCCTGATGCGTTGTTCCTTCCGCTTCGCGCGCAGCAATTCTGTCTTCGATATCTTTTGCAGCTCTGTAAGAAGCACTTTCGCCAGCATAAGCATTAGTTGCCATTTCAGCCAATTTAGAACGGATAGCTCCAAAAGATGAAATTGGCGTGTTAAACTGAATTCTTTCGTTAGCATATTTTACAGCTCCGGAAGTTACTCTTCTTTGCGCATCAAGACATGCAGCCGCTAATTTAATACGACCAACATTCAAGGCATTCATTGCAATTTTGAAACCGTTTCCTCTTTCTGACAACATGTTTTCAACAGGAACTTTCGTATCGTTGAAGAAAACCTGACGCGTAGATGAAGCACGAATTCCTAATTTATGCTCTTCTTCATTCATAGAAATTCCGTTATCAGCAGTGTTTTCTACGATGAAACCTGTAATGTTTTTATCATCTCCAATACGGGCAAAAACGATAAAAACGCTGCAAAAACCTGCATTCGAAATCCACATTTTTTGTCCTGTAATTTTGTAATGCGTTCCATCTTCAGATAAAACCGCTTTCGTTTTTCCTGAGTTAGCATCAGATCCTGCGCCTGGCTCAGTTAAGCAATAAGCTCCAAACCATTCTCCAGAAGCCAATTTAGGAACATATTTTTTCTTTTGTTCTTCAGATCCATAAAGAGTAATTGGCATAGTTCCAATTCCTGTATGAGCTCCAAAAGCAGTTGAGAAAGATCCTGTCGCTCCGGAAATGTAATCGCAAACTAACATTGTAGATACAAATCCCATTCCTAATCCGCCGTATTCTTCAGGAACCGCAACCCCAAGAAGTCCTAGTTCACCAGCTTTACGCATGCTTTCTTCTGTAAATGCGTAATCTTTTTTCTCAAAACGATTTTTGTTAGGCCAAATTTCTTTGTCTACAAACTCCTTTACAGAGTCACGCATCATTAATTGCTCTTCCGAAAAATCTTCTGGTGTAAAGATATCTTCGCACTTTGTTTCTTTAACTAAAAACTGACCACCACGGGTTACGTTTTTTTCGATTGTATCTGCCATTGCTTTTGTTTTTTTATGAAAGAAAATAGAATATAGAGAATAGAAAATAGACTTTACCTCAATCCGTTTTGGAAGCCCATTGTCATTCTTTGAAATTCTTCTATTTTAATTTCTAATTGGTTAAATTGTTTTTCGTTTATATATTTTCTATGCGTAGCAATTATTAATTGCGTGATTAGTTCAAATGAAGAACCTAGAGAAATGTCTAAAAAATGGACTGAAAGATTTATCAGTTCTTGAAGAACCTTCAGCTATATTACTAGGCATTGAAACAGAACATCTGCTTATTTGAGAACTTAAATCATACCTTTCATGTTTTGGAAACTCGATTAATAAATCTGAAATTTCGTTAGCTATTGAAATTCCAAGCTGCCAAATCTTCAAGTTCTTATAATTATGTCGCATTCTAAAAATCTATATTCTATTCTCTATATTCTATTTTCTTCCTTATAATACTTCGTAAATCCCAGCGCTTCCTTGTCCTGTTCCCACACACATAGAAACAATTCCGTATTTGTTACCTCTGCGTTTCATCTCATCAAATAACTGAACCGAAAGTTTAGCTCCTGTACATCCCAGAGGGTGTCCTAAAGCGATTGCTCCACCGTTTACATTTACGATTTCCGGGTTAATGTTTAATTCGCGAGTTACTGCTAAAGCTTGTGAAGCAAAAGCCTCGTTTAATTCAATTAACTCGATATCATTCAATGTTAAACCAGCTTGTTTTAATGCTTTCGGAATAGCTTTTACCGGACCAATACCCATGATTCTTGGCTCAACACCAGAAGAAGCAAAGTTTACAAGTCTTGCAATTGGCTCAAGATTTAATTCTTTCACCATATCCTCACTCATTATTAAAACAAAAGCAGCGCCATCACTCATTTGAGATGAGTTTCCTGCAGTTACGCTTCCGTCAGCGGCAAAAACGGGTCTTAAACCTGCTAAAGCAGCAACAGATGTTCCAGCTCTTGGACCTTCGTCTTGTTTTACAACGTATGATTTCGTTTCTTTTTTTCCATTTTCATTGATGAAAGTCTGATCAACAGTAATCGGAACGATTTGTTTGTCGAATTTCCCTTCAGCCTGAGCTTTCAAGGCTTTCATGTGTGAGTTATAAGCAAACTCATCCTGATCTTCTCTTGAAATTTTATATTGATTGGCAACCGCTTCAGCAGTTAAACCCATTCCCCAATAGTAATCTTCGTGACCTGCAGCTGCAACTTTATAATCCGGAGTTGGTTTGTAACCTCCCATCGGAATAAAACTCATGCTTTCTGCTCCACCCGCAATAATACAATCTGCCATTCCTGATTGGATTTTAGCAGTTGCCATTCCGATAGTTTCTAATCCGGATGCGCAATAACGGTTGACTGTTACACCAGGAACATCTTCGACTTTTAATCCCATCAAAGAGATCAAACGCCCAACGTTAAGTCCTTGTTCAGCTTCCGGCATGGCATTTCCTACCATAACGTCATCGATACGTTTTTTATCAAAATCAGGCAGTTCATCCATCATAAACTGAATGGTTTCTGCAGCTAATTCATCAGGTCTTTTAAATCTAAAAACCCCTTTTGGTGCTTTTCCTACCGCAGTACGGTAAGCTTTTACTATATATGCTGTTTTCATTTGTTATGTTTTTTAAGAGTATAGAAGATAGAGTATAGAAAATAGACTTTACGAAGTCTTGAATCTATATTCTATTCTCTTTGTTCTATTTTCTAGTTACGAAGTGGTTTTCCTTTAGTTAACATATACTGAATTCTCTCTAATGTCTTACGTTCTGTACATAAACTCAGGAAAGCTTCACGTTCGATATCTAATAAATATTGTTCAGATACTAAAGTTGCTTCAGATAAATCACCACCAGCCATTACGTAAGCCAGTTTGTTAGCAATTTTCTTATCGTGCTCAGAAATGTATTTTCCAGCTTCCATTTGATCTGTTCCAACTAAGAACATTCCAAGAGCTTGCTTTCCTAATACTTTCACATCAGTTCTTCTAATCGGTTGTGTGTAACCAGCTTCAGCCATTAACAAAGCATGTTTTTTAGCTTCAGCAATCTGACGGTCTTTGTTTACTACAATAATATCTTTTCCATGCTGCAAAAGTCCAGTGTCAAAAGCTTCATAACCAGAAGTTGATACTTTTGCCATTGCGATTGTTAAGAAATATTCCTGAAGAACATTCAATTCCACATCATTTTTGCGGAATAAATCTGAAGCTCTCAAAGCCATTTCTTTAGATCCACCACCGCCAGGAAGTACACCAACACCAAACTCAACTAATCCCATATAGGTTTCAGCAGCAGCAACTACTTTATCAGCGTGTAAGCTCATTTCGCATCCACCGCCAAAAGTCATTCCGTGAGGTGCAACAACAACTGGAATTGATGAATAACGAACGCGCATCATCGTGTCCTGGAACAATTTGATTGCCATGTTCAATTCGTCGTATTCCTGCTCAACCGCCATCATGAAAATCATTCCGATATTAGCTCCAACAGAGAAATTAGCTGCCTGGTTTCCAATAACTAAACCCTGATATTCTTTTTCTGATAAGTCGATTGCTTTATTGATAGCCTGAAGTACATCGCCACCAATGGTATTCATTTTAGATTGGAATTCTAAATTCAAAATTCCGTCTCCTAAATCCTGAATGATTGCACCGCTATTACTCCAAACTTTTTTGCTTTCGCGGATGTTGTTTAGAATAATGAATGAATCTTGTCCAGGAACTTTAGTTTGAGATTTTGTTGGAATGTTGTAGAAATAAGTTGCTCCTTCTTTAACAGAGTAGAAGCTTTCGCTTCCGGAAGCTAACATTTCAGTAACCCATGCAGCTGGCTCTAAACCTTCTGCTTTCATGATTTCGATTCCGTTGGCAACACCTATGGCATCCCAAATTTCGAATGGACCATTTTCCCATCCAAAACCGGCTTTCATCGCATCATCAATTTTATATAATTCATCTGAGATTTCAGGAATTCTGTTTGACACATACGCAAACATTCCAGAGAAACTCTTACGGTAAAATTCACCCGCTTTATCTTTTCCTTTCACTAAAACTTTAAAACGATCAATTGGGTTATCGATAGTTTTTGTTAGTTCAAGTGTTGCAAAGCTTGCTTTTTTGGCAGCACGATATTCTAATGTATCTAAGTCTAAAGAAAGAATATCTTTGTCTACTTTTTTGTAGAAACCTTGTCCTGTTTTGCTTCCCAACCATTTATTCTCCATCATCTTGTTGACAAAATCAGGAAGTTTAAACAATTCGTGTTGTTCGTCATTTAGACAGTTCTCATAAATACCATTGGCAACGTGTACCAAAGTATCTAAACCAACAACGTCAACCGTACGGAAAGTAGCCGATTTTGGACGGCCAATTACGGGTCCTGTCAATTTATCAACTTCTTCAATCGTTAATCCCATTTCTTTTACCAAGTGGAATAAACTCTGGATTCCGTAAATACCAATTCTGTTTCCAATAAACGCCGGAGTATCTTTAGCAACAACCGAAGTTTTTCCTAAAAATTTAGATCCGTATTCGTTTAAGAAATCCAATACTTCTGTTGAAGTTTTTGGACCAGGAATAATTTCAAATAATTTTAAGTAACGCGCAGGGTTAAAAAAGTGGGTTCCGCAGAAGTGTTGTTGAAAATCTTCGCTTCTTCCTTCGCTCATAAAATGAATTGGAATACCAGAAGTGTTTGAAGTAACCAAAGTTCCCGGTTTACGGAATTTCTCAATTTGTTCAAAAACTAGTTTTTTGATGTCAAGACGTTCTACTACAACTTCAATAATCCAGTCTACATTGGCAATTTTTGCCATATCATCGGTCGTATTTCCAGTGGTGATTCGGCTTGCGAATTTCTGACTGTAAATAGGAGATGGTTTCGATTTTAATGAATTCGCTAAGTGCTCGTTTACTACACGGTTGCGAACAACTTTACTTTCAAGCGTTAATCCTTTTTTAGCTTCAGCTTCTGTCAACTCGCGTGGTACGATGTCAAGCAGTAAAACTTCAACACCAATGTTGGCAAAATGACAAGCTATTCCTGAACCCATAATTCCGGATCCAATTACAGCAACTTTTTTAATTGTGCGTTTCATAATTAGTAAAATTTGTTTTTTGTTCGAATTTGAAATCCCTTATTAAGATAAGATTATTCATTTTCTAATTTTTCTGTTTGGGTAAATATCTTTTTGTCCTGAATTAATTCGTTTATGATTTCTGAAACTTCGATAAAATGTTTTAGTTTTTCGTCTGAAACATGTTTTCTAACCGTTTCATTAAATTTTAAAACTGTATTTTTAGACAAATCTCTTTTCTCTTTTCCAAAATCGGTCAGGTAAATTAAAACACCGCGGCCGTCAGATGGATTTTTTTTGCGAACAATCAAACCTTTGTCTTCCATCGATTTTAGTGTTCTGGTAAGGCTTGTAGCTTCCATTCCCATTCTTGGTCCTAAAGCTGTAGATGGAGTTCCATCTTCTTTGTCAATACTCAAAAGCGCAAATCCGGTTGCCATTGTGGCGTCGTATTTTGCAGCTTCTTCGTTATACATTCTTGAAACAGCTTGCCATGTAGCCCTCAAAATATAATCTATTGTTTTGTCTTTCATAGGTTAACTATATCGATTTCAAATATAATCAAAAAATACTATGCACGCATATAATTTTTTAATAAATTTTTGGTTAGTAAAAAAATGTCTCTGAAATAGAGTGGTTTATGGTTGTTTTTTAATTGAAATATACTATTCTTTTTTGAGATTTGAATAAATTTTAAGACTTAAAAAATCATTTCAAATGAAGAATGCGCCTAAAAATACTTATAGTGTAAAAAAAACCTTGTTTGAATAGGAATAAAATTTACTCATCATATTTAGCTAACGCTTTTTGAAGTGTTTTTTTCATGCGGTTTCGTAAACTTTCGGGCCTTAAAATTTCAAGTCCACACCCAAAACCAAGTAAAAGACGCTCCATTTCATAATTTGGAGCAATGAACAAATGAACAATTACACTTTTGTCTTCATTTTCCTGAATTAGCCTCTGAGTGGGGTGCAAAGGTTTTGTTAATACATAAGGCGCATTTTCAGCATCAATCCAAAGTTCAATTCTTCGGGGTTGTAAACCGGTGTTTACCGTTACGCCAATAACATTTTTATAAAATAAATCGGCATCAAAATCTTCTTCTAAATAAGGAAGGTTAAAATCATAATCAATTGAAATAATTCTATCGAGAGCTAAATTAGAAATGGGCTGAGATCCTTTTTTCTTTCCGACTAAAAACCAGCGGTTATTAAATTCCTTTAAAATAAAAGGGTGAAAATGAAATTTGCTTTCGTCTTTAGACTTAAATGATTTATAAGTAATGACAAGTGCAACTTTTTTGATAATGGCCTGGTAAATTTCATCTAAATAATGCAGGCCTTTTAGATTTTCATTTTTATCTAAATAAATAACCGGCTTTGTGTGCGACTTTTCGGCATAGATTTTATCCTCTAAACGTTGTAGAATATCTGAGACATCATTAAAAAGAGAGAAATCCTTAAATTGTTTGAGCATCGAAACTGTTTCTGTTAAAACATTCATATCGGTTTCGGTGAGTGGAATATCTGTTATTGTAAATTCATCGTCTTCATATTTATAGTACTTTTTATCATAGACAACAATTGGCGCATTATAGCCGAGTTTTTCACTTCGCATCAATTGAATGTCCATTTGAATGGTTCGTTTGCTAATGGAGTTTTCACGTCCTTCATATTCAAACAAAGCTTCAGAACAACATTCGATTAAATCGTCTAAAGTCCATGTTCTATATTTATTTTGTAGACATTTGTCAATTGTTTTATATCGAATTAGGGCGTTTTTATTTTGTGACATATCCCGATTTTTTTTAATCTTAATACTACGTTTCCGTTTTTAATTTAATTTCCAAGTATTATTTGAAAGTAAAATCTTATTTTTTATAAATTATATAATCTTTTTAAAAATAATTTTAATAAAAAAGATCTCTCAATTGAAAACTTAAGTGCTAAAAATACACTTTTTATTGTACTGCGCAAAATAGTTGCGTATTTGGTTGGAGACATCTTTTTAAAACAAGTATTTGTACTATTTTTTTGTTTAAAAAAAACATATACTTTTACGCCTCAAAAAACAAATTCTTTTTTATGAGGAAACTCTACTTATTACACCTTTATATTGTTTTATTAATTTCTTCTTCGGTTTTCGGTTTTAATACCAGCGAGAAAAATTATACCATTCATAAGAAAAATAGTAGTCTTATTGTACCGCCTACAGTAGACTTTAGTTTTATAAATGACGGTACTTGTTCCGGAACCCCGGTTACATTTAATCCTGTTATTACGGGGGTTGCGCCTTTTAGATATGTATGGAATTTTGGAGACGGAACGCCTAATGCTACAAACAGCAATCCAAGCCATAGCTTTACGGCGTTGGGCTGTGGTTTTCAAAATTTTTCGGTAACACTTACCGTAACCGATGCTAATGGTGAAGTAAATACAGTTACAAAAACGGTTTCTGTTAAACAAAAACCAGATTTAAAGTTTATAGACCAAAATAATCCCGGATCAAACAAACCTTTTGAAAGATGCGGTGATAATAACTCAAATCCTAAATTTACAATCAATGTTGGCAATAGTTCTGCTTCTGTAGGTTGTATAGGCGCCTATAGTGTAGATTGGGGAGATGGAAATTCAGAAGCGAATGTTACTTTTCCAAAAACACACGAATACCAAAAGTTAGGTTCTTTTAATATGGTCATAACTGCAAACGGAACCAATAGTTGCAGTAATTCAATAACTTATGTAGTTAAAAATTCCAATAACCCAATTGGAGCCCTTATAGCTCCGGGTAATACAACGAATTTATGTATACCTGTTGCTCCAATGGATTTTGCGATCGGTTCATGGGGATTAAATCCATCCGATACTCAGTATCAGGTTAGTTATGGAGATGGTACTTATCAAAGTTATACTCAGGCACAATTAGAAAGTTCGATATATTATAATAAATTAAATCCGCAGGCTTCTCAAAATTTCCCTATTCCTCATAAATATACAAGGGCAAATTGTGATACTGGTGGAAGTACGGTGAATTTAACCATAACTACATCTTGTGGAAGCACATATCTTAATGCAGGGCCAATTATTATTTTAGATGTACCAGTTATAAGTTATTCTATACCAGCTGTAGCATGTGTGAATTCAGGGGTGTTTTTTAGCAATTCAACTTTTGCAGGTTATACTAATGGCTGTAGCACACTTAATGTTTATACCTGGGATTTTGGCGACGGAACAACATCAAGAGATGTTAGTCCTTATCACGTTTATACTGCACCGGGTAAATATAAAGTAACATTAACGGCAACAACACCTTGCGGAGTAGGAATAACACCGCCTGCACAATATATATGTGTAGAACCAATATTACAGCCTAATTTTACTTTTGGTAATGCTTGTGCTTCAAGTAATCTTCAAGTTACCAATACTACTGATACTAGTTTAAGTTGCGGTGCAGAAAATTACTATTGGGAAGTTTATTATTATGCTGAAGGGTTTTGTGGTAAAGAAACATCACCGGGATCAGGAAGAGGACAATGGAGTTTTGCAGATGGTACTTATTCGTCATCTAAAAATCCGGTTTTCAATTTTGTAACGCCGGGTACTTATTACGTAAGGCTAACAGCATCAAATTCTTGCGGAATAATTGCAAGGTATATTGAGAAAACAATACAAGTTAAAAAACCGCCGGTTATTACGTTAGATCCTATTTCAGATTTTTGTAATTCAGCAACCATAAAACCTGTTGGAAAAGTAGAACAAACCTGTTCTCCGGCTAATGAGATAAGTTATCTGTGGAGTTTTCCGGGAGGAACGCCATCATCATCTACATTGCTAAATCCGGGATCGATAAACTATACAACAAGCGGAAATTATCAGGCAACTTTTAGTGTTACCAACAGTTGTGGTACAACGACAAAAACAGCTAATTTTTCTGTTAACACAGTTCTTTCGCCTGTTATAACGCCAAAAACAGTACAAATTTGTAGTGGTTCTTCTTTTCAGGTTACGCCATTTACCAACGGAACAGATAACGTACCTGCAGGAACAACTTATATTTGGTCTACGCCGGTAGTTTCACCTCCGGGTGCTGTAAGTGGAGCCAGTGCACAGTCAAGTCCGGTTACAACAATCAGTCAGTTTTTAACAAATAATACAAATAGCCCTGCTACGGTAACCTATACAGTATCGCCTATATCTAAAGTTTGTCCTGGACCTAATTTTACCATTACTGTTACGGTTGATCCTTTGATAAGAATTGTAGAAACTATAAAAACGGTTACCTGTTTTGGTTTAAGCGACGGAGGAATAACAATAACTGCTGCCGGAGGAATTCCTTTTCCAACAGGAAATCCATATACGTTCTCTTGGACAGGACCTAACGGATTTACAAGTTCAGATCAAAATATTTCTAATTTAAAAACAGGTTACTATAGTTTAAGAGTTACTGATAATGGAAAATGTCCTTTTATAAAAACTTATTTTGTAAGTGAACCGGGCAAATTTCAAAAAATACAAGAATCAAAAACAGATATTACCTGCTTTGGTTTAAATGACGGAAGAATTAATGTCACTGTAACCGGAGGAACGGTACCCTATACTTATGCCTGGACAAAAGATGGAGCTGCGTATCCCGTTAACTCTGGCAATCTTACTAATTTGGGACCAGGAAAATACGATGTGTCAATTACAGAAGTCAACAGCTGTAATACATTAACAGGAACTTATACAATTATCGAACCACCTGTGCTAGATCTAACTTTTGTAAATCAGGTTAATATTTTATGTTATGGATATGCTACAGGGGAAATTAATGTAAAAACAGTGGGAGGCAGGTTTACAGAAACTTCTCCGGGTGTTTTTAATTACAGATACAGATGGACAGGGCCAAACGGTTATACAAGTACAGTTCAAAACCCGAGAAATTTATATGCCGGAACTTATAACCTAACCGTAACAGATAACTCCGGTTGTACTGATAATTTGCAGGTGATTTTACTTCAAAATGATGAAATAAAATTAAATTATACCAAAACTGAAATAGCCTGTTATAATGATGCTAATGCGTCGATTACCATAAATAGTATTACAGGAGGAGTTCCGTTTGCGACAGGAGATCCTTATATTATAAAATGGAGCAATTTAGGTACAGGAATGGTACAAAATAATTTATCTGCCGGAACTTATATTATTACCATTACAGATTCATTAGGTTGCCCGAAAGTATTTACTATCGTGATCGATAATGCACCTGTTTTTACCATAAATCCAGATGTCAAACAAATATCTTGTTTTGGACAAAAAGATGCTCATATCCGTTTAAATCTAATTGGAGGAAAAGCCCCGGTTAAACTCGTTTGGGATGATGATGCAACAGCAGGAATCGAAAGAAATAATATTGGAAAAGGAAAATATTCAGTAACCATTACCGATGCTAAAAATTGTGTAATACACGAAACTTTTACCATCGTAGAGCCTTTATTGTTAGAAATAAGAGGAGAAGTATCTAATCCTTTAGATTGTGTAAGAGCTGATACCGGCGAAATTAATTTAGTAGTAACAGGCGGTACGCAACCTTATACATACAGCTGGTCGAATGGCGCAAGAACCGAAGATTTAGTAAATCTTGTACCTGGAAATTACACTGTTGTTGTAACAGATGCCAGTGGCTGTAAACAAACAGAAACCTGGGTAATTACAAGATTTGACCAACTTACACCAACAGTTGAGGTTTTAACCGATTTTAATTGTGATACCAAATATGTTAAACAAACCTTTGTAGGGCATGTAAAAGGTGGAATTCCGCCTTATACATTAAGCTGGTCAGATGGTGTGGTAACGGGAGCTAATAATGAAATTATGAATACCGAAAATAACGGTTTAATCATTTTTAGTGTTACAGATAGTTTTGGTTGCACATCAGATTATGCACTTAATGTAGATACACCGGTTTTAGGTGAGGCCAATTTTTCAACAGGTTCTTTTGGTAAAGAGATGTTTGATTTGTATTCTATTTATGATCCGGTGAAATTTACAAATCTTGCAACAGGTGATTTTACCAGTACGTCATGGGATTTTGGAGACGGTAATTTTTCAACCGAAGAAAGTCCGGAACATATCTATACCAGAGTTGGAACTTACACCATAAAACAAACGGTAAATTATCCTTTTGGATGCCAATACAGTTATAGCGCTACAATAAAAGTAGAAAAAGGATATAGTATCATTATACCAAATGCATTTACACCAAATAATGATGGTTTCAACGATACGTTTGCGCCTGTATTTTTAGGATTATCAAACATTACGCTGGACATTTTTGATACGTGGGGAGCCGTAGTATATTCTGAAACCGGTACGAATATTAGAGGTTGGAATGGAAGGATAAAAGATTTAGAAGCCGAAAATGGTAATTATTATTACAGAATTACCCTGAAAACCTTTTACAACCATACCATAATAGAAAAAGGACCATTGACATTAATTAAATAAAGCAACAAGATTTACAATGAAATTAAAACTATTTTTTATAATAATAACATGTTGCTTTTTTTCGCAGGCAAGAGCTCAGGATCCTATTTTTACACAATATTTTTTAATTCCCGAAACCTTAAATCCAGGGTTTTCAGGATTTCTGGAAACCACTTATGCGGGAATAATTCACCGCGAACAATGGCCTGATCTTGACTTGAGAATAGACACAGATTATGCCTTCGTAAATACCTGGAGCGATAAAATGAACAGTGGTTTTGGAATTAGCTTTTTAAACCAAAGAGAAAATGTATCCAATTATAATTTCTCTGAAATCAATGCCAATTATGCTTATAAAGTTCGATTAAATGATTATTGGGATTTCAGGCCCGCAATTGAAGTTGGTTATGGGATGAAATCTTTTGCATTTCAGAATTTATTATTAGAAGATCAGATTAATATAGGAACCGGAGTTATAAATTCAAGCTCAATGGACCCTATATTATTAAATAGAAAAGTCAACTTTTTTGATGTTTCGGCGGGAATGGTTTTTAATACCGATGAAATTTGGATTGGGCTGTCTATGAAACATCTTAACAAGCCAAACATTGCATTTAGTTCAGAAGGAAATGTACCTCTAAATACATTTTTCTCGCTAAGTGCAGGTTACGAATTTCTTATTGCCGATTATATAGATGCCGTGTTATTGCCATATGAAACCAAGTTTTTTGTAACCTCAAATTACATGCAGCAAGGCCGTTATAACCGCTTTGACCTTGGCGCCGCGATATTGTTCGAAAAAATATTTTTTGGAGCAACAGCCGTTACAAATCCAGCAAAAAACGGAATCAATGGTGATTTACTAACATCTGTAAACCTGTTTACCGGATTGCAATATGAAAATTTACGATTAGGATTATCATACGATCTAAACACCACCAAAATTGGAAAAACCGGTGGAATCTATGAGCTTTCTTTAACCTATCAATTTGATTTGACTAAAAAATGTTTCGGTTGCCCTAATTATGCCGGAAACAGATAAAAGAATTTAGGCATTTTGACGATGCCTATCCTCCATATTACAAACCCGACAGTCCCGAAGCCTCGGAATAAAACCTGTTGGGTTTAACAACAACAATAGCTACGTCAATAACAAAATCTCCTTCTCAATATTCTTTCGGGCTTTCTCTTCGTACAAACTTCTGAATTCATCCGTTTGAAAAATAAATTCATTCTCCAGAAAATGTTTCAAAGCTTTCGCTCTTCCGGGTTTGTATAGAAAATCAGGATAAATGCGATATTCCTTTCGAATCTGTTCAAAATAAACTTTGTAAGCTTCCCAGTTCCAGGCGAGAACTTTCAAATCAAAATCGATTAACCAATTAATATCCTCCACTATATTTTGTTGATGATGTTGAGTCGCACAAATACCATCAAAAACTAATTTCCTGTCAATTTGAATATTTTCAGGCAAAACAGACACTGCAAATTCAGCACTTTTGAGTTCATTATCTTTTTTACTGCTCGAATAAATATAATCGTGATAAAAAATAGAAAATAATATTTCGTTTGGATATTGCAGCTTATCAAAATAAATTTCATAACTCTCAATCATGTCTTTGATATGCGTTAAGTTATGGTAATGTCTTGATTTTCCGGAATATGTTTTTTCTAAATCTGACCAGTTTTTCTGAATCTCCTTTTCTTTAAAACCAATATTTAAGAGTAGTTCGGTAAATTTTCCCTGTAGATTCATGTTATTTTTTACTCAAATTTACTAAAAAATAATATTTCTTTTTTACTGCGCAGAATAACTGCGTACCACTTTTGAAATCTTTGTAATGTCAAAACGAAGAATTATGAAAGTCATTAAAATTTATTGTAAAAAGTGTGGAAGTGAATTGACATCTGAATTAACAGAAATACCAGAATCATTATTGTCTTGGGAAGATAACCAGAATATGATACAACCAAATAAGTTTTGCCTTTATGATACAGAATCAGATAAAAAATCTCTCGTAGTTGCTATTGATAATTATAATTTAAAAAATCATTCTGACAAATCAAGATTTAATGGATGCTGTGGAAGTTCAGGATTGGATGGTTTAAATAAACTCTGTTTAAATGGACATGAAGTTGCTACAGAATTTTCAGATTGCTGGACATCACATTACATCGAATTTGATATTAGCAAAGTAGTAATTAGAGAAATTTGATAATAATATTTTTAAATATTTGGATTGAAACATAAGATTCTTTTTCACTACGCAAAATAACTGCGTACCACTTTTGAAATCTTTGTTCAGGAAATAAAAAAAATTCATTGAAAATAAAAAATTGAGTAAAAAAGGTCAAGTTTAAGTTACTTCAGAAAAACCATTAAAAGATTTACACTTTTACCATTACCATTTTATTCAAATTCATATTGGGGCAGTAGCTCAGCGGTAGAGCAATGTTAGTTTTAAAATTATCATCAAAGGTCAATTAAAACTTACTTCCGCTTACGACGCCATCGGTCGTGGGTTCGAATCCCACCTGCTCCACAATTATTGGTCAATTAAAACTTACTTCAGGCAATTGGTAACTTTCGGTTCGAGTCCGAACAAGTTTTAAAATTATCATTAATAAAAAAATGAGGGTCAAGATTAACTTACTTCTCGGCGGAAGCGCCTCCAGATAAACTTAGTTAATCCATTACACTTCAATTTCAGGTCAAGTGTTTCTTACTTCAAAACTCTTTTAGGTAGAAATTAGAAACACAATTATCTAAATTTTTAAATTAAAAAAAAATGAAAACAAAAGAATTATTAAAAATCAGTTTGCGTCAAAACGCCATTTTCATTCCATCAGCAATGATTGCGAATGATATCAAAAATTTATCAGGAACAACATCGGTTTTATTGGCCAATGTTTCAAAACTCGGATTTACGTTTTCCGAATCGTTATTGCATGCTTTAAATAACGTAAGCCCAAATTATAAAGTTGAAGTTTTAGAAGTGCTAAAAGAAGTTTTAGGAACTGATAAAAACTGGACACCTTTGGTTAAAGAATGGAATATCCCAACAGGAGAATCTATTTTAGATCACATTGCAACATATTTCGGAAACGTTTTTAAAACAAAAAAAGGAACAACTTTACAATGCGGACATATTATTCCTAACAATACTTTTCCATTAGAAAAATACAATGGCTGCCCATTCTGTGGAACTCCATTTGAATTCGGAAAAACGGAAAACTTCGGACAAGGAAGCAAATTAAAAGTGTTGGATGTATGGTCAGAAACAGAATTAGAAGATTTCTATAAATCGTTATTGCAATCAAAAACCGCTTTAGACGCTACACAAGTAGAGAGTTTAAAAACAGCATTAAAATATTTGCCTTTACCAAAAACAGATATCGCCATCAAGGAAACTTTGATGTTGGTCATTGATGTTTTAATTGAAGAAGGCCAAGCCGAAAATGCATCTCAGTATTTTAAAACACCAACAGATATCTTAAGATATTTATGGTTTAAGAATACTGGAATGTTGCAGATTATTGAGCCAAAAACTATTATCAAAAGAACAGCAAAAAGCGAGACCCATTTTTATGAGTTTATGGATGCAAGTGCGAAAGCAAAAATTGCAGCTCAAAAAGATTTAAAACTTAAATATTCAAGAAAAGAATGTTTAATGGTAGCTTCATGGTTGAATAATTTGGATATGGAAGTTGAGGCAATGTGCGAAATCATGCACCCAAAAAGAGGAATGTGGATTCGTTTTATAAGAGCATTGCGTTTGGCAGAATACAGTAAAAGAAAAGGGTTTGAGAAACTAGCTTTTTTAATGGATGTATTTTACAATCAGGTTTATGATGTTTGGCAAAGTAAAGTAAACACATCAAGATTAAAATTTGATGCCGATAAAACATTTGCATTGTTAAAACAGCGTCCGGGATTGTTTGCACGCTCGTTATTTTCGAATATGCTATGGTTTGGTGCAGAAGAAACAATTGCACATTTTGAAGAAATTATCGATAAAGTTCCTGCAAGATTGGTCTTTACATTAAATATGTACGCTCAAAATTATTTTGATAAAAATATACAAAGAAGCGTGAAACCTTTGGGCGGAACCAACAAAAGAATTGCGCCAAACAGTTTGTTGAATTTATATGACGAAGCACAATTAGAGGCGATGAAAAATCAAATCGAAGTGTTATGTCTTTTGGCAATGAAAAAGCGATTTGCTGCCATTAAAAACACCAACAAAACCATTTATATTGATCCGCAATTGTTTAACATGCCAGTTTCGATTGGAGACAGAAGCGAAACAATTCAGGATTTACCGGTAGCTTTAATGGGAACACGTTTCCCTATTGAAGGAAATGAAGTGAGATTGTTCATGCAATGGGGCGAAGGTTTACCGGCACAGCATTTAGATATGGATTTAAGCTGTCATATTGCTTTCGAAAACAGTACAGATATTTGTTCTTTCAGCCGATTGGAAACAACAGGTTGCAAGCATAGCGGTGATATCAGAAGCATTCCTAATAAAATTGGAACTGCTGAATACATCAATATCGATATCGATAAATTGGCAAAGGTCAATGCAAAATTTGTAACTTTTACCTGCAATGCATACAGCAACGGAAGCATCACGCCAAACCTTATTGTAGGTTGGATGAACAGCAAACACCCGATGAAAATTTCGGAGAAAACCGGAGTTGCCTACGATCCGTCGTGTGTAGATCATCAGGTTCGCGTGACGCAAAATGTTGCCAAAGGTTTGGTTTTTGGAGTGTTAGATGTAGCCAAAAGAGAAATCGTTTGGTTAGAGATGACTTTTGGAGGACAAGTCGTTCAAGGTTTGGATTTTAAAGGAGTTCAGGCATTGTTGGCAAAACTAAGCAGCAAATTGAATATTGGTA
The DNA here is from genome assembly GCA_001507425.1 of Flavobacteriaceae bacterium CRH. GTDB lineage: Bacteria > Bacteroidota > Bacteroidia > Flavobacteriales > Flavobacteriaceae > Flavobacterium. Next base: position 89,848 of record LMAJ01000017.1, read on the forward strand.
GTTTGTTACAACTTAAAGCAGAAGCGCAAGGTTTAACAATTACCGAAGATGAAAACGCCGATGAGGTTTACGATGCACAATGGGCGATAAATGCTGCGGCAGTTACGCAATTATTAATTGATTAAGCAGAAGAGTGACAAAGGTTGAGAGGCGCAGAGGAACAAAGGTTTGTTGTAGAGGCGCACTGCAGTGCGTCTTCGCAAAGTTTATTTAAACGCACTGTTTGTCTTCCTGAGGAACGAAGGATCGCACAAGAAACGCTACAAAGGTTGGTGATTCTCTTTGAGGAATAATTGGATGTGATCCTTCGTCCCTCAGGATGACATTAAATGAGAAAAAAAACACTACGCAAAATAACTGCGCAGCAAAAACCAACCTTTGTCCTATCAAAAAAAAGAACAAATGAAAACACAAATAAACGGTACAGATATATTAGAATTAGGATTCCCAGAAGGAAAAATAATCGGGATTGCCTTAAAAATAAACAGCAAAAGAAACGGATTCACAAGAGACGAAATGATCACCAATTTCAAGAACGTCTTAGAAACACCGGAAAACTATATAGACGATAAAATTTTCAGCAAACTTGCAATTGCCTTAATCGAAAAAGCAAATGAAAAACCAGAAGATTTTATTGCTTTAAATCAAAACCCAAATGCATATTCTGCTTACGGATTAGATCAAATCGAAGACGGAGCCAGAAAACAAATGGAAGTTGCCATGAAACTTCCGGTTACTGTTGCCGGAGCTTTAATGCCGGATGCGCATCAAGGTTACGGATTGCCGATTGGTGGAGTTTTAGCGACTAAAAATGCCATTATTCCGTATGGTGTTGGTGTTGATATTGGGTGCAGAATGGCCTTGTCCGTTTACGATATTGCGGAGGATTTTTACTTTGAAAACGAAGCCAAATTTAAAAAAGAATTAATAGCCAATTCGATTTTTGGAGCGGGTCACGGTTTTCACGGTCAATACAAATCAGATCATGCGGTTTTAGAAAACGATGCTTTTAATATGACTCCGTTTGTGAAGAACTTAAAAGATAAAGCCTGGTCGCAATTAGGATCTTCAGGCGGGGGAAATCACTTTGTAGAATTCGGAATCATGGAATTTGCAAAAGACGATGCCGTTTTGAATATTCCGAAAGGTAAATATGTCGCTTTGTTAACCCATTCCGGCTCACGAGGAATGGGCGCCACAATCGCCGGACATTATACTAAAATGGCCAAAGAGGTTTGTAAACTTCCGGAAGTGGCTAAAAATTTAGCGTATCTGGATATGAACTCACAATTAGGTCAGGAATACTGGATAGCGATGAACCTTGCAGGAGATTACGCTTCGGCTTGTCACGAGATTATTCATAAGAAAATGGAACGTGCTTTGGGAGCAACAATTTTAGCGAAAGTTGAAAATCATCATAATTTTGCCTGGAAAGAAATCTGGAACGGCGAAGAAGTAATCGTGCATAGAAAAGGAGCAACTCCAGCCGGAAAAGGCGTAATGGGAATTATTCCGGGAAGTATGACCGCACCGGGATTTTTAGTGAGAGGAAAAGGCGAGGAGAACGCCATAAACTCCGCTTCGCACGGAGCAGGAAGACAAATGAGCCGAACACAAGCCATAAAAAATATCACTAAAACCGAAATGCAATCGATTCTGCAACATCACGGCGTTACACTTATTGGTGCAGGTCTTGACGAAGCGCCAATGGCCTATAAAGATATCAATCAGGTTATGGAAGCGCAACAGGATTTGGTTGATGTCGTAGCGAAGTTCACACCAAAACTGGTAAGAATGGCAGATGACGGAAGTAGAGAAGATTAGGTTTTTTGAGGTTCAAAGGCACAGAGGTTCAAAGTGACAAAGGTTTATTCTCATTTTATGTCATCCTGAGAAATGAAGGATCACACTCGCAAATCTAGAAAGATTGGCAATACTGTGTCGAGCTACTGGTGTGATCCTTCGTTTCTCAGGATGACAAACATCGCTAAAAAAACTTTGTGCCCTAGCGCCTTAGTGGCAAAAAAAATAAATAATAATAAAAGGTTCCAAAGACGAAAAAACTTAGCATCTCAGCATCTTATAACCTTAGTAACTTAAAAAAAAAATGAATACATACATAGATATCGGAATTAATTTAACGAATAAACAATTCCACAACGACATAGACGATGTCGTACAAAACGCTTTAGATGCCGACGTATCGCAAATGATACTAACGGGAACTAGCGTAAAAAACAGCGAAGCTTCTGCTGAAATAGCAAAACAATATCCCGGAATATTGTACGCTACAGCCGGAATTCACCCGCATGATGCCAAGAGTTTTGATGCGCAAAGCATTTCGAAACTGCGAAATTTATTAAATCAAAAACACGTAGTTTCAGTAGGCGAGTGCGGACTCGATTTTGATCGTGACTTTTCGCCCAGAAACGTACAGGAAACCTGTTACAAAGCCCAATTAGAATTAGCAATTGAAGTTCAGAAACCTTTGTTTTTGCACGAGAGAGCCGCTTTTACAAAGTTTATGAGCATTACAAAAGACTATTTGCCACAATTGCCAAAAGCCGTAGTGCATTGTTTTACGGGAACTTTGCCCGAAGCCAAAACCTATCTCGATAACGGATTTTATCTTGGTTTTACCGGAGCAATATCCGACAGTAAACGGTTTGAGCATTTAAAAGAAGTGATTCAATACGTACCGCTCGACCGAATGATGATCGAAACCGATGCGCCATTCATGCTTCCTAAAAACACTCCGAATAGTCTCTTGAAGAAATACCACGAACGTCGTTGCGAACCTGCTTTTCTGCCTTTTGTTGCGGGAACTGTGGCGAAGTTTAAAGGAGTTTGTTTGGATAATGTTGCAGAGGAGACTACTAAGAATTCTAAAAGTTTTTTTGGGATTTAATACAATTTTAAAGATTATTTGTTGGCTTTTAAATCAGGTGTTTTTACTGGGTTTAAAGGCTTTTTGTTTATATATATATGAATTTTTAGGGATTTATGGAAATCCATAAAATTATCTGCAAAATCTGACGCATCTTTGAGTTATATGGTTTTAGGAATTTAATAAGTAAAAAATATGTATCTATCTGAATTAAAACTTTGGAATTTTAGAAAATATGGATCAGAAAAGCCATTTGATTTGAGTAAACCTAATTTAATTGTTCCTTTTAATAAAGGGTTAAACGTTTTAATTGGTGAGAATGATTCAGGAAAAACTTCTATTATAGATGCAATTAAACTAGTTTTAAAAACTCATGCCTACGAATGGATTAAAGTTGAAGAATCTGATTTTTATCGAGGTTCTGATAAATTAAGAATTGAACTTGAATTTAAAGATATAAAACCAAACGAGGCTAAAAATTTTATTGAATGGCTTGGATGGGAAGGTACTGGTAAAGATGCAATACCTATTTTAAGATTGATTTATCAAGTCGAAATAAAACAGGATAGAATTCAAGTAACAGATGTTAAAGCGGGTATGGATGAAATAGGTTATTCATTAAATGCTGAAGCAAGAGAGTATTTGAAAACCACTTATTTAAAAGCATTAAGAGATGCCGATAATGATTTAACAGCAAAAAAGAATTCAAGATTATCTCAAATTCTCAAAGAACACGAATTTTTTAAAAAGAAATCAAAAGATGAAGAGCATCCTTTTGAGTCTAAATTTAAAAAATTGAATTTAGAGATTGAAAAATGGTTTAAAGCTGATGGAAATGAAAAATTGAAAAAGATTATTGATGATTTTTTAGTATCATTTACACATAAAGATAAAACATCTAATATCTCTCTTGGAGATAGTGATATTAAAAGTATTCTGGAAAAAGTGTCACTTGGAATATTAAATGAGCAAAACCTTGGTTTAGGAACAATGAATCGTCTATACATGGCAGCCGAATTGTTACATTTAAAGAAAGAAAATTGGGATGGTTTGAAATTGTGTATGATTGAAGAATTAGAAGCACATTTACATCCACAAGCACAAATGAAAATTATTGAAGCGCTCCAAAAGGAAACAGAAGTTCAATTCATATTATCTACTCATAGTCCAAATTTAGCATCGAAAGTTAAACTTCATAATTTGATATTTTGTAATAACAATATGGCATTGCCTTTAGGAGAAGTACCAAATGAGGAAAACGAAAGAACTAATAAAGATAAATATACCAAATTAGATAAATACGATTATAAATTTTTAGAACGATTTTTAGATGTTACGAAAGCTAATTTATTTTTTGCAAAAGGTATTATTTTAGTTGAAGGCTGGTCGGAAGAAATAATTTTACCTGTTATTGCTAAAAGATTAGGATATGACTTAACAGAAAAAGAAATATCGATCGTAAATGTAGGTTCTACAGCTTACTTAAAGTTTGCAAAAATATTTTTAAGACAAAATGCAACTGAGAAATTAAATATTCCTGTAGCAATAATAACAGATTTAGATAATAGACCAGAAGCTAAAGACAATTCATTTTGTGCAGTTAAAAAAGAAAAAAAAGAAGAAAAAATAAAAGAATTAGAAAAGAGCTTCAATAATACAAATGTATTACTATCCTACACAAGTGATTGGACTTTAGAATGGTGTTTGTATAACTCAGAGACGCTCTCTAAATCTTTTAAAGAATCTGTTTCTGAAGTTCATTCTGGTACAGATGAATTCAAAGGAGAGAAGTTTGAAGAAACTAAATTTATATCAAAATTAAGAAAGGATAAAGGACATAGTCCAATCGATAAAGTTGAAGTTGCTTCTTTATTAGCAGAAAAAATCGAAAAAAATTATTTAATCACAAAAGAGAATTTAGCGAAAGACAAAAAAATAGAATACATTATTAAAGCTATAAAATATGCTTGCGATGAAAATTGAAATAAATGATATTCACATTAAGGAGGCTGAGAATATTTTTATACGAGGAAACGAATTTGATAAAAAAGAAAGGATTCCATTTATTAAGAATCTTGAAACTTGCGATTTGTTAGCAGTTCCAGGTAGCGGAAAAACAACCGCTTTAATGGCAAAACTTTATTGTTTGTCTAAACAACTTCCATTTAAAGATGGTTCAGGAATTTTAGTATTAGCACATACGAATTCAACAGTTAATGAGATTGAGAAAGAATTAAAAAGACATTGTCCTAATCTATTTGAGTATCCAAACTTTATAGGAACTATCCAAAGTTTTGTAAATAAGTTTTTAGCTAATCCTGCAAATTTCATAAAGTATGAGAACTATTTATATAAAGTGGATGATGAAATTGCAAATAAAAAAATTGTTGATTCTGTAAAAAAACTTGAGTTTACCAATTCTTTAAAGACTTATTTTTTCTTTCAGATTTATGGACAAAATACTCTTGTTTCAAAAAAGGAATTAGTTGAAAATTATCAAGTAGTAGATATTAAAGCTAAAGAATATATTAAGGTATTAAAAGATCAAAAAATTTTGACCAAAAATGGTTTGTCTTATACTAAAGTCAAAAATAAACATGCTATATCAATTTTGAAAATTGATGAAAGATTGAAAGAAATTTTAAAATCTATTCACGATAAAGCAAAAAAGATAGTTGATATTGAGAAAAATGAAAGAGCAATTATTTATAGTTTAGATCTAATTAACAAGAAGTTTTTATATGGAAACTCTCCTTTTCGATTTGATTCAGATTCAGGTAAAGAATTATTAAAAATTATTGAATCACAATTTAAAGATGGCATTGTTAGATTTAAAGATTGTTATTCTCTTGCGTCTTGGTATTTACATAATTTTCCAAATGTCAAAGAACAACTTCAAAATCGTTTCAAATATGTTTTTATTGATGAAATGCAAGATTTAGAAAAATATCAAATTGATATTATTGACGATATATTTAAAAAAGGAAACTCTAAAACAATAATGCAAAGGATTGGTGACCCAAATCAGTCTATTTACAATCGAGTAAAAGACGATTGTGATTGGAAACCAAGAAAAATTAAATATTTAAATGGTTCAAACCGTTTAAGTCCCAAAAATGCTGAATTAGTAAATTACTTTACATATAGAAATGAAGAAGAGAATTTTAAAGTTGTGGGTGAAAGAAAATTATTAGATGATGAAAAAGAAATCTATCCTCATTTAGTTTTATTTACTAAAGAAACTAAAGAACAGTTAAAAAGTAAATTTGAAGAAATAATAAAAAATCATAATCTTCATAATATTGAAGAAAAGAAAAAAGGTTTTAAAATTATCGGCTGGACAGGAGAAAGAACAAATGTAGGCGATGGTAATTTATGTCTTAATACTGTTTTTGGATATAATAAATTAAGTAAAGCAAAAAAGGAAGATTTTGATTCATTGAGTAAATATTTACAACTTTTTAATCAAGAAAAAGAAACTTTAGAAAGCGCCAGAAAAACAATACTGAATGCTTTAATTACAATATTGAGATTTGAAGATAAAAAAATAGTAAAGAAAATTAGAGGTAAAAGTGTTGAGCGTTTTTATACCAAAAGTGATTTAATAGAGTACATTAAGGAATATTCTAAAAATGAAATTTATGAAGATTTTAAAGATAAATTATATTCTTGGTGTTTTGATTTAGTTTCTTCAAAGAACTATACACTTATTTTTGACTCAATTAAAAGTTTCATTGAGAATCAATTAAAAGATTGGTTTGATTTAGAAATAAATCATAAAACGCAGTTTTTTATTTTTGAATTTAATGATGAAAATAAAATTAAAAATAAAAAAATAGTTGAAGATGATTTAGGTATTGAAGTTGCGACAGTTCATGCTGTAAAAGGTCAAACACATTGTGCAACAATGTATGTTGAAACAGCATATAAAAAGCCTATTTATGAAACTTTAAAATTAAAAGAAGCTAGTTCAAATAAATCGATTAAGAAACAGCAATCAAAAACAATCCCACTATATAAGCAAAAACAAAGTTGTGAAACGCCAACTGGGATTGAAGCGTTGAAAATGATGTATGTTGGTTTTTCTCGTCCTACTCATTTATTATGTTTTGCAGTTTTAGAGGAAAATGTAAAAGATGATTTAGATAAGTTTAAAAGTGCTGATTGGATTATTAATGATGATTTAATAAAAAAAAATAAATTATGATAACAAGAGAACAAATTGAAGATTTAGGATTTGTTTATAAACAAAAACTTATCAATAAACAATTGGAGTTTGTAAATGACGAAATGAAAACAATGGTAACCTTATCATTAGAAGGAACTGTCGGTGTTATTTGCGAAAATTATAAAAAAAATTGGGGTAATATTAATTCAATTGACGAGATGAAAAAATTATAGAATTAATTAGTAAATAGAAATGGATATGCAAACCCTTTTGTAATTAATAAGATCAAAAAAAAAATGCGCAAAAGTGATTTTGCGCATTTTATATATAAATCCTAGAGAAAAATCCTATTTCCCTCATCAATTTTTCTAAATATTCAACCTTATCCTTTTCAGCCTGAACCAAACGTTCATAAAGCTCAACAACTTTATCAAGAGGATTGAAAGTACAATTATTATTAGGACCATTTATCTGACCGTTGCTGGCACTATTATCGTAAAAGTTATTGAAATAATTAAAAACAGATTCTTCCGAAAAGTTTTCAATAGCTTCTACCGTAACGCCAAGTGCTTTTGCAATTTCTACAAGCTTTTTAGAATCAACTTCTTCGCTTCCTTCAATTCCGGAAATAGCTTGCTGGTTTGTACCAATTGCTTGTGCAAGCGCTTCTTGTTTCATACCACGAAGTTCTCTGATTCGGCTAATATTTCTGCCAATATGTTTGGGTTTAGTTGCTGTGCTCATAATTCAAAGGTATTTAATTTTTTTTAAAAAATTAGTGATCGGTAAAAAACAAGATTGGTTTGATAAAATACAGTTTAAGTGTTTTTTGTAGGGTTTAAATTTACGCTTTTTCTTACTTTAATTGAGATTGAAAAAATAAATAAAAGTCAATTATTTGTTACCTATACGATTCTTTAAATTCCCTGTCAGTTTTAAAAACTCTTTTATTAACGGTTTCCAAAGGATTACCATTTAAGAAAACTTCAAAATCTAGATTGTCAGCACCAATTTTTATTTGAATTTCATTATCACCATTATCTTCATTTTTAAATTGTTCGTTGGTTTTTTCCCAATTAAAAAATGCCCTGCCTTCGTATTTTTCTCCTTTGCCTGTTTCCCAGAAAAAAGTAATAAGACTAGGAATGGCTCTTTTTTCTTTTTTAGGATGTAATACCATTGGGCGAAGTTTATTTTCAAATTCAGCATTAAAATATTCAGTCAAAACCCAAAAGAGTTTAAATTTTGGGTTGTCAGAAGTTATTGCAGGACGCCAATCGTATTTCGTACGGAAATTATTCCATTTTACAGGACTTGCATCTTGAATTAATCGAGTGTTTCTTATTTGCTCCCTTGAAACTGTAATTGTGCTTGAAAATAATTTATCTGCTAATGTTTTGTCATCTTTTACAACTTCTGACTGATAACGCCCCAGTTCTTTTTGTGTTCCTCCATAACGCAGCCAAACCACAACCATCCCTTTTGGTGCAAAACCAAAAATAAGATCTCTAAATTCTATATAAGTTTGTTTTTGGGCAGGTTTTGTATCATAAATATATTCTTGTAATTCATTATGATTTTTTTCGACCTCTGAACTTGGATAAAATCTTTTTGTCCAATCTTTTATTGTATCAATTGGAAAATCAACATTTAAGCGATAAAAAGTGTCTTCATATTTAGAATAATAAGTAACATCTACACCGACAGGTGTACCGTACTGTTCTGTCCAGGATTTATGTGAATCTCCCCATTCTCCCGAAGATCCTCCGTAAGGGAATGAAGCAGAATTACCTTCTAAGGTTTTTATTTTATCGCTAACCAGTTCTATTCTATATTTACTTTCAGGGTGGCACATTTCTACGTGAAATTGCGGTAATTCTTTTTTCATTTGGCAACTAATTAATTGGGTAAAAACAACAGCTAATAAACTACTATACAATGCTCTTTTTTTTATTTTATCCATGGTGTATTTCTCTTTTTCTATATTTTTGTTCGAGAGCACCTTCTTTAGAGGGGGCTTGACTTTCACGAGTTTCTAATCCGAATTTATTTGCTTTTACAGACCAATGCAAATATTCGTTTCGCAGTTTTTTTAAATCTTTTTCACTTATATAATCTAGATATGATATTTGGCTTAATTCGTTTAAATAACTTTTTGAATCAGTCGATTTTGCTCTAACATATTTATTCCTTAAATCACAGCAGGCTTGCATATAGTTCATTAACTGTTTGTAAATTTTCTGCAAAAAAGAATTATTTATTTCATGAGTGTCTGTAATAATTAATTGATCATATTTTATCCCAAAATGATCGGAGAAAAAAAACATTTTTTTTAGTGGTATTTTGTCATAGCTATTGCGTAAACATCTTCTTGTTCCTACAACAGTATAAAACGTTTCGGCATCATCGACACTTCCTTTTAGCTCTGTACCCAGGTCTGAATCACGAAGAACGCCTGCTATAACTTGATCGGGTTTATACCAGCCTTCGTTAATCACTATTTGTCTAAATTTTTCAATTTCGGAATCAGTATTATGAATTACCCTGTTGTATACTGATTCTCGTTTATAATACAAAACAGAAACTTCATCTTCAAAATCATTGTAAGAACCGCCAATATCACAATGCACGCCAGGTAAAGTATATTCTAACCCGTTTAATCCTGCACTCGTAATATCAGTAAGGTCGAAGTTTTCACGGTATTCGTCATCTGTCGAAAGCTGAAAAACAAAATGTGAATTTTTAATGGCATCAAGATTTAAATCGCTTACATCATTTCCATGATAGACTCCATAAGAGGCAACCGTATCATAAAGGCCTGTAAAATTGAATTTAATTCTTTTTGGATTAATTTCGTTTTTTAATAAACATGCTGCAAAATAGCCGTGTTTATCCAATATAGGGCTATATGGTACCGTAATCCTGGCATCTTTTATTAGCATGTTCTGGTAGGCTTTTGGCGTAATAACAGTTACATTATTTTTTTTGTCTTTGCTAAAAACAATTGCCGGACTATTGGCGACATACAAAAAATGTCTCGCTGCTGCGGCACCACGACTAAAACCAAAAACATTTATTATTACTTCATCGATTTCTTTACTTTGATATTCCTTTTTTGAAACTTTTTTACCCGCTTCAACACAAGCCTTTGCAACCTTTGCCATCACACCTCTATCGCCCATACCCAAGGCAACAGAAAAAATATTATCGCTTTGTTCATCATATGTTCCTATTCCCTCTATATAAATACTTTCCTGAAAATCAACATTAGTGGCTATAGTATCATAACCTCGTGCCACGTTCGAGAAGTCATTCATATAACTATCGTCTATATGGTTCGATTCTATGAAATCTTTACCTTTTAGCGTATTGCTTTTATTATTTTGTGTACCATCAAAAAAAATATTTAAAGTTATGTCGATTGAAGTAGCCAAAGAATCAGCAGGATGCAAGGGTTCGTAATCGTGATAGTTTACACCTTCTTCTCCGTATTGGTTATTGTTTTTTGCTGCATTAATAGTAAGGTCTCCATCGGTTGCATGTATATCTATGTTACCTGTAGCAGTCTTTGTGAGTGATCCGCCAATAATTCTCGTAATACTCATCATTAACCGTTTTTAGATGTTTCGCCACTATGGTTGTTTATATTTTTGGCGCCAAACATATTTATATTTTCTTCGTTACTGCTTAAGTTTATTTCCTTAGCCATTTCTTTAATTCCTTTACTCTCTGTTTCTTTAGATCCTTTTATCCATTCAGACATTTTTCCTGTAATGCTCAGTATAAAATTTATACCTATGGTAAGATATTTTGAACCTGTAATAGTTTCCGTATAATCGCCCCCAACAGTATTAGTTTTATTAAATCCTACAGTTGTGGTCATATTTTGTTCTGCATTTATATTTATATTTTGTGCATTAAAATTTATGGTATTTAATGCAGTAAAATTCAGGGTGTCTCCGGTACTGTCAATATGAATTTTATTTCCTTTTTTATCTGCCAGTGTAATGTTCTTAAACTCTTCGAATAGTAAATGCTGACCTGAACGATTTTCCATTCCTTTGAGGTCATTTTTTGCATCAAAGAAATCAGGCTTTGCTCTTCCGTTATAATGAGATCCTGAAACATAAGGACAATCAATATTGCCTCCTTCAAAATCAACTAATACTTCATCACCTTTTTCAGGTCTCCAATACATTCCTCTTCCTTCGCCTGAATATTGTTGCGTTACACGCATCCAATCGCTTTTTGTGCTTCCGGCGCCCCAGTTAAATTCTACTTTTATGCGGCCCAATCCTTCCGGATCATTGTTGTCAAAAACTACTGCAGACTGGCTTTCTGCTTTGCCAAAAGCCCGCACATCTGTATAATGAGGAGCGGCAACGTCCGCGGGAATGGCTTTGAAATCACAACTATAATTTCCGTGAACCTCAGAGCGATGTATTACTTCAATAGCAATAAGTTCATGTTCGACATTTTGATTTTGAATAGTAAAGACCTGGCCCAAACCTATTGGAAAATAAGATATTCCGGTATAAAAAACACTGTTAGCATCTCTGCCTGCTGTTTGCAATTTGACCATTTCGGTTATTTCAGCAGCATTTTTAGCCTGATTGGTATAGGCTGTAACACTTACATCTTCTTGACAAACAGAAGCTTGTCTGTCTAACACAACTCTCGAAAAACTATCTGTACTTCCTATATTTGTTTTTGCTTGTCCGCTCGAAATTTTCTTTGCATTGTCATAATCATAACCCGCAAAAGAAGTTTTATGTGAAACCAGATTCGTTTCAATACCAAACCGATGCATTGAGGCACCGTTAATTAGTTTTAGTTTGCTCACTTTTGTCCTGCCAAACTGTATGCGCATACCATCAAAATAAAACCATTCTCCGTAGCGGGCTGAAAGTCTTTTAAGGAAATCAAAACTGGTTTCGTTGTATTGGGGTTTGTAGTCAAATATTTTGGAGTAAATAGGTTCAATAGCATCTCTATGATAAAATTCTCCGGCGGTTTCTTCAGAAAAAACTTTTAGGGCTATTTCTTTTAAATTACGGTCTAAAAAAGTCCGGGACTTAGGCATATCATCCAATAAAATAGTATGGCTTATACCTTTAATGTGCAAACCTACAGGACTTCCGTTTACATCAACAGACTGAAGTCCGCAGATAATTCCCTTAGACATTAATCGAATGCCGGTTAGGCTTTTGAAAGTAAAAATAACTTCACGCCCTTTATATTTGCGAAGTGCTGCAGCCTGATCTTCAGGTTTTATTATTGCTTTGCCGGTATATTGCCACACAAATGAAAAAAAATGATGATCCATCATTTTTTGTGACAACTCTAAATCATAATAAATAACAGTTTGTGTAAAATCTTCTATAGTGATATGAACTTGTTCTGAGAAATTTGCCATAATGTCTTATTGTTAAGTGTTTAGTTAATAGAGATGTAGGCTTTTATTTTATCATACATCGCAGATTTAAATTTTTGATCAACTAATTTGTAGTGGCATTTTCTATCCTCTTCGTTCTCACTGAAATAACATAATTTCCATTGTACATTAAAGCCATAATAGATGTCAATATATTTTTCAAAATAAGCACTGGCTACATTTACAACTTCGTCTCCGGTTTTAAAAAAATATTTAATTCCGTCTGTCCGTGTAAATACATCACCAATTTTTGGGTAATAATGTTTGTCATTAAAAACAAAACTTTTGGGGATCGTTAACCAGAAATTTCCATGTTTGTCCTTGAAAGTGAAGGAGTTATTTTCTGAAAAAGAAAACAGCGTACCATTATTGGTATCTAAAATGCAATTATTAATCCCTTGTTTATTATTGCCTAAAACAATAATGGGAGAATGATATTTTTGAGATACTAATTCAATGGCTTTTTTAGTTGTCGGCATAATATTTACTTAAACAGCAAGGTTGCTACATCGTTATCGTAAATATATGTTCGGATTTTTTTTCGAACCTCCCCTAAAAGTCATTAAGTTATCAGAATAAGTTTTTTTGGTTTGAGGAAATAAAAAAAAACGCACTGATAGCGGTGCGTTTTTTTGTAAAAATAGATATGAGTTAAACCTGTTTTCGGTTTAGTAAATTATAGTTTTATTTAAATTTCCTGATAATCATTAGTACCGGAAAACTTTTTTTCCTCTGCAACCGGAACAATTTTCTTTTTAATAAATTTCCAATAAATAAAATATTCAATAAAAGGAATAATCAGGAAAAGAGCGAAAAAAAGCAATTCATGTTTTACTATTTCCTTATAGATATAATCTAAAATCGTTTTTAGTTTATGACCCATTTCTAATTGAATAGATTCTTCAATTCGTTTAGGTTCAATTTTGTCGAGTTTCGTTAAAAGTAATTTTAAATCAGAATAATTAATTTTTTTGAAAGAAGCGATATCAGCACGATCATCAACTACTTTCATAAAACCATAAATCGTAGCACTATAAATCTCAGGTTCATATTTTTGCAGCAAATAAGTACTAGATGAATTTTTAAAATTATCTATAGAACTCATTCCCGTGTTATTTTTGTTGATGTATAAATTTATAGCTTTGGTCAACGATTTGCTAACATCTTCAGATGAATTCGAGAGTTGCTGGAGCGTCAGTAAAAAAGCTTTTTTATCCTTTTCAGATGAAAATGTAGAACCAACCGTTTTAGCATAAATATTGGCTGTCATGCTTTCGTTTTCTCTCGCCAAAACAAAATGCCCGCCATAAAACAAACCTAACATTGCAGAGAAATACAAACAAACGATTATAATATACGGAATCCAGAGTTTAGCAATCCAGTTGTAATATTTTTTATCTCTGGTAAAAAAGTTTTTTCGGTATAAATACACGTTTAAAACAATACTAATAATCAAGCCCAAAAGAATAAAAAGAACAGTCCAGAATATAAACCAACCCAGGTTTGGCAATATAATATGTTTAGAAAATTCCCAAACTTCTTTCCAATCAATAGTATCAATATATTCTTTCATAGCTTGTTTTTGAAGTGATAAAAATATTAAAAAAGAATTACTATGTAATTATCAATCTCATCTTTATCACAAAATCTAAATAAAACGGCAACTCAGGCTTTGGTTGTTGTTTATTAAAAAATTATAAGAAAATAAGTTTTAAATAAAAAACAGTATTCAATTTTATGATAGTTTTTAATTGATTAATTTACGCTCTTAATTAATCATTTTTATTACAAATGAACGTTACTATATCCGTCAAACAATTAGGAAAAAAACATCCCATTCTACAGGAAAAAGCGATCGAGTTAGAAACTTTACATGCAACTGTTAGCGTTCAGGTTTTTTTAGAATTAATTGTAAAACATCAGGTTGAGCTTTTCAATACTTCATCGTTTGAATGGGAAGATCAGGATACCATTCATTTACCAAAAGAAAATTACCTTCCAATTTTAACCGATACCGGAAAAGTTGGTTTTGGAGCCGTTTACAACCACAATAAAGTAGATATTGCCAAAGCGCAGGAAAATGCCATTTTAGCTTTTCAGGACGGTTTATACGCCATTTTTTACGGCGATGACCAACTCGAAACCTTAAACGAAGAAATAGATTTGTCTCAAAACAAATCGGTCACATTTATAAGACTGAAATTTTTGGCAGGAAGCTATTGGTAAGGTCAATTAAAAATCAGGAATTAAAAATTAAAAATTTAGTTGTGCTTTTTTAAAAAATGAAATGATCAATTTCATTTTTTAAATCTAAAATCTATCCCGAGGCTTCGGGACTAAAATCTAAAATAAATATATAATCCACAATCTAAAATAAAAGCCTTATGACTATAGAAGATTTTCTAAAAAGTAAATTAATCGAGAGTCCACTTAAAAAATTTAAAAAAGAATTAGAAGAAATTGTCGACAGCAATTTTGTTTCTCAATTACTATCAAAAAATGTCCTTAAAAAAGAAGTTGCAGAGTTTGGTTTGTATTTGATAAAACTCAAAGACAATTACTCGAATGCGTATGTAACTTTAGGCTCTAAAGAATGCACCGAATTTGAAAAATGGATAAAAGAGGACGTTTGGGAAGATAAAAATTACTACAATTTACTGATCTATTTTTTTGGTGCCGAAAACGCGGTTTACGTAAAAGAAGCCTGGAACAGATTGCCTCAAAAAATGTATCAGAACGGATATGCAAGACGTTCGTTCAGAGCGCCCAACAATAAAAAATATTTACTCGTAAATCAGATTAACTTTTTACGCTCTTTAATAATCGGGCCTCAAATATACAGTTATCAAAACGGTAATACTTTTTATGATTTAAGCATTGAAGATCAGATTCATTTTGATACTGAAATTTCGAATTCTCCGAGTCAGTTTATGATTTGGTCGGCTGCAATAGATTTAGGTAAAACAGATTTATATCAATTGTTCGAAGCCATTATTTTTAATAAAGAACCTAGAGGAAAAGTATCCCACAATATCATTAAAGCGCTTTTAAACAGCGAGAAAAAAGAATGCTGGGAACTTGTCGAAAAACTTTTGCTTGCCGCACAGCGTCAGGAAGGATTGCGCCAAACCGTTTTAGAAACCTTAGACGAAACCAGTATTGGGGCTTTGCAGCACATGATCAATGTTATTGTCGAGCACAAATTAACCCGTTTTTCATCGGTTGTCAGAGCTATAGATACCTGGACAGGCTTGGGTTGGGAATCTGAAAAAGAAACTACCGTTCGTAATATCATTCATTTAGCCGCAGGTTATTTCTCAAATCCAGAATCGATTGCGGCCGGGATTCAGAGCAAAAACAATAATGAAGTGTATATGGCACTTTGGGTTCAGGGCGTTTTTGATATCGAAAAAACAGTTCCGTATTTGCATGAATTGTTAGAAAAAGGTTCTATTGAGAAAAAATGCCTTGCCATAAAATTTGCAGGAGAAACACAAGATCCTTACATCGAAATGCCATTGTATTTTAAAGCGCTGGAAGATGATAATTTACAGGTTTTAGCATTTTCAATTCCGCGAATGAATGCCTTATTAGATGCCAATGCAAAATCAAAATATTATATTGATAATACAGATTATCCTGATTTCTTCAATAAAGTATATCAACTGGCTCAGACTATTACCGTAAAAGAAAAACTTTTTGAGGGTAAAGTATTTTCATGGCTCAATGCAAAGTTTGAAAAAGATACACTTTATGCTGCTGCCATAAATTTAGTAGGCGATAACAACGATCGGTTAGAGGTAATTTTAAATCATTTTGAAGGATTTTCTATTAATCTGAGAGAAAAGCTAACACGAGAAATTCTGGGCGAATATTACTGTTATTCGTATTATAGTTTAAGAGATAACAGCCGAAAAGAAAAAAAGGAACAACCAACAGATTTTCAAAGAAACTTTGCTTTACGAATTTTAAAAGACAGAGGAGAAGCACTTGTAGCGTCGGCCATTTCTGTTTTAAATAACGTGAGTTTAAAAGAAGAAGAATTAGAATTGTTTCAGGAATTATTTAAACGTAAAAATTCTAATTTAAAGAAAAATCTAATTACGATAATTCTCGAACAAGAAGATAAAAAAATAGAAAATTTTGTAAACAAAACGCTCGAAAATGGCGATATGGAGCAACGAATGTCTGCCTTAGACCTTATGTTGCAATTACAAAAAAGCAATAAACTGACTCAAAAAATAAACGATTGGGTTAAAGAATATACAGCGCGTCCAAAAATTTCTGAAAAGGAATCTAAATTTATTGAACAGTTAGAACCGGAAAAAAAGAAAAATATTTTAAGCGAAGAAAACGGTTATGGTTTTTATAATCCAAATGAAATATCAGCTTATTCCTTACCAAAACCAGAAAAAGATTCGTTGTATGCCAAAGCTGTAAAAGCTGAACAATACGGATTCTCAAAACCGATGTCTCATATAAAAGCTGAAATTGCCAGGCTTTACAAAATATTTGAAGAAAACAGAAATTACGAATACGAAGTTGAACTTTATGCAAATAGCAAAGAAACCATTCTTCTGGGAAATTCTTTCAGGCAAATAAAACACCTCACAGATCAGGAAAATACAAATGAAGATCTCGTTGCGGCCAATTATCCGTTATACGATGTTTGGTCCGGTTGGTTTCAGGCTTCAGGCTTAGCCGAAAGAGATTTGTTTTTAATGACCCAAATAAGCAATTGCGACCGAAAAGTTTGGAGGGATTTTCTCGAAAAACATGTTTTTTATTATAAAGAATTGCTTCCGCATCAAAACAAAAACGGTTATGATTGGGATAATGCCATTCTGAATATTTTGAACGCATTGCAATTAAAATATTCGTTTAAAGAAAAGCAGAATTTTTTAATAGATGCCTGTACCGCATTATTTGCAGATTTGCCAAAATCTATTTTAGAATATGAGCATAAACCATCAAAAAATGAATATTACTACAATGAAAATCAAGGCAACGGCTGGCAAAATCAGGGCTATTTTGATGTCTATTTGTCTAAGATAAATTTTGAAAATTTAAGCGAAGAACAAAACGCAAAAGTTTGGAATCTTTACAGATGGAAACAATTTGAAGGCTTAAAAAGAAATATTTCATATAATAGGCCGCCTATATTTTTATATTGTATTGCTTACGAGCAAAAATTAATTACGCAAGGCGAATTGTATGAAGGAATTCTGGACAGCGAAAGAATTGCTATTTTAACCGGAAAAACAAAACATTACCGCCATTTTGGAAGTGAAGAATTGTTGAATAATTTTCCGTTTTTAGAGCCGATGATTGATGAAATCAGAGAAACATTTTTAGATATTGAGTTAAAACGCGGCGATTCGAATACATCAGTTACACATCTTGTTCAGGGTTTTCAAAAAATTTACGGAGCCAGTCGTTTAACAGAAATACTGGCTGCACTTGGTAAAGCGAGTTTATACAAAGGATATATTTATTCGTGGAGTTATACCGAATTAAACAAACAAAAACTATTCAGCTTTTTACTTAAAAGATGTTTTCCGCTAGATACAGATACGCAGGAAGCTTTTAACGAATTGGTTGTAAAAGAAAAAATATCCGAAGAAAGACTTATTCAGGCCGCTATTTATGCGCCACAATGGCAAAAATACATTAGCAAATACCTAGACTGGAAAGGTCTTGACGAAGGTATTTGGTGGTTTCACGCCCATACAAAAACGGCAGCTTACAGTGATGTAAATTCAGAACTTGAAAGTGAAGTAGCGAAATTTTCGGCTATCGATCTTCAGGATTTTAAAGACGGAGCAGTCGATAAAAACTGGTTCGTTTCGGCTTATAAACAATTAGGAAAAGCAAAATGGGAACTTTTATACGAAGCCGCAAAATATGTAACTGACGGAAACGGACACAGGCGCGCACGTTTATATGCAGACACCATTACCGGTGATTTGAAAATTAGAGAAGTTACCGCAAAAGTAAAAGACAAACGCGATCAGGATTATTTAAGGGTTTACGGATTAGTGCCTTTGAGCAAAACAAGTCCGGAAAAAGATATTTTGGCCCGATACGAATATTTGCAGCAATTTAAAAAAGAAAGCAAAGAATTTGGTTCGATGAAACAGGCAAGCGAAGCTTTGGCAATTCGTGTGGCATTAGAAAACTTAGCAAGAAATGCCGGTTATCCGGACCCGGTTCGTTTAACCTGGGCGATGGAAACCAAACAAGTACAGAATATTTTATCTAAAGAAACCAATGTACTTCTTGAAGATTTTACCATTAGTTTGGTCATCAATAAAGAAGGAAAAGCTGATTTATTGACCTTTAAAGGAGATAAAGAACTAAAAGCAATTCCGCCAAAATTCAAAAAAGATAAAGCCATTCTGGAATTAACCAATTACAGAAAAACAATGCGCGAGCAATGGACACGCTCTAAGAAAGGACTTGAAGAAAGTATGATTCGTGGAGACGAATTTTTGTTTGCCGAAATGCAAAATCTTTTTGAACATCCGATTATATCCAAACATCTTGAAAAACTAGTTTTTATTTCTAATGATAATCAAGTCGGTTTTTATATTGAAGGAAATCTTGTAACAGCTTTAGGCGAAGTAATTTCGATAAATGAAAAACAAACTTTTAGAATTGCACATTGTTATGATTTGCATAAAAATAAAGTATGGACAGATTTTCAGGCTTATTGTTTTGATAATAAATTGCAACAGCCTTTTAAACAAGTATTCAGAGAATTATATGTACCAACTCCGGATGAATTAAAAGAAAAATCAGTTTCAAGAAGATATGCCGGACATCAGGTTCAGCCAAAACAAACTCTGGCTTTATTGAAAACCCGAGGATGGAAAGTAGATTATGAAGAAGGATTGCAGAAAGTTTTTCATAAAGAAGGCTATCAGGTAAAAATGTATGCAATGGCAGATTGGTTTTCGCCTGCAGATGTAGAAAGCCCAACTCTGGAAACGATCGTTTTTCATTCCTTAAAAGACTATAAAAACATTGCTTTTGAAGATGTCAATCCGAGGATTTTTTCAGAAGTAATGCGAGATATCGATTTGGTAGTAAGTGTTGCCCACGTTGGCGGAGTCGATCCGGAAGCAAGTCATTCTTCTATCGAAATGAGAACCGTTTTATTAAGAGAAACATTGCGCTTGTTTAAAATTAAAAATGTTGAGATAAAAGAAAATCACGCCATTATAAAAGGAAAAATGGCAGAATACAGTGTTCATTTAGGAAGCGCCGTTGTACATCAGGTTCCTGGAAAATATTTATCGATACTTCCAATTCATTCGCAACACAGAGGTCGATTGTTCCTTCCTTTTGCAGATGATGACCCAAAATCAGCAGAAGTTATGTCTAAAGTTTTGTTGTTTGCCAAAGATGATGAAATACAAGATCCTACAATTTTAAGTCAAATTGATAAAATATTTATATAAAACAATTACATTTGCCACCGAAATGAAAATGAAAAACATACATATCAACCTGTCAGTAAGACAATATAGCGATCGTTTAGCGGGATTTCTTCCGGCTAAATGCTCAGGATGTGGTATGTATTTTAATGAATTGAAGCGTAAATTGTAGTTACAAACTCAACATAAATATATAAAAGCGTCCTTATCGGGGCGCTTTTTTTGTTTTCGGTAGTGATAAATGAAGTTTCAACATTACTCAAACAGGACAAAAAGATGTTTAAAATGATAAAAAATAAACCTTAACTAAAAATAGTTAAAAAAATAATTGACCAAATGTTTAATGAATAAACTAAATATCGAAATATAATCTTGAAAAGTAATCTGGTGAGAGACAGTCATTTGATACAATTAAGTATCTGCATAAGTATGCGGACAAGGATTTTTATGGATTTACTTAAGGTATAACTAGTTGATAATCAATAAAATAAATTAAAAAATGATTTGGATAATTGATTTTTTAGACTTTATCTTTGCCGAAGAAAATCTGAATAACGAATTTCAAACAATAACAATGATTTCAAAATATAATACAACATATAAAATGGCTTTCTATAACAACATACATAACGCAAAACTGCTAAACCCGAGCTCAGATCTTGGATGTTTAACAAAACAGGTGCATGAATACAGGCAATAGGATAGGTATATCGTATTAGATCTCATGAAGCACCTTTAACCGGGTGCTTTTTTTTGTGCCCAAAAATAAATGATTTCGTAGCTCAATTGGCAGAGCGCTTGACTGTTAATCAATAGGTTGAAGGTTCGATTCCTTCCGAAATCGCTCGTTCTCTAGAAGGAACAGGCTCATTGGGGTTACTGGCTAACCTTCCCGACTGTCTCTCGGGAGAAACGGGTTCGACTCCCGTATGAGCCGCTTTTTTTAAGGTGCTGACTTAGGTGCAAAGGTTTAGAGGTACAAAGGTTCAGAGGTATTTGCAAAGTGGCAAAGAAAAAAACTTAGTGCCTTCTTGGCAAAAAAAATGGTGTTTTTAGTTTATTTGGTAAAACCTCGGACTGTGAATCCGAAGAACAGGGTTCGATTCCCGAAAACACCCAAAACTGGGAAGATAACGATTGGCCGTTTACCTGCTTTGGATGCAGGAGGTTGCAGGTTCGAGTCCTGTTTCCCAGACAAATGGAAATACGCTAAAGTTGGAGAGTTAGGTCGGTCTGTAAAACCGTTGTCTTTTGACTGAGTAGGTTCGAATCCTACTATTTCCACAAATTTCAGGTTTGAATCCTGAGGCCTAATTAAATGCAGGAGTGGCGGAACGGCAGACGCGGCTGACTTAGAATCAGTATTTTGAGAGTTCGAATCTCTCTTCCTGTACAAATAAAGAATTGATTTTTGTTTAAAGTCAATCGAAAAAGTAGGTTTAATTTAAAGATTAACAAATGAAAAAGATAAGTACATTATTTGCTAAAGACCCAAAGAACTTAGCAAGAGTAATAAATAAAATAAATGCTGAAAATGCCTGGGTAATAAACGGTGAAGCAATCGCTACCAGAAAATTTGATGGAACTTCTGTTGCTATTATCAATGGAGAATTATTCAAAAGATTCGACGCAAAAAAAGGACGCTCAATTCCAGCGAATGCAATTCCGTGTCAGGAAGCAGATTTGATTAGTGGTCATCATCCGCATTGGTTAAAATGTGATAGAACAAAATCTGAGGATAAATTTTTCTTTGAAGGTTTTGATGGTCTAAAAACTAAAATCGATGGTACATACGAATTATGCGGACCAAAAGTACAGGGAAATCCTGAAAAATTAGAGAAACATACTTTAATCAAACATGGAAGTGAAGTGCTTGATTTTGTAAATCTTGATTTTGATGATTTAGAAAAATTCTTATCAGAAAATGATATTGAAGGAATTGTTTTTCATCACACATCAGATGGAAGAATGTGCAAATTAAGAAAGTCAGATTTCGGAATTAAACGATTGAAATTAGAAATGGCTTAAAGAGTTTTGCACAAAGTCTCAAAGACACAAATTGAAAGAGTCAAATTAAAGCTTTGTGTCTTAGTTTCTTAGTGGCAGGAAAAATTAACCAATATTAAAAAACAGAAATTATGAAACAAGATTACAATAGAATTGCCCTCGTAGGAATTGAACAAGAAGAATATGATATTATAAAAGCGAATTATTCAGGACACATTATCTGGCATCAATCGATACCGAAAATTGTTGTAAAAGAGGAAGTTCTTTATATGGAAAAATCAAACGGAATTGGAATGCTGCCTGTAGATAAAGTTGTCTATTATGGAATTTATGATAATGATTTTGATTTTATTTCCGGCTTAGCAATCTGGAGAGGAGCTTGTTACCCGAATGCTGCTGCCATGCTCGATTGCCGATTTAAAATTCCGTGTTTAGTTAAAGCTTTAGCACATTCGAGATTTAGTGCCCCGCGAGGTTTTATAAGTGCAGGATCTTCTATTAATATTTCTAGTGATACTGTTGCAAAATGGGGAAACTGGCATTGCGGTGAAAACAAACATCGTTTTACAGGAGAATGGGAAAGTGAATTTACAGCAACTTTAGAACCTTATTTTGAAGGTGAAGCTGTTCGGATTATGATAATTGGCGATGTGTATTGGCAGATTAAGCTCGAAGGTGATTCGTGGTTAAAATCGATTCATCCTGATGATGCCGGTTTTATGCCTGTTGACCCTGATTTGCTGGCTGATACTTTGCATATTAAAAAGACTTTGCAAATGGACATGATTGGAAATGATTATATCGTAGCAAAAGACGGTTGTAAGTATTTATTAGAAGTAAATCATATTCCCAATATAACACGATTTGAAGAAGTTAGGCAAACCTATTTATCAACTGTTATAGATTGGATAAACTAAAATTTATAGTGCGCAGAATAATTGCGCACTATAATTTGAATATTTGCTCAGGAAATAAGAAGTTCTTTTATAAGCTGAAATACATCAAAGGAAACTTTGATTTAAAATATCAAACAAGTCTTGTTGCGTGTTTCTGTATAGCACCATTGTAGGGAACTTTGCGCGAAAGCGTATTATGTTTTTCTATGCAACTTGATTTGGAGGTTTTGATAGTTCGCCAAAAAACTATCACACCAATCTATGGGTCATGGGTTCGACTCCCATTCGCAGCAATGTGATAGCTCAGTCTGGTTAGAGCAATAGAAAATCGCAGGTTCGAATCCTGCACCATTCCTGAAGGGATGGTTGGATGAGTGGTAAATCAACAGGCTCAAAATCTGTATTTTCCAGAGACCATCACTCTTAAAAAGATGATTAGGAAAAAACTGATTTGTCTTTGTCAGTGAAATCAGGATTGCAAAATCTAAACTTTCACACTCATGATAAAACCAGTGCGAACAGAAATGTATTTTGAAATACTCTTTTCCTTTTCGGTTTGATTGTTTTTGCGATTTTTTTAGAATTTAGAATCGCTTTTACAAAATAGAATCGCAAAACAATTGGAGTAAACAAACCACAAACTATTCGTCCGTTTTTCTCAGAGGAGAGAGGCAAGGAGGTTTTTTTATTAAAGAAAGAGGCAAGAGAATAGAAGCAAGAGAATAGAAGCAAGAGAATAGAAGCAAGAGGAAAGAGTAGAGGTATAGATTTTTAGCGGTTTCGAACTTAAAACTTGAAACAAACAAAACCTGAAACAAAACTCTAAACCTGAAACAAAAATAAATATTATGATCAAAAGAATTAAAGTCGAAGCGTACCAAGTAGGATTGGTCTTCGAAAACAGAAAATTAATTAACGTATTAGAAGAAGGTTTGCATTGGATTTTTGGAAACAAAAATGTAATGATTTACAATATGGATGGCGCTTTTCAGGCTCCGTTTGAGCTGAATATTTTATTGCAAAATGAAATGTTGGCGGCTGTACTAGAAGTTGTTGAAGTTGCTGATAATGAAATTGTATTGCAATTTGTAAACGGAAACTTTAAAGAAGTTTTAACTGCCGGAAGATATGTTTTTTGGAGAGGGATTGTAAAAAATGAATTCATAAAAGCAGACATTTCTAAAATTGATATTACCGAAAAAATTCCGGTAAATCTATTGGAAAATGCGAAGCTGAGGTTGTTTATTAGAAAATTCATTGTTTCAAGCAATGATAAAGCATTGTTGTTTGTGAACGGAACTTTTACAAAAGAACTAAAAGCCGGAACACATTATTTTTGGAACAACGCCATTACTATCGAAGTTAAAACCGTTGATGCCAGACAACAACAAGTAGAAATTTCAGGTCAGGAATTGTTGACTAAGGATAAAGCAGGATTAAGAATCAATTTCTTTGTGAAATATCAGGTTATTGATATTATGAAAGCTTTGGTTGACAACAAAGACTTTGAAAAACAATTGTATGTAGCCATGCAATTGGCTTTAAGAGCGTTTGTGGGCGGATTGACTCTGGATGAATTGCTTGGTAAAAAAGATACTATTGCCGAAGCTATTTTAGCCGAAGTAACCACTAAAATCAACGAGTTGGGATTGGTGATTTCTGATGCCGGAATTAGAGACGTGATCTTGCCCGGAGATATGAAAGAAATCATGAATCAGGTTTTGGTTGCCGAGAAAAAAGCGCAGGCAAACAGCATTATGAGAAGAGAAGAAACCGCTGCAACAAGAAGTTTACTGAACACAGCAAAGCTGATGGAAGAAAACGAAATGTTGTGGAAATTGAAAGAGATGGAATACGTGGAAAAAATCGCCGATAAAATTGGTGAAATCACAATTTCAGGAGGTGGAAACATCATCGGTCAATTGAAGGAAATCTTCGTGAAATAAAAAAAGAGCGTTTATTTAACACATAGAAACATAGATTAATTTCTAAAAATAGAATCTATAAACACAAACATTTCGAACAGCAATTATGTGAATTTGAATAAGTGAAACGCCTTATTTCAGCGTTAAAAGCTATGATTCTATGTGTTTAAAAAACGCACACTTAAAAAATTAAAAAAATGAAAACTACAGATAAAATTATTATTATCGATTTAGAAGCCACGTGTTGGCAAAGCGCTGTTCCGCAGGGACAGGAAAATGAAATTATTGAAATCGGATTATCGGTCTTAGATTCACAAACGGGTGAAATTACTAAGAATCAAGGCATATTAATTAAGCCGCAACGATCAAGTGTAAGTCCGTTTTGTACAGAACTAACAACAATTACCCAGGATTTACTGGACGAAAATGGAGTAAGTTTTGAAGAAGCGATTGAAAAATTAGTCGATGAATACCAGCCTGATTTATATACTTGGGCGAGTTACGGCCAATACGATATCAACATGATTAAAAAACAATGTAAATCGTTTGGAATTCCTTACCCAATGGGAGATGAACATATTAATGTCAAAGTACATTTTGCCGAAAAATTTGGTTTGCAAAAGCCAACCGGAATGAATGGTGCTTTGCATTTATTGAATATTCCGTTAGAAGGAACGCATCACCGCGGAATCGATGATGCAAAAAATATCGCCAAGATTTTGCATTGGTGCCTTAACAACTAAAATGTTGTTTTTGATATTGATTCAGAAAGAGATATTCACAAAAAAGGAAACTGCGGGTTATCAAATTCGTAGTTTTCCTTTATGATTTTGTGAAGTCAATAAAGATCTTTTTTACTGAATTCCCAAACAAAATAATAGCTGGGATAGTACAGATTTAATGATATATTTGTCAGTAAGAGGCTTTAATTAAACATGATTATCAAAGTTCGTAAAAGCATTAATAATTAGATAAATACAGAATATAATTTAGAGATGGATAAAGTAAAATCATCATTTTTAGATACCATTTATCATCTCAGAACAATTGAGCAGATAATTTTAACGGATAAACTGATTACGATTTCTAAAGAAGAAGAAAACAATATGGTTTCATTTTTAGAAACAGAATACGAAAGAGAAACTTTAGAATATCCGGGAATTGCGCCAAATTTTAATTCTGATGCCGCTCTTTGGGCCGCCAAAACGGTATATCTGGCAGCACAACTTTTATTGCATCGGGAACATAAAATTAGTGATTTAGACTTGCTTTTGCCTGATTTTAATAGAATTCAAGACGAATCGGCTATACTTTCTGCAGATCTGTGTCTGCGTTTCCTGCCTCAGATTTTGGCAGAAATAACAAGAATAGATGCAGATGATCTGGTTATTCCAATTCTGGAAAAACATCTATATCTGTTTCATTATTCGGCAATAGGATTTGAAATTGACCTTGAAAAGATAAATTTTGATATCGTTGCCACAAATGATTGTTTGCAACAGCTTTATATCGATCGAATCGTACATAGAAAAGCAATAAAATTTACCGAATCTGATTTCATTAAAAAACAGTTAGAAATAGGATTTGGAGATTATAAAAAAATATTCTGGGCACAACTATAAATTATCAAACGAAAAAATTAGAAGCAAATAAATGAAAGCTACCGATAAACTAAATATTGTTTTAAAGCATATTAAAGAAACTTTTGTTGGGAAAAATGAAATCATAGATCTGTTAGGAATTGGTTTACTGGCCAGAGAAAATGCGTTTTTGTTAGGGCCTCCGGGAACGGCAAAAAGTGCAATTATCAGAGCTTTATCGAACGGAATCGAAGGCGGAAAAAACTTCGAATATCTCTTAACCCGATTTACAGAACCTAATGAAATTTTTGGACCTTTTGATATTCGTAAATTAAAAGAAGGGGAATTGATTACCAATACCGAAGGCATGATGCCGGAAGCTTCGATGGTATTTCTTGATGAAATCTTCAACGCAAACTCCGCAATTTTGAACAGTTTATTGATGGCACTGAACGAAAAAATATTTCGCCGTGGTAAAGAAACTAAAAAACTACCGGTACTTATGTTTGTTGGCGCAAGCAATGTTTTGCCAGAAGATGAATCGTTAAATGCTTTGTTGGACCGTTTTTTAATTCGTATAAAATGTGACTATGTTGAGCCGGATTTACTTCATGCAGTATTATTGGCAGGATGGAAATTAGAAGGCAATTCTTCGAAAGAAGCACCAACAATTTCAGCAGACGAAATTAAAGAATTGCAACAGCTTTGCCGCAAGGTAGATTTAACCCCAATTCGAAATGAATATGTTGATATTATTCACAGTCTTAGAAATACCGGTATAAAAGTATCAGACAGA
This sequence comes from Flavobacteriaceae bacterium CRH, assembly GCA_001507425.1. Lineage (GTDB taxonomy): Bacteria > Bacteroidota > Bacteroidia > Flavobacteriales > Flavobacteriaceae > Flavobacterium. Next base: position 116,980 of record LMAJ01000017.1, read on the forward strand.
CGTGCAGTAAAACTTCAAAATCTGATTGCTGCAAGTGCTTTAATGTGTGGCAGAAACGAGGCTGTTTTATCTGATTTATGGGTTTTAAAATACATTTGGGATAACGAAGAACAAATCGAAATCCTGGAAGGAATAATCAATCAGATTATTGAAAAAGATGATTCGGCAGACGCGCATCCGCAGGCTATATACAATAAAACGCCAGACGCAGAAAGCGTAATGAAAGAAGTAAATTTCCTGATTGAAAAATGGCAGGATGAAAACCTTTCGTTTGAAGAGCAAAATGTTATCAAGGATAAACTTCGTTACATTCAAACGCGTTGCGACTGGGTTAAAGATGCAGAGCAAAAAAAATACATTCAGGATCATATAGAATCTTTATGGCAAAAAATACTTCAAACGATCTAATATGTATTTTTTAGAAATTAAAAAAGAACACAAGGATTTTTTGGGTTCAATCAGACATTGGGATAATCTAAAATTAGCTTTTGAAACGGATACCATCTGGATTAAAGATTTTTCTCTGGAACAAATAAATTCAGCAGAAATGTTGCAGATTCCGTACAAAGTTGTATACGAATTAAAGGAAAATTTACTGTTTGAAAAAGATAAACTTTTGCCATCAAAAAAGTTGCCTTCGGGATTATTGTGGAGTCCAATTTTGCGTTCATTGCCCGTTTCATTGCCCAAATTCAATCATAATTATTTTGGCATTGATCAAAAGCTGGAAATTGGTTTAAAACCTTCTGAAGACATAAAAGAAGCTTTTGCCATGCTCGTAAATTTTGATGAATTGAAATTGTATATCGAATCGGCACCAAAGTACAGGTTAGAACTTTTGAATTGGGTTGTCGTTAAAGAAAAAATATTAATTCTGGGAAATCCTATGCTTCCTGTAAAAGGAAAGACATTTTGGTTTGAACATAATTTTTTAATCCCAACCGGATATAATTTTGAATGGTTTGCTTTATCAAAAACACTTCAGGAAAAAATAAATCCATCAGAAGAAAACATCATAATCTGGAATATGGATAACAGTTATTCAGAAATTCCAAAAGAAACTATAAAACAACTTTCAATAAGCTCATTTCGCTTAACTTTTTCATAATATAAAAATGGATTTTCAACGTTATTTTCAATCATACAAAGACTATTTCTGGGAATGGGACAATGAGATCTTTTCTGAAGATAGTGTATTTGAATCGCTAACAATTCCGAATGGCCAAACTATTGGTTATGAGAAATTTGTCTTTGAAATTTTGGAATTTCTTTCAGAAGAAGGTGTTCCGCCATTTGGAAGTTTATTATTAGCCATTTTGGCTACAAATCCGGAGAGCGAAACGACTATTGAAATAATTCATGATTTGGCAAAAAGCAAAAATATTGTTACTGCTTTTCCGCAGTCGCAGTCGTTTAGAGTGGGTGCGAGTATTGATTTCATGAAAATACTTTCGAAGTTACCGAAAGAGTATAAAACGGGCGAAAAAAGAATGAAACTGTTTCAGACTATTTTTCATCAATGTCACAACAGAATTTCTTCATCTGATGCAAAATACTTCATTAGAGAATATAAAAAACGCAGGCATCATTTAGTTCGTGCAGCGGTTAAAGAAGAATTTAACGAAGCCAATTTCAGAAAAGATTTCAGAACTCTTGCTTTATTAAAAGCGAAGTTTCCAACGGTTCAGTCTGTTATAAAAGCAATGGAAAATATTCCGCATCAGGAATTGGATGAGCAATTAGATGAAGAAGTTTTAGAAGAAAAAAATCTATCTGAAAAAGTAACTGATTTTGTCGATCAGCTTATTCAGGAAGATAAAACATTTCATGTAGGAAGCCTAATCAAACGACTTTGGTCAGGATTAAACATTCCGCTTCATCACAGTCATCCAAGCGAGCAGCCATTGGGAGGAATTTCAGATTTAACCAATAAAGGCGATTTTGATAAACTCGTAATTTCTGAATTTGCTTATGATGATGATGTTTTCATGTCGAGAATTGCCAACAACGAAGCACTTTATATTCAACGTGAAGTACCGCCGGAAGCAGATAAATTCAAGCGTATTTTATTAATTGATAATACCTTAAAAAACTGGGGAAATCCTAAAATTTTAGCTTTTGCTTCGGCTATTGCCATTGCAAGACATCCAAAAACAGATATTGAATGCGAGGTATATGTTGTCGGACAGGATTTTAAAGAAATTGCTGTTACAAACGTCGATGAAGTTATTACGGCATTAAGCGAACTTAGCGGTAAACTAGATTGCGCCGCAGGAATAGATTCGTTTTTTCTGGAGCATAAAATTAATAGCAAGAACCAGGAAGTTTTTCTTTTTTCATCGGAAGAAAGTCTAAAACTTGTTCCAATGCAAAAAGTCCTGAATACTTATTTTAGTGATATTAAATACGTTTTTGCAATTGGTATGGAAAATATTAATGTTTATAAAAATCAAAACAAAGGCAGGAAACTATTGCAACAAATTGCGTTGCCGTTAGAGGAATTGTGGGAAAGAAAGAATGTAGAGATTAGAAAGACGGCTAAAATTTTGTCTGAAGATCTATTACCAATGTTGTACCCAATAGAAAGGTTTTATTATAACATTTTTCATGATGGAAATGAGTTTTACCAATGTGTGGGTCGTACTCTATTTTTGTTTGATACGAATGATAAGTTTACTAAGGCATTAAAAAAAATCACATCGCATCCTGGTTTATTGGGTAAAGGCGATTTTGCTTTAAAAACCAATCCTGACAAAGAAAGAATTCTATTAAATTATTATTTCTTTGATGGTGTACACAATATTAGTTTTTTAAATCTTGAGACCAATGAGTTAAGAAGCCAGCAAATAAGAAGAGGAGATCTTCCGGAAAAGAATCTATTGGCGTTTGTATCTCATGGAATGTTCCATTTAACGGATAATATTAATTTTTGGTTTCTTCAGGATGATTTTACAATTGCGCATGTTAAAGGAGAAAATATAAAATTAGCTTATGATGATTATGTAGAAAAAAGAGCCAGTTTTATTCGAAATTATAAAGCCAATAGAACTAAATACAATACAATTAAAAAAATCGATACAGTTGTAATAAATAAAAATGTCTTAAAGATAAATGGCTATTATTTCAGAAGTTTAAAATTTGAGAAAGATAAGCATACATTTAGACCGGATAATGTTATAGTGCTAAAGGAAAAAGTAAACCTCATTTTAAAAAACAGAGGAACTTCGGCTATTGCAGTTGTAAAAATAATTAAAAATTATACTGATAAGGATTTAAGAGAAGCTAAAGAAATTGTTGATGAAGAACTTAGTGTTATTTTGAATGATGTAACAAAAGAAGTTGCAGAGAAATTAAAGAAAAGAATTGAAGAAACTGGTGCAGTCTGCTATATAGAATCGACATTTTTTGAATCAGAAGATGGAAGTACAATTACAATTAAAGACGGAGTTTTAATTTTTGAAAGCAGTGATACACGCATTGGAAAGTTTTACATTCCTTTTATTTTAAATATACAATCGACGATGGTATCAATCGATGAATATACAGGAAATAAATTTTTTATTTCAAATGAATATGAGCAAGAAAATATAACGACGGAAATGTTTACAGAAAAGTATCTTAACCCCTTTATTTTGAATATCGTACACCATGGAGCTTAAGTTAAAAATAAATACAAAGAACACATATCCGAAGGGAGGCATTTTGATTAAAAGTGCCTCGGTGGAAGTGTGGCTTCATGAAATTCAAAACATTGGGTTAACACTCGGTTCGGTTAAAGTTTTTCCTGTTCCGGGTACGCGTGCAAACGAGCTGTTTGGCTGTTTAATAGTCTTCAATCAAAGTAAAAGTAAAATAGGAGATATTGAAAAAAACAATTTTTATCAATTGGCAGAAAACAAGTTGTTCATTCCCGAAAACACATCTATTGCACCAGAATTAACAGAGGAAGAATGGCATAAATTATTTTCAGAATATCATTTACTGCATCCTGAAATTGGTTTAGTGGAGTTGAAAGAAGAAGTAAACTGGACAGATTTGCTTCAGCTACCGGTGTTAAGAGAAATCGAAATAACAGTGCCGTCAAAATCAGTTTCGATTCCGCAATTTATTACTTCAATGCGTGTTGAGGTTGATCAGGAAAAGATTTTAAATGATATTGAAAATCCGGTTTCAGAAGAAGAAATGATTGCAAAACTGCCATTTGATTTGCAAAAATTGATGAAAGGGAATCAAAAGGAAATGGATAAGTTTTTGAAATTCCTGGATGAAAACCCAAAATTAGCTTTGCAATTGGCGATTCCCTTAGATACTTTGGGAACTTCAAGAGGAGATAGTTACGGTAAATTTTCTTTTGGAAGAGGAAATATGTCTCGGTTTTTACCTTCAGAAGAATCTTCTCCAAATCTTTTTAAATATGGGGCTATTATATTTTTAATTTTAATTCTTGGAAATTTTAAGCTTGGAGATAATCATTCTGATTTTCAATCTTTTTTTATCTTCTTGATTATAATACTTATAGTAGGTTTCGCTTTCTCGCTTTTAGCAGGTAATAGTAGTAGTGCGTCTGATAAAACTTCAAAATCCGGAGGTTCATTTCTGATTGATTCAAACAGATTTGCCACTTTACAGGAAAAATATGAGAAACTCGCCGAACAATATGCAGAAAATAAAGAATACCAGAAAGCCGCACATATTTATTTGAAATTGCTAAAAAATCATCATAAAGCGGCTGAAGTTCTCGAAAAAGGAGAATTGTATACTGAGGCTGCAGCTATTTATTTAAAATATAGTAAGAATAAAAAGAAAGCAGCCGAATGTTACGAGAAAGGACATGCCTACAGAGAAGCGATAGAAATTTATAAAGAGCTAAACGATGATGAAAAAATAGGCGATTTGTATGTAGTTTTAAAAAACAAAAAAGAAGCCGATAAGTATTTTAATAAAGTAATAGAAAATTACAAAACCAATTTTCAATATGTAAAAGCTTCATTAGTTTACAAAAATAAAATTGGTGACGTTACAGATGCACAAGAATTACTTTTGCAAGGCTGGAAAACGAATAAAGATCCCGGAAAATGCCTGAATAATTATTTTGCAAACTGCAAGTCGGCAGAAGAATTATCTCATGCCATTACCAATGTTTATAAAGAGGATGTATCAGATACAAATGCTGCAATATTTCTTCATTTATTGAAACCAGAATTTAACAAATACGAGCAGCTGGAAGAAATGATCAGGAATATCGCTTATGAAATTACGGCCGATAGAATTAGTGCAAATCCTGAAGTTGCTTCAGAATTAGTACATTTTAATAAAAACAATAAGTCGATACTTAAAGACGTGATGAAGTATAAACTTAAGCAGAAAAATAAATATTAAAATCAGTGACTTTTATAATTTAAAAGTCACTGATTTTATATTTCTATAACCATTAAATGATTAGATGAAGAAATAAGTTTTAAGAACATCTTAGAAACTTAGTAACTAAATTTTACTTAAGAGTATATGAGAATTTTCCATTCAAAACATATTTGGTATCGATAGGAGTATCGCAGAAAATGATGTAAAGAATATTGTTTTCATTTTTGACATAAAATTTTGTTCCTTCTTTAGCAATAGCGCCACCCGGATAACCGCCATAATTTTCAATAAATAATTTAGCCTGACCAGTCGACAGATTATTATCGTTTCCAAAATCGCCCAAAACAACAGTGTAAGTACCAGTTAATGGCGGATTTTTATTGTACTCATTAAATTGCACTGTAATTCGTACGGTAGAGGAATATGAACTTGTTGTATACTCGATATTACCTTCATTAAAAGCCCAGTCAGGATTTCTTACGTCTACATCGTTGATCGCAATAGTTGAAAGTCCGTTGCCTAATTTTATCGAATTATTTGTAACAGGATTGCAAGGAGCATCCATCATAGTTTTAAAAGAATATTCTTTACCGTAACCAGCCCCAATTTCATTAATGGCATAAAAGCGGTAATAATATGTTGTGTTAGCTTCGAATATAGAATAAATTTTAAAACTTTGGCCTATTCGTGATCCTTCAGCAATTTTATTATCGTTTACGGTTGGGTGTTCAGTTTTAGACCACACAATACCATATTCTGTTATTTTTTTTCCTCCTTCGCTGCCAACTTCACCTCCTAAGATTGCAGAATTTGTCATGATATTTTCAGGCTCATAACTCAAAACAACTGGTGTTAAGTAGTTTATGTTTTCTATTTCACATCCATTTAAAATTAGAAGTAAAAACAGCAGAGAAATTTTTTTCATTTAAAAGAATTTTTCGTCAAATGTATATATTTAACAATATATTTGTACTATAAATTTTAATAATAATTTTACTTTTTTCTCTTCATGAAGCCATTCAAAATTAATTTCCTAGTTCTTTTGTTAATTCTTTCAAGTTCTTCTATTTATAGCCAGCAAGGAATTTTTGATGGCAGATTTGGTGTTACTGCCGGTTATACCAATTATGCTTTAGATTCGAATGTACTGTTTACAAAATCACAGCCTGGTTATTTAATTGGAATTGTAGCAACTGCAGAATTTACAGATAACCTCGAATTGGTAATGGGTTTAAACTATGTACATCACAGGATGATATTTATAGGAAAGGAAAATCTCGATGCTGAACCGGAAGATTTAAAATTTCGATTAGACAATTTGGATTTGCCTATTATTTTAAATTATAAATTTTTAAAATTTGATGATGATAATATTAAAATCGGAGTAAATGCCGGAATCACGTTAAGTTTTTTTCAACAATATACGCCTGCTGACACCAGCAAAGAAGACTATATTCTGGAGCCGCTTGCACTTGAAGTAAAATATATGAATTTTGATCAAATGAATGAAAGCTTATCAATCAATACTTATATTCCTATGGGAATAACTGTAGAATATTATAATGTTGCCTGTAATATAAGATATAATAAAGGATTGTCAGATCCTTTTAGAAAAGCACCATTTTATAATACTGTTTACGAAACAAAAGCTAAACAAAGTTATTTCAATCTTTCATTTACCTATTTTCTTGGTGAATAATTATAGGTTTACTTTATAACATAAAAAAGGCTGTCTCATAAAGACAGCCTTTTCTTTGGTTTGTATTATTTTGATTTATTAATTTTGACCATATATTTTAGCGTAAAGATCTTTGTAAATTTCTTTAATGATTTTACGTTTCAATTTTAGTGTTGGAGTAAGTTGTCCGCCATCAATAGACCAAACATCCGGGGTTAACTCAAAACGTTTGATTTGTTCCCAGTGCCCAAATTTTTTGTTGATTTCCTCAATTTCAGTGTCAATACGTTTTACAACCTCAGGATTTTCACTAATTTCTTTGTTTGTGCTTCCTAAAGTTATTTTATGAAGCTTGGCCCATTCTTTTACGAATTCAAAATTTGGCTGAATAAAAGCTGACGGCATTTTTTCGCCTTCCCCAATTACCATAATTTGCTCAATAAAACGAGATTGTTTCATGGCATTCTCAATCAACTGAGGCGCAATATATTTTCCGCCTGAAGTTTTGAACATTTCTTTCTTACGGTCTGTAATTTTCAGGAAACCTTCGCTGTCGATTTCTCCAATATCCCCAGTATGAAAATACCCGTCTTGCAAAGCTTCAGCAGTTTTTTCAGGATCTTTAAAGTAACCCAACATTACATTTGGTCCTTTACAAAGAATTTCTCCGTCAGCAGCAATTTTAACTTCAACATTACGAATTACTTTTCCAACAGTTCCAATCTTGAAACCTTTGTTTCTTTCATCGTTTACCGCAATTACAGGCGATGTTTCAGATAAGCCGTAACCTTCCATAACCGGAATTTCTGCAGCAGCAAAAACTCTTGTTAAACGGGGTTGTAGAGCAGCACTTCCGGAAACCATCAAATCTAAATTTCCTCCCAAACCTTCTTTCCATTTACTGAAGATAAGTTTTCGGGCAATTTTTAACTGAAATTCATACCAAAAACCATTGGCTCCGTAAGGCTCATATTTTAGACCTAAATCTATAGCCCAGAAAAATAGTTTTTTCTTGATGCCGGTTAGTTCGCCACCTTTAGCATAAATTTTATCGTAAACTTTTTCCAGAAGTCTTGGTACAGCTGTAATTACAGTTGGTTTTACTTCTTTTAAGTTATCACTAATTTTATCAATTGATTCTCCAAAATAAACCGAAACGCCATAATATTGATAGATGTACAAAATCATTCTTTCAAAAATATGGCAAATAGGCAAGAAGCTCAATGCAGTGCTTTTTCCTGCAATAAACGGAATTCTTGGCGCACTGTCTAAAACATTCGAAACAATGTTTTTGTGCGATAGCATAACGCCTTTAGGCTTTCCTGTGGTTCCTGAAGTATAAATAATAGTAGCTAAATCGTCTTCTTTAATAGCGTCTTTTTTAGCTTCAACTTCATTTTGATTACTTTCGTCTGCACCTAAAGTCAATAATTCTGACCAGTGTTTGCAGCCTGCAATTTCATCAAATGAATACACTTCTTTTAATGTTGGTACATTTGCTTTTATAGCATTTACTTTCTGAAGCACTTCAGTATCAGAAACAAAGCAATAAATACTGCCACTATGATTTAAAATATATTCGTAATCTTCTTCGGCAATCGTTGGGTAAATAGGAACATTTTGTGCTCCGGTTTGCAAAATACCAATATCCATGATATTCCATTCCGTACGATTGTTAGAAGTAATTAATGCAATTTTATCATCTTTCTGAACGCCCAAACGCAATAATGCCCTTGAAACAGCATTAGCTTTCGCAATATATTCCTCGCTGGATGTTTTTTCCCAAGCTCCATTTTTTTTGGTTGCCAAAGCAACCTGGAGGTTATAAGTTTCTTGTTGATAATAAGGAAAATCAAAAAGGCGTGTGATTGAAACCATGTTTAATATATTGAATTTTACTGCAAATTAAATAAAAATAAGGTATAATTTTTAATTTTATGAAATTTTATGGGAAAAATTATAGGTACTATTGAAAATCAACGAAAACGTTTTCTTTTTTATAGTGAAATTTACAAAAAAACAACAAATGTATAATTTGAGAGCTAATTTTGCAGTTTATTGAACGTTATAATCCACGTATTCTTTTACTCTTTCGCCCATTAAAAACATTTTTTTCTTGGCAAAATGAATAGAAAATTGAGAATAGTTCCACGCTTCGCTATCAGTTGTTCTGTACCAGAATGTATATGATGCACTATTAAAGCCTTCTTTAAAAACTGCAGTACCTTCTTCAGTACATTCAATTCCCCAATTAATCTTCTTTTTTGATAAATCATCTGCCTGAATAACTCCGGTTCCGTCAGGATTTAAAATAGTAATAGGCTCTTTTACTCCGGTTGGTGCATAAGTGCCCGGAACAGGATAACCAATAGTAGTTGTGATATAACGGTCTTTGCCATTATAAGTAATTTGATCTACGTGAACTTGTGAATACGAGTGTGCGGAAACAAAAAATAACGTGATTAGTACTAAATGTAACGATTTCATTCTGTGTAGGTTTTAAATGTTTTTGGCTTGTTAAAAAAAATCTCGTGGCAAAGATATTTTTTGACGAATATAGTTCAAATTTAAATATAAAAAGTAATCGAAATAAATAAGAATGAGTTTTTTTAAATTAAGAAAGACTATTCTGTTAAAAATTGATTTTCAAGAAGTTTTTCTTTAAAATCAGATTTAAAAGTATAAGCAAAAGTAACCATCAAGGCACGAGTATCTGATTTTGAGGTTCTATGATTGCTAAAAAGAAAAGTATTGTTTTTATATCCACTTTCTAAAGTATTGAACATATCGGTAACCACTAATCTCAATCGGGCATTTCCTTTATTTATCTTTTGCTGAAAACCCATATCAATATTATAAATCGGAATTCTTTTTCCTTGCGGAGTCGCTAGTGCTGAATTATAATTTCCGGTTATTTGTATTTTTCCGCCTTCCCAGGGAACAAAATTATTAATGATTTTTCCATACCAGCTAAAAGCACTATTTACAACATCCTGAGCCAAATTGGAAGCATTAATATTTTGCTGAAAAGCTGTAATACTAATATTTGCATCATAAAAACCAATTGGTTTTAGGCTAAAAATAGTTTCAAGGCCATAAGTTATAGTACTTCCTATATTTCTGGGTTGCAAAAAAATGACACCATTATCTTGTAATTCTGCATATTGCTTAATAGTATTAGTAGCATTTCTATAAAAAGCATTGGTTGAAAATGAATATTTTGACCATTCTTTATTATAACTCAATTCGGCTATGTGAATGATTTCAGGTTTTAAATACGGATTTCCACTATGCGGATTCAATGCATCTGTAATATCCATAAAGGGATTTAAGTCATCCAGATCCGGACGATTAATACGTTTGCTATATCCAATTTTTACAAATTCATCAGCTTTTAAATTAAACTGCAACGATGCCGATGGAAAAAATTTATAATAATCATTGTTAAAGCGATCACTATTATTTTTTGTTGCTCCGGTGTTGGAAACATTTTCTCCACGCAAGCCAAGATTGTATTTCCATTTAGGATTTTCCGTATCACCTATAAAGGAGTTCAATAGACCGTAAACAGCATTTATTTGTTCATTATATCTAAAAGAATTACTGTACAAAGGATTAATCACATATCCTCCATTAGTTAGATCAGCACTTTCAAAATCTGAATTAAAAAATCGGAAAGTTCCTTTATAGCCCGTTTCTATAATTGATTTATCCGAAACCGGAAAAGCATAATTCACAATCGCATTCGAGATATTTTCGTGTTCGTAATTGTGTGTTCTTTGTAAAAAAGCATCTTCAATTTGATTATTGTACTGATCGTAATTATAAGTGTCAATATCCGTATTTTCTCTGTGTTTATTGAAAGAAGAAGTAATACTAGTGTTTAAATTTTTTCGATCATCAGAAAATTTTCGATCATAGTTAAAAGCCAGTTCACCTACTTTTGAGCGTTCTAATTCTAAAGAATTCCTGATGTTATTGGAGAAAAACTGATTTGCACTTGTGTTTACCTGAGTATTCAAACTTTCATTATTGTCCTGACTTTCCATGTTTCCTAAAGCTTCAAATGAAAAAGTGTTTTTTTCGTTTGGAGAAAAATCACTATTCAGTTTTAAATTCTGTAAACCTTCCGTTCGTTCATCATTTCTGTTTTGATTGATAAAGTGCTCATCATCAATAAAATTATTAGTTCTTTCAGCTTTTATTTTTTTAGTTCTGCCCGCAAAACGATTATCATATCCTAAACCAAAATTCCATTTTTCTGTTTTATTATTTAAAAGTACCGAACTATTTAGTCTTCCTTTTGCACCAAATCCTCCACCTAGAACAAAAGCAGCATTAACACCGTTTTGATTGTTTTTCTTAAGTTTTATATTAATTATTCCGCTTTCTGCGTTAGCATCATATTTTGCTGTAGGATTATTAATAACTTCAATACTTTCAATACTGCTTGCTGCGATCTGATCCATATTCGTTATAGCAGAATTTTTTCCATTAATCAAAATCATCGGTGTTTTTCCTCTCAATGAAATTGCGCCATCTGCATCAACGGCAACAGTCGGAATGCTTTTGAGCATATCAGTTGCAGTTCCGCCAGTTTGAGAAATAGTAGAAGCGGCATTAAAAACAAACCCTTCATCGGTTTTATGAATCAGTTTTTTTTGAGAATTTACAACAACAGTATTTAATAGATTAGTATCATTTTGCAGAACAATAGTGCCTAACGAAATAACAGAATTTGTTTCTTTTACTTTTATTTCCTGATATTTAGTTTTATACCCAAACAATTTGAATTGCAATTTATAATCTCCGGAAAAAACATTCTCTAAATAAAAATTACCTGAAATATCCGTTACGGCATAGGCGGCAACTTTAGTAGAATCCATAACATTTTTTAAAATCACATCAGCAAATTCAATAGCAACTTTTCCATCAGTTATATTTCCTTTGATTTGTTGTGATTTTTGTCCAAAAGTAAATAATGAGCTAAATGCAGTTAAAAATAAGAATATTGATTTTTGAATTTTTTTTCTCATTTGACAAAGATATTTATCAGATGAAATACACTCAGAAAATCTGACTTAAGATATTATTAAATTACACTTAGTTGGAATTAAGTATAATTGTTTTAGTGGAAAGTAATAATAAAAACAGTCTTTTTCCCCTTTGAAAAACAGGCAATTACCTTGTTAATCTTTTAGAGTAGTACTATAATTTTGATTCTAATTAAATGCGTAAGCCGAAAAGCAAAAGAGTAGGCGTTATATTAAAATTAAAAGTATGGGAACTTTATTTTATTTAGCAATGGGATGGTGCGGAACACTATATCCAGGCTGGTGGAAACGCTTCTTCAAATTTCCGCAACCGCCGCCGCCTGATCCGGAACCTTGGAGGCACATTGGTACTATCGGTTTGGGGTTAATTGCAGGATTAGCCGGAGGTACATTATTTCACGGAAGAATTTTAGATGATCAGCTTTTTGCCGGACAGGCAGCAATTGCTTCAGGTTTAGTAGCCTTTGCAACTGCCAGTATCGTAACTGGTTTAGCATCTTCCTTTAAACGATAAAAAAAATGCCTCGGCTATAGGGATAGCGCCGGGCATTTTTTTATAATTTTTGCCACGAATTGCAAGAATTTAGGGTTTCCTGCAAGGTTTTCAAAACCTTGTAGGTATTTCGATATAGAGATTAAACCCACACCTGTAAGGTTTTGAAAACCTTGCAGGCATTTTGATATAAAGAATATGCGCGTCACACCTACAAGGTTTTGAAAACCTTGCAGGAGTCAAATTAATTCGTGCTAATTCGTGCAATTCGTGGCCAAAAAAAAACGCCCGATAAATTCGAGCGCTTTTAAATGAAATATATTTTTAGATTTTCTCAATCCATTTTCTTGCGTTAACAAAAGCTTCGTGCCAAGGCGAAACCTCGTCGTTTCTGTCTTTTGGGTAATTCGCCCAGTTCCATTGAAAAGTTGAACGCTCAATATGCGGCATCATAACCAAATGTCTTCCCGTTTTGTCACACATCATTGCCGTGTTATAATCAGAACCGTTAGGGTTTGCAGGATAACCTTCGTAAGCATATTTAGAAACAATGTTGTAGTTTTCTTCGGCAAGAGGTAAATTGAATTTTCCTTCTCCGTGAGAAACCCAAACTCCCAAAGTACTTCCGGCTAATGTTGATAACATAACCGAATTATTCTCCTGAACTTTTACAGAAGTAAAAATACTTTCGTGTTTCTGGCTTTCGTTATGAAGCATTTTTCCGTGAACTTCGTGTTCGGGATTAATCACTTCCAATTCCATAAACAACTGACAACCGTTACAAATTCCAACAGACAAAGTATCTTCTCTTTTAAAGAAATTATCTAAAGCTGTTTTTGCTTTTTCGTTGTATAAGAAAGCTCCGGCCCAACCTTTAGCAGAACCTAAAACATCTGAGTTAGAGAATCCTCCAACAGCACCAATAAACTGAATATCTTCAAGCGTCTCACGACCGGAAATTAAATCCGTCATGTGAACGTCTTTTACATCAAAACCTGCTAAGTACATTGCATTTGCCATTTCGCGTTCAGAATTACTTCCTTTTTCACGAATAATAGCCGCTTTTGGTTTTGGTTTCGAAGCATCAATTACTGGTTTTTTTCCTGTAAAGTGTGCTGGGAAAGTATATTGTAAAACCTGATTTTTATAGTTTTCGAAACGTGCCTGAGCTCTTCCGTTTTTAGATTGTTTTTGATCTAATAAATAAGAAGTTTCAAACCAAACGTCACGGTAAGTTGGAATATCTAATTTATAATCTGCAAATTCTAAAACTGCAGTATTTTGAACTGAACCAATTTTGAAGAATTCGAGATTGTTGGCGCTTAATTTAGCTTCAACTGCAGCATCCGATTTAGCCTGGAAAACAATTCCGATATTTTCTGCGAAAAGGATTTTTAATAAATCTTTTTCTGGGAAAGCTGAGAAATCAATTTTTACTCCAAGGTTTACATCAGCAAAACACAATTCTAATAAAGTAGTAATTAAACCACCGCTTCCGATATCGTGTCCGGCTAAAATCTGGCTTTCGCCGATTAATTCCTGAACGGTATTAAAAGCATTTTTAAAGAACTTCGCCTCTTTTATAGTAGAAGTTTCGTTTCCGATCGTGTTTCTGATTTGTGCGAAAGATGAACCTCCTAATTTGAAATCATCCTGAGACAAATTGATATAATAAATAGAATCTCCGTTTTTCTGTAAAACCGGTTCAACTACTTTTCTGATATCTGTACAATTTCCTCCAGCAGAAATAATAACCGTTCCCGGCGCAATTACTTCGTCATTTGGATATTTTTGTTTCATCGAAAGTGAATCTTTTCCTGTTGGAATATTGATTCCCAATTCGATTGCGAAATCAGAACAACCTTCAACAGCAGCGTACAAACGAGCGTCTTCACCTTCGTTTTTACAAGCCCACATCCAGTTTGCAGATAATGAAATACCTTTTAAACCATCTTTAATCGGTGCCCAGACAATGTTTGATAACGATTCTGCAATAGCATTTCTGCTTCCCGCAACCGGATCAATCAAAGCTGCAATAGGAGCGTGGCCAATAGAAGTTGCAATTCCTTCTTTACCTAAATAATCCAGAGCCATTACGCCGACATTATTCAAAGGCAATTGTAACGGACCTGCATTTTGTTGTTTAGCGACTTTTCCACCTACGCAACGGTCTACTTTATTTGTTAACCAGTCTTTAGAACCAACAGCTTCTAAACGTAAAACGTCTTTTAAATAACTTTCGAAATCATTTGCTGAATACGAAACATCAGCATATTTTCTATCGATAGTTTTGTCGTTCATAACCGTTTTTGGAGAACTTCCGAAGAAATCTTCTAAAGCATAATCCATCGGTTTTGAACCATTTGATTTAGATTCGAAAGTAAAACGGTGATCTCCCGTTACATCTCCAACCTGATACATTGGCGAACGCTCTCTGTCAGCGATTCTTTGTAAAATATCAATATCTTTTTGACCAATAACCAATCCCATTCTTTCCTGAGATTCGTTTCCGATAATTTCTTTTGCAGAAAGTGTAGGATCTCCAACAGGTAATTTATCCAAATCGATTAATCCACCCGTTTCTTCCACCAATTCCGAAAGACAGTTTAAATGTCCTCCAGCTCCGTGATCGTGAATCGAAACAATTGGGTTATTGTCGCTTTCTACCAAACCACGAATGGCATTGGCAGCACGTTTTTGCATTTCTGGGTTTGAACGCTGAATCGCATTTAATTCGATTCCTGAACCGAAAGCTCCAGTATCTGCAGATGAAACCGCAGCTCCACCCATACCAATTCTATAATTTTCTCCTCCAAGAATTACGATTTTATCGCCTTCTTGTGGTTTCTTTTTAATTGCCTGATCTAATTTTCCGTAACCAATTCCTCCCGCCTGCATGATTACTTTATCGTAACCAATTTTACGGTCGTTTTCTGAATGTTCGAAAGTTAAAACTGAACCTGTAATTAGCGGCTGACCGAATTTATTTCCAAAATCAGAAGCTCCGTTTGAAGCTTTTATCAAAATATCCATTGGCGTTTGGTACAGCCATTTTCTTTCTTCAACAGCATTTTCCCATTTTCTTTCGTCATTCAAACGAGAATACGAAGTCATATAAACTGCAGTTCCTGCCAATGGCAATGAACCTTGACCACCTGCTAAACGGTCACGAATTTCTCCTCCTGAACCTGTTGCTGCTCCGTTAAAAGGCTCCACGGTTGTTGGAAAATTGTGTGTTTCTGCTTTTAAAGATAAAACCGAATCAAATTCTTTGATCTCGTAATAATCTGGTTTGTCGGCCGATTTTGGCGCAAACTGCTGCACTTTTGGTCCTTTTACAAAAGCAACGTTGTCTTTATAAGCAGACACGATATCGTTAGGATTTTCCTGTGATGTTTTTTTGATTAATTTGAAAAGAGAAGTTTCTTTTTCTTCACCGTCAATTACAAAAGTTCCGTTGAAAATTTTGTGACGACAGTGTTCTGAATTGGCTTGTGAGAAAGCAAAAATCTCAGAATCCGTTAATTTTCTTCCCAGTTTTACAGCAAGATTGTCTAAATAATCAACTTCTTCCTGGCTTAAAGCCAAACCTTCTACTTTGTTATACGTTGCAATGTCATCGATTTCCAAAATTGGTTCCGGCTGAACATTAATAGTGAAAATTTCCTGATCTAAGTGATTGAATTTTTGTGAAAGCATTGGATCAAAATCGGTAAAGTCTTCCGTTGCCGGATGAAATTCTTCAATTCTGATAATGCCAGGAATACCCATATTCTGAGTAATTTCTACAGCATTTGTACTCCAGGGTGTGATCATTGTGGCACGTGGACCAACAAAAAAATCCGTCAAGGCGGATTTTTCGATCTTATTAGAGTTGGCAAAAAGCCAGTTTAATTTTGAAATGTCTTGAGCCGAAATTTCGTTTTGCGTTTGTACCGCGAAAACAGTTTTGCTTTGGTTTTCAAAGAAATGGATCATTGTGATGTGTAGTTTGTTGTATTGAGGTGCAAATTTAGTGTAAATAAATAGTAAGCGCAAATTTGAAAACAAACTCTTTTGAAAAAAAATAAAGCTGCCTTTTTCTTGCATTTTTTTTCTAAAAAGACGCAAAATCAGTAGGGTTTAGTTCTCATAAATTTGGCAGATTTATTAAAAAAATAACAGTATTATAATCTGCTAAATAGCTAAATCCGAAAGAAAAAAATAAACTTTAAAAGAAAGAAATCAAAGTTGAAACTTAGCATCTTTGAAAGAAGAAATCTGCAAAATTTCCGAAATTTAGGCGTAAAGAAAAAAATCAATTCCTGCCAAAATTCTCTAATACATATAAAAAAAGCAGCATATTGCCGTTTTTTGGTTCATGATAATCTATTTTTTAATCGCGCAAAGGTGCAAAGACACAAAGTTTTTTAGTTTCACGCAGATTTTGTAGATAAAAACTAATTTAAAAATTTAAGATTTAAATAATTCTAAAATAAATCTGCTCAATCTGCCAAATCTGCGTGAAAAAATTAAATCTATAGGTAAAACAAAAAAAGCGGCAATATTGCCGCTTTTTAATTTAGTAAGCACTCGTTTTATTAGTTGATGATTATCTTTTTAATTAGAGTTTTAGAATCTTTCACTATTTTAACCACATAAATTCCTTTTGCAAGATGACTTACTGCTATTGCAGAATCTGTTGTGTTTTGTTTTTCGAAAACTTTTTGTCCCGCAAATGAAACGATTTCAATAGAATAAGGAGTTTCTGAATTTCCTAAACCAATATTAAAGTTTCCGTCAGAAGGATTTGGATAAATGATAATTTCATCAGATTCTGCAACAATTTCTTCTTCAACAGGTTTTGCCATTTTGCTGGCCAAATTGTTACAAGTATCAGTTGTATAAGAATCCCATTGCGAACTCAAATTGAAAGTTGTTGTTGGAGAAGTTACAGTCGATTTTCTTCTTAAAGTCACATCAACAGCAAAATTTGCAGTTCCGCCGCTAAAAGTTCCGATGATGTCAATTAAAACGCCATTTTTGAATAAACCTACGGCATCATTTCCGTTAAAAGTTAATTCTGTTGCCGTTGTAGAAATATTCGCAGCGCTTGTAGAAAAGCAAGTTGAAGAAATAGAACTGTTTACGACAACGTATTTACTTCCAGTCGTTAATGTACCGCTTAAAGCTAAACCTGTGCTCCATGCTCCGGCGCCATTCGTTTGTTTTTTGATCGTATAAGCAGATAAACTAACCGAACTTCCGGTATTATTGGCAATTTCCAGTGCTTTATTATTTCCTGAACCTTCAATATATTCAGAGAAAAGTAAATCGGTTGCAGATCCGCCAGTTCCGCCACTTGCGTTAGTTGTAACAGAAATGGTACTGCTTGAAGCAGAAGCATTTCCTGCCGCATCTTTTGCTTTTACATAAATTGAATAAGCTGTAGAAGCCGTTAAACCAGTAATCGTTGCTGTTAATCCTGAAACAGTTGTTTTTAAAGCACTATTCGCATAAACATCATAACCTGTAACGGCAACGTTATCTGAAGAAGCGCTCCACGAAAGTGTAATAGAAGTTGAAGTTTTTGCTGTTGAAGCCAAACTCGTTGGTGCAGTTGGTGCCTGAGTATCTGTAGAAGATGTTCCGCCCCAAATTTGATTTACATATTCCGGATGATCGATATACGGATTTCTATTATTTTGACGCGCATAAATGGCATTGTTTCGGGCAATTTCGCGCGCACTTACAGGATCTTGTGCATTCCATGCTAAAAGCACACTTAAAAATGCAGCTGTAAATACTTTATTGCTTGAACCATCAAACATTGGATAAGAATAACCTGCAACCGTATTTTCATAACGGGTTGCAAAATAAAAATACATTCTGGCAATATCGCCTTTAAAAGCATTTACGGGTTCGAAAACAGTTCCTGAATATCCGGATACTGAACTTGATCCTAATTTGCTTCCGTTTTGAGAAGTATAGGTTACTGAACTTACCGTGCCATGCGGATAATTAGAACGCATTCCGTTTACTTTTCCGTCCGTTGGTGTAATAAAATGCGCATCGGCAACCATGGGTGATGCCTCATTAAAAACTGATTGTGGAATAATATGTTCTCTGTTATAACAATCGCCTTCAACAGAATAATTCCCGCATCTTTGTGTACTTCCTGTACTATAATTATAAGGATCTGTTCCTGATGGATTTTCAGAATACATGTCTAAAACAGTCCCGTCATTTTCGTAAAAATTATCAACGTCAGAAGTTTGATACGTTGTGTACAAACCTGCATAACCGTTATCTGTATGTCCTTTAATGATGTTGTACAATTGTGTTTTTAAAGTGTAACCGGTTCCTGTTGCTGTATTGTAATAGCCTGAAGGTATTTGGGCAAAACCGAATGTAACGAACAGCAATAATAAATAAGAGTAGCTTTTTTTCATAAATAATAGTTTAAAATTTGGTTGTTTAATAGCTCTGAATAAATTTCAATAAATTGATTATTAGAAATTTAATTTAGTAATTGTACCAAATCTACTACTTTTATGAATACGATACGTTAAGCGATCTTTAATTTTAGATATATTTTCTTACGGTTGTTTTTTTGCCACTAAGGCGTAAAGTCGCAAAGTTTTTTAATCTCGCAAAGTCGCGAAGTCGCAAAGATTTTTTGCTTTACTTATAAATTAAACTTTGCGAGAAAAATTCACACAGAACTTAAATTTCTTATATCACTTATATGGTTTAGAAAATTACTTTGGCAAAACAGCACTTTGATAAGCACCCAAATCCGGAGGAGAAGTTCTCGTACTTCCTATAATATCTAATGGAATTATATACGCCGGATTCCCTTTCGCAAAAGCGGCAGAAGTATTATCGATATTGAATTTATTCTGATTTACATTATAAAATTTCGGATTTTCATTTAAGATAATATTGTTGTAATGTTGAGTGTCTGTTTTAAATTGATAATCGGCATTTGTTGAAGAACTGCTGAATTTCAACAAACAATTATTGAGTTGATATACAAAAGCAGCATTGGCATTTTTACTCAAATTGAATTCATTGGTATTTGAACCATAGATGATACAATTGTTGAAAGTTGCCTGAGTCAACGGATTCGTTTCCGGAGTTGCGCCGGCCAAACTATTACTTAAATTAACAGCAAGATGCGAACTGCTTTGCCAATTGTTATAGAAAGTGGAATGTGTAAAAGTGTAATTTCCACCATAAACACAAGATAAACTGGCTAAACCAGAATAATTAATGACAAGGTTTTCAGCATTAATTCGGGCATTTTGAGCGAGAATTCCATATTCGGCACAATTATAAATCTGCGTATTTTTTATCTGAACCGTTGTAGCATCCTGATTTCTGATATCTAAACCAATAAAACCATTTTTTAAGGTTAAATTATTGATGGAATGATTTGTACTTCCATTCGCCAAAATAACAGATTTCCATTGTCCGGGAATATCTGAATATTCAGGTTCCAGACGATCACCTTCAAACACAACTTCGTTTTCTAATTTAGCAGTTGTTGAAACAGTTCCATTAATTTGAAGAGAAGCTTTATCATCAACAAAAAGACCTGAATTAGCATGAAAATGAACTCTCGCACCGGCTTCAAAAGTGACCGTTTTATTTTCAGGAACGCCTGCGTAACCGTAAATCACATACGGTTTCTGATTGTTGAAATTCAATTCATTTCCGTTTACAGCATCATTTTCATCCAAATAAAAACCATCAACGGCTTTTCCGTCAATTTGTATTTTTTCTTTTGTTCCGTCAGGATTTTGTTTCGGATATAAAAAAACAGAATCCTGAATCAGGGTTACCAGCGCCACTTCCTGAAGATTGGCGCCACTATCAAACTGAATTTCATCAGTATATAAAAAATCCGTTGGGTTTGCATCTGTAATATCTGCCGTAGTTTCGATGAAAATGTATAAACTGTCTTTGGCTAACAGGGTTACATTGCTAAAAATTTTACCGTTATTTCCGTTCATACCGTCAACCGTCATTCGGTATTTAGAATTCAATCCTTTTTTGAGCTGAATTATTGGAATGGAAATATCGTCTTTACTTTTATTGTACACTTTAAGTTGGTACGTGCTTGAACCAATATTTTTAAAAACAGTATCCAAATAAACCGTGTCTTTTGAAAACTTCAAATCTCCGGAATTGGCAACGGTATCAAAATCAGTTCTGCAGGAACTGAAAACTAAAAGTAAACCAAGAATGAAAAGTGTAAAGTAATAACGCATTTGAATATGTTTTTTTGCCACAGATTAAAAGGATTACATTGATTTTTGCACAAGTCAAAAAAATTAATCTGTAAAAATCTGTGAAATCTGTGGCAAAAAAAAAGTTTTCAGCCAAAGATTGATATTGATTGTTTTTGTAAAAATAGCAAAAAACTTACATGTTCGTAAATGAATTTTAATAATAGAATTGTATTTTCTAATTTGTATCTTATCTTTTCTTTAATTTTACGATTTTAAAGCTAATTTTAATGAATTATACTAAAGAACAAATTATAGCGTATTGCAACGATTTTTCAAAAAATACGTTGATGGAAACGCTAAAAATTGAATATATAGATGCGGGCGAAGACTTTTTAGTAGCCAAAATGCCTGTAAATCCAAGCGTTCACCAACCAATGGGATTGCTGCACGGAGGTGCATCAGTTGCTTTGGCTGAAAGTGTTGGCAGTGCTGCATCGCATTTTTTTATCAATCCAAAAGAACAGGAAATACGCGGAATCGAAATCTCAGCAAATCACCTAAAAAGTATTCGCGAAGGCGTTGTTTTTGGTACGGCACGTATTATTCATAAAGGGAGAAGCCTTCATTTATGGGAAATTAAAATTACGGACGAAGCCGGAAACCTGATTTCGCTTTGTAAACTTACTAATATGGTTTTGGAGAAAAAGAAAACCGAATAGAACCTATGAACGACTTTTTTTCTACCATAAGAAAACATCAAGAGCAAAAATTACCTTTTGTAATTTATTCTAAACCTAATTCGTCGAGTATTTTTGCGCTTTTGCAGCAGGATGATACGTTGTATAAAGTTTCTGATTACAGCGAAAAAGGTTTTGTTTTTGCCTCTTTTGATGAAAAACAACTGATTTTAATTCCTGAAAAACAATCTAAAATTATAAGTGCAGAACAACGTGAAGTGAACTTTAATTTTAATGAAATTGATGATCTGACTTTTGATGCTGAAGCTAAAATGCATTACGAAACTTTAGTCGAAAAAGGAATTGATGCTATTAAAAAGGAAGAATTCAAAAAAGTAGTTTTATCAAGATCTGAAAAAATTGATTTGGCTGATTTTGATTTTGTGATCACTTTTCAGCGTTTAATACACATGTATCCGGGTACTTTTACCTATTGTTTTTTTCATCCTGAAATAGGGCTTTGGATAGGAGCAACGCCGGAACAATTATTAAAGGCAAATGGAAATGCTTTTGAAACTACCGCTTTGGCAGGAACTCAAAAAGCCGAATTGGAAGCTGAGATTTCATGGCAGCAAAAGGAAAAAGACGAACAGCAATATGTGACTGATTTTATTGTAAAAAGATTACGCGAAGTAGCTTCATCTGTTGTGGTTACAGAACCGTACAGCATTAAAGCTGGATCAATCTGGCATATTAAAACGGATATTTCAGGCGTTTTAAACGAGAGCTCAACATTACAAGAAGTAATTGATACTTTGCACCCAACGCCGGCCGTTTGCGGTTTGCCAAAGAAAAAGGCAAAAGCGTTTATCATTGAAAACGAAAATTACGACAGAACTTTTTACACTGGTTTTCTGGGTGAATTAAACAGCAGTTATGCCAATAAATCGACAAGCTCTGATTTATTTGTAAATTTAAGAAGCATGCAAATTAAGGAAATGTCGGCGATTTTATATATGGGATGCGGCATTACCAAAGAAAGTGTTCCTGAAA
Source organism: Flavobacteriaceae bacterium CRH (assembly GCA_001507425.1). Taxonomy (GTDB): domain Bacteria; phylum Bacteroidota; class Bacteroidia; order Flavobacteriales; family Flavobacteriaceae; genus Flavobacterium. The sequence goes on from LMAJ01000017.1 coordinate 139,512, forward strand.
AAGAGTGGGAGGAAAGCGTCAATAAATCGATGACAATGAAAAGGGTTTTGAATATAAAAAAGAATAGTAGTTGTTAAAAAAGTTTCAGGTTTCAGGTTTCAAGTTTCAGGTTGCTGGAACGTGAAACCTGAAACTTGAAACCTGAAACCTGAAACCTGAAACTAATGTTTATAAAACTTAACATGCCCGCCAAAAGCATACGTTGCGGCAAGTGTCGGGCCGTTATATCCCCATTTAAAGAAACCGTTTAGTCTTTCTTTTTCTGTATCTACTCTTATGTTTAAGCCTGTATATCCTGCTGTAATACTGAAGTTTTTGTAGACATTATAAAGAATAGAAAGATTATAACTCAAAAGTCTTCCGTCGATATCATTGATTTTTATGGCGAAATAATTGATGTTTGCATAAAGGCCGACCTTTTTTCCTAAAACAAATTCTCCCCAAATTCCAAGATCCGGAAGTGGGGCGGTAAAATCAAAATTATCTCTGTATTCTGCCTCTTGAGTATTTGCTTCAAGCCTTAAACCAACATCTCCTAACAAAACGTGTGCACCTATAAGAGCTCCAATTTCATATTTTGGTTTTGATATAATGGCATAACCGTAGGTAACACGAACAATTTCATTGTTCATAAAAGCAGCAACTCTTGCATCTACAGGATAAACATTATCCCCAAATTCAATTTCTTTTTCTAAGGTTTTGCTTGCGGTTCTTTTTAGATAAAAATATTCAGTACCAAGTCTTGATCTTCTTGAAATTCTCCACTCAAATGCAGCTGTAAATGAAACGGTGTTTTTGTTAAAACCAAGATCTTTTTCAAAATCAATCAAATTCCCGAAATTACCGTTATTGCTGCCTACTTCAACTTCTGTATTATTGGTAGGGAAAAATGCTCCGGCGGTAACTTTAAAACGTCTTCCGTGCCACGATAAATCATCTAGTGTTTGATCTTGATAATTCATCGATTCATCTTTTACATTAACTAAACTATCTTTTGAAGTGGCGTCTGCAACAATTTGTGCTTTTGTTGCTAACCCTAAAAAGAAAAACACGAGCAAATAGTGTAATTTTTTCATAAGATTTTTTTGATAAAATATTAGCATTTAAAGTTAACGAAAAAAATCATTTGTTTTACGTTTTTTAATTTTATTATATTAAGACTTAATATGTCTGATATTCAGTTTTATAAGTTTTTAAAATCTGCTATATTTAAGAATTAACTTTCAAAAACAACACTTAATAATATTTAATTTGTAGTTAAAATATTATAATTATTTATATTAAAGAAAGAAAAAACTTTAAAATAAAGGTTTTAGTTATGAGAATTTTAATGTTTATTTGAGATAAAATACCAGCAAAATTTAAACTTTATTTGAGTATGTTTTGCTCTTATATTTTAATTAAAAAAAACATGAAACTTTTAAATAAAATATTGTTTTGAAAACGATTGCAGCTTAAAGTATAGAAGGAAACACCGAAGTGGAACGGAATAGCCCGACAATCCCGAAGCATCGGGATAAGAAAAGACCCAATGAACGCAATGTAGATTAGCTTTTTTTAAATGGTGGCATGCCCAAAGCTAAGCTTAAGGTTCTATGCAAAAAAATAAGCCTCTAATAGAGACTTATGCAGTTTGTTTTTTGGATTAAACACGATTATAATCGGCTCTCCAGTGTACGATTGCTTTTTTAATGGCATCGCCTGTTAAATTGTTTTTAATCGCATCTTCGATAAGTTGGAGTAACTCATTATCGGGTGCGAAACGTAAAGCAAATATCTGATCGTCGTTTAATTTGTATTCAAATTCTTCGAGCCTTTTTGTGGTTAATGTAAAATAACGATAACGTAGCTCTAACCGAATGATCCTGTTTTGTAAAATTAGGGAGTAATGTTGTCGTAACATAAAAGCCAGACAAAATAAGAATATAAAACCAACACTAATAAACGACCATATTAAGGGCTCATTAGTATTGAATGCAAAATAAATACTTGCTATTAAAAATAGTATTAGAACGGGATAGTAGACAAAATGGTGCCAACGATAAAACCTAATGTGGTTTGAATAAGTTTGAACTTTCATGAGTTTTTTGCATTAAATGTAAGGTGTTAAATTAACAAAAGCTACTCTAAAACAGAGTAGCTTTTGTTTAAAATAAACTAACAACCAATATTCTTATAATCGTACCTATAGTGTAATATATAAATAGTGAGTCTTTATAAATTACCAGGATTTCAATTATTTAAATATCTCAAAACCTTTGGTAAAAGTAGAGTAGTATAGGTTTGTATTTGTTATATTTTAAGGCGATAATATTACAGAATTCAAACCTTGGTTATTTTTACATTAAATTTTCAATAATTTTCCATTCTTCCAATTTTGAATCAAAAGACTGACCGGCATTTGCCGGACTTGATGAAGGCAGCGTAATTAAATTATAGGATTTTTTTAAATGAACGTATTTTTTAAAAAATGCTGCTGCTTTCTGACCATTAAAAAATATGGTTTTGATGTTAGGATGTACTGCTAAATAGGATTCAAAATCATTGGCGATTTCATTTTTTATTGCGATGTCAAGACTTCCGATCCGGTCGCAAAATTGCAAAACATCCCAAACGGCAATGTTGTTTTTTTGCAAAAGTGATTTCCTGATTTGGTAATCATCTGAGAAATCTTGTTTTAAAATGATGAACATAAATTTCCAGAAATTATTTTGTTTATGACCATAATACTGATTTAATTCTAGTGACTTTGTTCCGGGCATTGTGCCTAAAATCAAAATGTTAGCGTCGTTGGAAGTTATTGGGGCAAATGAAAAACTTTTCATGTCGTGACTTAATTTAACGAAATTATTTAATGTTAAAATAATCATTTAGAGATAATTATAAAACATAATACAAAAATTATATAACATTTTCAGTGTGTGATTAAACGAACTTTGGCTTATAGATTTTCTGAATTCATACTTCTACAACGAATTCTGCTTATTCAAAATCTATTGTAAATAAAGTTAGAATTTTAAATCCACGCAAGATGAAAATAGTTGAGATAAATACAGAAAGAATTAATAATATTTTTGAAGAGTTAGCTTTAAACGTTGGCGGAAAAGTAACTTTCGATTTAGACGAATATACTTTAGATGTCAACAATAATTTTGCCAAAGGATCTATTATTGGCTCTTCATTTAACGATGACATTTCATATATTCAGTTTGATATGACTTTTGCGGTTGATGTTAGGATGAATATAACGAATTTAAAGGCGTCGCCGGTTTATTTTGCGTATTGCTCTAAAGGAAATTTATCTCACAGTTTTGGTATTTTGGGCGAAGAAAGAAAACTGAAAACGTTTCAGACTGCTATTCTTTCCTCAAAACAAGATCAGGAACATGTTTTGTTTTTTGAAAAAGATACGAAGACAAAATTTACTTTGATTATTGTTGGAACTCAATCCGGAACTGCCCAAACGAATTCTTTAAACGAAAAAGTGAAAGAAACTTTCTTTGAAGAAAATACTTCGGAAGATTTCTTTTATATAGGTTCTTACAACTTAAGAATCGCTGAAAAAATTGAACAATTGAATGCTGTAACTCAAAACGGAATTGTTCGTAATTTATTGAAAGAAGGTATTTTGAGAATTATCCTGGCAATGGAAATTCAACAGCATACAGACGATTTATTAGCAATTTCTAAAGATGCAAATTGTTTGACTTTAAGAGAAATGGAAGAAATAAAAGAACTTTCTGAAGCTATAAAAGCAAACCCTGAAGAAGCTTTTACCATTAAATCATTGAGCAAAAGATCTGGTTTGTCTCCAAATAAATTGCAGGAAGGTTTTAAAATGATTCATAACCGAACTGTAAACGATTATATAACACATATGCGGGTTTTAAAGGCTGAAATCTTAATTAGAACTTCAGACTTGAATATATCCGAGATTGTATATTGCATTGGTTTTACAAGCAGAAGTTACTTCTCAAAAATCTTCAAACAAAAATTCAATTGCAGCCCAAAAGAATATAAATTTAATTTGAATCTGTTGGCTATTACAGCTTAGTGGAGGTTCAAAGTTGCTAAGGTTCAAAGGTTTTTTTGAGCCCAAAGATTTTTCGTAGAGACGCACAGTAGTGCGTCTTTTTTTGTTTATATTTTAGAGAGAACTGGAAATTCATTCATAAAACAATCAATTTCATAAAACTTTGAACCTATGAACCTTTGCTTCTTTATTTCTAAATAAAAAAAGTATATATTTGCATAACCAATTATGTAATTAATTATATTATGAATTTTTTTGACAAAGTAGGTAAGGTTGCTTTAGGAAGCAGATTACGTTTAATGACGGCAAGTATCACAGATGATGCAGCGAAAGTTTATGAACTTTATGGTGTTGATTTTATGCCAAAATGGTTTCCGGTTTTTTATGTGCTGACAGAAGAAAGGGAGATAACAATTACAGAAATTGCGAATGAAATTGGACATTCTCAACCTTCGGTTAGTAAGATTGTTCAGGAAATGATTACGGCCGGATTGGTTGAGGAAAATGGAAAAACGAACGATAAGCGAAGAAATATTGTTGCTTTAACAAAACAAGGTTTGCTTTTATCTAAAAAGATAAAGTTACAATGTGTTGATGTAGAAGCTGCTGTTGAAGCTTTAATTGCAGAATCAAACCATAATTTGTGGGCGGCTCTTGAAGAATGGGAATTTTTACTCGAACAAAAATCACTGTTTAAAAGAGTTAACGAGCAGAAAAAAACAAGAGAAAGCCAGGATGTTCAAATTGTAGCTTATGAACCTAAATATCATGTAGCTTTCAGGGCATTAAACGAAGAATGGATTTCGACCTATTTTGAAATGGAGGAAACCGATTATAAAGCCTTAGATAATCCAAAAGAATATATTCTAGACAAAGGCGGTAAAATTTTCGTGGCTTTATATCAAAATGAGCCTGTTGGCGTTTGTGCCATGATTAAAATGAAAGATGGAAACTATGATTTTGAATTGGCAAAAATGGCAGTTTCACCAAAAGCACAAGGCAAAAATATTGGCTGGCTTCTGGGTCAGACAATCATAGAAAGCGCCAAAGAACAAGGCGCTAAAAAATTATATCTCGAAAGCAACACGATCTTAAAACCTGCCATTAATTTATACCATAAACTAGGTTTTCAGAAAATTTCAGGTTTAGCAACACCTTATAAGCGCTGTAATATTCAGATGGAGTTACTTTTATAGGTGCAAAGGTTCAAAGATGCAGAGGTACAGAGGTTCAAATGCAAAGATAAGAGATTAAAATCCTTTGTCCCTTTGTCTCTTTGAACCTTTGTAACTATAAAAAAAAACTATCTTCCAAACTTATAATACTCTAAATCCGGATGTGTTTTACCTTCGATAGAACATAAAATGGAGTTCATGCCTATAACACTAAAAGTAATTCCGTTTCCTCCAAAACCAAGAACATAATGTTCGTTTTTTTCGGGATTTGGTTTTCCAAAATACGGAAGTCCATCTTTGGTTTCTCCAAAAGTTCCTGCCCAGGAATAATCTAATTTAAAGTTGATTTTCGGAAATTTTCTTTGGAATTTCTTTAGTAAAAATTGTTCTTTTTTGGGTAAAAGTTTATCACGTCTTTTAGCATCTTTAAACTCTTCATCGCCACCGCCAACTATGATTCTGTTATCTGCAGTTGCCCTGAAATATAAATAAGGAGTTGAGGTATCCCAAAAAATAGCTTTTTTAAAAGCACTTGGCAATTCAGGAATATTCTCAGAGGCAATGACATACGTGCTTTTTAAATCGACTATTTTTTCGGCAACAGTTTCGGTACTTTCATAACCGCTGCAGCGAATAATATGATCTGCGGTAATGTCAAATTTATCGTCGGTATGTGCTACAAGTTTATCTTTGTGTTTGTTAACTGAAGCAATATTGGTTCGATCAAAAATCTGCATTCCTTTTTTCTTGCAATACTCCAATAAATCCTGCGCTAATTTATACGGATCCATAACGGCAGCCGTTTTAGATTCTATTGCTGCAAGTGCATTTAAACCTAATGTTTCTAAGTCCCATTTTTCAAGCCAGGTAACATCAAAACCATGTTCTTTACGGCTTTTGAACTCTGTTTTTAGAAAAGGAAGATCTTTTTTAAGCGAACAAAAATAAACGCTTTTTTTAAACTCAAACTGACAATCGCTCTTTATATCATCGACAATAGCACGCAAGTCAAAAATGGCTTTTTTTCCGTTATTATAGCTGTCAAGAGCACATTTTTCACCCCTTAATTTTATAAGATCATGAAGCGAAACGTCAATTTCATATTGCAATAAAGCGGTGCTGGCAGCAGTGCTTCCGTTGCCGACATCTCTTCGGTCGACCAGTATAATTTTTTTCCCTTCGTTAATGAGTTTATAAGCGATTAACGCTCCGGTTATTCCACCGCCAATAATTAAAATTTCAGTTTCTACATCTGACCCTAATGACGGATAACTAATATCCATTGCATGTTTTAGCGGCCAGAAAGTTTCTGTTGAGCGTAGCTTCATTTTTTTGTGATTTTTTGGGTACGCAGTTTCGTCCTGTTTTTGTCTTTACGGTCGTGTTGGTCGTCGGCTTCGGCGATTGAATGCGAGGTTTTTATACTTTCATCTTTTTTAGAAAGTTCACTAAGTCTTTGATAGTATTTTTGAACAATAATCATTTCTTGTTCTGTCATACTTTCAATATCAACCAGTGTATTACTCGAGTATTCATTTGAAGCAACTAATTCATTTAACTTTAATTGAATGGCAAGTGAATCTTTGTTTTGTGCTTTCTGAATTAAAAAAACCATCAGAAAAGTAATAATCGTTGTTCCCGTATTTATAACCAATTGCCAGGTTTCGGAATAATTAAAAATAGGGCCGCAAATAGCCCAAACTACAACAATGGCAAAAGCACTTATAAAAGCGGTTGTACTTCCTGCAGCTTTAGAAACGTGCGAAGCGAAACTATCAAATGTGCCTTTTTTTTTATCTTTCTTTTTCATTTCATTTTACTTTTCATTTTGCTTTTCGTTTGCTTACTTTTTCTTCTTTAATCACTTTATTATTTTTTTCATCATAAACCGCATCATAGATTTGCTGACCGGTTTTACTGAAAATTTTAATTTTCGGATCCTGATGTGTTCCTGTAATGGTAATTGGAAATCCGAGTAAACCAAAAGGCGGAAGTCCTAATCGCATTCTTAAATCCAGTAATCCGTCAAAACTTGTAGTTCCTTTAATCGTTGGTTTAAAACTGGCTACACTAAAAGTAAAAGGTTCGATATGAATTAAATTATTATCGATATTAGATTTAATTTCAATGCCTTTCATATCCGGATTATTCAAACCATCCTGACCTGTTTTAGAACTAATTCCGTCAAAAAGTTTAAGGCCTTTTACTTTTACATCTTTCAGATTCAAAGTTCCTCCACCTTCAAGAGATTCGTAGATTGGTCCCATATTTCCGTTTAAATCGCCTTTAATTGTATAATCGATACCAATTATTCCTTCTGCTTTTTCAGCGGCCGTAACCATGTCATGAAACATCGGGATTTCTTTATAGGCTCTTTGCACGCTAAAATCTTTAGCTGTAAAATGTGCATCAAAATGTGCCGATGTTGGCGATTCATCTTTATAAGTAGCATCTAAACCTAAAATACAATCGATGATATTAAAAGTCGTTTTTTCTAAATAAAAACCTCCTTTTGTAATACCAATTTTTCCGTTAAGCTTATTCAAAACAAGTCCGTTATATTCTACTTTGTCGACATTGGTTTTAAGTCCAACGTTTAGATTTCTTGGCACAATGACAACGCCGCTCATTTTTGGATGATCTTCTTTGGCGTATTCAACTTCAATGTTCCGATCAGTATTTTCGCCTTTTTCAAGCGCCATAAATTCATCAACATTAATCAGTTTTGATTTCAGGTTGAAATCTCCGCTCAAAGTTCCGTGCGATTCTAAAAAGTAATTTATCGTGTTTAAAAGATATCCATTAATGGCAAAATCAGATTTTCCGTAAAAAGCATCAAATTTTTCAAACCACATTTTTTCGTTTTGAAAACGGAAATTTCCCTGTTTGATAAAAAATGCTTTCGGGAAAAGTTCAGAAGTTGCTTTTATATTTTTTAAAATAAGGGTTCCGCGATTATCCAGTTTACTATATTGACCCGTTGTGGCATAACTTTGTTTTCCTTTTAACGAAAGATCGGCTTTTGCATAACCGGTAATATCAACTCCTTTTTGAGAAAAAACTTTGTAAATGCGGCCAACATTCAGCTCGCCTTTTATTTTCGCATTATAAGCCAAATCACTAAAGTCTGAAAGCGTTGCATTTACATACATCGGATTTCCTTCAAACACAAACGATGCGGGCGCAACCGCAACGATCAAATCCTGAAAAGTTCCGGCTTTGTTAAGTACATTGGCAATAAAAGTAATATCTGTAATTGGGTTTGGATAAGAGTCTGTTTTTAGCCAGCCATTTCGCAGGGAAATTCCCCCAATAGTTTTAGGAAATAGTTTTTTTGATGTACTAAAAAGTCCTTTTGCCTGAATATTAGTTTTCAGGATCCCTTTTAATTCCATCGTGCTTAAACCAATTGCGGCATCTACTGTGGCAAGGTCGAGAGCGCCTTTTACGCTTGCATCTACAGTCATTTCAGTCAGGCCTTTGCTATGTAAATAAGCGGTGAAATAATCTTTTTCGCCAACTTTAAATTTTAAGGTTTTTAAGTTGATAAGTAATTTTTCGACATCAAGCGACGGCAAAATCGCATTCAGATTCATCTGGAAATCAGTTAATGGGGCAGGGGCATTTTGATAATTAATCGCGCCTTCATTAATTTTCAGATTAAAAGTCAAATCCGGTTTTTGGTTTTTAGCGACATTATAATCTCCTTTAAAAGAAAAAAGCAAATCACTTTTACCTGAAATTTCGGTTTCTTCCATCCAGGTTAAATATTCCGGCGGCATCACAGAAAACAAATCTTTTAAGGTTGAATTTTTTGATGCTGCTTTGATATTAATTTTATAACCATCTCTTAAAATGGTAAATAAACCGGTAAATTGTAGTGGGAGTTTATTAATTCGCAATTCATTTTTTTGAAGAATAAACGAAAGTGCATGTGTGTTGATTCTTGTAATTAAATCGGCTCGTAATTCTTTACTTCTTAAATAAGCGGTTTGATTGTGATAAAAATCGATATTATCAATTTTCGCATCGGTATTTAAATCGAAAATATCTTCACTTAGGTTTCCTTTTCCAACATAGTTAAACCCTTTTGCGTCGATCATAATTTTAGCAGATCGATCGTTATATTTTACGTGGCAATCTTCAAGATCAATACGTTCTAACCGAATTGCTGTTCCTTCTTCGGGTTCATTTACGGTGTCTTTTTTGCTATCCGAAGCTTTATAAATATTGTAATTGGCCTGCCCTTTTTGGTTGACCATTACATTTATTAATGCTTTTGATACATATAATTTATTAATTTTGACTTCGTTGTCAAAAAGTAATCTTTTTAAGTTTATTCCAAACGCAACCTGCTCAGCTTTAAGCAAAGTATCATTTCGAAAAGGAGCTGATCCTGTAAGCGACAAATCATCAAGCGAAACCGTTAATGACGGAAAATGCGTAAAAAACGAAAGTCTCGACTTCGAGAATTCCATTTTAGTATCTAATTTCTCATTTGCAATTTTCTTTACTTCAGAAGCTACTTTTCCGGGAAAAAGTAACGGAATGAGAAAAAGCAATAGCAAAATAGATGCTATTGCTATTCCCAACACTTTTAGTGTTTTGACGGCAATGTTTTTATATGAAAAACTCATAGGCGTATATTTAAATTACTTTTTCGCTTTTTCGGCTTCTTCTTTTGCTTTTTCAGCTTTCTCGGCGTTTTCTTTATCTTGTTTGGCTTTTTCTTCTTTAGCTTTTTCGGCTTTTTTCTGTTCTTCTTCTTTTTTCTCTTTCAGTTCCTTCTCCTTTTTTTCTTTCTCTTTTTCTTTCTTTTTATAGTAGCCTTTAAACAGGAAGTTGCTTTTTGCGGCTTCCATATTTTGACTAAAACCTTTTGTACCGGATTCCAGATTAGAAAGTGTTTTAGAAACGCTATTCGCCATTTTATCATCGCGGACTAGTCTTGCTAATGCACCGTTTCCGTTATTCATGCTATGACTAAAAATCGCAAGTTCATCGGTAATAACGGCAGCATTATCTACACTTTTCTTCACGCTTTTCATTAAATCCTGCATCTCAATTCCGTTAATCGAAGCAATTGCACCGTTATTTTCAACTACTTTAGTAGATTTAACTCCTGGAGAAATAGTCAGGACTTTATCGCCCATTAATCCGTCAGAACCAATGCTGGCACGGGCATCCGTTTTAATAAATTCGCGAACGTCATCTTTTATAACCATTGAAACTACAACCGAAGAATCATTTATCAATCTGATTTCTTCTACCGTTCCGATATTAATTCCTGAAAAACGAACATTATTTCCCACTTCTAAACCGCTGACCGTTTTAAATTGTGATGTGATATGAAATGTTGATCCAAATAGATTTTTTTGTTTTCCGATGAAGTAAATTGCCATTATAAAAAGCAACGATCCAACAGTTACAAACATTCCTAATTTCCAAGTATATCCAGATTGCTTATCCATGATTTCTAATTTTATTTTTAAGTTTATTCAAAAAAAGAGCGTACCCACTCGTCTTCACTTTTCTCTAGTTCTTCGTAAGTTCCTTCAGCATGTATTACACCATCTTTTAAAACCATAATACGGTCTGCAGTAAGTTTGGCGCAGGCCATATCGTGTGTAATAATGATTGATGTTGTTTTGCGTTTGTGTTTTATATCTAATATTAATTCACTGATTTCTCTTGACGTAATAGTATCTAAACCCGTTGTTGGTTCGTCGTATAAAATAATTTCAGGTTGAAGGATTAAGGTTCTTGCCAAACCAATTCTCTTTTGCATTCCGCCGGATAATTCAGATGGCATTTTATTTATGGCATCGCTCAAGCCTACGTTATCTAATGCTTCGACAACTGCACTTTCTACTTCTTCCGGAGATAAATCTCTTTTGTGTTTTCTTAAAGTAAAGGCTAAATTTTCGCGAACAGACATTGAATCATATAAAGCGCCACTTTGAAAAAGGAACCCAATTCGGACTCTGATTTCGTTTAATTCACTTTTTTTAAGGTTCAATACATTTTCGTCAAATACTTTTATTTCGCCTTTGTCCGGTTCAATTAAGCCAACGATGCATTTTATAGTTACTGATTTTCCTGAACCTGAACGGCCCAAAATCACAAGGTCTTCACCTTGATTGACATTCAGATTTACGCCTCTTAAAATCTTATTATTTTTTCCAAATGTTTTGTGCAAATTCTTAATCTCGATTATGGGAGTTTTGCTTTTTGCTTTTGGTTGTTTCTCTATATTTTGTTCTTCCTTAATCATCTTTAAAAAAATAAATCGGTTATTTGAACAGCTACCATATCAATAATAAAAATGGCCAACGAAGCAGTTACAACGGCAGAGTTTGCTGCTTTTCCAACACTTTCAGTTCCATTTGATGCATTAAAACCTTTATAACATCCAATCATTCCAATAAAAAATCCAAAGAAAAAAGTTTTTATCGTGGCCGGAATTAAGTCCAGAAATGATAATGACTGAAGGATTTGGGTCAGGAAGCGGTAAAAATTTACATCACCATGAATATTAATACCAATATATCCGCCAATAATTCCCACTGCATCTGCAAAAAACACCAATAACGGAACCATTAATGTACAAGCTAGAATACGGGTTACAACCAGATAATTGTACGGATTAATTGCTGAAACTTCCATAGCATCAATTTGTTCCGTTACTTTCATAGAACCTAATTCGGCTCCAATTCCTGAAGATATTTTTCCGGCACAAATCAAAGCTGTAATTACGGGGGCAATTTCTCGAATTAACGAAAGTGCCACCATGCCCGGCAACCAGGATTCTGCTCCAAATTTTACTAATGTTGGTCTTGATTGCAGTGTAAGGACCAAGCCCATAATAAAACCTGTAATTGCAACAAGCGGCAACGATTTATATCCTATAATATAGCATTGCTTCACGAATTGTCTTGCCTCATAAGGAGGTACAAAAACTTCCTTAAAAAACTGCTTTGCAAACAATGTTGCATTACCTATTTCTTCGAATGTATTTTTTAAAGTGAGAATCAAAATACTACTGTTTTAGTTGAGTTTAAATTTTGAAAATCAATATTTTAACATATTTAGATTTTCCTTCGTTATTCTTAAATAAAATTACCTCATTAGTTAACAAAAATTCTTACACAACTTTTTAGGATGTTTATATAATTAACATAACAGTACAATATTTAGAATAAGTTGACGTTGCTTGAGAACTTTATAAAAAACAAAAAATCCCTCTGTGAGAAAGGGATTTTAGGGTAATAGTAGAAATTTAGTTTTTTGGAATATATGTAGTTAAAATATTATTGATTAATGGCAACGCCTGTTTTAGCTTTCATAAGAGGAATCACTTTGCTTTCTGATAACTTTAGGTTTTCCATGATTAATCTTGCCGTTAAATAACAAACTGTAGATTCTGATCCCTGGTTTAGGTTTACATTATCTTTTTCTAAACCATCATATCCTCCGCCGCTTACAGGATTATACATAATTTGGTTTAAGTGGTTTTTACCTAAAAACCAGTTAAAAGCAATTTTCATTTTGTGTTTGTATTCCGGTTCTTTAAAAGCGTTGTAAAAAGAATTTAAAGTTTGAATCATGTAAGATACATCAATTGGCTGCTCTCCAAATTCTGCTGGTTCTGAATCTTTATGGTACCAGCCATTATTAGAAATTACTTTGAAATTATCGCCTTTGTACGTTTTAGAAATTAGGAAATCCAACGATTCCAAAGCTACTTTTTTATAGATTGGTTTATTAGTTACCAAATAAGCATACAACATCGATTCAGGCAGAATTCCGTTTCCGTAAGTCATATAGTTTTCGAACCATTTCCAGTCTTTAGTCGAAGAAATTTCATAGTTTGAAAGTAATTTTGCATTCAGTTTATTAATAATTGCCGCTACGTATAAATTAGGAACAGCGCTGTGATACAAATACAAACCTTTTGTTGCAAAACCAATAGAACGGGGCGATTGAATACTTTCGGCCCATTTTAATGAGTTTAATAAACATTTAGAAGCTTTTTTAGTAATAGATTCCGGCAATATGTTTCCAATAGAAACTACAGTTCCTAGAGCCCAGATTCCGCGTGCATTAGAATCTTCTAAATTTACTTCTTCATTTTGCTCGATATGTTCTCTGTTATGCTGATCGACATAGTTCATGAAATTACCTTTTGGTTTCTGGCAACGTTCGATGAAGTCAAGATAAATCAAAATGTATGGTAAATCATCTTTGTCTTCGGTTAATTTATAATGCATACAAATCGCAACTAAAGCTCTTGCATTATCATCTAAAGTGTAACCGGATTCGATATCTGGAATAGAAATTTTGCTAAACTGAATAATTCCAAGTTCAGTTGTCATTCTTTTAACGTGTGCCAACTGAATAGATGGATAACTGAATTTGACATCAGACGACTTATCCATTAATTTTTTATAGGTATTCATGTGTGCGATTCCGATGTTTTCCCAAGATGATGCCCTTGTTTTTCTGAAAGCATTTTTACCCATTTCTTCTCTTAGATTTTCATCATTAAGTAATTTAATGGCTGCTTCTGCAAACTGATTTTCATCTCCAATATCAACTAAAATTCCTGAATCTTCTGTAAGGACTTCTTTGGTATGCGGAATTTTTGATGCAACAATCGGACATGCGCAGCTCATTGCATACGAAAAAGTGCCGCTTACTGCCTGATTTGGATCTTTTGAGGTAAACATATAAATATCAGTTGCCTGTAAATATTCTAAGAGTTCTTCTGTTTCAAGATATTGATTTATAAAACGAACATTGTCATGTAAGTCTAACTCGTTAACAATGGCTTCCAGTTTTTCACGATATGTATCTACACCATCAATAATTAAATTTGGATGTGTTCTTCCGATAATTAAATAAAGTGCGTTTGGTGTGTTTTCGACAATTTTGCCTAAAGCTCTTAAACCTGTTTCGATATTTTTTCCTTCACCTAAAAGTCCAAAAGTAGAAAGAACCGTTCTGTCTTCGATTCCTAATTTTGCTTTAGCTGTTTCCGGAGCCTCATATACAACAACGTGAGTTCCGTGAGATATCGTTGTGATAAATTCTGCTGGAATTTCATAATCTTTAATCAATATTTCTTCAGATCTGTTTGTCATTACAAATACTGAATTACTATATGTTAAAAGTAATTTTACAAATGTTCTCAATTCGTCATTAGGGCCAGGCAGCACAGTATGAAAAGTAAAAGTTACCGGTTTTTTAATAACATTTAAAAAGTCTAACAAATGATCGCCGTAGTTTCCTCCAAATAAACCAAATTCATGTTGAATATGAACAAGTTTAACGCTTTCATCAGCATTAATATCTTCAGCAACACGAGTATAATCTGCTCTGTCTTTTGTGTTTAATGTAAAAGCCTGTGTTGAATTTGAATTTGGAGTATCAACCAATTCACAAATTTCACAAGCAATAGATTTACCAAATACATCGGTAATTCCTTTTATTGTATCCTGCGTATAAGTAGCGATTCCACATTGTGTTGGTGGAAAAGTTGAAAGAAAAACGATTTTTGATTTATTTGATATTGCTTTCATGGGGAATATTTTTTAGTTCGTTTAAATAAGTCGTTAATGTTCAGTAAGGTAAGCTTAATTTTTAGATCGGCTTAGCCATTTAAAATATAAGGCGTTTACTAACTTTTGATAAAATTATAACGATAGCAGAGGCATGATTAATCCAATCCACTAAAAAATTAACTCAAAAGCTTTTTTGTGGGAATTCTATAACTAAAAACAGGGAATTTTGATACTTCTGCACTGATTTTCAAATTATTGTGTTTGGAATTTGATTGCGCTAAAAAAAAAACGGATAGAGTTAAACCAAGCTGTTTTTTAAAAAGAAATTTGATATAACAAACAGACCTAAAAAGTCATTTATAAACCCTAAAAATTAATCATATGTTACGTTGGACAGTCATTTTTATTATTCTAGCTATAGTAGCGGGAATATTTGGTTTTGGCGGAATCGCTGCCGGAGCTGCTAGTATTGCAAAAGTTTTATTCTTCATATTTATTGTATTATTTATACTTTCATTAATTAGCGGAAGAAGAAAAGTTTAGCAATAAGTTTTAAATCATACAAAAAAAGCGACACCCTATTTCTGGTGTCGCTTTTTTTTTGGTTTTAAGTTCTTGAGTAAAATGTTTTTTTTAAAGCAGTACTTCGCATTGATAACCGTATGAATTCAGCACTTCAATTATTTTGTGATTTGAAATTGATAGGGCATGAATTCGTAAAATTTTGTCACAATCTTCAAGATCAAAGTTGATGATGCTATTTGGAAAATGTTCAAGAAGTTTCCTCACAATCATATTTGACTGGTCGATTTCCTGAACATTTGTTTTAAAAACCTCGATCATCTTTTCTGAATTTACAAAGCGATATTTTTGTATTGCTCTATTTTATGATGGTATATATAAGAAATTACCAGGATCACTAAAACGATAAGAGGGAAAAAGGATTGAAAACCAATTCCGTCAACCGCGAAATGACTTATAGAAGCGAATATAAAATCGAAAGCAAAACCGGCATAAGCCCATTCTTTAACACGATTTGAAACTTGTGGAATTACTAAAACCAAAACGCCCAGAATTTTAAAAACAACCAAAGCATTCCCAAAATACTCCGGATATCCCAGATGTTTAATTCCTTCTTTTGCAAGTTCAGTTTGTGAAGTTAAAGCAGGCATAACGCCTTCAAATAAAAAAATAAGAATAGTAGTAATCCAAAAAATAATTTTTGCTTTTTTCATTGGTTTAATATTAAATAGTTATTAGTTAATGTATTACAAATCTACAATTCTTATTTTTTTAATTGAATGCATGTTTACGACTTTTTTCGGGGCATTTGAGACATAAATTGATTTTAGATTTTAGAGTGTTGATTTTAGATTTAAGAATTGGGGAGGAAAGAGGAAAGAGTGGAAGGTTTTGATTTTTTTTGAATTGGCCGTGCAGTTTGTCAATCCCGACGGAGGAGAAATCTCCGTAAATAGCACGCCAAAGATTGAATATTTTATTGAGGAGTTTCTTGCGGAGATTTCTCCTTCGCGGGATGACATAAAATGCGGTTAAAAAATCCGCTTAAATCCGTGTCTTCGCATCGCGAATCTGTATAATCCGCGTTCTAATAACCACAAAAAACGCTGCAAAACCTAAGTCTCGCAGCGTCTTCTCAAATAAATAATTAAATAACGGGTATTATCTCCAACCGCCTCCTAATGCACGATATAACTCGGTATTAGCAGAAAGTTGTTCTCTTTTTATGTTTGCCAGTTCTAACTCGCTTTGCAATAAATTAGATTGCGCAGTTAGAACTTCAAGGTATTCAGCCATTCCGTTTTTGAATAATAAATTCGAATTTTTAATGGCCAGCTGCAAGGTTTTTACTCTTTCTTTAAGAAAACTTTCCTGCAATTGTAATTTCTCTACTTTTACCAAAGCATCAGAAACTTCACTAACGGCTACTAAAACCGATTGTCTGAAACTTAAAACTGCTTTTTCTCTTTCGGCTACAGCAATATTATATTGCGTTCTCACTCTTTTGTTGTTCAATAGAGGTTGTGTTAAACCTCCTGCAACAGTTCCGAATAATGAAGCCGGAATATTAAACCAACTGCTTGTTTCAAAAGAATTTACTCCGCCCTGAGCGGTAATTTTAAGCGAAGGATACAAATCAGCTTTTGTGATTCCAACATTTGCGTTCGCCACTTTCAAAGCCAATTCAGCACTTTTTACATCAGGTCTTCTGCTTACTAATGAAGACGGAATTCCGATTGCTGTATTGTTTTTTACTTCAATTGAACTTAATTTAATGCTTCTTTGTTTTGAATTTGGAAAAGATCCTGTCAAAACACTTAAAGCATTTTCCTGAATTGCAATATTTTGTTCTAATAACGGAATCAATTGTGCTGAGCTTAATCTTTGTGCTTCAGATTGTTGAATTCCTAACGAAGTAACTTGTCCGGCATCAAATTTTAATTTAATTATGTTGGTTGTACTGTCGTTTAATTGTACGTTTTTCTTAGCGATATCCAATTGTGCGTCTAACATCAAAAGATTGTAATATCCTTTAGAAACATTCGCAACAATATTGGTCTGCAACGCTTTTTTTACTTCTTCAGATTGAAGGTAACCGGCATAAGCACCTTTTTTCTGATTACGGATTTTTCCCCAAATATCAGCTTCCCACGAAAGTGAAGCTCCGGCAGAATAATCGTCAATGTGTTTTTGACCTAAAGCCTGGTTCAGGTTCATTCCTGTAAAACTATTGTCAGACGGATTGCTTGTACTTGCATTCACAAATAAATTAACCTGAGGAACATTTCCCCATTTAGATTGTGTGAATCTGTATTGCGCAATTTCGATGTTTTTGACAGCGATTTGTAAATCGTTATTTCTGGCCACCGCGCTATCTATCAATTGGATAATATCTTGTTCTGTAAAGAAATTTTTCCACTCCAAATCAGCAATACTTGTGGTATCGGTTGAAGTTGATGCATTCCTGAAATTTTCAGGAAATGCATCTTTTGGAGTTTCAATATCCTTCGAAACCTTACAGGATATTACTGTGGCGATCAAAATAGCGACCATCACAATTTTGGTTATATACTTTTTCATTTTATATGTTGTCATTAAATTTCAGTACAAGTATCTTTTCTGCTGTCCAGATCTTTAGAAATCTTGTAGGATATGTATGCGATGCCCGTTATAATGGTCACCAGTATTGTCGTTATATAATTTTCCATTTTTATTTTTCTTCGTTATGAATTACGGCAACTGGTTTTCCAGAAACCTTTTCTTGTAAATGCTGGAAGACGATGAATAAAACCGGGATGATTAACAACCCAAGAATTACCCCTGATATCATACCTCCGGCGGCACCAATACTAATAGAGTGGTTACCTTGTGCTGACGGTCCTGTTGCGCTCATCATCGGGATTAATCCCACAACAAAAGCAAGAGACGTCATGATAATTGGTCGTAAACGTAATTTTGCTGCATCGATAGAAGCACTCACTAATGCCTGGCCTGATTTTCGTTTTTGAACGGCAAATTCGACAATCAAAATCGCATTCTTGGCGAGCAGTCCAATAAGCATTACCAGTGCAACCTGTACATAAATGTTATTTTCGATTCCAGTTAAACCAATGGCTACGAAAACTCCAAATATACCTGCAGGGATTGATAGAATTACTGCTAAAGGCAGGATGTAACTTTCATACTGTGCGGCAAGTAAGAAATAGATAAATATCAAACATAGTAAGAAAATAGTTGCCGATTGACCTCCTGAAGAAATTTCTTCACGGGTTTGTCCAGAAAATTCAAATCCGTAACCTGCAGGCAATTGTTGTGCAGCTACTTCTTCAATGGCTTTAATGGCATCTCCGGAACTAAATCCAGGTTTCGGAATGGCATTTATACCAATTGAGTTAAATAAATTATATCTAGATGCGGTTTCAGAACCATAAATACGTGTTAGTTTTACTAATGTATTTAACGGAACCATTTCTCCATTTTTGTTTTTCACAAATACACGATCAATTGCTGATGGATCTGCTCTGTCTGCAATATCTGCCTGAACAACAACTCTGTAATATTTACCAAATCTGTTGAAATCAGATGCCTGTGCACTACCAAAATAAGCTTGCATCGTTTGCAGAATATCTTTGACTTTTACGCCTAACTGATCTGCTTTTGCATCATTAATATCCAATTGTAATTGAGGATAATCGGCCTTGAAACTTGTAAAGGCTACTGCTATTTCAGGACGTTTAATCAATTCTCCAATAAAGTTTTGAGAAATTCCACTAAACTTATCCAGTTTTCCTCCGGTTTTATCCTGAAGAACCAAATCTAAAGCCTCAACGTTACTAAATCCAGGAACGGTTGGGAAACTAAATACGAAGAAACTTCCTCCTGAAATCGCGCCTAATTTGCCACGGACTTCATTCATAATTTCATCAATATTTTTAACATCGCCACGTTCTTCGTTTGGTTTAAGCAATACGAAAACAACTGCTGATGATGGACTTGTAGAATTCGTTAACAAGTTGAAACCTGAAATCGCTGTTACAAATCGGGATGCATTTAAAGCTCTTAAAGTATTTTCTGCCTGAGTCATTACTTTTTGAGTTCCGTCAAGAGATGTTCCAGAAGGTGTATTTACCGCAATGGCGATAAATCCTTGATCTTCAGTTGGGATAAATCCAGATGGAGTAGTTTTAACCATTACAACCGTAGCGAAAGTAATTAAAGCCAATCCGCCTAAAGAAACCCATTTGTTACGAATTAAGAATTTTAATCCGCCAACATAACGGTTCGTTAATGAATCAAAACTTTTGTTGAATCCGTTAAAGAATTTCTCTTTAAATCCTTTTTTTACATAAGGAGCATCTCCTTCGTGTGCACCGTGATTATCTTTTAAGAATAAAGCGGCAAGGGCAGGGCTTAAAGTTAAAGCGTTAACAGCTGAAATTACAATTGCAATTGCCATCGTAAAAGCAAACTGACGATAGAAAACTCCTGTTGAGCCTTCCATAAAACCAACCGGCAGGAATACAGCAGCCATTACCAGCGTAATCGAGATAATAGCACCCGTAATTTCGTGCATTGCTTCATGGGTTGCTACTTTTGGAGACAAATGTTTATGCTCCATTTTAGCGTGCACGGCTTCGACAACCACAATTGCATCATCTACCACAATACCAATCGCCAGAATTAAAGCGAAAAGCGTTAAAAGGTTGATCGAAAATCCGAATAATTGCATGAAGAAGAACGTTCCTAAAATTGCTACAGGTACAGCAATGGCTGGAATTAATGTTGATCTAAAATCTTGCAAGAAGATAAAAACTACAATAAATACTAATATAAAAGCTTCTAATAAAGTATGTTTTACCTGATCGATTGACTGATCTAAAGATACTTTTGTGCTATAGAAAATATTGTGTTTGATGCCGGGAGGAAAATCTTTTGATGCTTTAACCATCAATTTATTTATCGCAACCTGAATATCATTTGAGTTAGAACCCGCTAACTGAATAACTCCAATTACGATTCCTTTTTTACCATTTAAACGTGTTAAACTGTTATAAGAATAAGCACCAAGTTCAACTCTTGCCACATCTTTTAAGCGAAGTACAGAACCGTCAGCATTAGAGCGAATCGCAATATTTTGATAATCTTCCGGTTTGGTTAGTTTTCCTTTGTATTTAATTACATATTCAAAAACTTCCTTACTTCTTTCTCCAAATTTACCCGGAGCAGCTTCCAAACTTTTGTCCTGAATGGCTGCCATTACTTCGTTTGGCGTAACATTGTAAGTAGACATTTGAGTTGGGTTTAACCAAACTCTCATCGAGTAATCTTTTACACCACCAAAAATACTGGCGGCACCAACTCCCGGAATACGCTTAATCTCCGGAATAATATTAATTTGAGCATAATTGGCAACAAAAGTCTGATCGTATCTTGATTCATCTTCTGTATACATACCAATTGCCATGATAAAACTGTTTTGTTGTTTCGCAGTTGTTACACCTTGCTGAACAACCTCTGCAGGCAACTGGCTTGTAGCCTGAGCCACTCTGTTTTGCACGTTTACCGCAGCCTGATCTGCATCAGTTCCTAATTTAAAGAAAACGGTAATCGCTAAAGTTCCATCATTACTTGCTGTTGAGCTCATGTAAGTCATGTTTTCAACACCATTTATTGATTCTTCAAGTGAAGGCGCAACAGAACGTAAAACCGTTTCTGCGTTCGCTCCCGGATAAACTGCCGTTACCAAAACCGATGGCGGCGCAATATCAGGAAACTGTTGTAAAGGTAATTTCGTAAGACCAAGTATACCTAATATCACCAATAAGATGGAGATAACGGTTGCTAAAACGGGTCTTTGTATAAATATTTTGAACATTTTCGTAAAAATTATTTTTTGTTAGTTATTTCGGCAACTTTTGTAGCTGATTTTTCTGGCTGAATTACTTGTCCTTCCTGAAGTTTATCAACACCGCTTAATACGATTTGATCGCCAGATTTTACACCATCTTTAATAAGATAGTTTGTTCCGCTTTTTCCAATAACCGTGATTGGCATTTTGTTAACCTTGTTGTCTTTGCCCACAGTAAAAACAAAAACTTTATCCTGCATTTCTACAGTAGCCGATTGTGGAACCAAAATCGCATCGTCATGCTGAATTCCCAATCTGATTTTTCCTGTATTTCCAGAACGTAATGTTCCGTTTTTGTTTGGGAAAGTTGCTCTTAAAGTAATCGCGCCGGTAGTTTTATCAAATTGACCATCGACCATATCAATTTTTCCAGTTTGAGGATAAGCATTATTATCAGCTAATATTAAAGAAACCGGAGGTAAGTGTTTGATTTTATCTCCCAATGAATTTCCTGCATATTGTGATTTAAAGTTGATGAAATCTGTTTCTCCTAAAGAGAAATAAGCAAAAACTTCATGAACGTCTGAAAGTGTAGTTAAAGGTTCAACATCAGATGCAGAAACTAAGCTTCCTTGTTTTTTAGGTAATCTTCCGATGTAACCACTTACTGGGGCTGTCACATTTGTATATCCTAAATTAATTCTTGCAGATGCTACCATCGCTTTAGCTTGTTCGATATTTGCAGCAGCAATTTTTTGAGAAGCTTTAGCCGTTTTTAACTGATAATCAGAAACTACTTTGTTTTGAACTAAAGGAGTTAATTTATCAACTTCTAACTGAGCGTTTATTAAAGCTGCTTCGTAAGCATGAAGACTAGCCAACGCATTGTTTAATTGCTCACGGTAAGGTCTTTCGTTTATTTTAAATAAAGATTGTCCTTTTGATACATAAGCACCTTCATCTACCAAAACGCGATCTAGGTTCCCGCTTACTTGCGGACGAATTTCAACGTCAACTGTTCCTTGTATCGATGCAGGATATTCGTTATCAGTAGTAGTATTTTCAATTGAGATAGCTGCCACAGGTAAAACTGGAGGTGGTGGTGGAGCAGGAGCTTGTGATTTATCGGCACAACTAGCAAGTACTAGCGCCAGAATAAAACTGGTTATAATTACATTTTTCATTTTTCTATTGGTTTTAATTTGTTGGAAATTCTCTTTGTTTAACATTCTTTCTTTTATAGTATTGGTGGTATTCATTTTATTCTATTAAATTATCTAACGTTGTTAAGTAAATTGGTGCAAAATTTTATATAATTATGCCTTCCAATTAAGTATTTATAATCGGTATTAAATTATTTATCACTGTTAAGTAAATTGGTAAAATACCTTCATTACTTATATTAAATTTTCTAACAGTGTTAAGTGAATGTTACAAAAAAAAGGATTTTATATTATCCAATTAAATTATTTTACACTGTTAAGTAAAAATTGAAAAAAATATTATTGTATTGATTTGATGATACCACCAATGGCATCTTTCAAAATTTGAGCATTTATAGTTTCTAAAATATCACTTTTATTAATGATGTTGATGGCAATTAAACCATGAATAACAGAAAAGAAAGTAAAATATTTTTGTTTAATGATATCCTGACTCGGATTGCTGTCTTTCATTACTTCAGCAATCACATGGGTAAATAATTTGTAAGGTCCTTCC
This sequence comes from Flavobacteriaceae bacterium CRH, assembly GCA_001507425.1. Classification (GTDB taxonomy): domain Bacteria; phylum Bacteroidota; class Bacteroidia; order Flavobacteriales; family Flavobacteriaceae; genus Flavobacterium. The sequence goes on from LMAJ01000017.1 coordinate 162,372, forward strand.
TGAGCCGAACATCTTTGTGCACAGCATGTCATTTGAACACCAAACATTAACTGATACATTTCAGTATTGGTAAAAGCAAAATCCCAGTAGGTCATCCACATGGCCTCTAACTGATCTTCCGGTTTTTCAAACTTGTCTATTGCAATTTGCAATTCTTTTGTCAGTTTAATAAAACCTTTGCCTGTAAGTTCTTCCAATATTGCTTCCTTATTCGAAAAGTATTCATAAATAATAGGAGCAGTATATTCTATCCTGTCGGCAATTTTACGCATACTCAAACCATTCCAGCCTTCTTCTTTTACGATATCATAAGCAGCGCCAAGAATATTATTTCTTGTCTCTTCTTTTTGTCTTAAAATTCGATCTTTGCTAGCCATTTTATTTAAGTATTAAATTGTTTAACACTGTTAGGCAAATGTATGGCGGTTTTTCTAATTATACTATAATTTAATTATAATATTTTCTTATTGTTGTATAGACAAATGTCAAGAAGGTCAGAAAGCCTTTATTTACTGGGGTTTTTCAAAGTAATTATATTTTAGGAGCACGGCTTTTTGTGTTTTCAAGACCATTTCTCCCGCTGTCCACTATATCTTTTATGGCAAACCCTGCCATAAAAGGATGCCGTTTCCATCGGGGCTGGACGAGAAAATATCTTTTTCATGATTTTTACTCCCTATATTATTGTATGGCTTTTTATCTTGTCGGATACTTTTCCGGATTTTGAGAAGTATGAAAAACTGCATTCAAAAAAACAGTTTTCGATAATTCATCAACAATAAAAAAAACTACATACGGGAATTTTTTAAAAGGCAAAAAACGATAATTGTTGTCGTGAAATTGATAGTAAGGATTTATCTGTAAAGCTTTATAAAGCTTTTTATAATCATTAAGAAAGTTTAAAGCAATTTTCCTGCTCACTTTCAATATATAATATTCAACAGCTTCTTCAATGTTTTTTGATGCAATGGGAGAAACAATAATCTTATAATTCATACTTCTTTTTTAAATCAGTATAAAGTGATTCAGCATCTGTATACAAATCTTTATCTGAATTAATTTGACTATTTAAAATTTCTTGCTGTTCAGCAGACAATTCATAAGGTTTGACATTAGCTATCTCAAATTTAATCTTTAGTGCTTTCATAAAAGCTTTTACAGCTTCTATTTGAGAAGCATCTTCCGTATACGCTGTGATGTTAATTGCTTGCATGATTAAGAGTTTACTTATGTTGATAAACAAAGTTAAGACAAAACTCTAATTTTCATGTTAATCAGACACAATTTATTTTTATAATCATTTCTATTAATGTCGATTTTTCGTAACATTACAATAAAAAAAATGAAAACATCAATCCTAATAAAAGCAACAATTGCTGTTTTACTTTTTCAGCAAACTATACAATCTCAAGAAGCAAAAAAAGAAACAAACACAACCGATAAAAAATACACCATCGAAAATTGTGTCAACCATTTTGAGTTAGATAAAGCCACTAAAACCAAAGCAGGTTATCAATACTGGTTTGCCGATAAAGATTTTACTCAGGAAAACACACTTAAAATGAGTATCGTCGAACCCGGAAAATCTACGCACGCGCCGCATCATCATGTTGAAGAAGAATTTTTCTATATTTTAGAAGGAACTGCTCAATTTTACCTCGACGGAAAAACTGCGATTGCAGGACCAAATACTAGTTTTTACTGCCCGTCAAATGTAGAACACGGGATTAGTAATGTTGGCGATACTAATTTGAAGTATTTGGTAATTAAGAAAGATATGAGATAATTGTAGTTTAGTAATTCAACTATTTAACATAGTTTGGAGAAACACATGCCTCCCAATAACTTACAATTGTTTTAATTGTTTCTCTAATTTCGGTATAGCTCGAAGGTTTAACAAAAAAGCCCTGAATCGATTTTGAATACGCATCTATAACGTGTTTTTGCTCGGCACTTGTAGAAAAGAATAAGTACGGAATCGACTTAAGTCTCAAATCTTCATTTTGATGAATTTTTTCCCGCAATTCAATACCGCTTAGTTTTGGCATATTGATATCAGAGAAAATAATAAAAGGCTCAACCTCTGAAGTTGTTAAGTATGTCAAAGCCTTTTCGCCATCGTCAAAAAAGATGATTTTATTTTTATAGTCCAGTTCTTTAAAAACTTCACTCAAAATATCCTGATCATCTAAATCGTCTTCAATTATAATTATAGGACCGCCTTTGTTCATAGTGTTTTTTATAAAGGTAGTCTATTTAAGTCAGTTCGCAATTTAATTCAGTTTTAGAGAGAAAAACAGAGTAGACTATATAACGTTGTATTACTGAAATTTTTAGAGGTTTTTAATTAATTATTAAATCAGAATATGCAATAGCGCAGAAAGAATAAATTATTGCTTTAATGTATTTTTTCAATGTTAGTTTTTTTAGAATTAATAAATACTTTTAATCGGCTCTTTATCAAATAGTATACTCCAACAAATACCAGAAATATTAAAATTTTCGCAAGCAACATCAAAAAATAGTTTTCTGGATAAATATCTAAATCATTATACATAGTCCAGGAACTAGGCAAATAATCTCGGTGTAAAGCAGTAGTTAAAATCACAAATCTTTCAATTGAAATGATGAGCAAAAAGCTAAATAATATTCTCAATAGAGCATTTTTTCGTATTCTTTTAATTCGGAGCAATTGCGTAATAACAAAATATAAAATAGGCTGCAGCCAAAATCCAAGCCAATATGGTCCAAACATTCTGTTGAACATTCTGCTTTGTTCTTCTAAATTACTTTCAAAATAAAAAACAAGTAATCCGATAATCCAGACTGAAAAATAAATTACTCCAGCGAAAGAAATAAATTGAGTTGCTTCTTCATCAACTTTCTGTAATATTAATCGTTTTGTAAAAATAGAAACTATTAAAAATAGCAATGAATATAAACCAAAAGCTGTAAAAAAGTCTATAGTTATTATTTGAAGAACTAATAATATGTTTTCTTTCATGAGTTGTTTTATGGTGTATAAATGTATTTATTTCTTTGATATTTTCAAGAATAAAATAGAAAGCCGAATGAAGTTTGCGAAGTGAGAGATATCTGTACAATTTTATAAATGAGCATTCTATAGAATTTTATAAAAATCTTCTCTTGAAATAGGCATGAAATAAGAATAACTTACAACACAATTATCGTCCGGAAAACTACTTTTAAGTTTTGACTCATATTCTTTTATATGATCTAAATCAACAACGCTTAGAACTAAACATATAGAACCGTCAATATTTACTTGAATTGCAGCTTTTGGACAAAAAATTTCATTTGTGTTTTCAAAATAAAAAGTAAAAGATCTGCCTTGTTCATCCAAAACGTACTTCCACATTTCCAGAAAGTTTTCTGTCTCAAAAACTACTGGCGAACTATATTTTGGTGATTCATAATATTCTTCATAAGAAATATATCCTTCAAGAAACTCTTCTTTAAAATATATTAATTTCTCTTTTGAGAATGAAGGTATAAATACGATTACATCAATTAATTCCATTTTTTTATTTAGCTATTTTATCTCTTTTATTTTTTCTGCTAATCCGAACTTCAGCAGGGAATTTAATTGCCAAAAAACAAAATATAGTTTTCGTTATTGCTTGCTTGAGAAATTGTTTCTTTTAATAATTGCAAACCCTCTGCTAAATGTCTTTTATTAAATGCTTGATCTTCACTTTCATCATTATGCCATACACCAGGATAAATATTATTTAAATTAAAGTCATCAGCATTGTAAGAAGCTAAAATTTTATCATTTTCAATCGTGTGCAAAAACGTATTAACCTCACTAATAGTAGTTGGATTTATAAAACTTATAGATGTCGATTCTGGAAAATCTTCGATATTGTCAAAATCTATTTCATTGAAATCTATATCTTTACCAATAAAATCTTTCGGAAAAAAAAGCTTTTCTAAAGATTCCGGTAATTGTTGATCATAATAAGTTGAAAAAAGGTAAAGTAATCCTTCAAAATTTTGGTCGAATATCGAAGAATTATTTTCACTGAAATTAAAATCAAAAGATTCATGATTATTAGAAAATTCTTCAAAATTCTTTTTACTGATTTGATATAAATTTACACTTTGGCTCATTTAAGTTGATTTATTCTATTGATAATTTATTGGATATTAAAAGCATAGAATCGTTTCAGCTAAAAACTACACTTCAAAACGAAATTAGGAATTATTATGAGCATTTGTTTATTTTAAAGGATTAAAGTAGATTGAATTGTCTACCAGTAAATGAATGTTATTAATTGTAAGAAAAATTACATAAAATATAAGCGTTTTTCCTATATTAGCATTTCTTAAATCTTCACATAAAGAAACTAATAAAAATTTGCCCTTGTTGTATGGTTTGCTGTATTCGAAATAATACAAACGCTTTTAATGGCGGAACACACTTTATAAACACGGGTTTTAATCCACTAAATGTAATTTATGAGTACAAACACCCTTTCTAAAGAAGACGAAATCAGACTTATTAATTTTTTCAACAAAACAATAGACATAAAAGATATGGCTAAGATAATAAGGAAGACAAATTATATACTCTCTTTAGGAGTTATGAGAGAACATGAAACCCTTCAAAACGAAATTGTCAACTTAGAAAATGGCTTTTATTGGCTGAATGAATTAGCCGAAGTTTTAAATCCTTATCTGGATATAGAATAAAAATTCTTCTTTAAAATAATAAAGCATAAACCCCGACCCTCATAAGTCGGGGTTTTTTTATTGCATTTTTTTAGCATTAATAAATTATAAATCGTTTTATAAACAAGGTTTTAGGTTCTATCGTGAAGCGTTTGGCTCCGAAGGGGTAAAATTTTAGGTCATGAAGCTAAAGTTTTAGGTTACGAAGCTAAAGTTTTAGGTCGGCAACCTAAAGTTTTAGGTCAGCGACCTAAAGTTTTGCCCCAACACACCTAAAGTTTTAGGTTCATGACCTAAAAACTTCACGATAGCACCTAAACACTTCACGCCACGACCTAAACAGAAGTGTTTTAAAAGGTAAAACGCAAGATTATAAGCCTCGTTGGGATTCTCTATCATGTATAGATGGAGTAATTTGCCTCAAATTTGACGTTCGTTACGTCAAAACTTCATGACAGAACCTCATAGTTGGGGTTCGTTACGTCAAATTATTATCACAATAATCAATTGCTTTAAAAATAGTACTTTTAGCTAAAATCAAAATTACTTTTCGGGTAATAATCTGGAGACATTCTCGGCGTTTGTGGTGACATTTCGTAGTGATAGAAAATGTTTTCAGGAAATTGATAAACTAAAAAACTAAATGAAAATAAAACTAAAAAGCATTACTTATTTATTAATGATATTATTTATCATTTCATGCTATTTTTTAGCATTAAAAAATGATTCTATAGATGATTTAAATAAATGTATTGTAAAAAAGATTAGTTTAAAAGGCAGGATTGAAAAAATTATCTCAACCAAGAGTGGCTATACTAAAGTAAAAGTTGATAATTATCCTGATGTATTACAGATAGTGTATGGAACTATAGTATCAAATCGTGGGTATACTGAAGGTCATACTTTTGATATAGGTGATTCCATCATTAAAAAAGAAAACTCAAAAGAAGTTTTAATCAAAAAAGATGAAAATTTCTGTATTTTTGATATAAGCTGCGATGATTAAAAGTAAAATAAATTCGTATGCTAAACCTTATTAGAATTTGATTTTCATTTAGATCATTCCATCTCTCGTCCTGAAAAAAGTTTACATAATATTATAACATATGAAGATATTTATATCATAATGATAAAGGAGGAGTGATTCAGGAAACAGATCTGAACAACAAACTGATGAAACAAAATCGGGTATATCTTTGATTAATTATCTACCAATTTATATGAATCTAATTGGTGCAAATCTTATAGAACAAAAGTAGTATGCGAAATTTTTTTTTATGTTTATTTATTTGTTTCTCACAAATGTGTTTTTCTCAGAGTTATTTTAATTTTGGTGATTTAAATTTTAAAAAGAACAGGAAAACAGTTGATATTTCGAAGGAGATTTTTGTTAATACTTTTAATACCAAATATGATTCTACAGACTATTTTAGAAAAAGAAAAATAATTTCTATTGATGCTGAAACAAATTGCAATGATAGCGTGTATAGAGTTTATAAAAATGTTACTTACATAAACGGATTTAACAAGACTATTAAAATCAAGTATGCCAGTATTGTTGATTGTAAACAGGCTTTCGAAAAATTATTATCGGAATTAAAAATTGTTTCAAGTGGAGAGTTATATAGTTATGTTGTTGCAGGTGCTTATTTATACACGAACAGAGAATATCTATATATTATTTCATTGAATGCATTTAAAAATCAAAATCTGTTTGATAAATGTAGAAATTTTTTGATTTCCAAAAAATTAGACCGTATAGTTGAAATAAATGGTAAATTAATTGTTCTGAAATAAAAATCTCGATGACTATGACTTAACAAGCTGGCGCGAACGTCTCGCTCGTGAACGCAATTTCATCCTATAAAATAATTAACTGAATTGACATGAATCTTATATAATTTCAATTTAATTTTTAATAAAAATCTGAAATTCAATTAATTAACTTTTATTAAAGAAAGGTTTAACATGCTCTGTTTTCGCTGGCTGTCTGAAATTATTAATTTTAACTAAATGAAAATTAATAACATTTTAAATACTTAAAATTATGAAAAAGAATATAGCCATATTAGCCACAGACGGTTTTGAAGAAGTAGAATTATCATCGCCTAAAGCATATCTCGAAGAGCAAGGCTGGAATGCAGATATCATCAGTTTGAAATCAGGAACTATCAAAGCATGGAAAGACGGTAATTGGAGCAAAGAATATAATGTTGATGTAGTATTAGATCAGGCAAATGAAGCAGATTATGATGCTTTGGTTCTTCCGGGCGGAGTTATAAACCCTGATTTATTAAGAAGAGAAGAAGCTGCAGTAAAATTTGTACGTTCTTTTTTTGAAAGTAAAAAACCAGTAGCGGCTATTTGTCATGGACCTCAAATTCTGGTAGATGCCGATGTTTTAGAAGGTCGAAAAGTAACTTCGTTTTTCTCTGTTAAAAACGATTTAAAAAATGCCGGAGCCCAATGGGAAGACTCTGAAGTAGTCGTAGACAATGGATTGGTAACCAGCCGAAACCCTAATGATTTGCCCGCTTTTAATAAAAAAATGGTGGAAGAAATTAAAGAAGGAAAACACGAGCGTCAGACAGTATAAAAAGATATTTTATTTAGATTTATCAAGTTGCAAAAAATGCAAGACTATTTTGGTCTTGCATTTTTTTTGTAATTAAATAGTTATCGATGTTTTCTATTATTCAATTTTTGTGGTTGAGGATTTAATTAATTTACGGGTGCGAAGTTATATACTTTCGCGCAGTGTGGTCTTGTGTTTTCCGTCTAGTTTGTCATTTCGAGGAACGAGAAATCACACAAGTGGATCGACAAAGATTGACGACTTAGTTTGCGGAGTTTCTAGTGTGATTTCTCCCTTCGATCGAAATGACAAAAATGCGATAAATTCCTGCCGAAATATAGATTTCTTATATTTGATAAAAGCAATACATTAATTGAAAGAAAAATCTTTCTTTTGAATAGTTTTTTCTACATTTGAAGTTCCTATTATTACGACTTTAAATTAGAACAAGATTTGCCCTTGTATTATGTGTACGGTATCGGAAACGACCGTAAACGCTGTCGTAAGCGTTAGGAACACTAAGATACAAGGGTTTTTATATTCCTAATATTACGACATTATGAATTCAAACATCCTTTCCAAAGAAGCCGAAACAAGGCTGATTAATTTTTTTAACCATATCATAGATCCCGAAGATATGGCTAAAGCATTACGACAAGTAAATTACATTTTAGCTTTAGGCGTAATGCGAGAACCGAAACCCTCCAAAACGGACTAATAAATTTTGAAGACAATTATTACTGGCTCAATGAATTGGCGGAGATTTTAAATCCTTATTTGAGTGTGGAGTAGAATTTTATAAATAAAAAAGCCTCGATTTTATAAATAAATCGAGGCTTTTTATTTAGATTGTTACCATTCTTTGCGTTCACGAGCGAGACGCTCGCGCTAGCAGGTGATGCGAATAAAATTTTAAAAAATCATTTAAAGCCTCATAAAAACAATAAATTTGAACAAGTTTTAGAAATGAGTGGAAGTGCATTTAAAAAAAGATAAAAACATAAATGGATGAATAAATTGAAAATAGCTTTTTTTTATATATTGATTACTTTGTTTTCTAAAGTGTTTTCTCAGAACTACACAGATGCAAAATATTATGCTGATGAATCAAAGAAATTACTAACAAAGAAAGAGCACATAAAGGCTATTGAAATGATTGATAAAGCCATTGAAATAGATTCTTTAAATGAAGACTACTACATACAAAAGGCATATATATATTATGAAAATTCTAAATGTGAAGATGGGTTAAACGTATTGTTAAAACATCTTGAGGTTGCAGGTAATATTAGCGAAGAAGGGATGTTATCCATGTCAGAATTGGTTGAGTGCTCCTATTCCAAAGAGCATTCTTTAAAATTTTTAATTACAGCATCAAATGGTAATTTTGGCGATTCAAAATTAATTTTAACACAAATTATTTCAAAATGTTTAGACTTAAAGGACTATGATAATGCTATTATCTACTATAATAAATATATTCATTTGATTCCTAATGATGTCGATAGTATAAATAGTTTATATACTCTTCTTTATGGTTTAAATAAATTTGATGAGGCAGAAAAACTACTTTTGTTAGGTTTGAAAAATAATCCTGGTAATTTAAATCTTTTTTCAAATTTAGCTGGCTTTTATTTTGCTACAAATGATTATACATCATGTATTTCTATTATGAATGAAATTGTTAAACAAGATTATATAGTAGAGAATATTAAACATAGAGCTATTGTTTATGAAAAAAATAATCAAATTGGATTAGCATATGAAGATTATAAAAAAATTATTCAAATTGACAAATGTAATGAGGAGTGTTACGGTAAGATACTGCAATATGAGTATGATAATAAGAATTATGAAAGCGTAATAACTAATAGTCTAAAATTTATAAATTGTAATGCAGCAGCTGAAAATAATTTAATTGATGGATTATATACTTCAATGTTTTTTTGTAATAAAAACAAAAAAGGAGTTGAATTATTGAATAGAAGATTATCTCAAAAGCCAGATTTTTTTTTACCATATTATACAAAGGCTATAATTTTAATAAACCAAAAACAATATGAAAAAGCATTACAATATATAGAATTAACGTTAAAGAGTAATGGCTTAAGTAAATCAGATTATTTAACTATTAATCTTTTGAAATTAGGTGTTTATTTAGTTCTTGAAGATTATAATAGTTTGTCATCTTTTGCAACAGAATATGACCTTAGACAAGTTATTTCTGATAATAAAACTAACATTTCAAAAACTAATAAAATAAAAAAAGTAAAATTAAATGTTTTTTTTGATAAACAAAAAGGAATAATAAGTACTTCTATTGATATACCCGTAAAAGTAATGAATCTTTTAAGTGATCAGTATAGTGTTTCATTTTAAACACTATATTGATGTATCGTATATGTCTTCACAACTATAGCCTCCTCCTGCTGGCGCGAGCGTCTCGCTCGTTAACGCAATCAAAATCAACAATATATAGCATAATTGTAAATGTTTTTTGGCACGCTATTATTAAAATTTATTTTGCATTTATTGTATTTAGGTCTTTGCCATTCTTTGCGTTCACGAGCGAGACGCTCGCGCCAGCAGGAGATTTTAAGTTAGAGTTGAATGTGGTTTGAGTGTAAATAAAAAACTACAACTTTTAAAGGTTGTAGTTTAATCGTCTATATCTTAAATTATGACCACTGAAATAACTCGCAAGAGAGGTGATTATCATCTCTTCATTTACACATTATAAGATTTCAAAAAATCACTTCAAAAATAAAAATTGAACAAAGCCTAATTCTATATAAAATAGGATTAAAAATAAAATATAATATTTCTTATATTTTAAAATTAAAATACCCTCGCTTTTATTTGATTGTTGTAAAGCTATATTTAACGTTTTCAATGAAACACGTTTAATTGTATTAACGATATGCCTCATATATAAATCTTTATAAAGTGACCCCACATATAAGTTAAGCAATATTAAAAAAAGACCTATAACTGTTACGATAATTTTCATATAGAAGATAGATAAAACATTTTTATTTATATTTTTTTCTTGGTCTGACTTTTTTCTAATTTTTTAGTCTCGATCTTTTTTTTCTCATTTTTTTCACATTATCCTCTTTCTTTTCAGTTTTATCCCCTGCTGGTACTAGCGTCTCGCTCGTGAACGCAATCAAAATCAACAATATATATAATTGTAAATGTTTTTTGGCACACAATTATTAAAATTTATTTTGCATTTATTGTATTTAGGTTTTTGCCATTCTTTGCGTTCACGAGCGAGACGCTCGCGCCAGCAGGAGAAAGCTTTTAGATGAGTATTTTAATTAGTACCCATTTTAGCCAATATAAATCCTACAGGATAATCTACATTACTTTTAATTTTAATCCAGTAATCTATTATAAGTCTATAATCCGTATTTTTTATATTTTCAGATAAAAAATTTATAAATAATGATTTTTCTTTTTCTTTAATAATGCAATCTAATAAAGCATCGTTGTAAGAAGCAATGATAAGCTCAAAAAACTCAATGCGGACGGAGGCATCTACGACTATTTTATCATTCCAATAAATAATAAATTCTTTTACTCTTTTAGAATCAGCATTTATAATACCCCAATCTTGAGTTTCAAAACTTAATAACAATTCATTGGAAATTATTTCCATCATTTTATATTTTATTTTAACCATATTCTATTAGTTAGGAGGGAAAGTTTCTATTGTCCCTGGATATCCTGTGTTTACTCCTGATCCACTAGGAACAAGTCTTGCGTAAGTAGCCGATGTAAATGTTCCATTGGGATTCCCCTGCTGGTGCGAGCGTCTCGCTCGTGAACGCAATGAAAATCAACAATATATAGTATAATTATAAATGTTTTTTTGCACACTATTATTAAAATTTATTTTGCATTTATCGTATTTAGGTCTTTACCATTCTTGCGTTCACGAGCGAGACGCTCGCGCCAGCAGGATATCTTTATGTCTAACTTCTTTGTGGCCACGAACCTCAGGCATCTCGCTAGCACCTGTGTTACCTAATGTTCGGGTCAGCTGGGGGGAGTATTTTAGAAATCAATCGCTTAAAAAAAAATAGTTCATCCTCTGAAAAAAAGTCTTCCATTTCTTCAAAACTTTCTAACTCAGTATTGTTTTTTATATTTAATAAACACGCTCTCAACAGAGTTAGCATTCCAACAATATCATACATCCCTTCACCATGAAAATTTTCCCAATTAATTAAAAAATCTTCTAACTCCTCAAATGAATTAAAGCCTTGTTTCATATCTATCTTTATTTAGATTTCTAATTTTTAGATCCTTTAAAAATTAACTGAAAGGCCGCATCCTAACCATGAACGACCTACTTCAATTAAACGTTCTTGCATTGCTTATTATACTAACGTGATTAGGGTTGCTTTGGGGAAAAGTTTATTAATTAGTTTGATCCGCTCGCGCCAGCAGGGGTTTATTTAGCTAATATAGGAAAAACTTTTACTAATTATCAGTAGAATTTTATTTGTAAAATATAATATAACCACAAAGTCTGTCATTCCTCGAAATGACAAAACTGCACATGTAAATCATACTTAAGGAATTTTTAAAGATGTTCCGGAGGAACAAAAGATATTGTAGGGATGGATTTCAATCCATTCTGCGCATAGTAATTCGTCAATCTTTGTGGAGGAGCTTCTAGTGTGATCCTTCTCCCGAAGCTTCGGATCAGGATGACAAAAAATGCGAATAAAAAACTTTACAACTCCGCTCCCGATGGCTATCGGGATTGCGAGAAAATTTTGGCAGCTGATAAAATACCTACAAGGTTGAAAAAAACCTTGCAGGAAACCTGAAACCTGAAACGTGAAACCTGAAACTTGAAACAAAAAACTTTTCAAAACAAAAAAAAGGGCAGCACATTATCAGTGTGCTGCCCGGGTGGCAAATAGATTTGCATGTTAAATCAGGTTATGATCTAAGATGCCGCATTAATAATTGGCGTACAGTTTTTGGTAATCACTAAAATAAAGGCTAAACGCAGGTTATTCGTTTATGATATCGCCTTCTTTAGTTTCTTCGCTGGCAATTTTTACCAGTTTATCTTTCGGGTTCAAATCGCCGAATATTTCAATTTTATCGTCGATTTCTCTTCCTTTTTTAACGTCAACTCTTGTTGCTTTATGATTTAAAACTTTAATAACAAAAGTGCCTTCAGCAGAATTTACAAGTGCTGATTTCGGGATCACAAAGGTGCTGTCTTTTGCGTTAAGCGGTAATAAAACTTCGGCAACCATTCCAGGCAATAAATTACCTTTGTTTTGCACATCCATTTCAACTCTTTCAGATCTTAATTTCAAATCTAAAGCACCTGACATTCTTGTAATTTTAGCTTTAAAAGTTTCCGGCAATGATTTTACATTAAAACTCATTTCATCACCATTGTGCAAATATCCTGTGTACAATTCAGGAACAGAAACCGCTAAACGCAATTTGTTTTGTTGCTGAATCGTCAATAAAGGCAAATCAGATCCTTTTCCTGCAGGGCCAACAAACGTTCCTAAATTTACGTTTCTTGCCGCTACAATTCCGTCAAACGGAGCACGGATTTCAAGATAACCTCTCATAATCGACACTTCTTTATGGCCTGCAACTGCTGCCTGATATTGTGCATAATCTGAGTTTTTCTTTCCGCTCGCCATTTCTAAATCATTTTTAGAAATCGTTCCTTCTACTTTGCTCGTTTCGTACAAACGGTTGTAGGTACTTTTGCTTGTGGCATAAATAGCTTCCATCGATTTTAATCTTGACTCGGCTGCAGCCAATTGAGAGCTGATTTCAGGCGCTTCTAAAACAATTAAAAGTTGTCCTTTGGTTACTTTAGAACCAATATCTACTTTTAAAACTTTAACGAAACTGCTTACTTTAGCATATAAATCTACTTGTTGAAAACCGGTTAATTCTGCCGGTAAGCGCAATTCAGTTGTTAGTTTTTCCTTTTCTAAAAGAAAGGTTTCTGTTTTAGGTTCTAACTCTGCAACAGGCGCTTCTTCTTTTTTAGAATTACAACTGTTAAGGAAAAATAGTGCTACAAAAAGTAGCGCAGTCGATTGTAATATTTTATTTTTCATTTTCTGATTTTAATGATGAGATATAATGGATGCTTTCTTCGTCTTCAGGATCTAAAGAAACAGATTGTGTTGTGGTATGTTCCTGAGCCCAGGCAAAGATAAGTGGCAGGATTAGTAATACAGCAAAAGTCGAAAATAATAATCCACCAATTACGGCCCTTCCTAATGGAGAAACCTGATCGCCACCTTCGCCGTGACCAATTGCCATTGGCAACATTCCCGCAATCATCGCCACCGAAGTCATGATAATCGGACGAAGACGCAACGCTGCAGCTTCACGCGCAGACTCTAATGCATTACCATTTATTTTTCGTAATTGTTCGGCATTGGTCACCAGTAAAACGGCATTGGCAATCGAAACCCCAACCGACATAATGATTCCCATATACGATTGTAAATTTAACGTCGAACCTGTAATGGTAAGCATTAATAACGCTCCTAAAACTACCGCAGGAACTGTTGTTAAAATCACTAACGAAACCTTGAACGATTGAAAATTAGCGGCTAACATTAAGAAGATTACGAAGATGGCAACCAATAATCCAACTTGTAAACTGCTTAATGTTTCGCTCAATACTTTACTTAAACCAATTGGAGAGATAAACAAACCACGTGGTAATTCTCCTAATGACTTAATTGTTGCATCGACATCTTTTACCGCCGTCCCTAAATCGACCTGGCTAATGTTTGCTGTAACGGTAATGTATGGCATAGCCCCTAAATTGTCATTTTCTCCACTTACAAATCCGGGTGTAATTTTGGCAACGTCACTTAAAACCGGACGAAGCGAATTTTTTAATACCGGAATTTCTCCAATATCGGTTTTGCTTTTCATTTTGTTCAAAGGCACTTGTACCTGAACGTTGTATGATAATCCGGCTCTTTCGTCGACCCAGGTGTTTTTCTCGGTATAACGTGATGATGAGGTTGAAGCCACAAGCGAACGTGAAATGTCATTCATATCTACGCCCAATTCAGCAGCACGGGTTCTGTCAATATCAATATTCATGGCTGGATAATGAATGGGCTGCCCAATTTGAACGTCTCTGAAATAAGAGAATTTCTTTAGTTTCTCTACAATTTGGTTGGCGTATAATTCATTTCGTTTTTTGTCTTTTCCGGCAATACGAACTTCAATTGGAGTAGGAGAACCCTGGCTCAACACTTTATCTGTCAATTCGATTGGTTCAAAAGAGATTTTTACGTCTGGTAAAACCTTTTTAAGCCTTGCTCTAAAATCGTCTTTAAAGTCATCCATATCTACGTGATATTCCTTCAAACTCACCTGAAAAACAGCTTCATGAGATCCTGCCATGAACAAATAAATCGGGTTAATCGAGAACAGCGACGGGTGTTGACCAACATATACAGACGAAATTCCGATATGTTCTTTACCCACCATTTTTTGCAATTCTTTCAGAACAATAATGGCTTTTTCTTCTGTTCTTTCTAAACGGGTTCCGTCAGGAGCGCGCATTCTTAACTGAAACTGGCTTGAGTTTACTTTCGGGAAAACATCTTTTCCAATAAAAGAAATAAAGACAACAGCCAGAATGGTAATTCCGATAAGATAAACCAGAGCCGTTATTTTTTTATAAGGAAATAAACGATCCAGCGTTCTCATAAATCGAATTCTGAATTTCTCAAAAGCGCCAATTTTTCCGTTGTTATCTGTATCGTGTTTTTCTACATACGGTTTTTTCTGTGTCGCTAAATTTCTTTCAGATTCCGGAGTAATTCCGCTATCATTAAATTCAGCTTCGTCGTCTGTAATATTAGGTGCATGTTCGTGTTTTTCATGTCCTTTCATTAACCAGTTCGCCATTACAGGCACAAAAGTCTGAGAAAGTAAAAATGAAATTACCATCGAAAAACCAATTGCTAATGCCAAAGGCAAAAACAACGCTCCCGGAATACCAACCATGGTAAATGCCGGTGCAAAAACGGCAAGTATACAAAGCAAGATCAATAATTTAGGCAATGCAATTTCCTGACACGCATCCCAAATGGCGAGTGCCTTGGGTTTTCCCATATCGAGATGCTGGTGAATATTTTCGATCGTAACCGTACTTTCATCCACCAAAATACCAATAGCCAAAGCCAGTCCGCTTAAAGACATTAAGTTGATGGTTTGCCCGAATAATTTAAGGAATAAAACTCCTGAAATAATCGAAATTGGAATGGTTAAGATTACAATTAAAGCTGCACGTCTGTCTCCAAGGAATAATAAAACCATTAAACCCGTTAAAACGGCACCAATAATTCCCTCCGTAATTAAACTTTTAACCGAGTTGATTACATAAACCGACTGGTCAAACTCGTATGATAATTGTACATCTTCGGGAAGTGTACTTTGTATTTTAGGCAATTCTGCTTTCAATTTCTGAACCACATCCCAGGTAGATGCATCTCCGGCTTTTGCAATACTGATGTAAACCGAACGTTTTCCGTTTACTAATGCATAACCTGCGGTAATATCGGCACCATCTTTTACAGTGGCAACATCGCCCAGTTTTAAGTTTTGAACGCTTCCTTTAAACAACGGAATGTTTTCAAAATCTTTAACTTCTTTAATCGTATTGTTTGTTGGCGTAATATAATTGATATCGCCCATTCTAACATTTCCTGATGGAGCTGTCTGGTTGTTGATACGAATGGCTTCTACAACCTGATCCGGTGTCATATTGTGCGAACGCAATAAATCAGGATCTACGTTAACCTCAATAGTTCTTGGGCTTCCGCCGAAAGGTGCCGGAGATAATAAACCGGGAATAGAGGTAAACGAAGCACGAACATAAACGTTGGCTAAATCCTGCAATTCATTATTCGACCTGATTTTACTGCTTAAAACCAATTGACCAATTGGGAGTGAAGAAGCATCAAAACGAATGATGAACGGAGGCTGGGTTCCCGGAGGAAACGCTGCCTGAATCCTGTTCGAAAGCGAACTTAATTCGGCTGCGGCCTGCGCCATGTTTGTGTTTTCATAATAGGTTAATTTCATGATCATTAACCCCTGAATATTTTTGGTTTCTACTGATTTTACACCATTGGCAAAAGGCAGAATGTTGACGTAAGTCTTAGCAAAATAAGCTTCCATCTGGTCTGGCGTATAACCTCCAAACGGATGCGTAATATAGATAACCGGCAAGTTCATTTTAGGTAAAATATCTACCTTAATGTCCTGGATGGCACCAATTCCGAAGAAAAATAGACCCGCAACCAATACTAATATGGAGATGGGTTTGCGGAGTGCAAAACGTATTAAATTCATTAGGATCTAATTAAAATTCATTTATAAATAAGTCAAAATTGCCTGTTGCAGCCACTTTCAGCAAATACGATTGCCACACATTATTGTTGACGATATCACGGTCGATTTCGGCACGGTTAAGCGTGTATAATGTTTGCGTAATATCTGTTAGCGTGGTTAAACCGTTTTTGTATAAAGTCGATTTTTGTAAATAAGCCTGTTTTGCTGCATTGACCTGAATTGGCGCTTCGGCAAAATTGTCCAGCGTAATTTTTATTTTGTCATCAGCCAATGTTAGTTGCGATTTTAACGCCCTGTCAGCCTGATTGTATTCTTCCTGCAAACCTTGCGAAACAAATTTTTGAGCGCTGACTTGTTTGCTCATTCTGAACGGCGTTGTTAAATTCCAGCTAATTCCAATTCCCACCAAATAATTGGTACGGTCCGGATTTACGCCATCCCAGTAATTTCTGCTAAAAGCGGTTTGATCCGTAATATAATCGGAGTTAAACCCCGAAGCACGTGTTTGCAAAACGCCAAAAGCCGTCATTGTTGGGTAATAAAAACGTTTGTATAATTTAACCTGCTGATTGCTGTAATCGATTCTCGTTTTGTACAATTGAAGTAACGGATGTAAACTGTCAGAGGCAATTCCGGTTAAAAGTTCTTTCGGGATTTCATTTACAAATACAGTATCGGTAACAAAATCCTGTGGCGCAACGCCCATCATATCAACCAGTTTATTGTTTTGTTCTTTGACAAAATTTCTCGCCTGGTTCAAATCAATTTTAGCTTTCGAAACTTCGGCTGTAGCCAATGTAGAATCGACACCTGCCAATAATCCGTTTTTAACACGGGCTACGGCTGTCCTTTTAAAAACTTCGGCGCGGCTTAAATTCTTTTGTTGCGAAATCAGTAATCTTTGGCTTGCCAGTAAATTAAGGTAAGCAGCAGAGATTTTAATTTGTTGTTGAAACATTTCCTGCTTCAAATCAACTTCTTTGCTCTGAAGGTCAATTTTAGCCAAATTGATTTTTTCTTTTGTTTTTCCGAAGGTGAAAAAATCCCAGTTCATGTTGACTAAATAAAGTGCTCCAAAAGCCGAATTCCAGTTTTGTTCCGGAAGCGCTGGCCCGGATGAAGCAGTTCCTAAACCATTAAAACCATATAATGCACCGTTTTGTCCATTAATGGTTCCGTAATCTTGTTGAGCAGACAAGTTTAAGTTTGGTAAATAATCGCGTCGGGATTGTTTTAGCGTTTCTCGCGATGCGTTTGTGTAGTTGGCTTTTGCTCTTACTGAACCGTAGTTTTCA
Source organism: Flavobacteriaceae bacterium CRH (assembly GCA_001507425.1). Lineage (GTDB taxonomy): Bacteria > Bacteroidota > Bacteroidia > Flavobacteriales > Flavobacteriaceae > Flavobacterium. The sequence goes on from LMAJ01000017.1 coordinate 180,330, forward strand.
AGACCTGTTTTTATGGCTTCTTTTAAAGACAGGGTTTGTGAATAACCGATTGAGGCAAAAATCAAGAAAACTAATAAAGTAATTTTTTTGAAGTACATAAATTCGTGGTATTATTATGTAACAAAATTATTCCTCTGGTTTCAGTATTTGTATTTATAAATGATGTAATACAATAGTAAATGATCAATTGAATTTGTCATTTATTGGAAATAAAAACTAAAAATAAGTGGTTAATTTGTACACTATTTAAGTTTAAAAAATGAATAAAAAATTTGATAACATATTGGATAACAAATGGTGGCAGGAAATTGCCGTTGTTGCGTTTTCTTTTACGATATATACATTAAAAAATGACTGGATGTTATTTAGTTCTTTTACATCCATTTCAATGGGTGTTTTTTTCTACTTCATTTTGTACATGCATGCCCAATTTAATCGTTTTTTTCTTTTGCCTATATTATTTAAAACCAGACGTCCTTTAACCTATATATTCCTGACACTTTTTGGTGTTTTTGTATTTTCTGTTGTTTTATATGAAATTACAATGCTCGATATATTTAGTAATTTTAGATTATATCAAAATTCACATCAGCGAAGCTACATTTATCAGATGGCAAGTGTTTTAGGGACATTAGTTTGCATTTTGAGCCCAATTATTGTTTTTAAATTCTACAGGATTCACAGAAAACAAACTGATGAAGCTTTATTGTTTAACGAAATGCAGCTGAACTCACTGAAAGGACAATTGAACCCGCATTTTTTATTCAATACCTTTAATACGCTTTACGGAATTAGTTTAGAATTTCCGGAAAGAACGCCGGATTTGATTATGAAGGTTTCTCAATTGATGCGTTATCAGCTTGAAAGCAACAGTAAAAAATGTGTCTCTCTGGAAGATGAACTTGAATTTATAAACAGTTATGTTCAGCTCGAAAAAGAAAGGGTAGGCTATCGCTGCGATATTACCTACGATTGTAAAATCGATAATGAAAATGCTTATAAAGTTTCGCCCATGTTATTAATTGCATTTATTGAGAATGCCTTTAAACACGGAACCTGCGCGATTGAAAAATGTTATGTTAGAATCATCGTCACAGTCGAAAACGGGTTGTTGCATTTGCATGTTGTAAATTCAATTCCGAACAAAAAAACAGATGTTGTGTCGACTAAAATTGGTTTAAAAAACACGATTGAACGTTTGAATCTGATTTACGGAAAAGAATATAAATTGAATATTCAGGAAGATAAAAACACTTATATCGTAGATTTGAAGTTACAACTGAAAAAGTTTGTAGAATGAAAGAGCCAAAAAAATGCATAATTGTAGATGATGAACCGGCAGCGCATTATGTGCTGGCGAATTACATCAAACAAAATCCGCAGTTAGAGCTGGTGTTTCAAGGCTATAATGGCATTGAAGCAATGGATTATCTTCGTGATAATAAAGTCGATTTGATGTTTTTGGATATTAATATGCCCGAGATTTCAGGTATGGAATTGCTAAAGATTATTCCAACGCATCCTAAAACTATTTTAACAACGGCGTATTCTGAATTTGCTTTAGAAAGTTATGATTATGGTGTAATAGATTATCTCTTAAAACCTATTTATTTTCCGAGATTTCTAAAAGCTATTGATCGTTTTTTTGCGACGGAAAATGTAAAAACAAAAGAAGAAGAAGTTGCGGTAAATTCAGTAAGTGTAAAAGTCGATGGATATTTTATTGATATTGAACTCGATCAGCTTTTGTTTGCGCAAAGTTTTGGTAATTATGTGAAATTGCACACCACCAAAAGAACGTACCTGGCATCGATAACAACAACAGAATTGGAAAAATGTCTTCCGGAGAAAAAATTCATCCGCATACATAAATCATATATTGTTGCAGTTGATAAAATCGAAGGAATTGATAAAGAAGTTGTTAATATAAAAAAAGAGAAATTACCAATTGGTATAACGTATAAAAGAGAGTTATTTGACCGATTAAAGAAATAAAAGATAGAAATAAGGTGCTTACTAATTCATTTATTTCAAAATGAGCCTGCTGAGATAATTTTCAGCAGGCTTTATTTTTCTTATAAAATCAATAATAAGGTGTTTTTTTTTGAAATTGATATTTTTATTCCTTTAAAAATCAGGGTATAACATTTATTTAAGGTAAAAGAAAAATAACGTTATAGTTTATTCTACAATTCATTATAAAGTAATATTTTTAGTACTTATTTTAAATAAGTTTCAATTTAATATTTATAGAAGTAATGAAGAACATAATTTTTACCTTTATTCTTTTTTGTACTAGTTTTTTGATGGCACAAAAAAGTATTGTTTCTAAAGAAAAGGTAACACCGCCACAAAAAGTTAGAGATGCTTTTGAACGTGGATATCCCAACAAATTAGCAGTTTGGTCGTTGGAATATGGAGGAGATGATAATGATGAAATTAGGTACCAGGCAAAATTTGATGTCTCAAATTATTCTAAAGGATTGGCGGTTTATGATAATTTAGGCTATCTAAAAGCATACGAATTGCAGATTCCGTTGAGCCAGCTTCCTGCAAAAGCACAGACTTATCTTAAAAATAATTATCCGGCGAAAGCGGTGCATGAAATTGCAGTAGTGGTAAATGATAAAAACAAAACAACTTATGAAGTGGGCGTAGAAAAAAAAGGCGTGTTTTATGATGTTGTCTTTGATAAAAACGGAGGCTTTGATGTCATAGTTCAGAAAGATTAAATTAAAATATATTTAAATAATAAACCCGACAGATTTTAATTTGTCGGGTTTTTGTTTTCCAGAATAATTCGATCAGAAACGAATTATATAAAATTACAAATTCATTCCGCCAGAAACTTCAATACGTTGTGCGTTTACCCAACGTGCATCTTCGGTGCATAAAAAAGCAACTACACCGCCAATATCGTCTGGCAAACCAACTCTTCCTAAAGCTGTTATTGAGGCTAAACCTTTATTTAATTGTTCATTATCACGAACAACGCCGCCGCCAAAATCGGTTTCTATGGCGCCCGGAGCGACAACATTTACTTTAATTTGTCTTTGGCCTAATTCTTTTGCCTGATATTTTGTTAAGGTTTCGATCGCACCTTTCATAGACGCATAAGCTGCATAACCAGGAGATGAAAATCTTGCCAAACCGGTAGAAATATTGATAATTCCTCCACCATCATTCATGACATTCAAAGCTTTTTGGGTCAGGAAAAACGGGCCTTTAAATTGAATATTTGTCAATTGATCAAACTCTTCTTCAGTTGTTCCGATGAAAGAATTATGAATTCCGATTCCGGCATTGTTTACCAGAAAATCAAATTTGTTAGTTTTAAAAGTATCTTTTAAAGTTGAAGAAATACCTTCGAAGAAAGCATTAAAAGTTTTAGAATCTGCCACATTTAGTTGAAGCGCGGCTGCTTTTTGACCTAAGTTTTCGATTTCTTTTACAACTGAATCTGCTTCTTCTTTTTTACTGTTGTAAGTAATAATTACGTCGATTCCTTTTTTTGCAATTGCAATCGCCATATTTTTTCCTAAACCTCTGCTACCGCCGGTAACAAGAGCAATTTTTGTATTTACTGCCATTTTATATTTGTTTTTTAATTTTGATTTCAATGTGAAAATATATTTAAACACATAGAAACATAGATTTTTTTATTTTTTAAAAGAGTATAAAAAAGAAACTAGTTTCTTAACTCATAGCTATGTGTATTTAAGATAAATGAAATGCCTTTTTTACGTTTCTAAAAGCTATGTTTCTATGTGTTAGAAAATTTCAGACAAAGTGTTAATTTCCGTGAAGTGCATTAAATGAAGCTTTTAATTCCGGAACACTTGCGTTTAGTCTTGTTTCGCTGGTTCCAAAAGTAAGTTCGTCTTTTCCCTCTTTTATTTGTTCAAAGATGGATACGATAAAATCGCTCACGCTTGGGTGTGCATTGTGCAAACCAGCTCCGCCAAGATCAGTATTTAATGCCGGTGGAATAATTTCGATCACCTCAATATTTTTTGATTTCAATAAATGGCGAAGCGAAATCGTAAACGAACGGAAAAAAGCTTTTGTTGCTGAATAAACCGGAACTTTTGCAAAAGGCGAAAATGCCAGTCCCGAAGTTACATTCATTACCGTTGTAAGCGATTTTAGATTAATGAATAATGAAGTTAAATGTAATGGAGCTTCGATGTTTGTGGCAAGTTCTGTTTTCATACTTTCGTAGAAATCAGCATCGGTTACCGAAACCCATTTCTGAATTCCTGCGTTGTTGATTAAAATATTTAAATCAGGATGGTTTTCAGCAATCCACTCGTAAAGTGCAATGCGCTCTTTTTCATCTGATAAGTCGCATACTTTTGTAATTACGGTTGGGAATTTTGCTTTAACTTCATTTAAAACCGATTCTCTGCGTCCGCAAATAATCACGGTATTGTTTTCTTCAATAAATCTTTGGGTAAGTCCAAGTCCGATACCAGTTGCACCGCCCGTTATTAAAATTTTGTTGTTTGATAAATTCATTTTTTCGATCTTTTAAATTGATAAGGCAAAGGTAGGGGCGAAGTATGTCCGGGGAATTGTAAATATCAAACCGATGTTTGCAAAATTCAAATCAGGTGAATAGTAAATTCCAATTTTTAAATTCCAAATTCCAATTCTAGTCGTATGTCTTTCGGAGCGGATTCGAAGGATTGATTAACGTTTACAGGCGTGTAATTGAACACGGATGACGCGGATTCGCAAGCGAAAACACGGATTATTACGGATTTTTATTTAAGTGTAAAGTTTTTTTGTTGCCATTTTATTTCTTCCTGAGCGGATTTGAAGGATTGAATAACGTTTACAGGCGTGTAATTGGACACGGATGACGCGGATTCGCAAGCGAAAACACGGATTATCACGGATTTTTTTAATTGTAAAGTTTTTTAATCCTTCGAATCCGCTCAGGAGGACAAACTGGGCAACAATCTTCAATCTTCAATCTAAAATCTAAAATCTAAAATCTAAAATCTAAAATCTAAAATCTAAAATCTAAAATCTAAAATCTAAAATCTAAAGCGGATGCAGAAGCACAACAAGCAAAAGTTGCCGCTGCTGCTAAAGTAAAAGCAGATCAAGAAGCACAACAAGCAAAACTTGAAGCTGATGCGAAAGCCAAAGCAGATATGCAAGCTTTACAAGAAAAACTGCTTGCTGATGCGAAAGTAAAAGCAGATGCTGAAGCAACTGCTAAAGCAATAGCCGATGCTGAAGCTAAAAAAATAGAAGAAGCAGAAGCTCAACAAGCAAAATTAGTTGCTGATGCGAAAGCTAAAGCGGATGCAGAAGCTTTAAAAGTAAAACAAGCTACTGAAGCAAAAGCTAAAGCAGATGAAGAAGTACGTCAAGCAAAATTAGCAGCTGATGCAAAAGCGAAAGCAGATGCAGAAGCACAACAAGCAAAACTAGCTGCAGACGCAAAAGCTAAAGCGGATGCAGAAGCATTGAAAATAAAACAAGCTACTGAAGCAAAAGCTAAAGCGGATGAAGAAGTACGTCAAGCAAAATTGGCAGCTGAT
>LMAJ01000018.1 GCA_001507425.1 Flavobacteriaceae bacterium CRH
TTTACCATACAAAACCAAACCGTACAACATGAGTTAATTGCCATTGAAGTTATACATCATTCTCAGGTACACGGAAATTATTCTTGTGAGTTTAAAGCAATCCCTGCTGATGTTGCGGCACCGCATTACACCAATGTGCATGTTTTTGCCAAAGCAGAAAGCCAGCCGGCACAGGTAAAAGAAAACAATGATCCTGAAGGACTAGGAAGAGTAAAAGTACAGTTTTACGGAGCAAGCGGCAGTGCTGTAAGCGAATGGATCCGTATGATACAGCCTCATTCAGGAGCAGGAAAAGGTTTTTATTTTATTCCTGAAATAGGAGAAGAGGTATTAGTTGGTTTTGAAGGCAACAATGTACAGAATCCTTATGTAATAGGAGCGCAATACAACGGACAGGATAAAAGTGGTTATGCGGACAGCCAGAATAATATAAAAGCGATTCATACCCGAAGCGGGCACATCATAAAATTTACAGAAGAAGAAAGTATTTTAATTGCTGATAAAAACGGTAATGAAATACTACTGGATACTGTGGGCGGAAATATAAATATTACGGCTATCAATACTATTAATCTAAATGCTCAAAATATTAAATTTAATGCTTCTCAGGAAATTAGTGTAACTGCCGGAACCAATATTACTGAAAGTGCCGGGGCAGATAAAACTACAATGGTAGGAATGATGCTTAATACTAGTGTTGGAGGTGATAGTATGACAAATGTTTCAGGAGAATTGCACGAAATAGTGGAAGGAAATCGAAATTCTACATCAAAAAAATCGATTTCTGTTCATGAGGATTATCAAATGAATGTTACAAAAGATAAAAAAATACATTCAGAGGGAGACATGCATATAAATAGCGGAGAGAAAACTAATATACATTAAATTATGACAATTTATAGAAGTTCTAAAGGTAATTTTGAACAACATGAAGAGGTTGAAATTTTTACAGATAAATATGTATCAAATGTAAATGGTAAAGCTTCTTATACTGCTACTGGTAATAAATATTTTGGAGCTCCTGGTAATGCACCAGTAAATACAATTACAGATGTAGTTGTAGAATTTAGAACCAAACAGACTGGTTACGATGGGGAGTTTGGTTTTGACTGGTTACGAATAGATGATGGCGCACTTACTACTGAAAAAGCATATGAGGCTTGTATTATAGGAGGTTATGAAGCTCCAAACGGAAAAGCTCCACATCGAGATGCCAACACGAGTTTTGAATCTGGAGAAGCATTCAAAGCTTTACAAAAAGAATATAAACAAATTGTAATAGTAAGAAAATCAACAACTGCAAAAAAATACTATGTACCATGGTTAAATCTATTTCCTAAATCTGTTAGTGATGCTACTACAGTTGCAACAGGAATGCCAAAACCACCATTTGAAGCAGAACTTAGAATGCTTATAGATGTTGAGGGTACAGATCCACCAGATCAGATAAGGATAGTTTTTAATGAAAAATATTTTACTATTGATGGTAAAGATGGTACTGATGCGAACCCGGTATTAATTAGTGACAAAGCTGTTGGAGCAAACCGTGAGGCTCCAGCCACTATAAAAATTAGATGTATAGACGAATTTAATACTGACCAAGAAATAAAAGTATATGCTTATCCTAAGGATTCTTTATCAAAACCAATTGCGACACAAAAGGTATTAAGAAAACTAGCTGGTAAAATAATTGTTGGAGCAAATAAAAATACGCCTGCGGTAGGTAAAGCTCCTGCTGTGAATAATAGAAAGACGCAGAAGTTTGTTTTTGTTAGTATATTGACTGATATAAATAAAAGTGGTGTAATTGCTAAAGGTAATTTTACTGTTAATGAAAAAATTAATTTACAAAATTGTCTCTACCAATCATTAATTCAGGGCGAATTTATAGATAAGAACCCTAGTGGTAATGATTTTACTGTAGATCTTAGCGCAAATTCTGATTTCCAAATAGGGGGTAAGTTTTATGATGTTGCTACTAGTGCATTTAATGAAGATTATAGAATAAATTCAACGGATGTAATACCACATTTTTTTAAAGAAATCAGAAAGGCTTTTTTAAATATGCCAGGTAATACAATATACAACAAACATTATACTGTTTTTACATTAGGTGAAGCTGTTTATGATAATGCAGCTGGGCAAGTTGAGGATATTGGCACTAAAAATTTAATTTTATATAAAAACAGAAATGACAGAACATTGAGCCACGAGGGGCTTCATGGTTTAGGCTTAGATCATACGCATGATGATGGTACATTTAAACCTTCAAGAAAATATACATATCCTAGAGGCAGCACTGGAGCAACAAATGCTACAGATAATTATATGAGTTATATGGGAGCAGCAAGAAAAACGACATGGCATTGGCAATGGAAAATTATAAGATCTAAATTAAAGTAAATTATGAGAAAAGTATTTTTAGTTATTTTAGTTTTAAATTTAGTTAGTTGTAAAAGTCAAGTAAAAAAAAAGGAAAATACATCAGAGAAAAATAACACCATGGAATATTTTGATATAAGTAAATATAAAGTTTTAGAAGTTGATGATAAATATAGTTCTTCTGGTAAAGATTTGTATCTTAAAGATGATAAATTAAGGATTAAAATATTATATCTAAACGATGTTATTCAGATTGAAGAGACATCTATAGAAAATAAATTTCAACTTATTAAAGTTTTTTTTGAATCTAATAAATCCTTAAAAATAGTAGGGAGTAAGTTTTACAACTTTTCAATTGGTAAATGGGAATACTATGATGAAAAAGGACAGTTGATAAAAGAAATTAATTATGATTTGGATTATAAACTAACTATTAATGATTTGGCTAAAAACATGAAGGATAAATATAATTTAGACATTATGGATGTAAAAAAAACTGATAATGTTAATCGTTATATTGATTCTCAAAAAACTAAATTACCATTATATGAAATTTATTACAATGATAATACGCAAATTGGAATTCTCAATTGTTACGTAATAAATGGTAATACCGGTGATGTTTTATTTAAGACAACTAGATTGGCTGAAACCGAAGAAAAGCAGGGTAGTTTGTATCAAAAATTTATAGAATCTTATGATAAAAAGTAATGAATAAAACTTGTTTATTAAACAGAATAAGCATTTTATATGATTTAATGGCAATATTTGTAATTTCTTTTTCTGTTGGACAAATTTAGTTACTGAATTTTCATTTAATTATCGATTTTATATCTCTATTCCGTTGGGATTAGTTATGCTTTTTTTGATGATTGATTACTATTTAAAAAAGAAGAAAAGCAAAAATGAGAAGATGAAATTCTTGTTGGTAACCGCTTTTTAAAAAACACTTATGATAAGGTAGCGTTGAATAAAATGATTATGGTTTCAAAACAGTTTGATGTAAAATATGACAAAGCTATTGAGAAACAAAAAAACAATATTTCTGATGACTTTATTGCTAGCGTACGTATTTATAAAGGATCAGTTATGTATAAAGAATCTTATTAATACACTTTATAAACGTTGTTATTTATAAAGTAAAGAACCATTAAAAATGCACTTGATACTAATATAACATACGTAATTTTTTGTTTTTTATTAGCAAATTACAAGTCACACAAAGTATTCTTTTCTTAAATAAATTAAAATCTATTTTAGGATAAGTGTAAATATGTAAACTTTTTTCAGGACGAAACAGGAAAATTTCTTCAATTTTCATAGAAGCATTAAGACATGTTATAAAGAAACCAGAAGATATGATAACTCACAGAACAGATCCAGATCCAAAACCTGCAGAGGAGAGTACTACAAATAAAATTTATAAAAAAGTAGAGAATATACAAAAAAAGCAAAAGATGTTTTTGACAAACTTAAATATTAGATATAATGAAATTATTCTGGAAAATTAATCTATATATAAATTTAATAGTATTTGTTTTATTTTTACTTTATATTATTTCTATCAAATCTCACATAATAAATGCTTCAATAACCAATTTAATTGCTACAACAACTTTTTTATTCTTTATATATGGAGCATTTTTAGAAATAATCCAAATGCCGATTTGTATTATAGCAGCATTCTTTAAAAATAAGCCCAAAAGAGTTTGGTTGTTTTTTTAATGATGATTGTTTTTTTTATTACGAAAATATTCCTATACATATATATATTGGGTAGTGGATTGTAGAAAGTGTAAAATGAAAAATATAATATTTTTAGCAATTTTACTATTTACAATAATAGGTTGCAAATCGCAAACCACAAATCCAAATAAGAATATGGAGCATTTTGATATAGGTAAGTTCGAAAAATTACCCACGAATCCTGAAACAGGGTTGTTAATTTTAGAAAATGGTGATGAAACATATTATTTAAAAGGTGCAAATAATCAAGGTTACATAGAAAGAATAGAAAAAAAGAATACTCCTTTTACAATTGTAAAAGTTTTTCATGAAAATAGGTCCTTACTAACTAAAGGGGAAGAATTTTATAGTTTTCGTATAGGAAGTTATAAAGAATATGATGACATTGGCAATTTAACAAAAGAAATCAATTATGATCAAGATTATAAATTTTCAATATATGATTTAGCCAAGAAAATGAAAGAAGAATATAAAATAGATATTCTAAAAAAGAGTCCTTGGTTTAAAGTAATGAGAGATAAGATTGATTCAGTTGTAATTTATAAAATAATGATTTATATAAATGAAAATAAATACAGCAATACAAAAAATTTTAATATTGATGGTACAACAGGGAAAATAATTTCTGAAAAAATTTTAAGTTATCCCAAAGAATAAGATGTAAAAGGAATATTTTTATACTTAAACCTTAGAAGATTTGTCTACTAGGAAGCAATCCAATCGTCTTTAACAAGATCCAACTTATAAAGGCATGAAGACTTCTGAAATACTTAGTATGTATAAAAATTATTTAACTTTCATTGAGACCAAAGCAGCTGCTGTATAATATACCGGCTGGTTAGGAAGATCAATAGATAGGGGTTGAGTTTTATAGGAGACTCTTTTTCAACGTTTAATAATATAGGATTCAACTTGCTTTTAGGGTCTACAGGTGATGATGAAAAAATAGAACAAACAGAAAACAGTAATAAAAATTATGGTACAGACCCAACGCACACCCAACTTGCTAAAGATGCTGTCAATCATCCGCTTAATCCTCTGGCCTCTAAACTTGCCAAAATAGCGGTAAAAGATGTCGCAACGAGAATTTTGGATATTTGGAAGACAGGCAGCGACCCAACAGGAGAAGAACTTGCTAAATATGTGATAAACAAATACACGCTGCATCCTTCTTACCAAAATACGAATTGGTCTAATGAACCAATTAATAAATGGGCAATTGCTAACGAAAAATTAATATTTAGACTCCAAAGTGCGACGTTGTATGAATATGCGGAACAGGTCACCCAAAGTACCATTAGCAATAAAAAAACGCAGGAAATTGCTAATTATTTTAAATGAAACAATTAGCAATTTTAATATTGAGCAGTATGCTTATACAATGTCAATCCTCAAAAAAAGAGTCTATGCCAGAAACCGATTTTTATATTAGCGAACATACAATTACTTATAAAAAACAAGAACCGCCTTTCGGTAAACCCGTGACCGAATGGATAAAGATTTTTGGTAAATACAGCAGAATACATCATACAACTGTATATATATGAGATAATTTAGGGATTTATGTTTCTGAATCAGAGAAAGATAATAGTATTGATGAACTCCATATTTCTTTATTAATTTAGATAGTCCTTTGGGCCAGATTGGAAAACTTGAACAAGCGAAGGGTATAGAAACATTAGAAGCAATAAGAAAAAGAAATGATTACAGTGAGTTGTATAATGATAAAGACATCATTAAAGAAATAAACAAGAATTTAACCACAGGCTCTGATGCACCGCAAAATTTCATTTATCCTTTTAAAACTTATAGTAAATCTTTAAATATTGAGGGGGCAGAAGTAAAAGAAGGTATGAAAGTGTCAGACATTATTTAAAAAGGACGGCAGCAGATTTACCTGTCATTAAATATTATGATGCAGATATGAATAACAAACATGAAGATGGTTTTGTGACTACTTTATCAAACGGTTATTTTACCACTTTTAATGGTTTTGATAATGACGAAGAACTATCAAAAGCAGATTTTTATAATATTATGTATCGCCAGACTGAAGGCGAAATAGAATATATACGCATCGTTCATGATAGAGGACAGGAATATTTTAAATTTTAGTTTTTGCATAAATGAAAAAAATATTATTTGTATGCTTATCTTTTACAATTTATAGTTGCAAATCTGAAAATGAAATAGAGAAAATAAAGCATTACTCAATCAAAACAAAACACCAATATAATGATTTAGTACAAGGTGAATACGAAACGTTTAATATTAAACGATTTGATAAAAATAAAGATAAGGCTGGAAATTATATTTATAGTTTAAATGATGGAACAAAAGTAATTGAATATGGAAATGCTAAAAGTGGTTATTTTACTGAGGAGACACCTAATAATTCATTGTTTGTTATATCTAAAGGTTATTATATTAATTTAGGTATACGTGCTAAAGGAATAACATATGGAAACATAGGATGTGTTTTGGGGATTTGGTATGAATTTGATGAAAATGGTAACTTAATCAAAGAAACTAATTATGACAAACCTTTTAAAATTGCAATTGTTGATATTATAGAATTTTTGAAAGTTAATAAAGCAGACTTAAATGTAATTACTACTAGTGTAAGTAGATTTTATGATGAGGAAACAAAAAAAGCAAAATGGACTTTAATTTATAGAGGAAAATATAAAGAGAAGCCAGGAATGTTTATCATCGAAATAGATGATTCTACTGCTGAAATAGTAAAGGTTGTGAAGATATTAGGGAAAGAAGGAGAAAAAGAAATTCTTTTTGAAAAATAAATCCTATTTTTTATTTATAAAATAGATGGTATAAACAATTAATAATTTGATAAAGTGTTTATTATTAATTATTTCCAAAAATAAGTAATTCAAACTTTTATTATTTGAAATGCATGATAAAGGATATATGTTTTGAAAAAGGTAAAGAACCTACAAAACAATAATAATTATATGGGTATTAAAAAAAATATACTTCTGGAAATTATAATTAATATTATTTCCTTTATAGCAATATATATAACTATGAAAAAATATGAACAAGCAGTTTCGCCAGATTGCATGGATTGTTCATTTCTGCAAGAAATAATAATAAATAGTATAACTGTTTTGATATTTCCCATTATTTATGTTGTCTGTAAATTTATTACTAGCAATAATATTAAATTGTCAATTATATCATTATATGCAACCATAAATGTTTTTTTAGGGCAGATTGGTGTTTTTAATTCAAGAGTTGCATCATGAGTAGCTATACAACCAAGCAGGTTATTATTGGTGTTTTTCTAGAACAATATCTGAGGCTAATTCTGATACTTGGAATATTTGCTTTAACTGTAAGATTTTTGTTATCTAAATTTAATAATTATGACAACAATTAATAAGAAGTATTTATTAATCATTGGTGGATTATTGGGGATACTTTTTTCTGTATACGACTCTAGTGTAAGTTATTCGGGTACGGCACCTTTAGATGATGACTTTGGGATTGAGATTATTTCATGGAATTTTTTCCTAATGAAAACTTTAGTTTATGTTTTGATTGGAATTCTAGTCGGTCTAATAATTAGTAAATTAATTAAAATTTTTACTAATCGAAATGTCCAAAATAAATATTCACTTTTGTTTAAGAAGCCAAGGTAGTAATGTATGTTTTGAAAAAAGAGAAAGAATATACAAACAATAAATTAGATGAGTTTAAAGTTTACTACTACCCTAAATAGATTTTATGATGAAAAAATAAAAAAAAGAAGATGGACTTTGCGTTATTTTGTAGAATATAAAGGAAAAAGCGGTAAATTAATTGTAACAATTGATGATGCATCAAAAGAAATACAGGAAGTAATAAAAAGTAAGAGTATTATACCAGACGTTATTTTTCAAAAGATAAATCGTCCATTATAGAGGCCAGGAATATTTTAAATATTAATTTAAGAATTTACAATCATTTAGCTTTTGCGGATATTTGGTTAAAAGTATAAATAAGGTAATTTATAAACGAAAATAAGCAATGAGAATACCTTTTACATTATTTGCATTATTATTTCAATTTTCAATTTATGCTCAAACCGTACCCGAATTATTCCCTTTAAATGATAAAAATGCAGGGTATTTAGGATATTATCTTAAAGATGGAACAAATGTTGTGAAACCTCAATTTTGTTCCGCTTCTTACAACACAGACGGCTATTATTTGGTTTCAAAAGCCGAACACGAGTTAGATGATTACGGAAATAGAAAAGAAAGACATTTACCAAACACAGAAAAATTCGGACTACTAAATGACAAAGGGCAATTTATAATTGACTTCGAGAATGATTATGACTATTTTGGTATAACGAAAGGAGTGATTTATGTAAAAAAGAATAATTTTTATGGTGTTGTTAATAACCGAAATGAAATAGTAGTGCCAATTGAAAATGACGAATTAGATATTCAAAATCAAGAAATAATTATTGCAAAAAAAAAGAATAAATCTGGTGTAATAAATCAGAAAAATAAAATTATTATTCCATTTATTTATCATGAAATATATTTAAGTATTGACAAAAAAGAAATTTATGCTGAAAATAAAGATTATAGATATTATTTTACGATTGATGGAAAATTATTGAAAAAAGAAAAAATAAAGCAATCCTAAAAATAAATCGAAGAATAAAAACTGCTCCTAACAAATGATAAAAAATCAGCAATATTATTATTAAGTGTTTTTTTTTCAATTTCAAACCAAAAAAAGAAAAGATGCCACAAGCCGATTTTTACCTTAGTGAACACGTATTACTTATAAAAACAAAGAACTGCCTTTTGTTAAACCAGTGGGTGAATGGGTGAAGTTTTTTGGTAAATATAGCAGAAGACCTATAAAATAAAATATGCGAAATTATTATAAACTAATTTTTTATTGTTTTCTAATATTGATTATTTCTACAATAGGTATAACGTATTGGTATATTTCAGATCATCTTTTATCTGATTTCTCAAGTATCCAATTTAAATCACTTGTAGCTATTATAATTCAAATTACACTTCTTGAAGGATTAATACCCACTTTTTCATTTTTAATAATTTATTTTTTAATTAAAAAAGTAAAGAATAAACAATTGCTCGCTTTTTTAATACTTATATTAATTGTTTTGGTTATTGCTGTAGTATATAGGTATGTTTTATATATGATATTTCATGAGTTCAATAATCCAATTCTTTTTAAATGAGGTTTCTTAAAGTTGCATTATACAGTCTGGCCATTTTATATGTTTTAATTATCCTAATAGCAACTTCTTTTTTTATTTGGATAAATTTAGTTGGTGGCTTCTCCTTTAATTATAGGTTTTATATAACTATTCCTTTAGGGTTAGTTATGCTGTTTTTGATGATTAATTATTATTTAAAAACCGGAGAAGAGCAAGAATGATAAAATCAAATTCGTATTATTTTTATTCTTTATATCATGTATATTTCCTCTGATATCGTGTTTTATTTTTGGACTATTTAATGATAATTATATTCTTGCAATAGGAGTTTATATACCTATAGGTTTAATAGCGGCAGTATTATTTTTTATCATAAATTATTTTTTAGAGAAGAACTTTAATAAAAAAAATGCAATAGCAATTAAATTAGTATGCACAATTGTTGTTTTTTTGCTTGGAACAACAATATATTTGGTAGTGGAATACGGTGAAATAACTAAACCTTTAAAAAATATTTTAGAGATTGAATGAAATTCATAATTCATGATCACGATTTCTGGATTATACGGGATGTAGATTTGGGGAAAATAGTAGGATACTTTATTCATAAGAAAAGTAACTGATTTTGCGATAAATACCACAACATATTTTTAATTACAATAGCTGCTTTTATGAATTAAATAAAATATGTTATGAATGAATTCAGTCTTTTTTTTAAAAGATTTTTGGATAGAATATTTAAGATTGAAATTTTAACTTTCTTATTTTTTATCGTTTTAACGATAACCTACAAGTTTTATCAGGAAAGCCATAAGTACTTTAATAATGCAGATTTCCCTTTGAATTTTCAGGGTATTTGTGGTTATGTAGTAACACTTATCTACGGATTCTTTTTTTTCTTAATTATTGTATTCCCATTTCTGTTTTTGCTGCAACTTTTTTTTGGAATAAAATTTAAAATATTAAATAAATCAAAAATTGGAATTATATTTATTTTAATAGCATTATATCTTGGTTCTGTTATTGCTGTGTTTTCATTATATTCAGTAAAGCAACATCAAAATTTAATAAGCAGCAAAGCCTATAAGAATGATAATAAATAGTATCAATAATAATATTCTATCAAGAAAATTTGAATCGTTTAATGTTAGACGCTTTGAAGAAATCAAAATTAAGCCAAACATTAAATGATATTATTATTTTTATTACTTATAGTTTTACTTCTTTTTATTTATACAAAAAGGGATAAAATTTATTATGTTTTACTTTTCATATTAAGTACTTTCTCTTTTGTATTAATAAAAATTAATCCTGATATAAATCAAAAATATAATCTAAGACAAATTTTGTATTTAATTGATCGGTTTAATTTTTTGATATTCATTATATTAAGTATTCTAATTATAACTTTATTAATCTTAATAATTTTTGATAGAACAAACAAAAAAAGATTTCGTATTATATTATCTCTTATTTCTATTCTGGCAACATTCTTTGTTTTTCTTATCTTATTAGCGATAAATATATTTCTTATAAAAGAACCTTTAAAAAATCATTTTGAAGGATATGTTTATGATCAGATGAAGAACCCTTTGATTGGTGTTAAAGTTGCAAATAACCAATCTGATAATAAGTATGTTTTAACTGGTAAAAACGGTTTCTTTAGATTAGAAAGAAAAAAAGAAATAGATAATAATTCTAATTTAATTTTTATAAAAAAGGGATACAAAGATAGCCTCATTTTAATAAAAGTAAATAATTATCATCCTCCCGGTTCTTATTTTCTTTTTTTAAGAGATGAATCAGATACTTTAATAATAAAAAGTTTTTTGAAGTGATTAAATAACTAAAAATGAAATAATGAAAAAAGGACCAAAAGGCTGCCTGATTATTATGGCTTTATGTTTTTTAATAATTCTATTAATTATAAGTTGGTTTTATTACCAAATGATTACAAGCAGAGAACGGCAAGATGATGATATAGCAGCATGTATGAACATAGAATATATTACAGAAAAACCTTCATTCAGTTTAGAAAAAGAATCTTACGAAAAGATATTAGACTTAAATATTCAATTAAAAAGAGATGGCCAAATAATAAGAGATACTTTATTAAAAGAGCATATTGAAAATAAGAATAATTATTTTATATTTATCGTGCCGTTTGATAAATTCCTTAAGACGGATGTCGTTTTGGTAAAAACTAAAAATACAATTTATACAATTTCAGGATTTGCTTATTCTTCAACCGGAGGGCATTGGGGAATGTTTGGCTATTTAGGAGATAGTGATTGTTATTTTGATTATAATCAAATTAAAATTAATGGTAAAGACTATCTCGAATCAAAAAAATAATTGAAAAAGATTATAGTCGATAAAAAATATACTTAGCAAGCTTTCAACAAAAATAAAACAATGAGACAAGAACGAATAAAAGACAGAGTATTAAAAAGAGCGGCTAGATCGTGGGGCTTTTCAGATGTTGAAATGGAGACTTCTTTTGATCCGGTAGTTTCAATGATGTTAAATGCTTTATCTTATGAGTTAGAAAAAGTAGCGCATGAACTTGAAGATTCGAAAACACGTGTGGTTGAAAGAGTTCTCGAAATTATGTTTCCAGAAGTTACAGCCGGAGCAAAACCGGCTCGTGCCATCATGCATGCTTTGCCGATAGATAATAATATGAAAGTTTCCCTGCAGAACCAAATGACGGTAAACAGGAGAATTCATAATATTTATAATCCACTGGCGCCAATTACCAAAGAAATTGCTCTTTCGCCTACGCTGGAAGTAAAATTATCTTCCTGCGAAGTGAAGTATATAGCTTATGAAAGAAATCTATATGAAGTTTCTAATCTTTTTTATAAAGATGCAGTAAGAGATTATCG
This sequence comes from Flavobacteriaceae bacterium CRH, assembly GCA_001507425.1. Lineage (GTDB taxonomy): Bacteria > Bacteroidota > Bacteroidia > Flavobacteriales > Flavobacteriaceae > Flavobacterium. Next base: position 12,226 of record LMAJ01000018.1, read on the forward strand.
CCATTCTTTGCCTTCAGGTCAGGTTTTTTTGGGAATTGAATTGAATGATGCCAATGTTGAAGAATTGGAAGATTTAATGCTATACATTGATATTAAAAATACCCATCAAAAAGAAATGTTTCATTACTATTTAAAGCAAATGAAATGTTTTCACGATACTACAGAAATTAAGGTAAAAGAAGGCTACAATGTACCGGTGAACAATCTTGATATCGAAAATATAATCAATCGTAATTACACGCACCTTAGTGAGTTGATGCAGGAAGTTAACGAGTTTTATTTTGACAATTTTTACACGCTAAAAGGAATATTAAAGCATAAAGTAATTAAGGAATATAGTGCAGAGTATAAATATTTTGAAGAAATAACAGAAAATAACGGAAAGAAAGTTATTTGGGTGAAATTGGTTTTTCCGGAATCATTAATTCCTCAGATAATTGACAATGTTTCTTTTACGGCAAACTGTTTTCCGGTAATTAACAAAAAGAAACATATCCTGAACAAAACAATAGGAAACTTTTTATCTTATGTCGCGCTTGAAACCGACAATAATATTTATCTGGATGTAGATTCTGTTGTTGACGGATTTAATAATCGTTATGAAATAAAAGAATTTAAAGATGGAGTTATAGAAGAAGGAAATGCGGTTTTAAGAACAGGAGGTGTTTCCAGGTTCGATTCAAGAAGCGCATCTGAATTGCTTCAGAATGTTTTAGATTTATTGAAAGACGAAAGCTCATCTTTTGCCGGTTTAGGAAAAGATTTTATGAGCAGTTCTTTAATCGAAATCAGTCAGTTATTAGCCTCTGTAGAACAACAGGCTAAAGAAAGCAGCTTCTCTAAAAATAATGATCCTTATTTAATGATTAAACCTAAGATTGATGAATCGACAGGAAAATCATTTGCCATAAATTATTGGTCTACCTGCGCAGAAGAAGGAAACGATATTAAAGCAGGAACAGCTTTAGAATCTAAAGATGATTTATATTTTGTAAGCAAACAGGCAATATTAGTTACAAATACCGTTGGAGGTGCGAATAAACAAAATAACAAAGACCGTATTTTAGCTTATCGAAATGCTTTATTAACACGCGGCCGAATTGTGACTTTTGCAGATATTAAAGCTTTTGCATTTAATCATTTTAAAAATTGCATTAACGACGTTAAAATAGAAAAAGGAACTCGAAAAGAAATTTCTGTAAAAGCAGGATTTAGCCGAACAGTAGATATTCATTTAAAAGTAAACTCAGTCGAAAAAGATTATCTATCGGTAACTGAATGGGACTATTTGTGCGAAAGTTTTATGAAAAATCTAAAAAACAGATCGTCAAACGTATTTCCGTACCGATTATTTATAGAAGATTAAAAAGTAAAAAAACGCTAAGATTATCTTAGCGTTTTTTTGTAATCATAAGATTAAGACTTGATTGTTAAAAGCCTTATAGTTGTATTTTTATACTTTATTGTGGACTTCTGGTTCTAAAAGCCAAACCTATATTTACCTTTTATTAATGTAAAATAAAAGGCAATATGAAAAGTCAACTCATCTTTATAATAATACTGTTTTGTAGTTGTACTAATAATAAGTTTTATGGATATGTCTATGATTATGACACAGAACGGCCAATTAAAAACGTAAATATTAACATTAACGGCAATACAACGAAAACAGATAGTGCCGGATATTTTAGTTTGAAAGTAAAATCAAATTCACCTTGTACAATATACTTGCAAAGGAATGGGTATGCGTCTAAAAAAATATATCGAAAACCGGATTCTCTTAGAGCATTTAGCGAAAAAAGTTTGAAAAATAATTCCATTTACTTATTCAATAAAGAAAGCGATTTTTCAAATACATTAAAAACAAATTAAGCTTATTTAAAAAGCTGATTTAGATTAAGATGTTTCTTTTCTTTTAATTTCTTTACGATTTTTAAAAAAGCAATTGCTGTAATATAAGCATCGCCCAAAGCAGTATGCCTGTCTTTTTTAGAAATATCAAATTTGTCGGCAAGGTCATCCAGGGTATAATGATCTTTTCTTTCAAACAAATGCGATTTTATCAAGGTCTTTTTATATAAATGAGCGGTATCTAAAGTTTTGTTTGTAAGCTGTGGCAGGCTATTTCTTTCTAAAGCTTTATTAATCATTGTAAGGTCAAAAATAGTATGATGCGCAATAATAACGGAATCTCCTAAAAAGACTAAAAACTGTTGTAACGCTTCTGCTTCATTGGGGCGTTTCAATACGAAATCTTTCAAAATACCGTGAATTTGAGCAGTCGATTTGTCATAATGATCCTGCTGAATATAGACCTCAAAACTATCCTGAATCGATATTATATTATTTTGCAAAACAAGTGCGCCAATGCATAATATTCTGTCATTTTCGTAATCAAAACCGGTAGTTTCAGTATCTAAAACTACAAATCTCGTTTCTTCAATAGTAATATTTTCATCAAATAAATTCTCTTCTTTTTTCCAAAAATTAAATAGACTCATAGTTACACGACGTTTGAAATATTGAATCTTACGCTAATCAAATCCTGAAGTTCTTTAATGGTTTTAAAAGTCCTTTTAAGCTTTATTTTCTCCATTTTAGATAAAGTTTCCAATGCAATAAACTGCCCGGAATCATTATGCAAAAGACCTTGTTTGGTTCTGAATTTGAGTAAAGCTTTAAACGAATAAGAACAAGATAAATACAATTCTCTGTTGTTGGGTTCTAACTCGGCTAATTTTTCAAATCGTTCTGCAGTATTGCTAATCGCTTTAACAGAATGTGAAAGAATCAAAACACGTGCAGCATCTGTCAAAGGCATTAAAGCACGTCTTTTAATATCAAAATTATCTTTATTTGCCCCGTCTTGCTCTACTAAAAACTGCCTGAAAAAGCCTGTTGGAGAAGGGCTTTGCAAAGCGCCACTTACTAAATGCACATAAAAAATAGGGTTTGCTTTTACACTCTCAAAAATAGATTCTGAAAGTTCATTTGCAATTTCAGAATCTCCATAAGTTACACTGTAATCAAAGAAAATAAACGACAATAAAACTTCATTTTTCCCGGGATTTGTAATCCAGTAATGTACCTGATCTTTCCATTCGTTCAGGCTCATGCACCATTTTGGGTTCGAAGCCATCATTTCGGCAGGACAATAATCATAACCAATTTCAAAAAGGCCTTTATTGACAAGCGCTGCAAATTTTAAAAAATATATTTTTGTTTCGTCTTTAAAAACTTCAGAAACATTTTCATAAATAATGGCATTATCCTGATCTGTGTGCAACATTTGCTCACTTCTTCCCTGACTTCCCAAAGCCAGCCATGCGAATTTTACAGGCGGCGGGCTGCTCATTTTTTCGATCGACATTTCAATAACACGAGTCGTACAAGCTTCGTTTAATTCCGTAATGATTTTAGCAATTAAAGTCATCGGAATATTTTGATCCAAATATCCCTGAAGCAACTGCATTATTCTGGCGCGTATTGGTTTAATTTCCTTGATTTTTTTAGCCCTTTTTAAAGCTTTTATCAAGACAGCAGGATTATTTCCAAGCGCAACCATTACATCATGTTTCGATAAAATTCCAACCGCTTTGGTATTAATTGTTCCGTCTTTTGTTAAGCATAAATGGCTGATATTGCTTTTCATCATAGCCATTTGAGCCTCAGTAACCGTCATTTTTTTAGGATAAGTAATTACTGGTTTTGTCATTATACTTTCTGCCGTAGTCAGGATCGAAAAATCTCCGGTAACGATCTTATTGCGCAAATCTTTATCTGTGATAATACCAATTGGCAGCATTTCATCTACAATTAATATGGCACCAACCTTTTTCTTTTTCATGATTTTAGCAACATCTCTCGCAGTTGTAGATGGCGTACAAGTGATAATTTTCTTGGAATATTTGATGGGTTGTAAATCAAATGAATCTTTATTCGAAAGCAAATTTTCCTGACCTAAATCGTCTCCATACAATTTGTCTTTATGAATATCTGAATAAGGATTTCTCGTGTTTGAAGCATAACTTTCAATCAAAAAATTACCTACAGTTCTGTTTTCAAGAGCATAAGGTTTAAAAACAGCAATCGGAATTGCATATAAAATGCTTTCTTCATGTGCCACGGCTTCCATGATATAATTTTCTTGCGCCAAAAGCGGTCGCAATCCAAAAATATCGCCCTCATCACACATATCAAGAACAGTATTTTTTGTACTTTTTCTAAGCGCTACGGCACCTTTATGCACAACATAAAATGAATCATGCGTTTTTTCATTTTCTGTAAATACTATAGCATCTTTATCTTTATAAATAATTGAAATTTGTTCCGATAATTTTTCAAGATCTTTTTGATGCAAAAAGCTAAAAGGCGGATAGTCTTTTAAGAAGTCAGCAACCCTGTGAGATATGGTATTTTTCATGCGCTAGATTTAGGTTCTAATGTAAGATTTAAAATAGAAATGTAAAAGAAACACCTTTAATTATTTGCATAATGGTGCAAAGAAGCAAAGGTACAAAGGTGCAAAGTTTTTATTTCTTTGCGTCTTAGTGTCTATGTAGCAAAAGCACATAAAAAAAAGTCCCAAATTTGGAACTTTCTATATTATAATTTAGCGCAAAGCAGATTACTCCATTTTAGTAACCGTTCCGTGTTGTTTTTCTTCAGAACCAACCATTCCAAACTCAAAAGTATAAGAATCCTTAGAAGTAGTTAAAATTTTCATTCCAATTGCTTTTTCTTCGGCCATATTTTTTGGATGTTTTTTTTGCAGAACATATTCGCAATCGCTTACCCAACGAACGGTTGAAGTATCTGTTTTTCCTTCAAAAGTTTCAATTTCGATATCATCTTTTCGTTCAAAAACAGTCGTTTTTTTTACACCGTTTACTTCAAATTCAAACTTGAATTTTCCATTTTTAAAATCTTTGCAATCGTGTTGTGCATCATAACAAGATACTAAGGCAAGTAGAGGTAAGAAGAATATAATTTTTTTCATTTTAAATAAGTTGTTTTTTTAGGAGCTGTTTCCTGCTTTCCATTTCAATCTTTTATTCTAAAGAAAAAATAAAAAGGATTTCTCCCGAAACTTCGGGACGCTCAGACAGACAAAACGATCATTTCAACCTTTTTAATTCATCATCGGTAAAGTTCTTAATTTCTTTTTCTCTGGCAAACTTTTCGGCATTGTAATTTCCGGATTTATTCTTCGGAATCGATAAACTATCCCAGGAACTGCTTTTCAATTGTTTAGCATAAAAAACAATTTGTCCAATATGATACGGATAATGTGCCAATTGACGATTTATAGCTTCAATAACCGTGTGACCTTCATTTCTGATATAAATAATATCTGAAAGCTGTTCCGGTTTTAAACTATCTAAAGTATCGAGAAATACATTCCAGCCTTTGTTCCAAACTTGTAAAACTTCTTCTTTTGATTGTAAATCATTTTCAAATTCGGCATCACGATTACGCCATTCTTTCTCACCATCAGAAGTTAAAAAGTCTGTCCATCTCGACAACATATTGCCCGAAATGTGCTTTATAATTGTGGCAATACTATTAGTGTCTTCATTTACAGAAACGAAAAGTTGTTCCGGTTCTAATTGATCGATGGATTTTTCGCCCAGCATTTTATAATACAAAAACTGCTTTTTAGCACTTTCCAAATAAGATTCAGTTGCTTTCATTATTGTTTTTTTTGTCACTAATTTTATGGAATTGTCACAAATTAATTGATCTCTTTGGCTAAAAACAATTCGTGCAAATTTGTGAAATTCGTGTTGTTTTCTTTAAACAATTTTAATATCATATTTGTCTAAAAGGCCCACAATTCCCTGATTCGAAAATTGCGCTTTTCTCATCGGATTAAATTCCGGATCAATTTTATAATTATAAGCTGTTCTAAAATCTACTGAAGCCAATTGTGTATCATTAAATATAGCTCCATCTAAATCACAATTATCAAAAACCGAGCTCGTCAAATTGGTTCCAATAAAAGTAACTTCTCGCACAGAACAATTGATAAATTTGGTTTTAGGCATTTTTTTGTTCGAAAAAATAGCATAATCTAAAGCCGTTTCTTCAAAATAAACCTGAAACAAGAAATCGTCACATTCGTTAAAAGCAATTCCCAAAAGCTTACAATTTTTAAAAGTTACATTTTTTAAACTCGTACTAAACAAACTCGTCATCGATAAATTACAATCGATGAATTCGCAATCTAAAAAAGTATTGTAGGCGAAATTACTGTTCGAGAAATCACAGTTTTTAAAAACACAATCTTCAAACTCCCGATTGTTTATTTTTTTGTCAATATAAATGACTTTATCAAAGGTTTTCTGAATGTGAATTAGACTTTCCATGAATGTTTTTATATTTTATAATAGCTGGAAGAAAATATATATTATTATCTACAGTTAACTATTTGTGTTTTTTACCAAGCTCTTTCATCTTAATGAAAACAAATTCATATTCTTTTCCAAACATAATACTTCTGATTTTTATATTTTGACCTTGAGTTTGCAAAATTTTTGTTGTTAAAATATCTCCTCTCTTAGCAAAATAATTAGGAATTGTGACTTCTAAAATTGTTGTTTTATATTCACATTCATTTAAGAATTCCATTTTAGATCTGATATATTGTCCGTTTTCATTGTATTCTGTTTGAATACCGTTTTTTACTACCATATGATATTCCTTAAAACTATATTGAGTACTTAAAAACGTTCCGTTTTTCATAAGTCCACAATTTGGTTTATTGTCAGGATTTGTAAATATGTTTTTTTGTGCAATTGAAAAATTGCTGAATAGTAATAGAAAAAAAAATAGTATGTTTTTCATTTATATTTTTTAGGATAGATACAAATTAGTCATTAAACAAACCTTTCATAATAATTTTCAATCCATAAAAAATCAAAAACATAGCACTTAAACAGGCAATAATTCCAATTCCTAAAACCAGATAATGCCAGTTGGTGTGTTGATTCATAAATGCATTATAAATCAATGAAGGTCCGATAAACAAAAGAGGCAATGAACCTGATAAATATTTAATTCCTTTTCCTAATAATTCTTTATTTGTTGCCATTTTTTTTGTTTCAGGTTTTTTAAAGTTTCAGGTTTCAAGTTCTTTAGTTTCAGGTTTTAAAAACTTTACGAACTCATGTTTGTCAAAGTTTAAAACTTTTACAAAGATTGTGCGTTAGACTTTGCGAACTTTGCGGTTAAACCATATCGCAAATTTCGAAAAAAAACCTTTTTATGCAGTATAATTATCAACAGCATTTCTAACGCTGCCATATTTTTTTAATAATTCAGAAGCTTCTTCATATGAAACCGGAATTTCTCCCATAATCATTTTCACACCCCGATCAACCAGTTTTATATTGCTTAATTGCATATCAACCATTTTATTTCCTTTTACTTTCCCAAGTTGAATCATCGCCGCAGTCGAAATCATATTTAAAACCAATTTCTGTGCAGTTCCGGCTTTCATTCGTGAACTTCCGGTAACAAATTCAGGACCAACCACAACTTCAATAGGAAATTGTGCTGTTAAAGCCAACGGACTTCCTGCATTGTTCGTAATACATCCCGTCAGGATATTATTTTGATTGCAGGTTTCTAAACCGCCAATAACATAAGGCGTAGTTCCGGAAGCAGCGATCCCAATTACAACATCATTTGCACCAATATTATGAGCCTGTAAATCGATCCACGCTTGCGTTGCATTGTCTTCCGCATTTTCTACAGCACGACGAATGGCGGTGTCGCCGCCGGCGATAATTCCGTTAACCAAATCAAACGGAACGCCAAAAGTAGGAGGGCATTCTGAAGCATCAACAACGCCTAAACGTCCGGATGTTCCGGCTCCGATATAAAATATTTTGCCGCCAAGTTTTAGTTTCGCCACAACTTGCGCTACTAAAGCTTCAATTTGTGGTATGGCTTTTTCAACAGCATCAGGAACTGTTTTGTCTTCATTATTAATATTGGTAAGCAATTCATGAACCGACATTTTTTCTAAATGTTCGTATTTTGATGCTTGTTCTGTGGTTTTAGTAAATGTCATTTTTTGTCGAAATAGTTATCCTCCAAAATTAAACTTTTTTATTCCAAATCAGGAAAAAGTATAAGTCAAACTCATAAAGATTTTGAATCTTTTTTTGTTGACTTTTCTTTTAATGAAAGGAGTTTTAGAATCTTGTTAAAAGAACTAAAATATTATATTTGTTAATTAATAAAAGAGAATGGATAAATTAGATTTACTGCAAGGGATTGGCCGGATCTCTGTTTTTGTTTCTTTACTGCTGGCTTTTTTTTTATTAACGGTTAAAACCGAAAATAAATTGGCAAACAGATTATTTGCCTGGTTTTTTATTTTCTCTGCCATCGATCTGAGCGGATTTTTTATTGAGGCTGTAACGCGAACCGAGTTTAATTGGGAAATTTTCAGGTCAACTGCATGTTTATTTGGAATGCCTTTGTTTTACCTTTTTGTATTGGCAGTGTGTTATTCTGATTTTCGATTACAATGGAAACATTTAGTTCATGCACTACCTTTTATAGTTGTCAATTTAGTTTTTATTCCGAGAATTTATTTAAACCTGGAAACAGACCGGGATAGTTTTGCTTCAACGCTCAATCAATTGCCAGAGATTTATTTTATCCAGATTATAATTGAATTTCAATATGCATTTTACATTGTCAGTGTTTTTTTAATTTTAAAAAAGTACCGCGATATTTATTTAGAAAATTACGCAAATCCGAGTACTACAACTTATAAATGGCTTTTTCAAATAACTTGTGTTTTTCTTACCGCACATTCAATTGTGGCATTAAAAAATTTATTGCGTTACAGCGGATTCAGAGAAATATTTCTTTGGGCAAATGTACTTGTAGGAAGCATCGCTTTGTTTATAACGTGCTGGTTTATAATGAAAGCGCTCAATCATCCTGAGCTTTTTAGAGGAGTTAATTCTAAATTAAAGCTTACAAAAGAGATTCTGCCGGAAGTTGAAGATAAATCTGTTCCGTCAAATGTTCAAAATGATGCAACTAGCAGTCAAATTTCGAAATTAAAACAATATATGACTGATAAAGAACCTTTTCTGGATCCGTCGCTTACGATTCAGGAATTGGCAAATCAAATTGATATTCCGGTTCGGGATTTATCTGTTTTGATCAATCATCAAATGGATCAGCACTTTTTTGATTTTGTAAATGAATATCGCATTCAAAAAGCAATGCATATTTTAAAAGATCAGTCTAAAAGTCAGCTTACTGTTTTAGAAATTTTATACGAGGTTGGTTTTAATTCAAAATCTTCGTTTAATACTTCATTCAAAAAATACACCAATTTAACGCCTACAGCTTATCGAAATGCTTTATAATAAGTAGTTTGTAAAAAGTCGTACTTCGTGCCCAATAAAGTCGAACCAATTTCCTTAGTAGAAATTGGTTCGACTTTTTTTTGTCGGTCGCATAGGGAAAATTTCTAAGGCAACTTTGCTTCAAATTAATCGAACAAGTTTAAAAATTAGAAATCATGAAAAAAGCAAACCTCTTTATCTTTTTATTATTGCCTTTATTTTGTTTAGCACAATCATTTAAAATAAAAGGAAAAATAACGAATGAAGCAACACCATTAGAATGGGCAGATGTTTCAATATCAAATTCTGAAGGAAAAATTATTGATGGAACGACAACGAAGCAAGATGGTTCTTTTGAAATCAATCTTAAAAAAGGTTCTTACAGAATAGGAATCAGCCTTTTGGGATTTTCCGATTACGAAAAAGAAATTTCAATAGAAAAAGATACTGATTTAGGAATTATTATTTTGAAAGAAACCGCAACCAATTTAGGAGAAGTTGTTATTCAATCTAAAAAGAAAACAGTCGAACAAAAAACAGATCGTTTGGTTTACAATCTCGAAAATAATGTAACAACAGTTGGTGGCGATGCCTTGAGCGCTATTAATACGGCGCCGGGCGTTGTGGTACAAAATAATGCGATCAATATTTTGGGAAAAGGAATTTCCCGCGTTATGATTGATGGAAGAATGATTGAGTTAGCGGGTGAGGAACTAAATAATTTTTTAAAATCGATTTCGGCCAGTGATATTAAAAACATTGAAGTTATCAGCAATCCGCCGGCAAAATATGACGCAGAAGGAATGGGTGGATTAATTAATATTATAATGAAAAAAGGTGTTCGGGATTCCTGGAAAAACACAACTACAGTTTCTTACGATCAAAATAAATATAGTATTTATACTTTGAGAGATAACTTTTTTTACAATAAAAACAAGTTTAGATTTTCGGCCAGCGTTAATGCAAAAACGGGTTATCTGAATGCAACTGACGATTTAAAAATGTATTTTCCTGACGGACTTTCACATATGTACAGTGCGACAAAAGTAAAAACAGAAAACCTTTCCGGAAAACTGGCTCTAGATTATGATCTTTCTGAACGTACGACTATTGGTTTTCAATATTTAAACGACAGAAATAATCCTGATTTTAAATCGGATATTAGAATTGATAATTACAATGCTCAAAATCAATTATATAATGTTACGCTTAATAATAGTTTTACAGATAAAGGATCAAAAAATCAAACGTATAATGCGCATTTAATTACCAAACTAGATTCTTTAAAAAGAAAATTATCTGTTGATGTGGATTATTTTAATTACAGTTCAAATTTCGACAGAAACTTTGTAGCTAATAATTACACGCCAGATATGATTTTTGTTGATGTAAATCAGTCGGGAAGAAATATTTCAAATCAGGATATTGATAACTGGAGTTTTAAGGCTGATATGGAACATCCGTTTCAAGTGTTAAATTTATCTTACGGTGCAAAAATGAGTTTTACGAATAGTACAAGCGATGTACTTTATTATAATACGATTACAGAAACTCCGGAATTAGATCCTGCACAATCTAACCGATTTAGATACACCGAAAATAATCAGGCTTTGTATATTAATGGCGATAAAAAATTCGGAGAAAAATGGAGTTTCCAAATGGGACTACGATTGGAAAACACGCAGACAAACGGTTTTTCTGAAACAATGAATCAGGAAACGGTAAACAATTATTTAAAGTTATTTCCAACATTTTATGCTTCTTACAAGAAAAATGACAATAATACTTTTAGTTTAAATTATGGAAAAAGAATCAACAGACCTCGTTTTGATCTATTGAATCCGTTTAGAATTTATATCAATAGTAATAGTTATTCTGAAGGAAATCCGTTTTTAAGACCTTCATTCAGCGATAATTTTGAGTTTGCGCATTCGTATAAAGAAATTTTGAGAACGAGTGTTTTTGTAAATTTAGTTACAAACGGTTACGGCGTTTTATTTACCTCAAACCCGGAAACGAATACGCAGATCGTAACGCGTGAAAATTACTTTAAAAACTTAAATTACGGTATTGGTGAAACCTATTCGGCCAGCTTTGCAGATTGGTGGTCAAGTGAAAATTCATTGTACTTTTTAGGAGCAAAAACAGCATTTATTAAAGACATTAATGCGGAACCATCAAATAGCATTCAAATTGATCTTTCGACAAATAATACATTTATATTAGGAAAAACCACAAAATTGCAAATTGATTTTGCGTACAGTACGCCTTTTAAAAGTGGTTTATATGAAGTTGGATACACGTCGAGTTTTGATATTGGTTTTAAACAGGATTTGTTTAATAAAACAATGCAAATAGCATTTTTGGCAAATGATATTTTTAATACTTCTTATTTAAAAGATTTTACATCGGTTGTAAATGGTGTAAAACAGGTTTATGATCAAAAAGAAAGCAATCGATTTGTGCGTTTATCTGTAGTTTATAATTTTGGAAACAAAAAAATCAATGTAAAAGAGCGTGCTTTTGGAAATCAGGAGGAGAAAAAGAGAACTGGAAATTAATTGTGAGTTATGAATAATTGTGAATTGTGAATTGTGAATTGTGAATGTTGATATTGTAAACCTGAAACCTGAAACCTGAAACTTTTTTTTGCGTGAGGGATAGGAGCAAATTACCGAAGTAATGCGGATAGCCCGACCGGATTTGCGAAAGGCGCACATAAGCGGTTTGTTAAATAGCGCCTTTTGTAAATGTGGTCACGCCCAGATTATAAAAAGAATGCCAATAGAATTCCGAGAACGATCATGGAAACTTTAGCAATGTTGAATTTGTGTCCTTCGCTGCTTTCGAAAATAATGGTTGATGAAATGTGAAATAATATTCCGATTACGATCGCTGTAATTTCGGTATAATAATCGTTTAAAAAACGCATGTATTCAGAAGCAATTGTGCCAAGGGGTGTCATGATGGCAAACGTAAGCATAAAGGCAAAAATGGCTTTTTTGTTTAAATCGGCATTGATGAAAAATGTGGTTAAAATCACGGCAATTGGCAAATGATGAATGGCAATTCCGATGGCTAAATCGTGATGATGACTTACTGGAAAACCTTCTAAAAAGGCATGAATACACAAACTTATAAAAAGTAACCACGGAATCTGAGACATTTTTGCATGTCCGTGAACGTGCCCGTGTTCTGCTCCTTTAGAGAAAAACTCAAGAATGATCTGAAATAAAATTCCGATCATAATAAATAAACCTATTTTATGATTATGAGATTTGTAAACTTCAGGTAACAAATGCATTACAGTCAATGACAACAAAAATGAACCGCTAAAAGCCAGTAGTAATTTTAAATTGGTTTTGTTGTTTGGTTTTATAAACAAAGCCACACTATATCCTAAAAGTACAGAAAATAAGGGTAGTAAATAATTCATTTCGTTTGGTGTAATCGTTGATTTGTTTAATCGGTTAATCGGGTAATTGTTTTTTTGTTCTTGAAACGATTAAACAAATTAACAGTTAAACAATTAAACCTATTTAAAAATCATGATTAATCTTTCGCTTTCGGTTTTGTGGAATTTTTTGAGTTTATAATCTCCAAAAATATCCAATAAGAAAATGCCGGCTTCGGCCATTAATTCTTCAAAATCTTTTAGCGTTAATGCTTTTACTTTTTCGGTAAAATGATATTTTCGGCCCTGGTCTTCAAAATCTATTTCTTTCAAAATATGTCCGTCTTCAACGTATCTTTTTATTTTAAAATCGATTCCGTCAACAATTTTATTTTCTTCAGGAACCAAAGTTTCAATTACCTGGGCCACATTCATAAAATCGATAACGGCAAAACCATATTCAGATAAACTATCTTTAATGGCTTTTAAGGTTGTCAGATTATCATCGTCGCTTTCGAAATAACCAAAACTGGTAAATAAATTAAAGATAGCGTCGAACTTTTCTTCAAAAGGTTCGCGCATATCGTGCACTTTAAAATGCAGGGTTTCGTTGCTGTTTTTGCTGGCTTCGGCGATACTGTTTTCAGATAAATCGGCTCCTAAAACATTAAAACCAAGTTGGTTTAAGTAAATAGAATGGCGTCCTTTTCCGCAGGCCAGGTCAAGTACTTTTGCTTTTTCAGGTAAATTTAGATAATGCGTAAGATTATCCATAAAAATCTGGGCTTCTCTGTAATTTCGGTCTTTATAAAGAATGTGATAATACGGAGTATCAAACCATGAAGTGAACCAGTTTTCGGTGTTACGATCCTGATTAGGTGTTGATGAGTTGGGTGCTTCAGACATTTATTCTATTTCAATTAATTCAAAGTACCGCAAATTTAGTGTATTTTTGCCGAAAAATAACTATTTCGCGATCATACCTGAATAAACGTTAGTTGTGTCTGTGATTGGAGTCATTTTTTTAAACAAAAATAAAGATGGAAGAAAATTTTAGAATGATAGCCAAATGTTTTTTTGGTTTTGAAGAAATATTAGAAAAGGAATTACGTGATCTTGGTGCGCAGGATGTCGAAAAAGGAGTAAGAATGGTAAGCTTTAAAGGCGATAAAGGTTTTATGTACAAAGCCAATTTATCGTTGCGAACTGCTCTGAAGGTTTTAAAACCAATTTACTCTTTTAGAGCAAATAACGAGCAGGCTTTATATAAAGGAATTTCTGGGGTAAACTGGTCTAAATTATTGAATGCAAACCAAACTTTTGTGATTGATGCAACAGTGCATTCGACTTATTTTAATCACTCTGAGTTTGTTTCTCAAAAGTGTAAAGATGCAATTGTTGACCAGTTTAGAGAAAGAACCGGACAACGCCCGAGTATAGATAAAGCTTTTCCGGATTTAAGAATCAATGTTCATATTGATAAAGATCAGGTTTCAGTTGCTTTAGATACTTCCGGGAATTCACTACACCAGCGTGGTTACAGAACGGCTACCAATATTGCACCAATCAACGAAGTTTTGGCTGCTGGAATTTTATTATTGTCAGGTTGGGAAGGTCAAAGTCACTTTTTGGACCCAATGTGCGGATCTGGAACTTTTCTTGCCGAAGCTGCAATGATTGCCTGCAATATTCCGGCAAACATTAACAGAAAAGAATTTGCTTTCGAAAAATGGAAAGACTGGGATAATGATTTGTTCGAGCAGATTGTAAACAGCCTGATGAAAAAAACAAAAGAATTTCATTATACAATAAAAGGTTTTGATAAAGCGCCAAGTGCTGTAAACAAAGCCAAAGACAATATCAAGAATGCGAATTTAGAAGATTATATTTCGATTGAAGAAAATAACTTTTTTGATACCGAAAAAGCGGTTGAAGGAAAACTTCACATGGTTTTTAATCCGCCTTATGATGAGCGTTTGGATATTCACATGGAAGAATTCTACAAAAATATTGGAGATACTTTAAAGAAAAGTTATCCGGGAACAAACGCCTGGTTTATTACAGCAAATCTTGAAGCCTTAAAATTTGTGGGATTAAAACCATCAAGAAAAATTAAGCTTTTTAACGCAAGCCTTGAAGCTCGTTTGGTAAAATACGAAATGTACGAAGGAAGTAAGAGAACGAAATTTCAAATTTCTGAATAGGTACAAAGGCTCAGTGGTTCAAAGTTGCAAAGGAAATATCTTTGTCGTTTTGAACCTCAAAAAAATAAAACTGCAAGTAACTAATAGTTCAAAATTACAAGACTTTAAAGTTGCAAAGAAAACCTTTGCTCCTCTGAACCTCAAAAAGAAAAAAATGTCAAAACTACAAGTAAGAGCTTTTTTATATCAATTAGGATGTTTCGCGATTCTATTTATTTTAGGTAGATTTTTAGTAGCGTCTTATACAGGATTAACGGGAATATGGATTCCGATGACAGCATTTATTATTGCTACATTAATATCTCCTAAATTTCAGGCGGTAAAAACGAAAGATGGTGAAAAGCTTTTTATGAAATGGATTTTTATAAAAGGAATTAGAGAAATCGGATAATTTAATTAGTCACAGATTACAAGATTATAAAGGTTTATTTCACGCAGATTTTAACAGATTAAAATTTCGATAATTAGCTGCGTGTATTTGCTTAAATTTTTTTAAAATCTGAATCAAAAAATATTTACACAAAGCTTTGCGGACTTAGATTTTGTAAACATAACTTAAATAGGAGTGATGTCTTCGAAAAACCTTTGCGTTCTCTGCGTTAAAAATAATTAGGGGATATTTAAAAAATAGTTATTTATGAAGATAATTGGACTTATTGGTGGAATTAGCTGGGTTTCTACAGCTGATTATTACAAACTTATAAATCAGGGTGTAAACGATAGGTTGGGAGAACTTAACTTTTCAGAATGTTTGCTTTACTCTTTTAATTATGCTGATATTAAAAAGAATAACGAAAACAACGATTGGGATTCTACTTTTAATATGCTTTTAAAAGGCTGCCAATTTTTGAAACAAGGCGGAGCGACGGCAATAGTTTTATGTGCGAATACAATGCATTTTATTGCTGACCGACTTGAAGAAGCTATTGAATTACCGGTTATTCATATTGCAACGGCAACGGCTGTTGAAATTCAAAAACAAGGATTGAAAAAGGTAGGTTTGCTGGGGACAAAATTTACGATGGACCTGGATTTCTTTAAAGATAAATTAATAGCAAAAGGAATTGAAGCTATTATTCCGGAGAATCAAGATGATAAAGATTTTATTCATACAACAATCTTCGAAGAACTGGGAAAAGGCCTTGTAACTCCGGAAACGAAAAAACGGTATTTAGAGATTGCAAATGAATTAATGAGAAGAGGAGCTGAAGGAATTATTTTGGGTTGTACCGAAATCCCATTGGTCATTAAGCCTAAAGATCTAAATGTTCCGATTTTTGATAGCGCTATAATACATTCTAAAGCAGCTGTTGATTTTCAGTTGTCTTAAAATTTAGATATAAATAAAAATGCCACGAATTAAGATTCGTGGCATTTTTATTTATAAAAGAAGCTATTATTTTTTAGGAGCAGCTTTTTTGATTTCCGGTATAATTACTTTTTTCTTGTAAATAGGAATAAAGTATGAAACGGTATAATTAAAACCAATTCCGAAATTTCCATCATAAGTACGGTTAAAACCAGGAATATACAAGTTATCAAAACCATCAGGTTTTGAATTGGCTACCAAAAGCTTCAACTGAACGCCAAAACCTACGAATACATTATTAAAAACTTTCGCTTTTAAACCGGCAGCAACTTCCAGCCATCCAGCAGTAAGTCCGTCGTATTTTTGCCCGGAAACAATTGCAGGCTGTTCTCCCCAATATGGGTTTGCATTATAGATTTTATAACTGTTTAATTGCTGGCTAAATGTACTAAAACCACCACGTAGGCCAATGCTTATAACATTTTCCATGTCAAGCCAGTTATCGTACAAATTATAATCAAAACCTCCTTTAACATAGGTTCCTGTAGCAGTAGAGTTTAGTCTGTCATCATCAGTGGTTTTATCTTCAAAACCAAGCTCTGCAGCTAAAAAGTACTTTTTTGTTAAACGAAAATCACCTACAATTTCAATTCCTTTATAATCCTTGTCATATAAACCACGTGTAAGTTTATACAAATCAACCCCAACACGCAGGCCATAACGATCTGTTTTTGGAGGAACAATAATACTGTCCGTTTTTGTTGCCTGAACAGCAGGTTTAGTTTTAGCCTTTGGCTTAACCTGAAGGCTATCTTTTGTTACAGTTGTTTCTTGGGAGTGAACCAAAAACATTGAAAACAATAGACAAGTACTAAAAATATACTTTAAGGTGTGTTTCATCTTCGAATTCAATATTTTTATTTATTGCGTCAATATCCTGCATCCATAATCCACCGTCAGGATCTGTTTGTGTAAAAGGTGTTTGGCTGTTTAGCTGAAAAATGGTTTTAAAGCCACAAGCTCTTGATACGTAAGCAGTTTGGCGTGAATAATCAAATTTTATTACATCAGTATTTACAAGAGAAGCATTGGCGTTTCCATAATTCAAAATAAAATTATAGGTTACTGTGTCAAGATCTGTTCTTAACGGAATACCAATGGAGTCGCTACTGGTAATGTATTTCTCATCTTCGAGTGCACTTTCATTAAAAATAATTCCTTCAGGTGCCCCTACGCCAGTTACTTTTAATCGTGTTACTTTTTTCTTTACCGTTGGATTATTAATATCGTAAAACGAAATTATTAATCGGGGAGTAGTTGGTGTATTTGCATCGCAAATATCATCTTTCTCGCAACCTGATAATCCAAAAGCAAAGAGTAATAAAAAAGCTATTATTTTTTTCATTTATAATTTTTGTTATCGAAGTTCTAAAAGTACAACATTTTCAACATGATGCGTTTGCGGAAACATATCAACTGGTCGAACGCGTGTTACTTTGTATTTTTCGTCCATCAAAGCTAAATCGCGTGCTTGCGTTGCAGAGTTACAGCTTACATAAACTACTTTTTTAGGAGCAATTTTTAAAATCTGATCAATAACCGCGGCGTGCATACCATCTCTCGGTGGATCTGTAATAATAACGTCTGGTTTTCCGTGTGTTGCAATGAAACTTTCGTTAAAAACGACTTTCATATCTCCAACAAAAAACTCACAATTCGTAATATTATTGCGTTCTGCATTGGCCTTAGCGTCTAAAATAGCTTCAGGAACACTTTCTACACCAATTACTTTTTTAGCTTTTTTAGAAACGAATTGTGCAATAGTTCCCGTTCCTGTATATAAGTCATAAACAGTTTCATCGCCCGTAAGTCCGGCGAAATCGCGGGTTATTTTGTATAATTCATAAGCCTGGTCAGAGTTGGTCTGGTAAAATGATTTAGCATTAATGCTGAACTTTAACCCTTCCATTTCTTCAAGGATATAATCTCTGCCTTTATATAGTTTAATATCCTGATCGTAGATTGTATCGTTTTGTTTTGAATTCACGACATATTGCAACGATGTAATTTGTGGAAATTTCTCGTATAAATGGTCTAAAATCAATTCACGGTTTTTCTTGTCATTTTCGTAAAACTGAATCAACACCATGATTTCTCCAGTCGAAGCGGTACGAATCATAAAAGTTCTTAATAATCCGGATTGCTCTCTCGGATTAAAAAAGGATAAATTATGCTCGTTCGCAAAATCCCTGATTTCGTTTCTAATTGCATTTGACGGATCTTCCTGCAAATAGCATTTTTGAATATCAAGAATTTTATCCCACATTTTCGGAATATGAAATCCTAATGCATTTCTGTTTCCTAAATCTTCGGTACTGCCAATTTCTTTTTCGGTTAACCAACGAGCGTTCGAAAACGAAAATTCCATTTTATTTCTGTAAAAAAACTGTTTGTCTGAACCCAAAATAGTTTCGAATTCAGGAAGTTCAACTTTTCCAATACGTTGTAAGTGATTTTTTACTTCGTTTTGTTTGTAATACAGTTGTTGGCTGTATTTCATATTTTGCCATTTGCATCCTCCACAAACTCCAAAATGATCGCAAATTGGCTCAATGCGATGTTCTGATAATTCGTGAAATTTTACTGCTTTGCCTTCATAATAGGCTTTTCTTTTTTTGAAAGTTTGAACGTCAACCACATCTCCCGGAACTACATTCGGAATAAATATTACTTTTCCGTCAGGAGCTTTTGCTACTGATACTCCTTTTGCCCCGGCATCAAGAACCTGAATTTGGTGAAAGACAACTTTGTCTGTATTTTTTCTTCCCATAGCGCAAAAATAAGGGTTTGTAAACTTTTATAAATTTAATTTTCAAAATATTTTATCAATTTTATCAATTTATTAAGTTTAGTCCCGTTTAAAAGGTAACTTTGTTTTTGCAAAATCCCAAATGCTGCTTTTTTAATCTATTGTATTGTTATTTTTTTATGAAGTTGTATCACCATCTTTCACAAATTAGCTTTTTAAAAAAAAGCTATGCGTTCAAATTTTTATTTGTGGCATTTATTGGTATTCATATTCCTTTAATCGGAATTTTATTTTTTGTACTTTATTATAATACTGATATTTCTCCTACTTCTGTTTTAGTATTTTCTTTAATAATGACTTTATTGGCTACTTTAATAACGTTGTTGATTTTAAATCAATTGATAAAACCTATTGCAGTTGCTTCAAAATCTTTAAATGATTATAGAAACGACAGAAGGTTATCTGTTTTACCAACTGAATATACGGACGAAGCAGGTTTGTTAATGTGTAATATCCAGGAATCTATTTATGAATCTGAAAGTTTTATAAATGAAAAACAAGATTTGATTTATATGCTTTCGCATGATTTAAAGAATTTTGCCGGAAATCCTCAAGGTTTGGCAAAATTGATCATAGATGAAAATCCATCTGAATCTATCAGGGATCTGGCTGATTTAATTTGTGAATCGACAGATTTACAATTTAGATATATTGATAATTTTATTAAATTACTGAACGAACAGGATCAGGTTGCGAAAATAAATCAGGAAGCTAAAATTGTAAACTTTACTGGTATTATACCTTTTATTAATGAACAGGTTGAGCAAAGACTGATTGATAAAAATATAAAACTAGATTTAAGCTTAGATTTAACAGAAGCTAAACTCCGAATTGACGAAGGTTTGCTGGTTCAGGTTTTGGTTAACCTTATAAGTAACGCTATTAAATTTTCTTATTTTGATAGTGAAATTAAGGTTAGAATGTTTGTTGAAGATGAAAAAGTAATTATTACCGTTACGGATAAAGGTATTGGTTTTGATAAGGATCAGATTGATGAATTGTTTAAGAAATTTACCAAAATGAGCCGATTAGGAACCGCAAAAGAAACTTCGACAGGAATTGGTTTGTATTTATGTAAAAAAATCATCGAAAGAAACAAAGGCGAACTGAGTGCTTCGAGCGAAGGAAAAAACAAAGGAGCTGAATTTAAAATTGTATTCGAAATTTAATTCCCCCTTCTCTTTATAATTTCATAATTGATTATTGTAAAAAAATAAAAACAAGAATCAGCTGTAATTTTTCCCAGAATAATTCCGAAAAAATAATTTCCACATAAAATGGGCATCCAATACATGCAAAACGGACGAACTACTAAAAAGTCTAAAATTGCCGGATATCCAAATTCTAATATTAGGTTTTTTACTAAAGAAAGGATATCTCCAGAAGTTGTTTTTTTATGGAGAAGTTTATTTTTCAGCTTTAATTTTCTATAAGAAGAAAATAAAATGACACCATAAAAAGCCAAATATTCTGCAAACGTAATCAAATAAGCGGTTGTTAATCCGCTGTAGATTTTGCTAAAAAGCGAAGTTGTAAGTGCGGCACTTGTACTCGCTAATTCGGCATATTTATAACGGTTAAACCATTCTTTGAAATTTGATTTTGTAAGCATTTTTTTGAACAGGTACTGAGATTCTAAGTTGCTAAGGTACTAAGATTATATTTGTCGGAAAGCTGAGATTTATCATCTAACAAAAATCTGTAAAAAAAACTTAATACCTTAGAATCTTAAAAACGTACTTATTCTAATAAATGACGTGGTTGTAAGTCAATGTAGGTTTTCCATCAACACAATCAACTCCGGTTGGCGTCTTTATTATATCACAAACTGAAACTATTTTCCATTTAGTATCAAATGCTATTTTGGCTTCCTGATATTTTTTTACTTTATCAAGAAAAGCGGCTGTATTAATTTTTTTTGAATATACTATAAATCTGGCATCAGAACCACAAGCGCTCAAATTAACAGCGGTAAAAGCCCATTCTTTTGGATCTGTACAAGGTTGAGAATTGACTAATGAACCTGTAATAAGTTCGTTATACATCTTTTCGAGTTTTTGAGAACCTTCCTCTTGTAAAACATTATCATCATTGTCATTATTGCAAGAAGCAAATAATAAACAAAAAGTAAATATAATAAAACTCAATTTTTTCATGGTTAGTGATTTTATGGTTAGTTTTATTATTTAGATGCCTTGATTCACAAATGGTTGCGTAAAAGAAAGTCTAAAACTTCTGAGTTTTTTATTTATTTCTGAATCAAACCTTAGTATTTTAGAAACTTAACAGCTTCTTAATCAAATAAATCCGAAGATAAATAACGATCACCACGATCGCAAATTATGGCTACAATAACGCCTGATTCTAATTCTTCGGCAATTTTAAGGGCAACGGCCACAGAACCACCGCTGCTCATTCCTGCAAAAACGCCTTCTTCGAGTGCTAATCTTTTAGTCATTTCTCTTGCTTCTTCCTCGCTTACGTCTACAACAGAATCTACTTTTGAAGCGTCAAAAATTTTAGGCAAATATTCCTGCGGCCATTTGCGAATTCCTGGAATTTGAGATCCGTCGCTTGGCTGTGCGCCTATGATTTGTATGGCAGGATTTTTTTCTTTTAAATAAGTCGAAGTTCCAATAATAGTTCCCGTTGTTCCCATTGCAGAAACAAAGTGTGTAACAGTTCCTTCAGTATCATTCCAAATTTCCGGACCGGTAGTTTTATAATGCGCTTTCCAGTTGTCATCATTCGCAAACTGATTTAGCATGATATAACCGCCTTCTGCCACTTTTTTGTCGGCATAGTCACGAGAACCAATAATTCCTTCGCTAGCAGGCGTTAAAATCACTGTAGCGCCATACGCTCGCATGGTTTGAGTTCGTTCTTTTGTAGAATCTTCCGGCAAAATCAATTCAATCTCGATTTGAAACAATTGTGCGATCATTGCCAGGGCAATTCCTGTATTTCCGCTTGTTGCTTCAATTAATTTATCTCCTTTTTTAATGTCGCCTCTTTCAAGGGCTGACGCAATCATATTATAAGCCGCTCTGTCTTTTACGCTTCCGCCCGGATTATTTCCTTCAAGCTTCAGTAAAAGTTTTACGTTTTTATTTTTAACCAAATTGACTGTTTCCATCAATGGTGTATTTCCAATTAGGTTTAGCAATTTCTGTGGACCCATTATTTTATTTCTTTAATTTTAATTTCAGTTGTAGTAGTGTTCATAACGATAGAACCTTCGGGAATAGATTTTGTGACCCATGCATTTCCGCCAATAATGCTATTTTTGCCAATAATGGTTTGTCCTCCCAAAATAGTGGCATTGGCATAAATGCAAACATTTTTTTCTACTGTAGGATGACGTTTTGCATTTTTCATTTCCTTGCTCACGCTCAAAGCCCCAAGCGTTACGCCCTGATAAATTTTCACATGTTTTTCGATTACGGTAGTTTCTCCAATAACAATTCCGGTAGCGTGATCAATAAAAAACGGAGAAGCAATTTGCGCTCCGGCATGAATATCAGTTCCGGTAATTCTATGGGCATATTCGCTCATTAATCTGGAAAATAATAATAAATCAAGAAGATATAATTCATGGCTCAATCTGTAAATAGCAATGGCATAAAATCCGGGATATCCCAAATAAACTTCATCGATACTGTTTGATGCCGGATCATTTTCTAAAATATATTCAGCATCCTGGTTTAATTTTTCTAAAACTCCGGGCAGTTTTTCAAGAAAGCGGTCCCACATTGATCCACATAAAGTGTCTGGTTTTTTGCAGGCCAAAACAGCAATTTCTTTAAAGCATATTTCGAGTTCATCGATACTTTCGTCCAGAGCTGCATTCGAATCAAAAAGGGTATAGAAAAGCTTTTCGGTAAAATCTTCTGTTTTAGTTTTGATCCCGTAATTTATATTAGAATGGCTTTTTAAGGCCTTTATATTTTGTATGATGAGATTTTTTGACACAATTATAAAAATTGAATGGATAAATTTGAAACGCTAAAAGTAAGGTGTTTTTTGTAAATAAAGGCACGAATTACTTAAAGAAATTTTGTTTTGAGGATTGTATTTGTGATAAATAAAAGGATTTTAGGACACAATATTTTATATGATTCTTAAGAAGTTAAATGCGTAAATTCGCCTGTAAAACAAATTGAAAATGAAAAACGATCCTACTTTTAAAAGTTCTATTTCTAACCTGTCTTTTCCTGCAAAAGAAAAAGTTTCAGGAAAATCTATTCACGATCCCATTTTAGGACTTATTATTAAGGACCATCCTGCTTTTTGTGATGACGATTTTATTGCCGTAAAAGAGCTAAATTCATATCGCCAGAAATACGTTTCAAACTATTTATCTACTGAAATTGGAGCACTTTCAGACCTTGAAAAAAATGTCATTGAATCTTTAAAAGAGGATAAATCGATTGTAAGTATTGTTGAAGATGAAGAAGAGACGAGAAGTTTTGGACAAAAAATAGCCGATAAAGTGGCAGACTTTGGCGGAAGCTGGACTTTTATCATTTCATTTTTGCTTTTTATTGTAATCTGGATTGCTTCAAATGTGTACATTTTGGTTAATAAAGGTTTTGATCCGTATCCGTTTATTTTACTGAATTTGATTTTATCCTGTATTGCCGCATTGCAGGCTCCGGTAATTATGATGAGCCAAAATCGTCAGGAAGAAAAAGACCGTACACGTGCCAAAAAAGATTACATGATCAACCTGAAATCTGAATTAGAAATAAGAATGATTCACGATAAAATTGATCATTTGATTATGCATCAGCAACAGGAATTAATCGAAATTCAGAAGGTACAAATCGAAATGATGAACGATATTCTGAATCAGATTAAGAAATAATTGTTGCCTTAAAAATCAAAAATAAAAGTGTTTAAAGTAATATCCAACAATCATAAATAAGCCATTTATGGTAGCTGAAACCCAAAGAAGTTTTTGATTGTTTTTTGATTTATTTAAAAGATAAAAAACGCCAAATCCTAAAAATAAAAGAGAGGTAAAAATTGCCGGATACATTTTAAAACCAGCAAAAAAATCGCCTTTAAAAAGTAGGAATAAAGCGCGCTGAAAACCACAGCCGAGACACTCAATTCCGAACAGCGTTTTGAACAAACAAGGCAGCATATATTTCTCTAAATTCAAAGGGATGATTTTTTACAATTTTACAAAAAAATATTCAATAACATTTCAAGAGGTGAGAACTGGTATTTTAAAGTTTCATACTTTTGAATTCTTATACTTAAAAAAATGAAAGCTTTTAAAATTTTAATAATGATTCTTGCCATTTCTGTTGCATTATATGAGCAGGTTTCAGTAGAAAAAAATATCTACATTACGGTAATTGCGATTGCAGTTTTTATGTATGGAATGATGCAGCTGAGTGCAAAGACGCCAAGTAAAAATCAAGAAAAAGAAGAACAGGATGCTGAATAAAGGAGATAAAGTTTCGGTTTTAGACGAGGCTATAAACGGAACTGTAATTTCGGTTAAAAACAATGAAGTTTTGATTGAAACCGAAGATGGTTTTACGATGACATTTTTTGTCAACGAATTGCTTAAAATACAAGATTCCAGTAATTTAATGAATTCTATCAAAAGAATTGATATAGATGAAATTACAAAAGAGAAAACAGAGCCAAAAGCAAGAAGTTTTGTAAAAGAAAAGAAAGACAAGCGCGAAATTGCAGCTCCTGAATTTGATTTGCACATCGAAAAACTAGTTCCGAATAAACGCGGAATGTCAAATTATGATATCCTGACTTTGCAAACGGAAACAGCAAAAAGACATATTGAATTTGCCATCAGAAACCGTATTCCAAAAATTGTTTTTATTCACGGAGTTGGCGAAGGAATTCTTAAAGCTGAACTTGATTTTTTATTAGGCCGTTATGACGGATTGGATTTTCAGGATGCCAATTATCAAAAATATGGCTTAGGAGCAACAGAAGTTTATTTTAGGCAAAACAATAAATAAATATTTTTTAAGTTTTAAAAAAGCTCAAAAAAAGGCATAAAAAAGCGTCCGTTTTTCAAACCTAATTTCAATGTGAATTAGAAAGAAAAACGGACGCTTTTTTGTAAGAAAAATAAAATCTAATATCTTGAAATTAAATGTAAATTAATTACGGTGTAGCTATAGTAGAGAATGTTCCAAGTGTAAAACTATCTCCTAATTTAAACTTACTGTTTCCTTTTGCAAGCGTTACATTTTTAAGCACAACTGTATGATTAAATACGTTTGATCCACCGGTAGTTGTAGTCACTTCTATATAGCCGCTTACATTTGCAACACCATCAACTCCTGCCCATGTTTCTCTTAAAGTTGGTGTGGTTGGCGTAGTAGTTTTACAAAAATAATCCTTGCTTAAAGTACTGTTATAAACCCGGTATAAAAGCTTATTGGTTGTAGAACTTATTACAGCCGTTCTTGGTGCATTTAGAGGAGTTGCACTATTTTGAATTAAAGAGGCATCTACATCATCAATTGTCAATGCTGCTCCAGAAGTGATAAAATTATAAATTTGTCCGGATGTACATCGATCCGCATTCTCAGCAACAAAAGCTAAATCGAGCGAGTTTTCAATTGTTGTTGCAAAATCTCCAAATTTTATTTCAGGTACAGTTACGTCAACACCATTAACAGCATAAGTAACATTTTTGATAACAATGTTGTGGTTGTATCCGGTAATTGTAGTACTGTTAGTAGTTGTATTTGAGGTAACAGTAGGAGAGGTTGTAATTTCTATTCTTCCTGATTTTGCATACCATTCATCAATTACTCTTGGTGTAACAGGTGGTATCAAATTGCAAATATCAGTTCCTGCAATAGTTCCGTCATAGCCTCTGTAAACTAATCTGTAGCTTCCATTACCATTACTGTCAATATTAAAAATATCGGGATCATCTACTGCTGTTGCATCTTCTGTAAAAGTATCTTCAGGCAATTGTAATATTAAAGATTCCTGGCTTTTAAGTTTATAAACTAAAAGATTTTCAGCTGTACAACTACTTGCTGTCAGAGTTTCAAAATCTATTTGGTCAACAGTTATATCACCATCATCGCAACCATTCAATAAAAGTGCGAATAACAGTAGGCTTGCATATTTTCTCATCATAATTTTATTTGGGTTCAAAAATAGTGAAAAATTTGGCAAATGATATTTAAGAATTCACAATTGATATTTCTTAACTTTGCAGTGATGAAAAAAGTATATCTAGACAACGCCTCTACAACAGCCATGCGACCTGAAGTTATTCAGGAAATAACCAAAGTTATGGCCGAAGATTTTGGTAATCCGTCTTCTACCCATAGTTTTGGGCGAAACGGAAAAACTATTCTGGAGCTTTCCAGAAAAAGTATTGCCAAACATTTAAATTGTTCTGCACAGGAAATTATTTTTACTTCCGGAGGAACCGAAGCTGATAATTGGATTCTTCGTTCTGCCGTAAAAAACCTGAAAGTAGAACGTATTATTACGACCAAAATAGAGCATCATGCTGTTTTGCATACCGTTTTGGTATTAGAAGCTGAGTTTGGTATTCAGGTTGATTATGTAAAAGTAAATCATGACGGAAGTATCGATTTAACGCATTTGTCTAATTTATTGTCTGAAGATAAAAAGACAATAGTGAGTTTAATGCATGTAAACAACGAAACAGGAACGATTTTAGATCTTGACAGGGTTGGTGTTATTTGTAAACAATATAATGTCTTATTTCATTCCGATACGGTTCAGTCTGTTGGGAAAACGGAAATTGACCTTCAAAAAACCTCCGTTGATTTTATTTTAGCGAGTGCACACAAATTTCACGGACCAAAAGGAGTTGGTTTTGCATTTGTTCGTAAAAATTCGGGTTTGCAGCCTTTAATTTTTGGAGGGGAACAGGAAAAGGGACTTCGCGCAGGAACCGAAGCGGTACATCAAATTGCGGGAATGGCAAAAGCATTGGCTATTTCTTACGAGAATTTAGATGAAGAAAGAAATTACATTTCGGACTTAAAAACATATCTTATTGATCAGCTCGAAATTCATTTTCCGGGATTTAGAATCAACGGGAAAAAAGAAGATTTCTACAATATTATCAATATTATTTTGCCTTTTTCTGAAGATAAAACTTCGATGTTGCTGTTTAGTTTAGATATGAAAGGTATTGCCGTTTCCAGAGGAAGCGCATGCCAGTCAGGAAGTATAAAACCTTCTCACGTTTTAAAAGAAATGCTTTCTGAGGCTGATTTGAAATTACCAAATCTCAGGATTTCATTTAGTCATTACAATACCAAAGAAGATATTGATTGGTTGATTGAGAGTTTGAAAAGTATTTGAATTCAGGGTAAAAGTGTTTGATGGGAAAGTTTAATAATTCGTGGATAATTCTTAATACTTTTATGTTAAAAACTATTAACAATTGTTTTTTGATATTTAATTGTTAATTGGATAATTTGTATATTTTTGCATTCAAACAATTAATCCAAAAACAAATGAAATTTAAAGTTTTATCGCTAATGTTGTGCTTTTCAAGCTTATTGTCTTTAGCACAGGAAAAAATTAAGTATTCTAAGGAAGACGTTAAAAAAATGGAAATGTATCTTTTTAATGAAGGGTTTTCAGGGCCTTCATCTAAAAAAATATCTACCGTAGTACTCAAAGATGGTGCAATACACAAAGGATATTGCAAAGATATTGATACTAAAAAAGGCCAAATCTACGCAATATCATTAAAAGATAGTGTGACTAAAAAAGAAGAAACTTTTAAAGCAGAAGATGTTAAAGAAATGTACGTTTTTCCTAGTAATTTTGAAAAAGGGATGAAAGTAAACAAGTACATGACTAATATTAGAAATATAGGTACAAAAAAACTAGATAAAAGTACAACAAACGAGCACATTCACTTTGTTAATCAAACGGTTTCATTAAAAAACAAAAAAGATGATAAAGAGTTTTTGATGCAAGTTATCAATCCTGATTTTGATTCAGTTATAGCTGTTTATCACGATCCAGTTGCAAAAGAAACTTCAGGATTTGGAGTAGGCGGTATGCAATTAGGAGGTGGAGTTACTAAATCTTTTTATATAAAAAAGGGCGATAAAGTAATATGGCT
The DNA here is from genome assembly GCA_001507425.1 of Flavobacteriaceae bacterium CRH. Classification (GTDB taxonomy): domain Bacteria; phylum Bacteroidota; class Bacteroidia; order Flavobacteriales; family Flavobacteriaceae; genus Flavobacterium. The sequence continues at coordinate 40,503 of LMAJ01000018.1, forward strand.
TCATAAAGATGATTTTGAAGACAATTATGATTTTCTTTTTGGAGACAACGCAGAGTTCATGAAAAAATATCCTAAAAACTCTACTGATTGGGGTTATTTAAGTTTTTTAATAAACGAATATACTCAAATGAGTAGTTAATACTTTTTTAGTAAAATTTTAAAAGAGACTGTTTATAATAAACAGTCTCTTTTTTTTATGTATGATTGGCTCAGAAAAACCAATTCGGAACCTAAAATCTATTCGATGAAAAATTATTTTCTTATCACTTTTACCTGCGAATCATTCGTTAATTTGATGATCGTTGAAGGTTTTCCTGCAATTTTATCCTGATTTAGTTTTACGACATAATCAACTCCTTTGATAATTTCCGGATTAATATCCTTGAAAGCGATAGGAGTGGGCTGCCCCGAAATATTTGCCGATGTAGAAACCAAAGGCTTTTTCATTCGCTCTAATAATTTAAAGCAAAAAGGCTCTTTTACGATTCGAACCGCAAGAGAATTGTCACCGGCAATAATGTTTTTGGCAACATTTCTAGGCTCGTCCAGAATTAAAGTTGTTGGTTTTTCAGATAAATCAAGAATTTGCCACGCAACTTCAGGAATATTTTTAAATACATTATACATCATTTTTTCGCCATTCATCAAAACAATCATACTTTGTGTTTCTGCACGTTGTTTGAGTTTGTATATTTTGGCAACTGCTTCAGGATTTGTAGCGTCGCAGCCAATTCCCCAAACGGTATCAGTTGGATAAAGTATGATTCCGCCTTCTTTAATGATTTCGTAGGCGTTATGTATTTCGGTATTGATATCCTGACTCATAAATTAAATATTGTTTTATCCGGTTTTCCGGACTATATCTTTTGTAATTAGCTCAGGAAAGTTCCTGATATGATTTGATTAAAAGGTTCTGGAGTTAAAGCAGTATCTTTTTTTCAATACAAAGATATTGCTTGTACGATGAAAATCATAATTAATGATATCGCATTTTTTCTAATCCCATTCATAAAGCTCTAAAATATAAACTTCATGTGAGATTTTTAAAGATCTAAAATTTTGAGAATAAAAATCCTTATCAAAAAATACATACAAAGGCAATAGTAATTTTTGAAGGAAACCTGGATTTTGCTAAAATTATAAAGCGCTGTATCTGGTCTTTTTTGTTTAATGTCTAAATAAAGAAATTCATATTTATGAATTTCTTTATTTAGATATAATATTTAAAATTTGCTCCTTGAGTTTATCTTTAGAAAAAGGCTGTAAACTTTTATCAGAATTTTTTTGAAGTACTGTCCATAACTCTTTATCGGAATAAAGTTTTATCACGTTTAGTGCAAAATCTTCCGCTTCATCAGCGATAAGAGCATTTTCATTATGCATTATTTTCATTCCTTCGGTTCCAACAGAAGAAGATACTAAAGGTAAATAATATTCAAAACTTTGTCCAATTTTTCCTTTTACACCAGCTCCATAACGTAAAGGCGCAATCATTAATTTATTAGATTTAAAAAAATCATCAATATCAGGAACGAATCCATGAAAAATAAAATTTGGATGATTCAGGTCATTTATAGCGGTATTTACGTTTCCGATAATATTAACTTTTAATTCCGGCAATTCTTCCCAGATTTTAGGCATAATCTCATTGTAGAGATAATACAAAGCATCAATATTTGGTGTGTGCGTAGAACCAATAAATAAGATATCTTTTCTGTCTTCAAATGGCAGCGTATCTTCAATATTAATCTTAGGATAATGAATATTTGAAATAGTAATAATTTTACTTTCCTTACAGATTGATTTCATATAATTTTCTTCAAAATCAGAAATCGTGATTACATGATCTGCCAATTTTGATGATCTGTATTCAAGTCTTTTGTATTTTAAATATTTTTTCCAAAATGAAATCTTCGGTTCCAGTTCTATTGCTCTTTTATACCTTAAATGATGAATGTCTACCATATCATAAATCAATTTTGCTTTTGGCAATAATCTTTTTGCAGCGCAATAATGTTTCATGAACTCTGTAGGGCCGTAAAACCATACAATAGATGAATTTAGTTTTTGATTTTTTATATATTTCGTATAACCGGTATATTTTTTATGTTCGTAAAATACGTTTACGCCCATTTTTTGATAAAAAGAAATATACGGATTAATCATGTAAACATGTTGACATATTATAGTCACATGATAATCCATTTCTAAAAAAGCCGTTATTATTTCCTTTAATCTATTAGAACCGGAGTCTCTGTCATGTTCCGGAATTATTTCAGTAAAAAACACAATCGATTTATGATCATATTTTTCCTGAATCCGGTCTTCAATAGTTGTTGCTTTTATTTGCTGAAGTTCTTTACTCCATTTAAGTTTAAATTTATTTTCGTTGGTTTTAAAAAGTGCCGCTTTTTTATTCTGAGATTCTTCATTGTTATTGGCATTATAACTCACACCATTATAATGTAAGACTTCAGAGAAAGGAGTATAGTATACTTCCTTATTCTGAATATGTTTTAGACTAAAGCAAAAGTCAGTTTCTTCAAAATAGGCAGGCGCAAATTGCTCGTCAAATAAGTTAATAGTACCATTGTCGTCTAATTTTTTAAATAATAGACTGCATCCTGAGCAATAATCAACTTTTGCAATGTAATTTATCTCAGGGTAAAAAACTTTTTTACGTTTTGCGATTTGTCTAATTTTTAAGTCTTTCATTATAACAGAACCTGCTTCCTGAATACTTTTATCGGCATTGATTAATTTAGAACCAACAGCGCCAACATTTTTAAAATTATCGAATACATAAAATAATTCTGTTAGAAAATTTTCCTGAACTTCGGTATCGTTGTTTAAGATATAAATATATTCACCTTTGGCTAATTGAATACCTTTATTAATGTTTTTTAAAAATCCCAGATTTTCTGTGTTTCTATGCACATTAATTCCTTCAATTTGAGCGAGATCATTTTCTTCAGTACTGTTATCGTCAATCAGTAAAATTTCAAAAGAAATTTCATCGGTAAGATTTTTATTTAAAAATGAAAGACAATTCCAGGTATAATTTTCTTCATTATAAAATGGTATTATTATAGAAACCTTCGGTGTTGCTGATGGTTTAAATAATAAAGGTGTTCTGTTTTGTTTTTCTAAAGGTATAACGTCTATTTTAGAATTCTCTTTTATAAGTTTCCTTATCTTTCTGATTCTTCTAAAATAATATTTTATTCTTTTCGTTATTTTCATTGTATGCTTTAATTATTTTGTTTCCACCAGCTTAATTCCGTTTTATAAAAGAAGCCTTGTTTGCCAATGGATAGGCCCTTTTTAATATGCTTTTATAAAAATGCTATTATAATACGGAGAATGGTGAAGTGTTTTTTATCCAATTTTCTTTCCTGGTTTCATTAATAGTATTATTGTTCATAAATCTAGGGCAAAAGAAAAATTGCATAAAAAGTAATTTTTTATGGTAAGTGTTTTTATACTAGATTCCATTATATGTAAATAGTTGCTTTAAATAGAAAAAAATATTTAAGGAAATGTATTTCTGCGGTATATTGCTCATAATTACCTTGCTATTTTTCTTACTGTCTTAAAAAATGAAATATTTAATTTTCCTGCCCATTATTTTAGATATTATTGTATTGATAACTTAATAATGATGACTTTAGTGTTTTGTTAATTAAATAAAGTTTTTATAGTAATAAAATACTACTAAAAACCTGTAATGAAATAAAATTTGAGCAAAAATACACTAATTTTTTTAAGTCTTAGGTGCTCTCAGGACATTTGCATAATTATAAAGAATAAATTGTTAATTTGAATTTTATTAAATATTATATATGAGTATTTAACAAATAAAAACAAGAATATTATGCTTTTCAATTCAAAAATAGAGCAATTAAAATTAAATAAAAGATAAATTCTAAAAAGTCATAATTTTTACATTTATTGCCATTATCTAAATTTGTATAGTCATTCTCTTCTTTTTTTGCCTTAGTTTTGCAGTTGATCATAAAAAGGTAACAGGTCATTTATGGTAAAAGGAAATAAATTGAAAAAAAGCACTAAGCAATGAAAAGTCTTGTAAAAATTGTTATTCCGGTATATAAAGAATATTTTGGAGAATTAGAAGAAAAATCATTTCTGCAATGCCTTAAGGTATTAAAAGATTATGAAATTGTGATCGTTCATCCGGAAGGCCTGGACCATAGTTATCTTTCTAAAATGGATAACAGAATAACGGCTCACAGTTTTTCTAAACGTTATTTTGCAAGTATTGACGGTTATAATGAGTTACTGTTAAGTTCTGAATTTTATGAAACTTTTCTGAACTCTGAATATATTTTAATTTACCAGCTTGATGCTTTTGTTTTTAAAGATGAGTTATTAAAATGGTGTAATAAAGGATACGATTATATTGGAGCACCATGGATCGCTACCACGCATAAATCTTTTGGAATGAATTTTTTTAATAAAGTAGTTAGAAAATTCAGGTCGAAAAAGAAAAACGATCGCGAACAAATATTCTTTAAAGCCGGAAACGGTGGTTTTTCATTGCGTAAAACTGCACCTCATTTTGCAATAGCAAAAAAATACCAGCAGTTTATTTTTGATTTTTTAAATGAAAAGGAAAAGAAAATTTATGCAATCGAAGATGTTTTCTGGTCGATAAAAGCACCTGAATTTGATGTGAATTTTAGAATTCCGGATTATAAAGAAGCCGTATTTTTTGCTATTGACAGAAAACCCGATCTGGCACTAAAATTGACAAATAATGAATTGCCGTTTGGTTGTCACGGAATAAATAAACCAAAAGTAATTGGGTTTTGGAGTACAATATTAGATAAGTACTAAAAAGTCGATTTTATAAATTGAATACAAATGATTATAAGACTTAAGTTTTTTAAAACAATAAAGAATACAGGTGAAATTCTTAATGTGATCCAAAATTTTGATGTTTCCGGGGAGCTTTTCGGTAACGGTGATCGCAATAAAATAAAACTCTTTGATGTAGAGGGTAAAAAAATCAACATTAAATCATTCAAAATACCGCATTTAATCAATAAGGTTGTTTATAAATATTTTAGAAAATCTAAGGCAAAACGTTCTTTTGAATACGCAACAATTTTATTAGAAAAAGGTATTGGTACACCACAGCCGATAGCTTTTCTTGAGAAATTTAGTTGGTTAGGTTTACTAAACAGCTATTATGTAAGCGAACATTTAGTTACCGATTTGACTTATAGAGAACTGGTAGAGATTCCGGATTATCCTGATGGCGAAAATATATTAAGACAATTTACCAGATTTAGTTTTGGGCTTCATGAACAGGGAATCGAATTTTTAGATCATTCTCCCGGAAATACTTTGATTAAAAAAAATCAGGAAGGAAATTATGATTTTTTTCTGGTTGATTTGAACCGAATGGAATTTCATGAATCGATGACTTTTGAAATGCGAATGAAAAATTTGTGTCGTCTTACGCCACTCAAAGAAATGGTTGCAGTAATGAGTAACGAATATGCCAAATTATACGTAGAACCGGAGCAAAAAATATTTGATACTTTATGGAAATATACAGCTGATTTTCAGGAACAATTTCATAGAAAAAAACGTTTAAAAAAGAAACTTAAATTCTGGAAGAAGTAAGTTTGAACAATTCTTTATATCGAATAAAAATGCTATAAGCATTTAAATAACATATTGTAATTCCTTTTATACCATCCAAAAAGCCCATCCTAATTAGATATTGGTATAAAAAAGTATAAACAGGATGGAAAACAAGCTTTAAATAGTTTGGTTTCTGTCCTTTTTTTTGTTTTTCGTGCGCTTTTAAAACACCATAATTATACATTTTAGCTTTATAATCCTGATATGAAGTATATGAATAATGGATGATTTTGTTTTTTAAAGTAGCAATTTTTCCATTTACAATTAGTTTCTCATGCACCATTCTGTCTTCGGTATATCTGCAGTCTGATTTTTTAAAAAGCCTGAAAATTTTATCAGTTTGCCATCCGCTAAAACGTAATTTTGTGTTTTTGAACATAAAAGTTCGGTATATCAAATAAGCGTTTGCAGCATTATTATCATTTATTGTTGCGAGGATTTCTGATTTCAAATTAGACGTTAATTTCTCATCAGCATCAATAAATAATATCCAGGGATTTTTTGCCTGATCGAGTCCGAAATTGCGTTGTAAGGTATAATTAATAAATTTGTTTTGTATTAATTTCACGTTTGCAAATGAGTTGACAATATCTGCCGTTTGATCTGTACTGTAAGAATCTATTACAATTATTTCATCGGCAAAATCAATATCTTCAAGCAATGATTTTATGTAGCGTTCTTCGTTAAGCGTGATGATTAAAACGGATAACTTTTGCTTTTCATTAGCACTCATCTGATGTTTTTACTTTTCAATTTTTATATTCTTGAAAATAAGTCTCTAATTTTTCAAGCATTAGAGGCAAAGGATATTCAGCATAATATTCAAAAGTATGTTCCTTTATATATTTTTCCGGATGTTGCTGGTATATTTCAGGTTTTAAGTCTTTTAGGTGAATAGAAACATTTTTAGCTTCATTTTCAAATATTTGCCATGTCTCTTTTCTAACAGAAGGCGTAAATATTGAGAAGGTCGGAATTTCAAGTGCTTTGGCCATATTTACTGCTCCGCCTTCATTTCCAATCAGCATTTCACATTGCGATAATAACGCTAAAAACGGTCGTAATTCTGTACAATACAAATCAAAAACAATGTGTTTTTTTGTTTCTTCGGTACAATAATTATATACTTCTAATGCAAGATCTTTTTGATATGGAACATAATTGAAAATAATAGTAGCGTTGGTTCTGGCAACTGTAAAATCTATAATTTTCGCCATTCCTTCTAAAGGATATGTTTTATAAACTTCGCTTCCTAAAATTCCAAACATAATCAAAGGTTTGCTGCTATCTACATTATAACTTTTTAAAAGATTTTTAGCATTCTCAATTTCAGAATCTTTTAAAAATATCTTTGGTTTTACATCTGTGATTTTTTCAGAAATAAAGGGTTTAAGAAGTAATAATCGATTTTCAATAGCCAGGCCGTGTTCTGATTCTACAGCATCAAAACGTTCGTAAGTATAATTGTAAAATATTTTAGTATACCATTTATGATAGGAAACCTTATATTTTGCTCCGGAAAACATAGTAATCAAATTAGTCTCTAATTTTGAGTATACGTCAATTACCGCGTCATATTTTCTTTTTCGAATCTGGAAAATAAATTTAAACAATGAAGGAATTGATTTTCTAACCTTGTTTGATAAAGTAATAACGGTATCAATATTTGGGTTTTCTTCTAGTACATCGACAGAATTCGGATAGCACATATAGTCTATCACAGCGTCAGGAAATTTAGTTTTTAAGTTGTTGCAAATTATGGTACTTGTTAATACATCTCCAATTCTTTTTTGCTGAATGACTAATATTCTCATTTTTTCGGATTCAATTTTCAAGGCTAAATTACAAACTATTTTATAAAGTGTGCAACCGTTAGATCACAATAAGATTAAACTAATGTAAAAAAGTCATATTTTTGTAGCAAACAAATTTAATATTAGAATGGAAATAAGTGGTCTGGTCATTACTTTCAATGAAGAAAAGAACATAGGAAAATGTATCGATGCTTTATTTAAAGTTTGTGATGAAGTAATAATAGTAGACTCTTTTAGCAAAGACCGAACCGTTGAAATTGCCAAAGAAAAAGGTGCTAAAGTTGTACAGCAGGCTTTTTTAGGAGACGGACCACAACGTACACATGGTTTACCATATTGTAAAAATGACTGGATCCTAAATCTTGATGCAGATGAGTTTCTGGATAAAGATGCAGAACAATTTATACTAAATAAAAAATACCTTGAAGGAAATTACGACGCTTTTAGTTTTAGAGTAAAAAATTTTTTAGCCGATAAACTTATTGACTTTTCAGGATGGTATCCGGATCATAAGGTTCGTTTTTTTAATAAACAAACCGCACATCCTTCAGGTTCTATAGTACATCAGAAAATAATAACTCAGAATCAGAAAAAAGTAGCCGTTCATATTTTGCATTACGGCTGGGATTCTTTAGATCAGATTATTGCAAAAAAAAATCAATATTCTGGATGGCATGCACAACAATTATTTGATCAGGGAGTAAGAGTTAGCGCTTTTAAACCAATTCTTAATGGAACTGTTTCCTTTATTAGATGCTATTTTTTTAAGAGCGGTTTTTTAAATGGTCTCGACGGATTATCAATAGCAATGATTCAGAGTTTCTTTTCTTATATGAAATATGCCAAGCTTTTAAAACTTCAAAAAAAGCTAAAATAAAACTTTAAACAGAGAATATCCTATTTTTTGTGTCATCAAAATTAGAGATGCTGATGCAATGGTTTTGCTTTGTAATTAATTCTTCGTCATTATTTTAGAATCATATTCGTCGATAGATAATTCTGTTTCGTCGATTGTAAATGCCGGTATATAGAATTGAGATAAATTCCCATCGATTATAATACATTTTATTCTTTGATGCTATTTTTTTAAAAGAAGTTTTTATTTGTTAAAAATATCACAATAAATCAATAGCTTTGCAAAAAAATAATAAATGTCAAAGTTACCAATTTTAATGTACCATAACGTTGTTTTAGACGAAGCTAAATCTTTAGATTTAAGCATTTCTGTATCAAAGTTAGAATCACAATTTAAATTTTTACACGATAATAATTACACAACATTTCATTTTAAAGATTTAGAAAATTTAAAAGAGTTACCGTCAAAAAGTATTATTATCACTTTTGATGATGTCACAGAATGTCAGCTTATATATGCAGTGCCTTTGCTTGAAAAATACCAATTAAAAGCTTCTTTTTTTATACCGTTTTCTTTTGTTGGAAATTTTGATTATTGGATCGAAGGAAAAGAAAAAATAATGACTGTTGAACAATTAAAAGGATTAGATAGTAATCTAATTGAGTTAGGTTATCATTCTTTTGAACATAAAAAATATAGTTCGTTTTCTAAAGAAGAATTGGAGGCCGATTTTAGTAAATCTAATAAATTTATAGTTGATAATCAGTTAGATATAAAGCCTGTTTTGGCATATCCTTTCGGGAATTATTCTAAGAAAGATACTGAATTTGCAGTTTTTAAAAAGGTATTGCGTGAAAATGGCATAAAATATGGTTTAAGAATTGGCAACAGGGTAAATAATTTTCCTTTTAAAAATGATTATTTAGTAAAAAGGATAGACATAAAAGGAGAAGATAGTTTGTTTAGGTTTAAATTAAAATTGAAGATAGGAAAGCTTAAATTATTTTAAAAAATATATGAAAATTAGTGGATTGGTAATAACCTATAATGAAGAAAAGCACATTGGAAAATGTATAGATGCACTTTTTAAAATTTGCGATGAAGTAATTGTCGTAGATTCATTAAGCGCAGATAATACAGTGAAAATTGCTGAAGAAAAAGGAGCTAAAGTGATCTTGCAAGCTTTTTTGGGTGATGGACCTCAGAGAATTCACGGGCTTCCTTATTGTAAAAATGATTGGATTTTAAATCTGGATGCTGATGAAATTTTGGCTGAAGATGCCGAAAATTTCATACTATCAGGAAAATATGAAAACCAAAATTTTGATGTCTATGCTTTTAGTCTGTATAATTATATGGGCGGTAAACTCATAGATTTTGCTGGCTGGTATCCTGATAAGACATCACGTTTTTTTAATAAAAAAACAGCTTCACCCTCACAAGACAGGGTTCATCAAAAAGTTTCAGGAAACAATAGAACACATGTAAACGTGCATATACACCATTATGCCTGGGATAATTTTGATCAATTTATCAGTAAGAAAAATTTATATTCGACTTGGCACGCACAGCAATTGTTTGATAAAGGGAGAAGAGTGAATGCTTTTAAACCAATTCTTAACGGAACAGTGGCCTTTATTCGTTGTTACTTTTTTAAGAAAGGTGTTTTTAATGGTATTGACGGATTGTCGATATCGATGATTCAGAGTTTTTTTACTTACATGAAATACGCTAAGCTCGTCAAACTTCAGAAAGCAAATTCCAAATAAAATAAAAAATTCCAAATGCCAATCATTATCAATTGGAATTTGGAATTTTTTATTTTATTTGAATTTTCAAAATTTATACCGCAACATCATATTCGCGAAGTGCATTATTTAATGAAGTTTTCAAATCTGTAGATGGTTTACGAGTACCAATAATTAAAGCACATGGAACCTGAAACTCACCTGCAGCGAATTTTTTAGTATAACTTCCGGGAATTACAACAGAACGAGCAGGAACGAAACCTTTCATTTCAACAGGTTCATCACTAGTAACATCGATAATTTTTGTTGAAGCAGTTAAACAAACATTCGCACCAAGAACAGCTTCTTTACCAACGTGAACTCCTTCTACAACAATACAACGAGAACCAATAAAAGCACCGTCTTCGATAATAACCGGAGCAGCTTGCAATGGCTCTAAAACACCACCAATACCAACACCGCCACTTAAGTGAACATTTTTACCAATTTGTGCACAACTACCAACAGTTGCCCAAGTGTCTACCATAGTTCCTTCGTCTACATAAGCACCAATATTTACATAACTTGGCATTAAGATAACACCACTCGAAATATAAGCTCCGTAACGTGCTACAGCATTTGGTACAACACGAATTCCTTTTTCAGCAAAACCTCTTTTTAGCAGCATTTTATCGTGATATTCGAAAATACCAGACTCCCATGTTTCCATTTTTTGAATTGGGAAATACATAACAACCGCTTTTTTTACCCATTCGTTTACCTGCCATTTGTCACCAACTGGTTCAGCACAACGTAATTTTCCAGCGTCTACTAATTCGATAACTTCTCTAATAGCATCAGTTGTTGTAGTTTCTTGCAATAAAGCTCTGTTTTCCCAAGCTTGTTCAATTATAGTCTGTAAAGAATTCATAAGTTTTAATTTTTTGCAAAGATAGCGTATTTGGGCAAAAGCAAAAAAGTAAAACCCTTTGAAAATGTTACAGATTTAACTTTTTGTTTTTAATTTGATAAATAAATAATTTGCAATTTCATTATTAATTAGATTGAGTACCTCTAAAAGTTTTTTTAATATCAAAATATGACAAAAATCAGGTTTTGTGTTCATAGTTCAGATTAATTTCGCCGCAGGTTTTTGCAAACAAACTGCAAATTACCAACATAGAATCCAAAACAAAAGCTTTAATCTAAACCTATATGAATCAGGAAAATCAACTTCAAAGACAACAAAGAATTATTATTGATAAAGAAGTCTCGTGGGACAAAACTAAAGTTATAATGAGTAAAACAAATGCATTTGGAATTATTGAATATGCCAATGAAGTATTTGTAGATGTTTCTGGTTATGAAGATTATGAATTAATGGGACAGCCTCATAATATTATTCGTCATCCGGATATGCCAAAAGTAATTTTTAAGGTTTTATGGGAAAATCTTAAAAACGGAAAAAACTTTCATGCCATTGTAAAAAATTTGGCTAAATCAGGAAGATACTATTGGGTAATTACTGATTTTGAGATTTCGAGAGATGAAAATGATGTTATTGTAAACTATTTTGGAAGAAGACAAGCAGTTCCTCAAGAAGTTATTGCATTGCACATCGAGCCTTTATATAAAAAACTGCTACAAATTGAAGCAGCAAGCGGTATGGAATTTAGCGAAAAATACCTAATTGGATTTTTAGAGGAAAAAGGAAAAAGCTATGTCGAATATATTAAGGACTTAATTTTTGAACAGGAAAGAGGGCATGCAAAATTTGAGCAATATGAAGAAAAACATGTTGAAGAAGAAGACGAGGAGCAAAGAGGCTTTTTTGGTCGTTTATTTAACAGATAATAAGTATTGATTTTTTTTAGGTTTTAAACACTTGGAAAAAAAATCCGTTTTGAATTTTTCAAAGCGGATTTTTTAATTGAATAAATAATAAGAGTATTTTGTTTTCGTTATTGTTGAAAATTTAAAAATATTTTTTTGTTTTTAAAAAGCTTATATTTGTGTATTAAAATGAAGTATTATGGAAGCAATAAGATTAGAATTTCAGCCAGAGATTAAAGAGAAAATCTTAAAATTTTTAAGCTCATTTTCTTCTGATGAATTGAAAATAACTAAGGAAGATCCTGATTTTGAAGATGATAAAAAGAGGTTTCAGGAAAGAGCAGAAAAAATAACGAATGGAACTGCTGAATATAGCACTTTTGAAGAATTAAATATTTTATTAGAAGATACGATTTCAAAATATGAACATTAAATTAACTATTGAGTTTAGTTATGATTTAAATGATATAGTTCATTTTATTGCAAAAGATAAACCTGTTGCAGCAAGAAAATTCAAAAACGATTTATTAAAAAATCTCAAAAAAGACTTAGTAAATCCTTTTCATTTCAAGAAATCGATTTATTTTAAAGATGAATCATATCGAGACTATGTTTTTAAAGGTTATACTACAATTATTAGAATAGACCCACAACAAGAAATAGTTTATATTATTGGTATTTTAAAACATAAAAATACATTTTAAGTAAATTAGCTAAAACTACAAAATGCCAAGAATTCTCTCCATAGATTACGGACAAAAACGCACAGGAATTGCCGTTACAGACGAAATGCAAATTATAGCATCAGGCTTAACAACCATTCCAACAAATACTTTAATTGATTTTTTGAAAGACTACTTTAGCAAAGAAAAAGTCGAAGCGGTACTAATTGGTGAGCCAAAACAAATGAACGGAGAACCATCTGAAAGTGCGCCAATAATTAAAGGTTTTGTTACTCATTTTTCAAACATTTTTCCGGATATGAAAGTGGTTCGTGTAGACGAGCGCTTTACTTCAAAAATGGCATTTCAAACGATGATCGACAGCGGATTGAGCAAAAAACAACGTCAGAATAAAGGATTGATCGATGAAATTTCTGCCACAATAATGCTTCAGGATTATCTTTCTGCAAAACGATTTTAGAATTTTCTTTCAATAATCACAATTCATATTATTTTTTAGAAAAACATAACTTTTATCATGTCAAATTAGTTTTTTTTTGCAATTATAAAAAGTACCTTTGCATTTTAAAATAAATACTGTTATGCCTGACGAAACAATACGTTCTAATAGTGAAGTAGTACTCATTGGAGCTGGAATTATGAGTGCCACTCTCGGATTAATTTTGAAAGAGTTACAACCCGATATTAAAATTGAAATTTACGAAAGATTAGATGTTGCTGCAGCCGAAAGCTCTGATGCGTGGAATAATGCAGGAACAGGACATTCTGCCTTTTGTGAACTAAATTACACTCCCGAAAAGGCTGACGGAAGTATTGACCCAAAAAAAGCAATAAGTATAGCAGAATCATTCGAGGTTTCTCGTCAGTTCTGGTCTTATTTAGTGCAAGAAAATAAAGTTCCATCTCCTGATAATTTTATAAAAAGCGTTCCCCACATGAGTTTTGTTTGGGGAGAAAAAAACGTTGAATACCTTAAAAATAGATTCGAAGCTTTGCAAAGCAATCCAATTTTTTCTCAAATGACTTTCAGTACAGATTTTGAGCAACTTAAACAATGGATGCCGCTTGTAATGGAAGGCAGAGAAAATAACGAAAAATTAGCGGCAACGCACATGCCAATTGGTACCGATGTGAATTTTGGGGCCTTAACCAGAAGCATGTTTAATTATTTAGAAAAACTTGACGGCGTTACTTTATATTTTAATCACGAAGTTCAAAAATTAAAACAGCGTGAAGATAAATCATGGAGAATTAAAATTACAGATTTAGCCACAGGTCACAAAAGAAAAGCATATACCAAATTTGTCTTTATTGGAGCAGGTGGTGGTTCATTACCTTTGTTAGAAAAAGCAAACGTGCCTGAAGGAAATGGTTACGGAGGTTTTCCGGTAAGCGGACAATGGTTAAAATGTACAAATCCTGAAGTCATAGCAAAACATCAGGCAAAAGTTTACGGAAAAGCAAGCGTTGGAGCACCGCCAATGTCGGTTCCGCATATTGATACTCGTGTAATTGATGGTGAAAAAGCATTACTTTTTGGACCTTTTGCAGGATTTTCAACCCGTTTCTTAAAAAACGGATCTTACCTTGATTTACCATTATCTATAAAAGCAAACAATTTAATTCCGATGTTATCAGCGGGATTTCACAATATTCCATTAACTAAATATTTAATCGAACAAGTTCGTCAGTCTCCAAAAGACAGAATGAATGCGCTTCGAGAATATTTACCAACAGCGCGTTCTAAAGATTGGAAATTAGAAAGAGCAGGACAACGTGTTCAGGTAATTAAAAAAGATGAAAAAGAAGGTGGGGTTTTAGAATTTGGAACAGAAGTTATTAATACTCACGACGGAACTTTGGCAGTTTTATTAGGGGCTTCTCCGGGAGCATCAACGGCAGTTTCGATCATGATCGATTTAGTTAGCAGATGTTTTACCAATCAAATTAAAACACCTGAATGGGAATCAAAAATGAAAAATATGATCCCTTCTTACGGGCAAACATTAAATGATAAACCTGAGCTTTTATCAGAAATCAGAAAACATACTTCGGATGTTTTGAAACTGAATAATTAAACTCAAATTTCACTATATAAAAGCAATAAAAAATCCAGATGAATTAATCTGGATTTTTTATTGCTTTTAATTCTTTCGTAATTTTCAAAATCTTTTCTGCCAGATTACTCATCCAGATTAACTGTTCTATAACCATTTGAGCTTCCTGCATTTTGGCTTGGCGAGTTTCTTTGTCTAACTCATCATCAATTATTAAACGCGTAAAATTGATGCGTTTAAGTTCTTCAAATTGCAAAGTCACATCTTCTTTGTCGAAAAAAGTATCGACAATTATAGTTTCATTTTTTAAAATTGAAATCGATTGTTCCAGATTTGATAAAATGGTTTTTATAATATAATTAAAAGAATCTGAAGCTGATGTTGTTTGGTGCGATTGAATATAAGTTGATAAAGAAGCTAATGCAGAAAGAAGAGAGTGATTTAAAACCACTAACTTATTTACTAACGGAAGGGTTTTTTGCTTTGATTTTGGTTCCTGCATCATACGTTGAAAAGAAGTCATTAAATTACCAATTTCAACAAAAGCATTTTTTCTTGACAATCTGTAAGAAGTCGGGATTTCTCCTTTTTTATTATAAAAATCAGCTATTTCCTTGAGATAATTTCTATTCGCACGAATCGAATTTTCGATATGAATAGGGGTATTGATAAATTCCCACGCCGGCCATAAAAACTGATTGGCTAAAAACGCTAGAATAGCTCCGGTAAGCGAATCTAAAATTCTAAACTGAATAACTTCAACGACATTTGGTGTTAGAATTCCATAAATAAAAACAACATACATCGTGACAAAAGTGGCACTTATTTTATAATTGATTTGTGTAAACGAAATCCCAAGCAACATACAAACAATAGAAAAAATGCTCAAAGCAACGTGGTTCTGAATCAAAGACACGATTCCAAAGGCTAATAATCCGCCTAAAATAGTTCCGAAGATTCGGTTGTAGGATCTTTCCTTTGTTAAACCATAACCTGGTCGCATGATCACAACAATAGTTAACAAAATCCAGTATACATTTTGAAAGGGTAAAAATTTTCCAACAATAAAACCAATCAAAATAGTAATTGTCAATCGCAAAGAATGCCTGAAAATAGAGGATGAAAAACTCATATTTTCAATCAAGGTACGCAGCGGATAATATTGTGGGGTTAAGAATTTTTCTAATTCCTTATCCTTGTCTTTCAGTTTGTAAGATTGCATTGCAAGTGAAAGAGCCCTTTGAATAATTTTAATTTTCCCAACTTGATTTTTAGCATATTTCAGCATATTGGTCAACATCAAAACACCTTCGGCAGCTTCATCCTTACCTAATGTTTTTTCATAATCAAAAATGGCAAACTCAAGAGCGTCAAGTTCATTTTTCAAATCGTTTTTGTCAACATAAACCGCAATATGATGTACGTTTTTAGAAAGCTTTTTTAAAGTTGAAGCCAATTTGTAAGCTACATTTTGGTACGTTCTTAAAACATCAGGATATTTATTAAATTTTTCGTGAAGTTTACTATGATCAAATGAAGTATATAATGCAAGTTCCTGAATTTCGATTAAAGTGATGAAAACCAATAACATTTTTCTGTTTTGACTGGTTGCTGCGGATGTATTTTGGTTTCCAATTAAAACCTTTCTCAAATCTTCGTTAATCAAATTTATATCAACCTGAAGTGCTAGTTGTTTTTCAATAATGGCCGTTCTGTTAGCTTCCGGACTCCACAAGTCACCTCTTAGTTTTAAGTATTTTGCAGTTAATTTTATGCCTTCGGCAATTTGCAGTTCGACATATTTATAAGGCTGTACAAAATGAAATACAAGCGATACTATTAGATATAAAATACCTCCAATAAAAATAAAACCGGAATATTCTACAGCTTCCCAGCCTTGATGTAAATGTCCAAAAGATAATGAGATTGAAAGTAAAGCCGAAAATGAAACCAATGTAGCACGCTGTCCGTAAACAGAAATCATCGAACATAAAAACAACAGAAACCCCAAAAAGGGATAAAATAGAAACGGATATGGATAAGCAAAATTTACTAATAAATTGACTCCGGAAACTATAAATGAAGCCACAATAAGCCCTTTTATTTTATGGCTCAAAGTACTCGGAATATCACTCGGATACGTGTAAAAAGCTCCTAAAGCTATAGTGAAACCAATTTCAAAATGTCCTAAAAAATTCAAAATTATAACAGGAACAACAGAAGCAATAGTTACTTTTGAAGCATTAAAAAAAGAAGTGCTGTTTATAAATTTTGAGATTCGATCGAACATATATTAAGGTTTACAAGCAAAAGTACAAATTGTACGAATTAATTTGGCATAATTATAGATGAGATTTTGGCAAGCATGCAAAAAATGCGATATAATATCTTGTTTAGAATTATTCATTCACTATTTTTTACTATTTTTGCCAGCTGAATTATAACATAAAATTCAGTGTTTTCAGTAGATAATACTTAAATTAATACAAATGATTTTACCAATTGTAGGATATGGTGATCCGGTTTTAAGAAAAGTGGGTGAGGCAATTACGCCAGATTATCCAAACTTAGAAGAGACAATAGCAAACATGTATGAAACCATGTATAACGCTTATGGCGTTGGACTAGCGGCGCCTCAGGTAGGTATTGCGATTCGATTATTTGTTATTGATACGACTCCTTTCAGCGACGATGAAGATTTACCATCAAATGAGCAAAAAGCTTTAAAAGGTTTCAAAAAAACTTTTATTAATGCTAAAATTGTTAATGAAGAAGGTGAAGAATGGAGCTTTAATGAAGGTTGTTTGAGTATTCCTGATGTTCGCGAAGATGTATACAGAAAACCAACTGTTACAATTGAATATTGTGAAGAAGATTTTGTAATGAAAACTGAAGTTTTTGACGGTTTGATTGCAAGAGTTATTCAACATGAATACGATCATATAGAAGGAGTTCTGTTTACAGATAAAATATCTTCTTTAAAAAAGCGTTTGATTCAAAAGAAATTGAAAAATATAACTGAAGGTAAAACTTTTCAGGAATACAGAATGAAATTTGCTGCGGCAAAAAAGGGGAGATAATTAATGTTCTTGAAGAAAAAGAATATTATAAAATAGAATAGAAATTCTTAATACTAATTTTAATAAACATGAATTTAGAGAAAATTTTAGCCATTTCAGGGAAACCAGGTTTATATGTATTGAAAGTACAAACTCGTACAGGTTTCGTGGCAGAATCATTATTAGACGGAAAAAAAATCACAGTAAACTTAAAAAGTAATGTAAGTTTACTTTCTGAAATTTCAATTTATACTTACGAAGGAGAAAAACCTTTAACAGAAGTAATGCAACGTATTGCAACAAAAGAAAATAAAGGTCAGGCTCTTTCTCATAAAGAAGATAATGCGAAATTAGCAGCTTACTTTAAAGAAATTTTACCAGAATATGATGAAGAAAGAGTTTATCCTTCTGATATTAAAAAAGTATTAAACTGGTACAACACACTTCAGGCAAAAGGTTTGGTTACTGATTTAGCTCCGGCTCCTGCTGAAACTAAAGAAGAAGCTGCTCCTGTTGCAGAAGAAAAAGCTAAAAAGGCACCAGCTGCAAAAAAAGCACCGGCAGCCAAAACAGCAAAAGCTAAAAAAGAAGAATAGTAGCTAACTACATTTCAAATATATAATCCTGTTAAGATATTTTCTTGACAGGATTTTTTTTTAAAATTAGCTTTCATTTTAGAATTGTATAAAAGATAATATTATTATTTTTGTAAGAAAAATAACAAAACATTAAAATAACAAACCAAACTCTTAATTTATAATTAAAACAGTTGGTTTTGTTTGATGTAGAAATTATAACGGAATATTAATATTTACTAACTATTGACTATGAAAAGGATAAAAATAATATTTGTAATAGGCTTCGTTATAACAGCAATTACAGCTTGTAATAACAAACCTAAAGAAATTGAAAATTCTGTAACATCTTCAGATTCAATAAAAAAAGAAGAACATCATAAAAAACATTGGAATTATGATGGAGAAACAGGACCGGAACATTGGTCAGAAATTGATCAGAATGATTGTGGTGGAAATGCGCAATCGCCTGTTGATATAGTTGAAACTGAAAAAGATAAAACATTAAAACCTATTGAATTTCATTATAATCAAAAGACAAAAATTCATGACGTTATAAATAACGGACATTCCATTCAGTTTGATTTTGAACCGGGAGATTATGTAGTTATAAACGGAAATCAATATGATCTTAAACAATTTCATTTTCATGAGCCGGCAGAACATACTATAAAAGGAGTTAGATATCCGTTAGTTATTCATATGGTACATAAAAGTAAAGAAGGAAAATTTGCCGTTTTAGCAATTATGGCTCAGGAAAATAAAAAAAGTAATGAAACTTTTGAATTTCTTGATAAATATTTACCATCCAAAGTCAATGATACTGTCAAAGTTGATAATGATTTCAATATCAGTAAAGTTCTTCCTCAAAATAAAACCTATTATAATTACACGGGCTCATTAACAACGCCTCCATGTACAGAAGGAGTGGAGTGGTTTATTTTTAAAAACCAGATCGATGTTTCCGTCAAAATGATTCAAGATTTAAAAAAAATAATGCCACTAAATAATTTTAGAAATATTCAGGAACTTAATGGCAGAAAAATTAAAGAATCAATCTAAAAAAGAAGGCATAATTTGCCTTCTTTTTTTGGGCATTACAGAATACTCAATAAATTATTCTAATTTTGGTAGTATAAAATAGAAAAAATGAGCAAAGAACTTCAACTAAAGGCTTTTGAAAGATTATTAATTATAATGGATGAATTGCGTGAGCAATGTCCCTGGGACAAAAAGCAAACTTTGCAAACATTAAGACACCTCACAATCGAAGAAACTTATGAGTTAGGAGATGCTATTTTAGATAATGATTTAAATGAAGTAAAAAAAGAATTAGGCGATTTGCTATTGCATATTGTTTTTTATGCAAAAATAGGTAGCGAAACCAACGATTTTGATATAGCCGATGTTTGTAATGAAATTTGCGATAAACTAATTCACCGTCATCCACATATTTATAGTGATACTGTTGTAAAAGATGAAGAGGAAGTGAAACAAAATTGGGAAAAATTAAAACTAAAAGAAGGCAAGAAATCAGTTTTAGAAGGCGTTCCAAAAAGTTTACCGGCATTAGTAAAAGCAAGCCGAATTCAGGATAAAGTAAAAGGCGTTGGTTTTGATTGGGAAGAACCACATCAGGTTTGGGATAAAGTGCAGGAAGAATTACAAGAATTACAAGTCGAAGTTGAAGCAGGTGATCAGGATAAAATAGAAGCCGAATTTGGCGATGTTTTATTCTCTATGATCAATTATGCCAGATTCTTAAATGTAAATCCTGAAGACGCTTTAGAACGCACCAATAAAAAGTTTATCAAACGCTTTCAATATTTAGAAAGTAAGGCAGGTGAATTAGGAAAACCGTTAATGGATATGACGCTGGCAGAAATGGATGTATTTTGGAATGAAGCTAAAAAACTCTAGTTTATTCAGCTATTTTTTTTAATGCTTTTACATTTTTAAGCACAATTTTTTTTCCGATCAATTCTATTAATTCTAATTTATTAAAATCAGATAATAGGCGAATACAGCTTTCGGTTGCAGTTCCAATCATTCCCGCTAATTCCTCTCTCGTAAGCTGAACTTTTAAAGTATTATCTGTATTCTCGCCAAACGTATGGTGCAAATACAATAAAGTTTCTGCTAATCGTTGTTTTACTGTTTTTTGAGCCAATGCAATTTTGTCATTTTCAGATTCTTTTAAATCCTCACAAACAGTTTGCATCAGGTTCATTGAGAACTGATTGTTGTTGTTGAAAAAGTTGATAATCTCAGATTTTGGAATAAAGCAAACCTCCATGTCAGCAATAGCTTTTGCAGATAAGTTGGCAGGTTCGTTACTGATCATAGAACGCTGTCCTAAAAGCTCTCCTGACTTAACTAATTTTACAATCTGGTCTTTTCCGTTCGCACTAAGTTTAGAAAGTTTTCCAACACCATCTTTTACACAAAAAACGCCGTTAGTTACTTCGCCCTCTTCAAAAATAGCATCCCCCTTTTTTATCTTGTAAGTTGTTTTGCTGTTGGCTAGTTTTAATACTTCATCTTTGGTTAGAGCTTTCAAAGAAGTTAGTTGGCGAACGATACATTGATCACATTTATTCATGACAATAATTTTGAGCAAAATTAACCATTATTCACATCTTAAAGCATAATAGTTTCAGAAAAAAACAAGAAATAATCTAAATAATAAAATTGTATTTTTTATTTTCAGTAAATTAGAATCATAATTTATTAAAGCATGATAAATGTCATACTTATAGTTTTTTATAATTTATAAACTTTGCACAAGTTAAAAAAAACAAGTTATGAGCGAGCAAGGTTGTTTTCATTGCGGTTTAACCATTGCTAAAAATGAAGAAATCAATTTTGATGAGAAAAAGTTTTGCTGTAATGGATGTAAAACAGTTTACGAAATTTTTAGTCTTCATGATCTGACTTGCTATTATGACTTTGAAAAATCACCAGGAGCAACTCCACAAGATATTCAGGGTAAATATGACTTTCTTGATAGCGAAGCCATATTGTCAAAAGTTTTGGAGTTTCAAGAAGGAAATACAGCAATTGTATCTCTAAATATTCCACACATTCATTGCAGTTCTTGTATCTGGATTCTGGAAAATCTTAATAAATTACAATCAGGTATCAATATTTCTCAGGTTAATTTTCCCGAAAAAAAAGTACGAATTACTTATAATTCTGATCTGGTTTCACTTAAAAATATTGCTTATAGGTTAAGTTCAATTGGCTATGAACCTTATATTAGTTTAGAAAATTATGAAACAGGAAAAACCAATGTTGATCGAACTCTGACTTATAAATTAGGGGTTGCATTTTTTTGTTTTGGAAATATCATGCTGCTCTCATTTCCTGAATATTTCGAAATAAAAGAATTTTGGCTTGATAATTACAAACCATTTTTTAGAGCTTTAATTTTTGTTTTATCGTTGCCAAGTTTCTTATACTCAGCAAGCGGTTATTACGTCTCGGCATATAAAAGTATAAAATCTAAAATGCTCAATATTGATATTCCTATTGCGTTAGGGATTATAGTAATGTTTATTCGAAGCACATTTGATATGCTTATGGATTATGGACCTGGTTTTTTCGACAGCTTAACAGGTTTGGTTTTCTTTATGTTACTCGGAAAAATGTTTCAAATCAAAACCTATAGTTTTTTAAGTTTTGAAAGAGATTTTAAATCCTATTTTCCAATTGCCGTTACGAGAATTAATCAAGATACCTCTGAAGAAAGTGTGCCTGTTTACGATATCTTAAAAGGAAACAGATTATTGATTAGAAATCAGGAATTAATTCCCGTTGATGGTATTTTAATAAGTGAAAAAGCTGAAATTGATTATAGCTTTGTTACCGGAGAAGCGATTCCGATAGCTAAAAATTCTGGAGATAAAGTATTTGCAGGAGGAAAACAAATTGGAAAAGTCATTGAAATGGAGGTATTGCATTCTGTTTCTCAAAGTTACCTCACGCAACTGTGGAGCAATGAAATTTTTCAGAAAAATGTACTGCAAAAACATAAAACAATTACAGACACCATAAGTAGATATTTTACGCCAATATTATTGCTAATTGCTTTTGCAGGTTTTGGTTATTGGATATTTATTGACGCCAACAAAGCTTTTAATGTTTTTACCGCAGTATTAATTGTGGCTTGTCCTTGTGCACTGGCATTAACAGCGCCGTTTACTTTTGGAAATATTTTACGAATTTTAGGAAAACAAAAGTTATATCTTAAAAATGCATTGGTAATCGAACAATTAGCCAAAGTAGACACTATAGTTTTTGACAAAACCGGAACGATAACTACCCATAAAAAAGCGAATATTACTTATGAAGGTACTATAATTTCAGAAGAAAATACGATACTTATAAAAAATGTACTTCGCGGTTCAAATCATCCGTTAAGCAGAATGCTTTATGACTTTTTAACTGAAACAAAGAAAATTAAAATAGATGATTTTCAGGAAATAACCGGAAAAGGAATTCAGGCTTTTGTTGAAAATAAACAAATTATAATTGGTTCTTCTTCATTTGTTGAAGCTCCGGTTTCAGACTTATCCGAAATAGAAACAACTTCACTTCACATCAAAATTAATGATATTTATTACGGAAGATTCAACTTTAAAAACCAATATCGTGAAGGCCTTGAAGAGTTGTTTGTGAAACTCAGTAAAAGCTATCAAATCAAAATATTGTCAGGAGACAATGATGGAGAAAGAGCAAATCTTGAAGCTCTTTTGCCAAAAAACACACAGCTTATTTTTAATCAGAAACCCGAACAAAAATTACAGTTTATAAAATCACTACAAGAAATTGGACAAAATGTAATGATGGTTGGTGATGGTTTAAACGATGCAGGAGCTTTAGCGCAAAGTAATGTTGGAATCTCAATTTCTGAGAATGTCAATGTTTTTTCTCCTGCCTGCGATGCTATTTTAGATGCAAGTGAGTTCTCAAAACTCGATTATTTTTTAAAATTATCGCATAAATCAATTGCAATAATAAAAATGAGTTTTGCCTTGTCGCTGCTCTATAATATTGTAGGGCTCTCCTTTGCAATTACAGGAAATTTACTTCCATTAGTGGCAGCTATTATTATGCCTTTAAGTACAATTACTATAGTAAGTTTTGTAACTATTATGGCTAACTACTTAAGCGTCAGAAAATTAAAGTAGGTTTTTTGTTGCATTAAAGAATTTTTTAGTAATTTTAACATTCTTCTCGCACCATGATATTTATCATGTTTTAAACGCCTGTAACCAAGTAATTTTGTTAACATAAATTTACGGTATGAGTGTTATCTATCTATTAATTTCAGTAAGTATTTTCGTAGCAATCGGGTTTTTTATTGCATTTATTGTCGCTGTTAAATCAGGCCAGTACGACGATGATTATACGCCTTCAGTCAGAATGCTTTTTGACGATGAGATCAAAATTACCACTCAAAAAAATGATTCACCAACCGAAGAAAAACAAGTATAATTATGGAAATGGAACAGTTTTATTACGACAACAAAATTGTAAAAAAATTCATTTACGCCACTATTCTTTTTGGAGTAGTTGGTATGTTAGTAGGGCTAACCCTGGCGGTTATGTACCTTTTTCCCAACATGACCGATGGGATTTCGTGGCTTAGCTATGGCAGATTAAGGCCTTTGCACACAAATGCAGTTATTTTTGCCTTTGTAGGAAATGCATTTTTTGCCGGAATGTATTACTCGATGCAGCGATTGCTAAAAGCCAGAATGTTTAGTGATTTTTTAAGCAATTTACATTTTTGGGGCTGGCAGCTCATTATTGTTGCAGCAGCCATAACATTACCCTTAGGTTATACTTCATCAAAAGAATACGCTGAACTGGAATGGCCTATTGATATTGCAATTGCGGTTATTTGGGTCGTTATGGGTATCAATATGATAGGTACAATGTTGCGTCGTAGAGAACGCCATTTATATGTAGCCATTTGGTTTTACCTGGCAACATTTGTGACTGTGGCTGTTTTACATATTTTTAATAATATCGAAATTCCGGTTTCAGGATTAAAAAGTTACTCTGTTTACGCTGGGGTTCAGGATGCTTTGGTACAATGGTGGTACGGACATAATGCAGTTGCATTTTTCCTGACAACTCCATTTTTAGGTTTAATGTATTACTTTATTCCAAAAGTTGCCAATAGGCCTATTTATTCCTATCGTTTATCGATTATTCACTTTTGGTCATTAATTTTTATTTATATCTGGGCCGGACCGCACCATTTATTATACTCAGCTTTACCAAGTTGGGCCCAGAATTTAGGTGTAGCATTTTCAGTAATGCTTATCGCTCCGTCTTGGGGAGGTATGATCAACGGACTTTTAACGTTAAGAGGTGCGTGGGATAAAGTTCGTGAAGAACCAGTTTTAAAGTTTTTCGTAGTAGCCATTACAGGATACGGAATGGCAACTTTTGAAGGACCAATGCTATCACTAAAAAATGTAAACGCAATTGCGCATTATACAGACTGGATCGTCGCTCACGTACACGTTGGAGCCCTAGCCTGGAACGGATTTATGTCATTTGGTATCATCTATTGGTTAATTCCAAGAATGACAAAAAGCAAATTATTCTCTAATAAATTAGCCAATTTCCATTTCTGGATCGGAACTTTAGGAATCATTTTATATGCATTACCAATGTATGTAGCAGGTTTTCAACAAGCATCAATGTGGAAACAGTTTAACCCTGATGGAACTTTAACTTATGGTAACTTTCTTGAAACCGTAACCGCAATTATGCCGTTATACTGGATGAGAGCTATTGGAGGATCTTTATATCTAATAGGAATGTTGACATTGGTTTACAACATTATTATGACTATAAAAGTTGGTGATACCATCGAAGATGAGTTAGCTCAGGCTCCGGCATTACAAAGAATAAGCAGTAATAGATTAAGTGGAGAAAAATTCCATTCATGGTTAGAAAGAAAACCAATTCAGTTAACCATTTTAGCAACTATCGCTATTTTAATTGGAGGTATTATTCAGATTGTGCCAACGATTATGGTGAAATCAAATATTCCGACAATTTCAAGTGTAAAACCTTATTCACCGCTAGAACTTGAAGGTCGTGATTTATATATAAGAGAAGGTTGTGTGGGATGTCACTCTCAATCCGTTCGACCATTTAGAAGCGAAGTAGAACGTTACGGACCACAATCAAAAGCAGGTGAATTTGTCTATGATCATCCATTTTTATGGGGATCAAAACGTACCGGTCCTGATTTATTAAGAGTAGGTGGAAAGTATAATGACAACTGGCATTTTAATCATTTCTGGAGTCCGCAAAGTATTTCTGCAGGTTCAATCATGCCGGGTTATAAATGGTTGTTTGATAACAAACCAATGGATATTTCATTAACGCAAAAGAAAATGCAGATTATGGTTTCTCTTGGCGTTCCTTACACAGAAGCTGAAGTAGCAAACGCCCAGGCAGCATTAAGAACTCAGGCGGTTTCGATAGAAAAAAGCTTAGAAAATGATCCTGATTTTGTAAAAAGTTATGAGGACAGTAAAAAAGCTGCAGCCGCTAAAGGTGAAAAATTCGTACCGATGAACGAGAGAGAAATCGTTGCCTTAATTGCTTACATACAAAGGCTTGGTACTGATATTAAAGTGAAAGAGACTTCTAAATTATAGCATTATGTTCGAACAAATAAAACACAATATGGAGAATATATCGGGTGTAGAAATTTACCCTATACTTTCTCTCCTGATATTCTTTTTCTTTTTTGTAGGCTTAGGCTTTTGGGTGTTCTCCTATAAAAAAGATAAAATTCAGGAAATGAGTGAAATTCCTTTAGATGAAGGAGCAGTATAATTTCAAAAGATAATAAAATGAAAAAATTTTTCCCAGTATATGTAAGAGTACCGCTGATTTTCTTCATCGTTTTTGGTTTAATGGAATACTTTATAGATTCTGGAGATCGACCGGCTTTTATAAAATACCCAATGCTCTCTGTTTTCTTATTTGCATTTCTGTTTATTTTAATTGCGATTGAAATTACATTAAGCGCAGTAAATCGTGTTATGTATCAAATGATGACACCGGAAGAAAAAGCAAAACAGGAATATGAAGATAGCCTAAGTTTAAAAGAAAGTGATTGGTATAAAAACCTTATGCACAAACTTACTAAAACACAGCCTATTGAAAGTGAAGCTGATTTATTAATGGATCATGATTATGACGGAATTAAAGAACTTGATAATAATTTGCCGCCTTGGTGGGTATATTTATTTTATATAGGAATTGCTTTTGGAGTAATTTATTTTGCCCGCTATGAAGTTTTTGGTGGAAACGACCAGGAAGCTGAATTGAAAATGGAAATGGCGCAGGCAAAAGTTGATGTCGAAGAATATCTAAAAACAGCACCGGATTTAATGGATGAAAAAACAGTTGTTTTACTGACTGATCCGGAAAGTTTAGCAGCAGGTAAAGAGATATTTACAACGAATTGTGCAGCCTGTCACAGAGCAGATGCCGGTGGACAAATTGGTCCAAACTTAACGGATGATCACTGGATTTTGGGCGGTGGTATTAAAAATGTTTTTCATACCATAACGAACGGTGGACGTGACGGAAAAGGAATGATATCATGGAAAGCGAATGGCTTAAAACCAAAAGAAATTCAAAAAGTAGCAAGTTATATTTTGTCTTTACAAGGTAGTAATCCAAAAGATCCAAAAGTTGCAGAAGGCGAAATTTGGGTAGATGAAAGTGCTCCAAAAAATACCACAGCAAGTACAAAAAAAGACAGTACTGAAGTTAAAAAATAATTATAAATATCATGTCAAATTTACCAGACGAAGCTTTTAGAGATACCATTGGAACTATTGATGAAGGTGGAAATCGAAAATTTATTTTCCCAAAAAAACCGTCTGGTAAGTTTTACAATTATCGAAAAATAGTTAGTTACGTTTTATTGGCCATTTTAATTGCAAATCCGTTTATAAAAGTAAACGGAAATCAATTTATGATGTTTAATGTGATGGAACGCCGTTTTAATATTTTTGGGTTTCCTTTTTGGCCCCAGGATTTTTATCTCTTCGTAATTTCAATGCTCGTTGGTATTGTTTTTATTATTTTGTTTACAGTTGTTTTTGGAAGGATTTTTTGCGGATGGATTTGTCCTCAGACTATTTTTCTTGAAATGGTTTTCCGACGCATTGAATATTGGATTGATGGCGATCGTGGTGCTCAATCCCGTTTGGCAAGGCAGGAATGGAACTCAGAAAAAATTAGAAAAAGGCTTATTAAATGGTTCATTTTTTTTCTGATTTCCTTTGTAATTGCTAATGTTTTTTTAGCGTACCTGGTGGGTAGCGATACACTATTTTTAATGGTTGAACAAGGACCAATTCAGCAGGCCAGTAATTTTGTTGCACTGCTTATTTTTACGGGAGTATTTTATTTTGTATTCGTTTGGTTTCGCGAACAGGTTTGTATAATTGCCTGTCCTTATGGTCGATTACAAGGTGTTCTTCTGGATAATAAATCGATTAATGTTGCATATGATTTTGTTCGTGGAGAAAAAGAAGTTGGCCGCGCCAAGTTTAATAAAAAAGAAGACAGAGCTCTAACAGGAAAAGGAGATTGTATCGATTGTCATCAATGTGTGCATGTTTGCCCAATGGGAATTGACATTAGAAACGGAACGCAATTAGAATGTACCAATTGTACAGCCTGTATTGATGAATGTGATAGTATAATGGAAACTGTTGGTTTGCCAAAAGGACTTATTCGCTATGCATCTGAAGATGAAATTGCAAAAAAAGAACCTTTTAAATTCACTGCGAGAATGAAAGGCTATACAGCAGTTTTATTTATTTTGATGAGTGTTTTTGTAGGAATGTTATTCTTAAGAACCAATGTTCAGGCGATTATTTTACGTTTGCCAGGACAGCTTTTTCAGCATAAAGGTGATAAAATTAGTAATGTCTACACTTATAAAATTGTCAATAAAACAGTTAAGGATTACAATGATATTCATTTTGAATTAATAGATCAAAAAGGTGAGATTAAAAATGTAGGGAACGTGCATTTTAAAATTAAAAAAGAAGGAATTTCACAAGGAACATTGTTTATAGAAATTGAAAAAGCACTTTTAGAAAGTGATAAAACTAAAGTTGAAATTGGAGTTTATAATGGCAAAGAATTGCTTGAAACTACAACAACGAATTTTTTAGGGCCACGAAGTTTTAATTAAAATAAAATACCATGAAAATAAATTGGGGAACCGGAATTGTCATTGCTTTTGCATTATTTATGACATTCATTTTATATTTTGTTTTTGAAGTACAATCCAATAGTAAATATGATAATGATTTGGTTGTAGAAGAATATTACAAACATGATTCGCATTTTCAGGAAGAAATGGCCCGAATTCAAAATGCTCATGATTTACAACAAAAACCTTCCATTAAATATAACAAAGATGGTTTAAAAATTGCTTTTCCTACTACATTAAAAAGTGATAAAATAAAAGGAAATGTTTTGCTGTATAGACCTTCAAACAAGAAATTTGATTTTAATACCCAAATCATTTTGACAAATTCTACATTATTAATCCCTAAAAACAAACTCGTAAAAGGACGTTGGGACGTGAATATGGAATGGCAATATGATGAAAAAAAATACTTAACCAAAGAAGTCATTTACGCAGATTAAATCTGTGCAAAATAAAAATAAAAACAAATGCTATATTCTGCATTCATATTTGGTCTTATCAGTAGTCTGCATTGCATCGGTATGTGCGGGCCAATTGCTATGATGTTACCTGTAAACCGCCAAAATGAAGCAAAAAAAGTAATTCAAATAATGACCTATCATACAGGCCGATTGACAGCTTATGCTTCAATCGGTTTAATTTTTGGATTATTGGGCAGAGGTTTCTTTTTGGCAGGATTACAGCAAAAAATGTCAATATTTATTGGGCTGGCAATGATACTTGTTGCTTTAATTCCTGAAAAAGTATTTTCAAAATATAATTTTTCAAAACCAGTTTATAAAATTATCTCAAAAATAAAATCCAGCTTAGGAAATCAGTTTAAAAACAGAAGTTATAAATCACTTTTTATAATTGGATTGCTAAACGGATTTTTGCCTTGCGGAATGGTTTACGTGGCTTTATTTGGTGCAATAGCAATGCAAAGTGCCAGTTTAGGAGTTTTGTATATGATTTTGTTTGGTTTAGGAACATTGCCATTAATGACGATCGTAGTTTATATTAATTCAATGATAAAGCTTCCTTTTAGAAATAAAATTCAAAAAGCAATTCCTTATGTTGCTGTGATTATTGGCATTTTATTTATCCTAAGAGGATTAGGATTAGGAATTCCGTACGTTTCACCATCAAATATAAGTTTGTTTGTACAGAAAGTTCCTAATTGTCATTAAACCGTCATCGAAAACAAACTCGTTTCCGGTGATTTTCTTTTTAAATGCAAATCAAATGCCATACAAATATTACGAACAAAAGGTTTTCCGGCTTCTGTAATTCTTATTTTATTATCCTCAATTACAATTAACTGATCTTTTTCTGCTTCTTTCAAATCATATAAAACGGTTGGCAGTTCTTCAAAATATAATGATTCATTATTCCAGGAAGTTTCAAACTCACAAGTTAAGTTTAAAATGTGTTTGCGAATAATAAGATCTTCATTTGTAAGTATGTGACCTTTTACAACTGGTAGTTTATCCCATTCTAATAATTGATAATAATCTTCCAGATTTTTAGTATTCTGAGCAAAACTATACCAACTATCGCTAATAGAAGAAACTCCTAAGCCAATCATCAATTGTGTTTTTGATGCGCTGTATCCCATAAAATTTCGATGCAATTTTTTATTTAGAGCAGCTTTATACAAACTGTCAGATTCTAGGGCAAAATGATCCATTCCAATTTCGTGATAACCATTTTTAGAAAGTAGTTGTTTACCAACTTCGTAAAGCTTTCTTTTTTCGGCATCTTTTGGAAGATTTTCATCATTAAAGCCACGTTGTCCATTTCCTTTTATCCACGGCACATGCGCGTAACTATAAAAAGCCAAACGATCTGGTTTTAAAGAATTTGTTTTTTCGACAGTATCGACAACATCTTCAAGAGTTTGAAATGGTAATCCAAAAATAATATCGTGCCCAATAGAAGTATATCCAATTTCTTTTGCCCAAAAAGTAACTTTTGCGACATTATGAAATGGTTGAATTCGGTTTATTGCTTTCTGAACTTTTTCGGCATAATCCTGAACGCCAAAACTTACTCGGCGAAAGCCTAAATCATATAATTTTTTGAGCTGTTCGTAAGTTGTATTATTAGGATGTCCTTCAAAACTGAATTCATAATTTTCAGCTTTATTGGCAAAACTAAAAATACCGTTGATGAGATACTCTAAGTTGTTTTTTGAAAAAAATGTAGGTGTTCCTCCGCCTAAGTGTATTTCTTTTATTAGAGGCCTTTCAGTAAATAATTTGCAGTATAAACTCCATTCTTTTAAAAGCGCTTTTATGTACGTTTCCTCAACAGAATGATTTTTGGTAATGCGTTTGTTGCATCCGCAAAAAGTACACATGCTTTCACAAAAAGGCAAATGAATATACAAACTAATACCGTTTTGAAAATTGCTCTCTGAAAATGCTTTTTGAAACGATTTTATCCATTTTTCGGAAGTAAAATTATCTTCATTCCAGTACGGAACAGTTGGATAACTTGTATATCTTGGACCGGGAACATTGTATTTTTGTATCAACGAAATTTTCATAAAAGTGTATTTAGGATCATCAAAATTAATTCGTAGAGCCAAAACATAAAATGATAAATATCATAGTAATACCATAAAAAAAAGAGACCCA
This sequence comes from Flavobacteriaceae bacterium CRH, assembly GCA_001507425.1. GTDB lineage: Bacteria > Bacteroidota > Bacteroidia > Flavobacteriales > Flavobacteriaceae > Flavobacterium. The sequence continues at coordinate 71,680 of LMAJ01000018.1, forward strand.
AAATGAGCCTCTTTTTACTGAATTAAATAACTAACACTAAATAGAATCCTGAATGATTTTAAGCCATTTTTTCGCAAACATATGATCCTGATAAGCGCTTATTTGTTTGATGCGGTCATCATCAAAATCATAGAATGGAATTATTATTTTTCTTTGTGTTTCTCTTTCCAGAAACTCAAAATCAATTTTTAAAATTGTATCTGAATTTCCGTCTGTTGTTGGTATTAATTTGCAGGACGAAACACTTTTTAAATCTACAAATGTTGATTCCTGTTGGTTCGGGTTGAAATTCATTAAAATAAACTTTCGATTTTTGTGATCGATAGTAAGCGTTTTATTGCTTTGAGTTTCTGTTAAATCAAAAGCATCCGGATGTGTAGGATTGAATTTCTTTTTGATATCCAGAATTTTTGATTTGTTTGCAGCGCTCGTTCGGGCAGAAAAATATACGGGAATGGCCACTATGATAGCAATCACAATACCAATTATAGTTATACTTGTATCCATTTTGTTTGAATTAAATAATATGAAATAATAAACAGTTTTCGAATTGAAAACAGTTTAATTAGTTTTTGGAAGAAATAATTCTTCGCGCTAAAATTTCATGTATTTAATTACCAAAAGTAATGGAAGGGATAGAGCAGCAAGAAGACATTTTTGCTCTGAAGGGAATATTGATTGGCAAAATTTGATACCGATTTTATAACCCTATGACTTGGAATTATAATTAACAGCGTATCAAACCATTTAATTACGGCAGGATAATTTGTTTTGACATTTGCCGCAAGCTGATAACTTGCCTGCGGTTGAATAAAAGCCAAAGAGTCATTTAATTCAATAGAAAAATTAGTATCCGTTTTTTGAGTTTCAATTTTTTGTATAGCAGTTTCATTTGCTTGCATAGCAAAGAAAGCAATGATCAAAAAAGATACAAAAAATATGGTTTTACGAATCCAATTCATGGCGGCGAATTTAATGCATAAAACACAATAAAAGAAATTTTAAAGAAAAGATTAACGATAAAAAAGTTATTATTTATCCTCAACATTTTTAGTGCTGAGGATAAATAATATTTTATTGTTGCATTTTGAAATAATAATCAGCCGAATGTTTTCCGCTTCCATAAAACAAAAAGAAAACACAAACGAGTAATGTAACGATTGCTAAAATTAAATTTTCAGAGCGCATGTTTCCCATAAAATTAATAAGGACAGCTCCAAACAAAATAGGCAATTGAGCTGCTATTGCCCAACGGGTAAGTAGTCCAAAAACAATCATTATGCCTCCAATCATATGTGCTGGTGCAATATAATGTAACATAAACATGCCGCCGCCAAATCTATCAATTGGAGAAATTAAATCATGCAAATACTGAATGTTGGTTACAAACCAAATTCCTTTCATAAATAAAAAAACGCCCAATACAATACGTACTAAATCTACTGGTAAATAAGTGTGCGAATTCGCCCATTTATTCAAACTTTTTACATTTTCCATGATACTACGTGATTAAAAATAATATACTAAGTTACTAATTTTTAACGATATAGTTGTTTGTAATGGCTTGAAAATGAGTTTTGTACTATTTTAAAAGGTATTTAAAAAGGGCTTCTAAATTATTAAACCTGAATTACGCCTAAATTAAATGGTTTCTGAATAGGAGCGTGGTTAGCAGCTTCAATTCCCATAGAAATCCATGTTCTGGTATCGAGTGGGTCAATAATTGCATCTGTCCACAATCTTGAAGCGGCATAATAAGGTGAAGTTTGTTCGTCGTAACGTGCTTTTATTTTATTAAATAACTCTGTTTCTTTGGCTTCATCAACAACTTCTCCTTTTGATTTTAGCGAAGAGGCTTCAATTTGAGCTAATACTTTCGCAGCCTGAGTTCCGCCCATAACGGCAAGCTCTGCGCTTGGCCACGCAAAAATTAATCTCGGGTCATAAGCTTTACCGCACATGGCATAATTTCCTGCTCCATAAGAGTTACCAACAATTACGGTAAATTTTGGAACAACAGAATTACTTACGGCATTTACCATTTTAGCACCGTCTTTTATAATTCCGCCATGCTCAGATTTTGATCCCACCATAAAACCGGTTACATCTTGTATAAAAACTAATGGAATTTTCTTTTGATTGCAATTGGCAATAAATCGAGTTGCTTTATCGGCACTATCAGAATAAATAACGCCACCAAATTGCATTTCGCCTTTTTTGGTTTTAACCACTTTTCTTTGGTTGGCAACAATTCCAACCGCCCAGCCATCAATTCTGGCGTAACCTGTTATTATCGTTTGTCCGTAACCATCTTTGTAAGCTTCGAATTCAGAATTATCGACCAAACGATTGATGATTTCCATCATATCATATTGCTCATTTCTGGCTTTTGGCAAAATTCCGTAAATATCTTTGGGTTCTAATGCGGGTTTTTCGGCTTTGATTCGGTTGTAGCCAGCTTTGTCGTAATCGCCAATTTTGTCTACAATATTTTTTATTTTATCTAAAGCGTCTTTATCATCTTTGGCTTTATAATCTGTAACTCCAGAAATTTCGCAATGGGTTGTAGCGCCACCTAAAGTTTCATTATCAATGCTTTCTCCAATTGCTGCTTTTACCAAATAACTTCCTGCTAGAAAGATACTTCCGGTTTTATCAACGATTAAAGCTTCATCGCTCATAATTGGTAAATAGGCTCCGCCTGCAACACAACTTCCCATTACGGCAGCGATTTGGGTAATTCCCATACTGCTCATCTGGGCATTGTTTCTAAAGATTCGTCCAAAGTGTTCTTTATCCGGAAAAATTTCATCCTGAAGCGGTAAATAAACGCCGGCACTATCAACCAAATAAATAATTGGTAATCTGTTTTCCATTGCAATTTCCTGGGCGCGTAAGTTTTTCTTTCCTGTAATAGGAAACCATGCTCCGGCTTTTACAGTGGCGTCATTGGCAACAACAATACATTGTTTGCCTTTTATATATCCTATTTTAATGACAACGCCGCCAGACGGGCAACCGCCATGTTCAGCGTACATTCCTTCACCAACAAAACCTCCAATTTCGATACTTTTTGAGTTTTCGTCTAAAAGATAATCGATGCGTTCACGAGCCGTCATTTTACCTTCGGCATGTAACTTTTCGATACGTTTTTCGCCTCCGCCCAATTTTACTTTGGCAAATTTTTGCTTTAATTCAGAAAGTAATAATTTATTGTGATCTTCGTTTTTATTGAAGTTTAAATCCATAAGAAATTGATGTTTTTACAAAATACTGTTGGCTAATTTACAAAATCAATTGAAATTAAAGAAAATTATCAATCTCTTTAGAGCTATAATTTAACTTTAAGATCTTTTGTAAACAAAAAAAACAGAAGCGAACTTCTGTTTTTTAAAATATCTATGTGTTTGATTATTTTTTAGAATCGCAAACCATTCGTTTCAGAATAGCCCATTGTTTTAGTGCATCACGAGCTTCAACAGCCGGATATCCTAACATTGTTTTTCCTGCAGCAACATCTCCGGTTACTCCTGAACCCGCACCAACTATAGCGCCATCACCAATAGTGGTATGGTCTTTTATAGAGGCGCTTCCGCCAATAATTACGCCGTTTCCTAAAGTTACAGAACCAGCTAAACCACTGTTTCCGGCCATAATACAAAATTTACCTAATTTACTATTATGTCCAATCTGAACTAAATTGTCAATTTTGCAGCCATCTCCAAGAATTGTAGAGCTGAATTTCCCACGATCAACACAAGAGTTTGCTCCAATTTCAACTCCGTTTCCGATAATTACATTTCCAATTTGTGGAATTTTTACTAAACCTTTTTCTTTACAAGGACGAAACCCAAATCCGTCAGCACCAATTGTTGCATTTGGATGAATAATACAATCGCTACCAATATGACAACGTTCTCGAACTACAGTTCCAGACCATATAATAGTATTTTTACCAATCGTACATTCATCAAGAATTGTCACATTTGGATATATAGTCGCATCAGCTCCAATTTCAACATTTGGACCAATATAACAACCTGCACCAATTCTGGCTCCTTCGCCAATAATAGCAGATTCATCTACTGTAGCAGTTTTGTGGATATTGGTATGAAATATTGGGGTAGGAGGAGCAAAAAGTGCCAGAATTTGAGACATTGCCAAATCTGCATTTTTTACTTTAATAAAAGCACGATTATCCCCGGGTTCAATTGAAATATCTTCGTTAACAACTGCAACAGAAGCTTTTGATGCTTCCCAGAATTTTTCATATTTCTTATTTCCTATAAAAGAAATTTCAGAAGTTGTAGCTTTTTCTAATTGTTCTGTAGCTGTAATGCATTGGGAAGTACTGCCGTATATTACGCCATTTATAACTTCATTAATTTCTTGAATTGAGTAGGATTTCATTTAGTAAATTTAGTTGACTTTGGGTTTTATATTTGCCAAATAAAATCAATTACATTTAAATTACCTAATCTTATTTTGAAGTTTTTTGTATAGTATTTTAAATAATAGTTTAAATATTACAATTTTAACAGAAAATATATTAATTTATTAAATGTTTTTCATTTGTAAATTGCGATGTGAGACTTTTAGCACACACATTATTTTGTTATTTGTAAGTTTAAAGATCTCTTTTGCCAGATTAATAAATGTGATTATTGATGCAAGTCATAAAGATATATCTGTTTAATATAAAATGTATTACAAGTTATGTAGGTTTAAATACTGGTTTGTTGTATTAAAAATACCGGGTAATATTTTGTAAGTTATTTATAAAATTAAAATCTAATCCTATTTTAATTGATATTTAGTTGAATTGTTGATCAGAATAATTCAAATAGTCAAAATATAAATTTTGTTAAGATTTGCAATTTGTATCATTAGTAGTTATAATTAGTAAGTTAAAACTTATTTTTCATTTTAGTTATTAGGTTGAAATGCTTCTAAATTTCTAATATAAAAAATACAATAATTATATCATTTTTTGATTTCTTAATATTATAAAATTAAAAAGCGATTCACTTTTTGGATAAAAGGAATCGCTTTTCAGAAATAATTTCAAATTAAAATTATTCTTTTATTTTAGATAATGATACGGCATTTATGCAATAACGTAATCCGCTTGGTTCAGGACCATCAGGAAAAATGTGTCCTAAATGCGCATCACAGGTACTGCAAACAACTTCAACACGAATCATTCCGTATGATTTGTCGGCATGATATGCAATTGCATTTTCTTTGATTGGTTGTGTAAACGAAGGCCAGCCCGTTCCTGATTCAAATTTTTCACTGGCATCAAAAAGCAAAGTCCCACAACATTTGCACTCGTAGATTCCAGGATCAAATAAACTGCAAAGTTCAGAACTAAATGATCTTTCTGTTCCTTTTAAGCGCGTTACCTGATATTCTTCAGGGGTTAAGATCTGTTTCCATTCCTCCTCTGTTTTCTCCACTCTTTTTTCAGGAGTTGGATTTCCTTTATTTGTAAAACGAATTACATCGGCCCATTTTATCATACGTTTAGATTTAAAATGAAAATTATTTTAATTTAACCATTAAGATATTAAGAAAAATTAAGTTTTTGCTTCTTAATAAAACTTAATATCTTAATGGTTCAAAGGGAAATTTTAAATGTTTAAAATTTTATTCCTCTTCTTTTTGTCCCATCATCATTAAAAATGCTTTTAGGAAAGCATCGATATTTCCGTTCATGACACCATCAACATCGCTGGTTTCGTAACCGGTACGAACATCTTTTACTAATTTATAAGGCTGCATTACATAATTACGTATTTGAGAGCCCCATTCAATTTTCATTTTTCCAGCTTCAATATCAGCGCGTTGTGCTTGTTGTTTCTTTAACTCAATTTCATACAATTGAGAACGCAACATTTGCATCGCACGTTGTCTGTTGTCTTGCTGAGAACGTGTTTCAGAACACTGAACCTGAATTCCGGTTGGTTTGTGCACTAATTGTACTTTCGTTTCAACCTTGTTCACATTTTGTCCTCCGGCACCACTAGAGCGAGAAGTTGTAATTTCGATATCGGCAGGATTAATGTCGATTTCGATACTATCATCTACAAGCGGATAGACGTAAACTGACACAAATGACGTGTGACGTTTGGCATTACTGTCAAAAGGCGAAATTCTAACTAAACGATGTACGCCGTTTTCTCCTTTTAAATATCCAAAAGAATAATCGCCTTCAAATTCTAAAGTTACGGTTTTAATTCCCGCAACCTCACCTTCCTGAAAGTTCAGTTCTTTTATTTTATAGCCATAACTTTCTCCCCACATCATGTACATACGCATCAGCATTCCGGCCCAGTCGCAGCTTTCAGTTCCGCCGGCTCCGGCAGTAATCTGAACAACGGCGCTTAAACTGTCACCTTCGTCAGAAAGCATGTTTTTGAACTCGATGTTTTCAATATGAGTTTGCGTTGTGTTGTAATGCTCGTCTAATTCTTCTCCAGAAAGTTCTCCTTCTTTATAAAAATCATAGGCAAGCTGCAACTCATCAGTAAGTTCGATGGCTTTGTTATAATCTTCGATCCACTTTTTCTTGTTTCGAAGGTTTTTTACAATGACTTCGGCTTCTTTTGCATTGTTCCAAAAATCGGGAGCGAAGGTTTTTTCTTCTTCGTTGGCAATTTCGATTAGTTTGGCATCAACGTCAAAGATACCTCCTCAACGCACCAAGGCGCTCCACAATACCTTTTATTTGTTCGGTAGTTGTCATAAATTAATAATAGTTTTATATGTTTTTTATAAATATTACGTTAATTTGGTTCCGGTTATTAATGAGTTAAAATTTATTAAAACTCACAAAGAATAACTATCAGTATTACGTAATTTTGTTGTACAAAAATAAGATATAGTTTTTAGAATATGGAAATAAATTTAATTAGCGATACCATTACCAAACCTACATACGAAATGTTGCAGTATATGTTTAACGCACAAGTTGGTGACGACGTATACAAGCAAGATCCTACGGTTATCGAATTAGAGACGAGAGTAGCCGAATTTTTTGGTATGGAAGCTGGACTTTTTTTTCCATCCGGAACTATGGCAAACCAAACCGCAATTAAATTACATACACAGCCAGGAGAACAATTAATTGCCGATAAATATGCACATGTTTATCATTATGAAGGAGGAGGGGTTTCTTTTAATAGTGGCGTTTCATGTTGCTTAATAGACGGAGACAGGGGAATGATAAATGCCGCTCAGGTTGCCGCAGCGATTAACGATCCTGAGTTTTATCATAGTCCGTTAACGAGTTTGGTTTGTGTAGAAAACACGACCAATAAAGGCGGTGGTGCTTGTTATGAATTGGAAGATTTAAGAGAAATAAAAAAAGTTTGCGATGCTAATAATTTAAAGTTCCATTTAGATGGAGCCAGAATTTGGAATGCATTGGTAGCGAAAAGACAAAACCCGAAGGAATTTGGGGCCATTTTTGACACCATTTCAGTTTGTTTATCAAAAGGTTTAGGCGCGCCAATTGGTTCTGTTTTGCTTGGGTCTAAAGCCGATATTCACAGAGCATTAAGAATCAGAAAGATATTTGGAGGAGGAATGCGTCAGGTTGGTTATTTGGCTGCCGCCGGATTATATGCATTGGCACATAATATTGAAAGATTGGCCGAAGATCATAGAAGAGCAAAAGAAATTGCGGCTGTTTTAAGCACAAAACCCTGGGTTGCTGCAATAGAACCTGTAGAAACTAATATTTTGATATTTTCGCTAGCTGAAGGTTATAATGATCAGCTTTTAATAGAAAAACTAAAACAAAAAAATATATCGATAAGCTCCATGGGGCATAATAAACTTCGTATCGTAACGCATTTAGATTATAGAGAAGTGATGCATACTTATGTAATTGAAACGCTTCAGAAGTTTTAAAATTTGTTTCAGGTTTCAGGTTTTAAGTTTTTGCATTACGCATAACCTGAAACCTGAAACAAATAAAACCTGAAACAATTTTCTATTTAAACAAATTATCCATTCCCGGGATCATCGGCATATCCATTTTGGCAACGGCATCAAGTTCTCTTTCGTTTACGCTTGTAGCTTTTTCAATTGCTTTATTTAGAGTTACAATTAAGTAATCTTCAAGTTGTTCTTTGTCTTCTAATAAAGAATCATCGATAGAGATTGATTGTATTTTTCTATTAGCCGTTAATGTCACTTTTAATAATCCATCAGCACTTTGTTCGTCAATTAAAACAGTATCCAAACGCTTTTTTGTATCTTCAATTTTTTGTTGGGTCTCTTTAAGTTTACCCATCATTCCCATTAAATCCATTTTGTTGATTTTTAAATTATTTCATACAAAATTAGTATATTGCTATATTAAAACAATAGAATATTTTAAGAAAAAATTAATTCTGTTCTGTTGTGTTTATAGTATTTTTGCTGCTTCTTATATAAAAATTAATGCCTAACCAATGCAAAACGATATAACGGCCCCACAAGCCAAAGTAATTTCAAAATCATTAAAAAAACATAAAGAAATACGAACGGATGATTATTTTTGGTTAAACGACCGTGAAAATCCTGAAGTTATTGATTATTTAAATAAGGAAAATGCTTATTACGAAAGTATGACAGCACATACAAAAGGGCTTCAGGAATCTTTATATGAAGAAATGAAGAGCCGAATTAAAGAAGATGATTCTTCTGTTCCTTATTTTTATAATGGTTATTTCTATATTACCCGTTTTGAAACAGGTCAGGATTACCCGATATTTTCAAGAAAAAAAGGAAGCCTTTCTGCAGATGAAGAAATTTTATTCAACTGTAATGAGATGGCAAAAGGACATGCTTATTTTAAATTAGGAGGATTGAGTATAAGTCCGGACAATAAATTTGCCAGCTTTGGACTTGATCTTGTGGGAAGAAGAATTTACACTATTCAATTTAAGAACTTAGAAACAGGCGAAATTTTAGGAGATAAAATAGAAAATGCAACTGGCGGATCTGTTTGGGCAAATGATAATAAGACTGTTTTTTATACCAAACAAGACGAAGTTACTCTAAGAGCTGATAAAATTTTCAGGCATAAATTAAATACTGATTCATCTTCTGATATTTTGGTTTATAATGAAACTGACGATACTTTTAATGTTTCGATCAGCAAAGAAAAATCAAGAAAATATATTGTTATTGGTTCCGGAAGTACATTAACAACAGAATACAGAATACTGAACTCTGATAATCCTGATGGAGAGTTTGAAGTGTTTCAGCCTCGTGTTCGTGGTTTAGAATACAGTATTTCGCATTATGAAGACTCTTTTTATATTTTAACCAATAAAGACAAGGCAACCAACTTTAAGTTGATGAAAACGCCTGAAAATAAAACTGGAAAGAAAAATTGGGTTGATTTGATACCGCATCGTGAAGATGTTTTGTTGGAGGATATTGAAATATTTAAGAACTTTTTAGTGGTTGAAGAGCGCTCAAATGGTTTAAATCATATCAGAATAATGCCATGGAATGATGAACCGGATTATTATCTTCCTTTTGGCAGCGAAACCTACAATGCTTATACGACAACCAATATTGATTTTGATACCGATATTTTACGTTACAGTTATCAATCGCTTGCAACGCCATCGTCTGTAATTGATTTTAATATGAAAACTAAAACCAAAGAAATCTTAAAAGAGCAACAGGTTTTAGGTGGGAAATTTGATAAAGAAAATTACATTGAAGAGCGCGTTTGGGCAACTGCAAGAGATGGAATAAAGGTTCCAATTTCGATGATTTATCGAAAAGGATTAGAGAAAAATGGTAAAAATCCGTTGCTTCTTTATTCCTATGGTTCATATGGGATTACTATGGATACTTACTTTTCTTCAACACGACTTTCTCTGTTAGACCGCGGTTTTGTTTATGCCATTGCACATATTAGAGGAGGAGAAGATTTAGGAAGACAATGGTATGAAGATGGAAAACTGTTAAAAAAGAAAAATACCTTTACAGATTTCATTGATTGCTCTAAATTTGTCATAAACGAGAAATACACTTCTGCTGATCATTTGTATGCTGAAGGAGGATCTGCCGGCGGACTTTTGATGGGCGTTATTGTAAATGAAGCACCGGAATTGTATAACGGAGTTATTGCTCAGGTTCCGTTTGTAGATGTTATTACAACAATGCTCGATGACAGTATTCCGCTAACAACAGGGGAATATGACGAATGGGGAAACCCTAATAATAAAAAATATTACGATTATATGTTATCGTATTCGCCGTACGATAATGTAAAAGCACAACAATATCCTAATATGTACGTTTCTACAGGATTGCATGATTCGCAAGTGCAATATTGGGAACCGGCTAAATGGGTAGCCAAGTTGAGAAATCTAAAAACAAACGATAATCTTTTGTTTCTCGATACCAACATGGATGCTGGACATGGCGGAGCTTCAGGACGATTTGAAGCTTTAAAAGACTTAGCAAAAGAATTTAGTTTTTTATTAGATTTAGAGAAAATTAAAAGCTAATTAGAAATTTTTTGTTAAATTTGTAACCTATCGAGGTTATTTTAAAATACCTTTGATTAACTATTTTTTTATGAAAGAAGAAATAAATGCTTATAATAATGTTTTAGAATTAATAGGTAACACACCACTTATTAAGCTAAATAAAATCACCGAAGAGATAGAAGGAAATTTCTACGCAAAGGTAGAAGCTTTTAATCCGGGACATTCCTCAAAAGATAGAATAGCGTTATATATTATTGAAGAAGCCGAGAAAAAAGGAATACTTTCTCCAGGAGACACCATAATCGAAACAACATCTGGTAATACAGGATTTAGTTTAGCAATGGTAAGCATTATAAAAGGCTATAATTGTATACTAGCAGTAAGTTCAAAATCATCGAAAGATAAAATTGACATGTTGAGAAGTTTAGGAGCTAAAGTATATGTTTGTCCCGCTAACGTTTCTGCAGATGATGAAAGATCATACTATAATGTCGCTAAACGTCTGCATGAGGAAACAAAAGGTTCAGTGTATATTAATCAGTATTTTAATCAGTTAAATATTGATGCCCACTACAACACTACAGGTCCTGAAATTTGGGAACAAACTAAAGGAAAAATTACACATCTTGTTGCTTGTAGCGGAACCGGAGGAACAATCTCAGGAACTGCCAAATTCTTAAAAGAGCAAAATCCTAATATTAGAATTCTTGGAGTCGATGCATTTGGCTCAGTATTAAAAAAATACCACGAAACAAGAGAATTCGATAACAAAGAAATTTATCCGTATCGTATAGAAGGTTTAGGTAAAAACTTAATTCCATCTGCAACAGATTTTGATATCATTGATAAATTCATGAAAGTAACCGATGAAGAAAGTGCCCACTCAGCCCGAGAGATCACTCGTAAAGAAGGTTTATTTGTTGGATACACATCAGGAGCGGTAATGCAGGCGATTAAACAATATGCAGAAGAAGGTGAGTTTACAAAAGACAGTAATATTATAGCTATTTTTCCTGATCACGGTTCTCGTTATATGAGTAAAGTATTTAGCGATGAATGGATGAATGAACAAGGATTCTTTGATAGTGTTAACGAAGAAGAAGTTCAAAAAATTGAATTTGTAAAGTAATTAAATTACTTCTAAAATATAAAGCTCCGAATATTTTTATTCGGAGCTTTTTTTATAAATCATATCCAATTCTGACTCAATTATTTTTTTTAAATTTTAAACATAATAATTTCTTTAAAGTAAATTTCTTAAAATTGTAATAATAACGTATCTGAATAGGATGAATATCAAACTTATTTGAATTAAATTTACTATTTTAAGAATATCACTAAGATTTTAATGATTAAAAAGTAAGTAAAATCTTTTATTTCTGTCATTTCAACGATTATTTAGGTCATTTGTCGGTAAAATTTTTGATAAACTGTATAATAGTATAGATTAGATGTGTTAAAATGACACATGTTTTAATGCCCAACAAATCTACTTTATGAAAAGAATACTACTCACAATAATGTTTGTAAGTTTTTTAAATGTTAATGCCCAAAATCCAATTCAGGAATTTAATTTCAACGGAAATCTGAATAGTAACGATAAGACAATTTCGTTTGTTGGAACCGCTAATTTTGTCGCCGACAGAATGGGAGTTGCAAACGGAGCACAGCGACTTACCAACAAAGCTTTGCAAGCTGTAATTGGCGATCTTCCACAAGATAAAAAACCGCGATCTGTATCGATCTGGGTAAGATTTAATACTATTGTTGCGCCGAATTATATTTTAGGCTACGGTGGAGCAGCAAATGGCCAGTATTTTGGTTTGTTGCAGCAAGCCGCAGCAGGAGGAAATTCTGAAGTGAGTTTGGCGGGCTGGGGAGCTGGTAATGATGTTTTGGTTTCAATTCCGCTTGCAAAAGAGGTTTGGTATCAATACAGCATTACTTATGACGGAAATACTTCAAAAGTATACCGCAATGGCGAATTATTAAAATCAGTTGACGGAATTGCCCGCTTAACAAAAGGATACATTTTTAGACTGGGAGAACTAAACACAACAATTGGCGTTAATGCTGATATAGACGACCTAAAAATATATAATGTTGCCATGACTGATGAGCAGGTTATGGAATCTTATAACAGTTCTAAACCTATTGCTGCTCCGGTAGTGGAGAAAGCGCCAGCCGTAAAAAAGGGCGCAGCAGATACAAAAACTGTAGCAAAAGCAGCAACACCTACAACTCCCGCAAACACTAATACAGTTTCTAAAAAAGTTGAGGTTTTCTCTCAAGGGAAAAAAATAATTGGAAGCAATGCTTCTAATATTGGCGACTTGCCGGAAGGGACTTATTTATTGAAGATAACTAATGGTCAGGATTGATAATTCTTTAATTTCAATTAATTGTTTAAAATCAAAAGCCTTCTGAATTTTCAGAAGGCTTTTGATTTTTAGCTTATAACGCTAAGTACTATAAATAAGATTACCAATATGATTACTGCGAATTTTGTGTATTTTGAGGTTTGCATTTGAATTGGTTTTATATATTAATTAACTATTGTAAACTACTATTATCTATTTTTTGAAAACTCCATAAATAAAAATACTTTCGGGCATATTTCCACCTTCCATACAATAAATAACGGCTAATTCATCATTTTCCGAAATTTCAAATTGCCTAGAACTATGATCGTCGGTGTAAGCATAATAAATATCATTTTCTTCTTTTATTTTAAAATTATATTTCTTCGCTAATAAATCAAGTTCTGCTTTATCAAAATATCTAAAAGTTGATAATACTTTTACATTTTCTTTTATAATGTAAATTTTTTTCTTTTCAATTTCAACATATGAGTTGCTCCAGAGAGAATAATCTGTAGAACTTAGCCAATTATCGTATTGTTTAACCACATTATGTAATTTTACGCCATCAAAAAATATATAATGATCTGAAACTAAATCTAAATCATTATTAGGAACTTTATTATTTATTAATGTACTAGCATCTTCAATAATATAATTTCTCCAATCTCTTATAAAATCATAGATTTCTTGTGTTGTAATTTCTGAAATACATTTCCAGTCATTATAAGTATCTATTACGAATGAAGTTTCTCTTTTACATTCAATGGAATAGACTTCATATCCAAAATCGTAATGTTCTAATTCTCCAGATATAACCTGTTCTAAGGAAGCTACTATTTCATTTAAATAATCAAGCGTTAGATTTTTAATTTCTGTAGAAAAATGCTCACCGTAATTTTCTTCATTTTCAATTAATATTATTGAAGTTGATTTATTAATATTATCTCTTTCGTCTAGATAATTATATTTTTCAAATTTATATTTCATCTTTTATTTATCTTTTTTTAGGAAAAAATGAACCTATAGATCCATCAGCATTATAGTAAAAGTGAATTTCTACTTTACCATCTTTTGAAAACCCGATAGCGCGGATTTGCAATCCGTGCCCGCAATGATGACCACAAACATAAGAAAATATGCGAGTTTAATGTCTATTTTGATAATTGATATACTTTATGGGCGCGGATTGCAAATCTGTGCTATCAGGTTAATTATATTGATAAAAAGAGGAGTAGGGAGATTTAAAATGTCTTTGTAAAGTAAAAGCCTTCTGGAGTTTAAGTTCCGAAGGCTTTTTTTGATTAAAAAATGTATTTTGATTTATAATCTGTTTAGTATTGTTATAAAGTATATTGTTTAGGGATTATATCTAAAACAAACAATTCGTTGTTATCGAATTTTAGATATAGTTTATTTTTAGTACTAATTATTTGATTTACGTAATAACCTTCGGCTTCTTTTAATTCCTGAAAAAATGTTATTTGTTTTGTAATAACATCAAAGCATCCAATCTTCGGAGATTTCCTTTTTTCTTCTATGTAAGAATAAATATTATCAACAAAATATAGTTTATTATTATTAATGTATTGAACTGAAGTACCAACTGCAAACATTTCTTGATCAAAGTCGAAATTTCCTTTTTCAATTGTGCCTTTATTTACATCTACAATTTCGTATTTTTTTATTATATTGTTATTTTGATTTGTACTTTGTATTGATATAAAATGTCCATTTTCATTATCAAAAAAAGCACCATAATGTTCAATAAGTATTTTATAAATTGTTTTTCCTGTTTTAATATCTAGCACATTAATCCAAAATTTTGCATCATATAACACTTTTTCCTTTTCTTTTGAATAAAAAATTAATTTTTCCTTATACTTTATGATATCTCCACTTATCTCTTCATTTGGTTCACATTCATATTCAAAATAAGTTTTTGTGTCCAATAAATTGCTTATGCGAAAATACAGAGGATTATATTTTTGTTCATAAATGAAATTGATTCGAAATTCATCATCTAAAAATTTACCACAATATAGTCCTTCTTCTTTTTTATTCAAGTTTTTATAATAAGTGTAATGAGAAACTAGGTTATCATTATCATCCCAAATTGACTGATTTATAATTAAAATTTCTTCATTTATAAAATCAATTGAGGTATTATTTGAACTAATACCTTTTTGCTTTACATGATATAAAAAATTAAACTCTGAATCATAAATAAGAACCTTGTCAATTTTAAAATCATATAAATAGTCTCCACAATATCTTAAATATTGGGTTTGCATTTTTTTATCTGTACCAAGTAATTTAGAAATCTGTACTTTTTTACTTTCATCTTTTTTTACTATTATAAAAGATTCTTTTACTTTAAAAAAGGAAAAGACTTCAGTATATTTTTCTATTATATTCATCGCTGTTATTTTAGTTTAAAAATATCATCAAAATTATCCTCGATAGCGCGGATTTGCAATCCGTGCCCGCAACGATGACCACAAACATAATGAAATATACGAGTTTAATACTTTTGTGTTGGTCTATTTTGATAATTGATATACTGTGTGGGCTCGGATTGCATATCTGCTATCGGGATTATACTTTCTATTCATTTTATAAATTAATTTAGGACAATATACTTAGCTATATCACCATATGAAAGGATTAGTATGGTAATGGGGAATTAAAAAAGCGCAAAAGTCAGAGACATTTGCGCAGTTTTTGATAAGGAGGATTTCTGAAGGCAGGGTTTATAATTTTCTAGAGATCGTTAGTAGTTTCTTCTTGCAAGCCATTTATAAATTCTTCAAAGCTATTGGCTATTTGACGTAAAGGTTCATCATCTCCTAAACCAACTAAATCATAATAAATTACTCCTTCATCATTACTTCCAATTGAGACATAAAAAGGTCTGCCTCCAGGGTCGGTAGCAAATGGTATTAAATCATTTCTTCCTATGCCTTCATCTTCATCTTGCACTGCTGGTAAAATTAATTCAACAGAAGCATTCCGATTTTTGAGTAATGGAAGAAAAGAATTTATAATATAATCAACATTATTATTATATATGTACTCTTTAATTGATGCTCCATTATATTTCACAAAAAAATCTTTTAAATAATTCGGTAATACAATATTGTTTGCTAATTCAAAACGCTCTATTTTATCTTTATTCACTGGAATAAATGAACTCTCAATTGTTAAATGTCTCATTATGTATTATTTTCTATTAGTAACCCCCTGCTGCGCAAATGTCTCTGACTTTGCGCCACTTTTTTAAACAAATATAATTTAAAAACGAAAAGGTAATAAAGTCTCTGACTTTAAACTAAATTTCACTATAAATCTTAAAGAGTTTATTATTTAGGATATAAAATATTTATTTTTTCTGATCTCGAATTACATATTTTTTCAACAAAGTAGTTTTTGTTTTATGCATTTAAACTCAACCTTAAAAGTAGGGAGACTTTTATGAAAATTATAATATCTAACAACAAAAAATTGCGCAAAGTAGAAGATATTTTCGCACCTTTTATAGAACACTTTGAAGAGCAGGTGTTTTGGAGTCTTATAAAAGTTAAAACTATTGTCGCTCCTTTAGTAAAGAATGCGCCAGATGTAAAAGAAGGGAGCAACAAAAAAACTGTAGCAAAGAAGTATTCCTTTAATGTTACTCACTCCATGGATTTTTTATCAATTTATTGTTTATAGGAGGTTTATAATAAGATAGCTCTTGTCCAATTGGAGGGGTCCATTTCAAACTTTTTTCATTTAATATTATAGCATCCTTATATCCAAATAAAATTTGTTCAAATGCCTCCATGGGATTATTAGCAATCCAAAAAAAATCAGGAATGAAGGTATGTACATAGAATCTACCATCTTGATCCATCATTAGGTTGTTTCCTTCCTTCAATTCTGCGACAAAATAAATTTGCTTTCCTATAAGAGCTGAATAATAATATTCATCATCTTCATTAGTTGTATCTATCGCTTTTGATGGATCATAAATATTTTCTTCAAAACTTTCCAAAATTAAAGGACTATTAAAAAAATCTATTCCAATAATATTTATTTCCTCAAAACGGTCTCTGCTTATTTTTAGCCCTCCAAAACTAGAAATAAAATTAGTTACTGCTTGCGGAAGCAATTTATATAAGCTGGTATTTTTTATTTGGTTTGATATATCTCGATTTTCTCGCCAACCCCTCTTTTCTAGAATCTCTTTTATTTCATTTTGTTTATTTGGTAAATTCATATTAATCAAATTTAATATTAATATTTACTTTAATTTTTTCAATTCCAAAATACGTTAAAAATGGATTGCAACTATCACAAGCTATCTTGATATTATCAATTTCGGTAGTGACAATTTTATTTTTCCTTTCAATCTTAGTAGTAGTTTCATATGCTATTGATTTAGTTCCTTTTAAAGTATCTCTGGCATCATTTACCGTAGTAAATTTTATTTTTGTTCTTCTTTAATATTCATATAGCCATTTCAATATAGCCTCCGGTTCGGCACATTTTCCATGTTGTCATAGCGACACTAACTCCTCTGCATTTATTGAATGGTTTTTAAACAGTCATATACTAATGGGTGAAGCCGCGCTCCACAAAGTTTTTATCAGCTTCGCTGCGCAAATGTCTCTGACTTTGTGCCACTTTTTTAAACAAATATAGTCTAGAAACAAAAAGGTCATAAAACTTCTAACTTTAATCTAAATTTCAATATAAATCTTAACGAGTTAAAGACTTAGAATCTAAAATTTTATTATTATCTGACCTCAAATTACATATCTTTCTTTCAGCAAAGTAATTTTTTGTTTTAAAAACAAACAATTTACCCTGTATTTTAACATTTAAGACTAATAGTAAAAAGATTTAAGAATTTTATTATATTAACAATATCTACTAACAAAAAAATTGCGCAAAGTCAGAGACATTTGCGCAGCTTTTTATAAGGAATACTTCGGAAAGCTGGGGCTTTAAAAACAGTTAGGACTAAAACCTAAACTGACTACAATCGTTTTTAAAACCAGTTGCACATGCACCACTCATATTTTCAGATTCAAAAGTAAAAGGTTGCTCTATTCCAAAACTGTTCTTCATTTGCTCTAATACACTTGCTAAAACATTTCGATTATATGCGGCATATTCTTCACCTAGTAAAAGTTTATTAAGTTGGTTTAATTCTTCATCGAATGCCCATATTAGTTCTGAAAAAATATTTATATTCATCCATAATGATAAGAAAATACTGCTTGTTGGATATTCATCAGCTGCTAACAAAAAAGAAGCACCATCTTTAATAATATATTTTTCCTTTCCTTCATAACATACATCAAAATTATAATCAGCTAAAGTGGATTCGATGCTATCCTCAATGACTTGAAGATTATTTAACCATGAATCAAAGTCTTCTGTATCTGCTACCCATGTTGCATAATCGTTTGTTTTTAGATGTTTCATATCGGACATTAATAATTTGGATGGTTTTCCTGAGATACTCAACATTTTCTTTAACATATTAATAATTGAAGGAGATGTTAAGTCATCTTTATTAGTAATAGAAATAATGCCTGTCCAATCACCAACAATTCTGCTATGAGGGTTTATTTTTTTGATGTTATTTTCAACATCCTCAGATATTTTGAATACGATCATATTTTTTTTGGTACATTAAGTGAGGTACTGCCGTCTGTACAATGTACAACAATTTCTTGAATTGTATCTATATTTTCATTAATTGGAGCATTAGATTGCAATTTACTCCAACTTTTTATTATATCAGATTTCGTCGCATCAGTTACTTCAATATGAACAGAAATGTTTTTATGTTGCCAGTAAGTCGTTGCTTCATTGTCAAATGCACCAGTATATGATTTGTTAACATTTCCAATAAAATTCTTCGCGTTACATGATTTGATTTGCACTCCCTGACCCGTTTTTTGAATTATACCATCTACAGCAGGAGATTTTTCAATATTTGATAAAACTATTTTATCGTTTAGATAAGCACCTGCTTTATCAGCAACTCGTACCTCTTTTGCAAAAGTTTCTGCTTCATTTGCTGAGCTTGATGCAGTTCTGGTTGAGTTTACTAAGGTATTTCCGCTAGAACCTTCGGCAACCATTAAGTCATTAAGTGTAATGCCTAATTTTTCAGAATTGCTATTAAGAATAATCTGTAATTTCTCAGCTTTTACTTTTAATTTATTTAGAATATTTTCTAACTCTTCTTCAGTGACAGCGGCTATTTTGCCTGTTAGGGGGTTAACTCCTGTTTCATAAGATATGATCGATAATTCAGGATTTTTACTTCCTGCTACTTTTTTGACATAACCAGCGATTAATTCATTGTCTGTTGCCTTAATAAAAAAATCTGCTTCGGCTGTTGCCTTTGGTAATAGGCACTCGATAATAGTTGAGCTGTTTTTAATTTCTAAATCTAGTAATTTTTTTACAGCTACTTCGTCGAGCCCTTTGGATATTTGCAAAGATAATCTACTATTTAAATAAAATATTTCAGTAAATCTAGCCACGTTTTTAGAAACGACTGCAATTTTTGTAAGGGCTTCTCCAAGGATTGGCCCTGCTATATATCCACCTAGATACATTGAAGCAGTTGTCAAATCGCCTTGTGAATAATAATACCCAACAGCAACTCCATCAACAAATAGAACTGCACCACTACCAAAAGGAACTGCAGCAACACTCGCAACAAGAAATCCTGCATCTATAGCTTGATCTTGACAGGTTGTATCTCCAGAAAAGTCGCAATCAAAAATATGTAAATCTACTCCAGCACTTTCATAATTACCACCGTTTCCAGTATATAACGCATCTTTTTTCTTTTTTGTATAACGCCACTTTCCTATTTTTTCATCAACAGAATACTTATTAGCTAAAATTACACCATCTTTTTTTACATATTGTTCTTTTAACTCTTTTTCATCTGATATTAAAAAGTCATTACTTACATTTTTTACTATCTTTCTTAAATAATAGTTATGTTGAATAGCGTTCCCAGTAACGCTCTGAGTAACAATTTTCTTCAACAGCATTTTTTTAATTAAATAATTGTATTCAGTCGCTTTTTCTTCATCTTCAGCAGTCGCTTCTTCTATTAAAAAATTATATTGAAGTTGCTTTTTAGGGACACTTTTATAAAACTCAATTATTTTTTTGCCAAATGTTTTAAAACTGTTATCGTCGTTTATTTTTAATTTTAGTGCATTGGTCTGAACAGCAGAAGAAATACTATTGGCAAAAACAAAATAAGTTCTCCACTGGTTTTTATTATTTTTGGCAGAGCTATTTTTTGTCGCTAAAATAAAAATAGCATTACTATTTTTTGATAAATTACTATTTTTAAATATTTTATCTGCAAAATTTTGCCCCTCTGTATCGGTATATGAACAAGGTCTTTCTTCGAAATTGATATACATTTCAATTCCTGTACTAACCTTTAAATATGCTAACTTATCATTAAGCTCCTCTATGTTCGGAGGAGAAAATATATTAGAATTTGTTTTTACACCTGTTAGATTTACACCTGCAATAAATTGATTATCTCCAGTTTTAACATTATTTAGGTCAGTCTCTAAATTATTTAAGTTATTATTTACTGCATTTATTTCGTTATTTTTTATTCTGTCATTTAAATTAGAAACAATTTTTTCACCATAAGTTGTAATGTCATTATTATATGTTATTAGAGATTTTTGGTTGTAAGGGTCTGATTCACAAATTATTTCTCCATCTAAATTTGTATCTGTACTTTCATTGATTTTAATTTCTTTACAACCACTTATCGGTGAAACTTTGTCTCCGTCTAAAATAATCAAATCAGGATTTGCTAAGTTTATTGATTTTCTAGCTGCCAAATAATAATTACAAGAATTTACCGATTGCTGAATTATTAATCTAAATTTTTGTGTCGCAAATTTTGTACTATAGGAATTTGGGTAAGGAGTAGTAGCGCCTGATTCATAAAAACCTTGAGGCGTTTTTTTAGTTTCGAAATAATACTTTTTACCATTAATATTAAAGCCGTAGAGTGTTCCATTAGGATATCCACCACTATTTTCTCTATCAACGTATATAATGTCATTACTCAATACTCCATCACCTGTTTGAAATCTGAAAGGTATATGGTTTGGCATTAAATAATTGTAATCTGTTGCAATTTGTGCGCCGGAAGAACTCTTCTGAAAGCCATAAAATTTCCAGCCACCACTATGAATAATGTCCCAGTCATTATGAGATAACACAGTGCCGGTTCCATAATCCATTAATAAATCAGTTTTTCTTGAGTCTTCAATACTTGAGAATGGGTGTTTAAGACCAAAAATACCATGGCCTAATTCGTGAGCAGCAGTTTTTAAACTATTGTCAAATACAAAAGCATATTGGCCTCCAAGTGGCATGAAACCGGCATAACCGTTTTGGCCACTTTTTCCAGTGTATAAAACATAATATGTTTTCTCATTATATACAAAATCAGCATTTGATTCTATCTGACTTATTATATCATTTTGACCTCCAGTATATACATTGAACACATCGCTATCGCCGCATTCTATTTCGTTTGGCAATTTACCAATAGTGACTTTTTGAGTGGTGACATCAAATTTTACTCCTACTTTGTTATATACTTCGTTCAGGAAATCTTTGGCGTCTCCAACTGTTGGTATAATTACTCCGTTTACACTTAAAAGTGTTACGCTTATAACGGTTTTTTGAGGTAGCTGCCAAATATTTACCTTACCTGCAACATCTGATTTACCATCAATCGTTTTGGTTGCGTCTTTTGGATCTTTTTCTTTAGCACCATTTACTGTTGAAATAATGCTTTCTTTTGCGAAATTAAGCGTTTTAGTAAGCGTTATTTCGGCTTTAGTATCGCTTGTCCATTTTGCCTCGACTTTTGCGCCTGAATTTGTTTTAAAAACGACATCATCTTTTGTTTTTCCATTTTTAAAACTTGCTTCGGCAATTATGGTATCAGAACCATCTAAATCAGAAACCGCTTTATAATTTACATTATAATTACTGCCGCCTTTAATTGGAATTACTTCATAAGTTGCCTTTAATTTTTCTGAACCCAAATCCGGTTTCTGATCAAAAGCATATTTACCCGGACCATCTTTAAAGGTAATGATTACATCAGATGACGATATTTGTGCAACTTCACCACTGTTAGAGACACCATTGGTATTTCCTGCAATTGCTTTACCTCCTGCAGCAGGATTCGAAATAGTTGGCTCTCCTTGACCATTTGCGGGAATATTTACTGTATTTCCTTTACTATCTGTATATACCTGATCATATACAGATTTTGCAATTGTAGAAGTTTGCCCATCTGCTCCAACAATAGTGGTACTTCCATCAGGGTTTAATGTAGCTGATTTTACTTCATACTCAAGTTTACCTTCTACAGGTTTACCATCACTTCCTAAGATATCAGTAAGAATTTTATCTCCGTCAGCAATATTTTTCCAATCCGGATCATAACTAGCCACAATCTCCCCGGAGATCAATTTAAAATCAGTATTTACACCAATATTATTAAACGTTATTCTAATTCGGGAGAATTTACCAATATCAATTTTTTCGCCACCCAGAGCATCTGCGGCATCAATTAGTTTTCTGAATTTTTCTAAGAAGGGCAGGGTTACATAACCTTCTCCTGTAAAGTTTCCGTTGCTTCCTGTAGCTTTTAAAACTACAATTGGGAAATCTCCGGCAGTTACGACATCATTAGCGAAAAGTTGCGGTAATGGCGTTTTATTAGCCAAATCATTAGGATCTGGTTTTATTCCACAACCGGCAAATGCAATTTCATCCTGTGCAAGCGTTGTAAATTCATGAATTGTACTGTGAGTATATTTACCAACATCACATGAAGCTCCTACTGTATATTCGTAAGTAGCATTAGGTTTTAAATTGCTAATGGTAACAGATTCTCTAGGAGTTACAATTTTATACCATTCTGAACCTGCGTTTTTTTCACGATAATTTACCTGATAATCATAATTATCAATATTACCGCTCCAGCTTACTTTTGCCTGATCTTCGCTAACTCCGGTTGTTGTTATTGATAATGGTGCTGTACAGGAAACTTCGTAGTTAAAAGAAAAAATTTCGCTGTAACCGTTATTTTTAAAAACACCAATTTCTTCAGCACCCAAAATAGCTTTGGCTTTTATTCGCCAGGCATATTTTTTTCCGGGAATAAGCTGAGGTTGACTTATACCATATTGAAATGTGGTATTTCTTGTGGTAGTGGTATATAAGGGTGGGGAATAAGCAAATGCATTTTGTACCGGTGTATAATTATCCCAAATCTCTACCAATGAAAACTCATATTCTACATTGCTGACATTAATACTTCTGGGTGTCCAGCTGAATATAATGTTTTGAATATTGGACTGCATTATTGAAGCGTTATTCAAAGGCAAGTTTAAGAATGGAGGTTCATTTTGAAAAATGATAGTGGTTACACTCGTTTTCTTAGACAGTTTTTTGTTGGTGGCAAAATCATATACTTCGACAGAAAAGTTATAAATACCTTCCGGTAATGGCTGTGCATACTGATTTGGATTTAATCCTAATATATTCTGAAATTCAAAATATGGCGCTAAATCAACATTAGTAAGTTGCAACGGAAAACCTCCTTCAAGATACAATGGTCGTGCACCTACAACAAAATCATTTGTTGAAAACGAAATAGAGTTACCCTGAAAATAACATTTTATTCGAACCTGTCGGTTTGATATCGTTAAATCGTTTAATACCAATTGTATCTTTAACGGACTATTTATAGTAGTCGCATCAGCATAATTGCTTAGATAAATAGGAGAGGGTTGAGTGATCTGTGTACTTATTGTAACAGGAAAAGTTTGTGCGTGGCCACTCAATCCTATCAAAGAGCATACAAGAAAAACAAGTAGGTGTAGTTTTTTTAGCATTTTGGGTAATTGCGGTTTATCCATTATTTTTGGTATTAATATCTTATGATGTCTTTCAACTTTGTTTTCTACAGTTTTTTTATTTCTGAATGTGCTTTAAATCAATATTATCAATTGTAGCATTTTTAATTGCCAAATCATGATAAAATGGTATCATTTTTACTTCGATAGTATCTACAATTTCTGTCGACGCTTTTTTATCTTTTATCAATTTAAAAGCTTCTTCGGCTTCTTGTTTACTAAAATCAGCTGCGTATTGGTTTTTCTGAATTTCCGTTGCAGGCATTTTGGCTAAAGCCGAAATTTCCTTCATCATCCATCTGTGATGCATTAACTGATCACGACTGTTGTCACTTCTTTCCACCAATCTCAAATACGATTTATAGGCTGTTTTATCTGTAATGTCGGCTTCATTTTTACCATTTAAAGGATTACTGTTTACTCTTCCAACCGCAGTTACATAAGCATTTTCCAGACTTTCATCTTTAGTCGAAATTTCTTTTTCCAGTTTTTGAATAGCTTCAGC
Organism: Flavobacteriaceae bacterium CRH; assembly: GCA_001507425.1. Lineage (GTDB taxonomy): Bacteria > Bacteroidota > Bacteroidia > Flavobacteriales > Flavobacteriaceae > Flavobacterium. The sequence goes on from LMAJ01000018.1 coordinate 96,050, forward strand.
TAAATATTCGTTGTATTTTTTTGATGTTTCAGCCTCAGCTTCATACGCTTCTAAATAATCCAGTACTTTTTCTTTAAACTGTTTTTCATCAGGCGTTAAAGTTGCTAACGTTAACAGATGCTCGAGATCAGTATTTTCTTTAGCAGGCAATGGCTGCAAGGCCAGTTGCATATCTTTTAATTGTGTTGTGATTTCATCACGAGTACCTTCAAAAGTTTTTCCGTTAGAACTTATTTTCAGAATTGGATCTCCATTTAATTTTAAATCCCCTTCAGTTCGTGGCTCTCTTTTAGGACGCAATTTTATCTTGTCAAAAGAATAAGTATAGGTTAGTGTACCGGTTAAATCGTTATTTTTTTGAGTGGAAGTACCATTTGAAGAATTACTGAACAATGAAATAATACCCATATTGAAATTATGTTTCTGTAAATAGATGTAAGAACCATTCACTCTCAAATTGATAATATCATTCTGCTTATCACCATTGTTATAACTAGTGTTGTAACTGGTAGAAGCAGAGGTTGTAAATTTTTTATCAAAGAATAATTTTGTAGCGCCAATTGTTGGTCCAATAATTAAACTTTTACCGCTATCTGTTTTTCCATACGTGTTGTTTATGGACGCATTGATATTTAAATCTTTTTCAGGATATCCAATACTATACGAAATAGCAGAATTGTAATAAGTGCTTGCACCTCCTGCAATTGTTTTTCCTTGTTGCTGATTTACCGCATCTTGCATCGAAAAGTTGGCGTTTATCGATTTTTTTATGCGTTTATCATTCTTTAATAAATAGTTTACGGCAATCGAAGCATTTTGATTGACTTGTCTGAAATTTAAAGTATCCAGATAATCAAAATCAGAAACCTGATTGATATAATCAAACTGGTTTCGGCTGTTCGTGTAAGACTGAAAATTAGAATAATTGATATTAAAATTCAGTTTTTCATTGGCTCGGTAATCAATTGTCAATGCTGAAACCAAACGTTTCATCTGACTTTCTTTTTGTTGATCGAGGTTGTCTTTTTGCAATCCTAAATTTACTGAGACAGAAACTTTGTCTTTGTATAAAGATTGTGAAGCATTTACGGTAATGTTTTCTAAGTCATTATTAAAAAAATAGCCTCCTAATGTTCTGTAGTTCGGATCGATTCTTTCGTAACCTAATCCTAAACTACCTTTTCCGGCTGGATAAACGAATTGACCTTTAAAGGCATTATAACTTGCTGTTGTATTGTTTGGACTTAAAAATAAAGCCGCAACTCCTTTTGCTTTTGTTCCGTCGATTGTTCTTGTATCTTCGGTAATACTGCTGTTGGCAAATTCTGTAAAGACTTGTAATTTCTGGAAAAGTTTAAAATTTGTTTCAAAACTTACTGCCGCATTTTCCTTTGGAGAAACACCCAATTCAAACGGAACCGGATTTGATATGGAGTTTATTTCATCTTTTGCCTTAAAAAAAGTAAGCCCGAGTGTTATTTGCTCTAACGCATAATTTGTTTTAAATCCGTATCCGAATCTTTTGTAAGCAGGAAGTATTGTAGGGTAAACACTATTGTATTCGCTATTTTTTATCAATCGACCATACATGGCACTAATTTTAAATTTCCCCTGTGGAGTTAAATCAACTCCAAAACCGGAAAACTGATGTCCGCTTAAAGTGTAAGGAGAAAAAGTCATGCTTACGTCGCCAATGTGTGCAGTTATCCATTTATAAGAGGGATGTATGCTTAGACGGTTCATTAATACAGGTTTATCGTATCCGAATTTTTGATTCGTATATGAAAATGATAATGGAATATTGTATAATCCGGCTATATTAAAATTAATATTTCCGTTTAAAAAATAGCTAAAGGGTTCTCTGGCTGCATTTCCTGAATAGAATACGGTATTGGCAGATGCTCCTCCGGAAACATTTACCAATTTTGCTTTACCAACTTCTTGAAAATTAAAGTTTTGCGAAAAACCAAATGCACTTACGAAAAGGAATATTATGTTAAAATTTAATCTTTTTAAAATCATCTTTATTATGATATGAGAATCAAATCAGCAGTTTATTTCTGCTGATTGATTTTCATTATTAATTGGATAGTTACTCTGAAAAAACACCACTTATTTGATGATTATTTTTCTCAATTTAGTGCCTTGTTGTGATTCAAACAAAACAAAATAGATTCCCGATGGAAGACCATTTATATTAAAATTGAAAGAGTAATTGTCTTTGCCTTCTTCATATTTAGAGTCTATGATTTGATTATTATTTAAACTATAAACCTTAATGTGTCCCGGCATTATTTTATCTAATGTTACATCTACCGTGAATTTTCCATCAGATGGATTTGGATAAATCTTTAAATCGAATTTTTTCTGCGAATCAGTACTATCCGGATCCTCGTATTCTCCTTCTGTAACCATTACAGTTTTGGTTTGAGTGGCAACACAATTTCCTTTTTTGGTAATTATCGTAATATCATGTTCTCCAAGTTCATTAAAACTTAATTCAGCATAATCCTTATCTTTTGAAACCACAGTTGCACTAGCTGGCAAAATCCATTCTACAGCATCAGGAATAGGATTACTGATGTCGACAATTATAATTTTTTCATTTAAAAAAGCTTGTGACGAAACTGCAAATTCAGCACTAATTGCTGTGTTTTGACTCGATATTTTAATGGTATCTGTAGCTTCGCAGCCTAATTTATTAGTTACAACAACAGTATAATTTGCAGGCTCAGAAACAGTAATCATTGCTTTATTACTTTTAAAACCTTTGTCTGATGTCCATGCATAAGTAGCTTGATTATCCACAATAGTTGCGTTGATAGTTAAAGTCTGCTCAAAACACAATGTTACATCTTCACCAAGATCAATAACATCTTTTGGCGGATTTTCGATTGTATAAATTTCATTAATAATACATCCTTTTGTATCTGTTATTTCTAATGAATAAGTTCCGGCTTTTGCATTACTCAATGTATTTGAAGTTTCTCCTGTATTCCATAAATACTTATATGGCGCTATTCCTGCAACCGGAGTTACGATAATTGTAGCATCTGATCCTCCAAAACAAGTTGGTATTTGTATGTTTTCGGTAGCACTTAAATGTGTTGGGGCAGTAATTGTAATTGTTCTGGTAATAGTACAGCCATTTTTATCGGTTACCAATAAGGAATAATTTCCAGGAATAGTATCGATTAAATTAGCCGTTTTTGCTCCCGTATTCCATAAATATGTATAAGGCAAAGTTCCACCAGTAGCAGCCGATGTTATTGTCCAGTCATTTCCATCACCACAGCGAACGTATTGAGACGAAAGTGAATTATCTAAAACATCGGGTTCTGTAATTATAATGTTTTGACTTTGAATTGACTTTCCAAAAGAATCTGTAGCAATAACATAGTATGTTCCGGCTTTTACATTTGTTAAAGTTTCGGCCTCGCCAACAATAATTGTTGGGTTGCCAACTTCATACCATTTATAATAATAAATTGGAAGCCCGCCGGTAGTATTTGCTTTTATACTTGCCGTTGCATCTCCGTGACATTTTACGATGTTAATTTGGTTAACTTCAATAAACAACGGATCAACCTGATCTAAATCTCTTTTGGTAATATTACATCCTTTTGCATCGGTAACAGAGATAAAATACTGGCCTACATAAATGTTATAAATACTTGTATTTGAAGCTTTATTATTATCGGTAAAAATTAGATTCATATCCTTATCGTACCATTGAAAATTATAATTTGGAGTTCCGCCTTCAACAGTTACAGCAATACTTGCATCATCTACTCCTAAAGCAGATGGTGGCGTTTTAATTACTTGACTTAAATATAAAAGTGCTGGTTCTGTAATTGTAATTTCTTCAGAAGTAGTACATAAATTAGCATCAGTTACCGTTACAGAATAGGTCGAAGCTCTTAAACCTGAAATCGTATTTTGATTTGCATTTTGTCCTGTACTCCAAACAACGCTGTAAGGAGCAGTTCCTCCTGTGATCACAATATTTATGGCTCCGTCTTGTCCATTTTTACAAGAAACATGTGTAGGAGTATATGTAATTTTTAAAAGATCCGGTTGTGATATTATTACAGGATTTGATGTGTAACTATTGCCAAACCCATCTGAAACTTCTAATAAGTAAGTACCGGCATGTAATGCATCAGTAGGGTTTTTTGCCGATGCAGTTACTGTAGGAGTAAGTTGATTGTACCATTTATAGATGTAATTTTTATTTGCATCTAATGTTCCAATTGGTGCTCCTCCAGAAATTGTTGCTTTTAAAACACCTTGTATATTATCAAAACATTTTACATTTTCGGTTTGAGTAATTCCTGTAATTAGGAGTTTGTCGGGTTGTATTAAAGTATATTCTTTAACAATGCTACAATTATTAGTATCTGTTAAAGTAAGTTCATAAGTGCCAATCGCTAGCTCTTCTAATAAACTTTTGTTTCCAATAATTGTTGCAGATCCTTTTATTCTCCATGCATAAGTGTAAATTGGAGTTCCTCCTGATACAGAAACTTCTATGCTACCATTTTTGGTTTCAAAACCGCTTAAGTTTTTAACTTCGATATCTGTTATTGCTAACGGTGCATTAGGTTGTGTAATAGTGATGTTTTCTAATGAAATCTCACAATTGTTTTTATCTTTAATTAAAACACTATATACTCCGGATGTTAAATTATTTATTAAATCTTCGGTTGTAGCATAAACTGTTTGTTGGGCGTCTTTTTTCCATGCAAATGTATAAGGTAAAGTTCCTCCGGTAATATTAATATCAATTGTACCGGTCTGATTTCCGTAGCATAAAACATTCACTTTATTGGCAAGTGAAACAGATAATTTGTTCGGCTGGATTAAATTTAAAATTGCAGAAGTCTTTTGAGCCCCCTGAGAATCTGTAACGACTACTTTATATTGTTCAGTGCCTAAATTTGTAATAGTATTTGTGTCACCTCCAATTACATCTCCTTTGCTATTATACCACACATAAGTATATCCTAAGACTCCGCCTGATACATTAGCTTTAATTTCACCATTTAAATCTCCATTACATTGAATCGATTTAGTTTCCTGTAAAGTCACAATTAATTCTGGATTTTGGGTAACTATAAAACTTCTGGTTGCAATACATCCTGCATTATCAGTAACTGAGGCTTTTACATCTCGTACTTCAAGAGTATAAGTTCCTGCTTTTAAGCCAGAAATATCTTTTGTAGATTTCGTGAATAAAGGATCCAGGTCATAAGTCCATTTGTATGAATAACTTCCATTTCCACCTGTTATAGGATCTAGTGCAATTGCTCCGGTATTTTGACCATAAATGGTAACTTTTGTTATGGTTGCATCAGGAATAATAATTGCCGGAGGAGCAATAATAGTAAAATTTACTTCTATCGAACATTGCAATTTATCCTTGATGATTACTTTATAAACCCCTGCAGAAAGTGCACTTGATCCAGATGCAGTAATTGTAGGGAATAAAGTTCCATTTTTAAACCATTGATAATTATAAGTACCACTATTTGGAGTTCCGCCAGTTGCTGTAATAAAAGCAGTTCCGTCATTTCCGGCAGCACAATTTACATTTGTGAAAGTATAAGTTCCGGCGAGGGATTGAGCAGGCTCTGTTAATTCATAATCTGCATAAACATCCGGATTAATATGATCCTGAACTTTAATACGGTAAATACCAAATTCACGACCTGTTAATGATGGATTAATTTCGTCATCTAGGATGTTTTCTATTGTGCCATTCATTTTATACCATTGATAAGTATAACTTCCAAAACCACCTACAGCTTTAATAGTTATACTACCGCTTTTGTCGTTTTTGCAATATATATTTACCTGATCTACGAGGGTAATACCCAGAGCGTCAAGAACTACTTCAGAACTAGTTTCCGTACAATTATTACCATCTGTAACAACAACTTGATATTTACCATTTGGTAATCCTGTTGTCAGGCCAGTTATACTGTTTGTATTGGGAATAAATGGAGATCCATCTTTTGTCCATTGATAAGTATAAGGCATAGTTCCTCCACTTGCAGTGATTTTTATAGTTCCATCGCTGGAAAGAGGAGTAGAAGGCTGTGTCTGTGTTATCGGATTTATTATTAAATAATCATTAGGTTCTGTAATATTCACATTTCCTGTAATAGAGCATCCGGGAACTGCTGCATCGGTAATAGTATATTGGTATGAACCTGATGTTAATTCTGTTCTGTCTTTAGTTACAGGGCCATCATTCCAGCTCACAGCATACGATCCTGTACCATTAGCAAGTGCCAGAGTAATTGCTCCGGTTGCATCTCCTTTACATTTTACATTTGTTATGGTTGGTGTTGCTGTTATAAGATCGTTTTGAATTAACTCTTCATAAGCATACGCATAATTATCTCCACCATCTTTAATAGTTACTTTATAAAAACCTGCTTTTAGACCAATAGCTGTTTGAGAATACTGATTGATCGATACAGGATTTGCTCCTGCCAGATTATCTGTTTTAAACCATTCATATAAATAAGTACGGGTAATTGGTGTTGAACTATATGGATAACCATCGCTCGGATTTGCAGTTAAAGTACCTGTGTTTTTATTATAACATGTTATTTTTTGTGGAGTTGAAATATTAACTGATAATGCTATAGGCTCATTAATTTTAAAACTTTGAGAAGTACTACATGCTTTAGAATCCAAAATATTGACAACATATGTTCCAGCTGTTAAAGCATTCATATTTGTCATAGAGTAAGGAGCTCCATTTTTTGTCCATGTTTCCGTGTACGAAGAACCGCTAAATGGTGTTCCGCCAGAAATTCCGTAGCCACTTATCTGCCCATTAGGTAGATTATTTCCTTTTGCATCAATAGCTGTTCCTGATATTACTATAGCAGAAGGTTGTGTTATAGTTACTGCTCTTGATCCATCAGATTGGAGAGCTCCAACTTGAGAATAACCCAATAAACTTGTAAAGAATAATAATAGTAAGTAGTATTTTTTCATCGTCGTTTTGTGTTTGGGTTGATTATTTTTCAATACAATCATTTTTATCCGTTACTTTAATTTTATATCCTACTGAATTTGCTTTTAAGCCTGTTATCTTGTAGTGTGAATTATCAATTTTAGATGCTGTGCTTAAAACATTATCAACATAAAAATTATAAGGTGATTCACCACTTAAAATTTCAATATCAATTGTTGCATCTTCGAAACCAAAACAAGTTGGTTGAGTTTGTGATGTTATTTTAAATTGCATTTTGGCAGGTTCAATATATTGGAAAGGTTGTTGGGAAACCTGGAGGGAACCCATAGGTTGCCCATTTAATCGTGCCTGATATTTTACCGTATAAAAATTTCCATTTTCTAATGTTTCTCCCAAGTTTGGAAAGGAATATTTATATAAATTAGTGGCAGGATCTAAAACAAAAGAAGTTATTATTTCAGTATTTTGAAAACGTGGAGTCGTTTTTGCAGGATCTGCATTTACGACATAAATGAGGCTTAAATCCTCACCGGTTTTTAGTTTTTCTTTAAAAAAAACTTCAATTTTTTGGATATTATTACCGTTGCATTTTGGCGCTTCATAAGTAATATATTGCGCTACTGGTGCACATGAAGAATAGGTAATAGCCAAAGGAGTTGTAAAAGCTCTGGTAGTATAACCTAATCTAAAATAAATTGGTGTATTCAAATAATTGGTATGATTGGCACCTAAAAGTTGTT
>LMAJ01000019.1 GCA_001507425.1 Flavobacteriaceae bacterium CRH
ATAAATTTTCTCTTAATCAATATTGCCTGTCAGTATTTCGGTGAACGTATATCGCTGTTGCGGGTGCAAAAGTAGCACCTTTATTTACATTTACAACCCTTTTTATTATATAATTTACATCTTTTTTATAACTTTTTCTTAACGATCTGATAATGGCAAACTTAGCTTTTGACCTTTTTTGCGTTTTTTAAGAATTTTCTGTAATGCCTTGTGGTTTTAGTATTTTTGCCTTTATCGTTTATACCTGTTTTATGGACTTCGCACATCCTTTGCCCCTTTTATCGTAACTCTTCAACATTGTCCAAAACCTAATTTTTGGTGGGTTTTCTTCTTCACAGCGCAAGAATTGCTTTTTCCTTCTTATTCCATACTATAAATGCTTCTTATGAAAACTACTGCCCTAGCCCCGATAGTAGTGGAAATCCTTTTGTGCCGGGGTTCGGCACAAAAGATTGGAACGGATAGCGGGAAATAGCTCCTTATTAAATCCAAATCCCAAATCTTGAAATTCCAAATTCCAAAACTGTTGCTCATATAGGCTTCGACTTCGCTCAGCATGACAAATCGTGACTCTTATATATTATAGGCTGATTGCCTTTTTATATATAAGTAGCAAAAAATAAACCCGACGGGTTTTTGAAAAACTGTCGGGTTGAAATGAATATTATCTATTGAATGTAGCTTAATCGAAACGAATAGCTTTTACCGGAGAAATTTTCGTTATTATATAAGAAGGAATTAAAAGCACTAAAAAACAAACTGTAATTGTTAGCAAATTAAGCAAGGCTACATAAACCCAATTTATATACACTGGCGCCTGGTTGACGTAGTAATTTTCAGGATTGAGCTGAACGATTCCAAATTGCTGCTGAATTAACAATAATGCAATTCCGATCAGATTACCCCAAAAGAGCCCTCTAAAAATTAGATAGAAGGCATTGTACAAAAATATTTTACGAACTGTCCAGTTATTTGCGCCCATCGCTTTTAGAATCCCGATCATTTGTGTTCGCTCTAAAATTAGAACCAACAAAGCGACTATCATATTTATAGTTGCCACTGAAATCATAACGGCAAGAATAACGATTATGTTGAAATCGAAAAGTTGTAGCCAATCAAAAATATAACTGTACTTCTCGATTATGGTTTTGGTGTCTAAACTTGATGATGTTTGTTCGTAGATTTGATTGCCTGTAGTTTTGATATTATTAAAATCTTTTACAAAAACTTCGAATGCTCCTACTTGATCCGGTGTCCACTTATTGATTCTTTGAATATGACGAATATCTCCTATTATATATGTCGCATCAAAATCCTGAAAACCTGAATTAAAAATGCCTGTAATTTTGAATCGGCGACTGTTTGGCATTTTGCCTTGCTCTTCTTTAATAAAAAAAGTATTGAAATTATCGCCTACTTTTAAATTAAGTCGGTTAGCCAGAAACTGAGAAATTATGACTTCTTCGTTTATGGTTTTAGAGAAATCCGGCAATTTTCCTTGTACTAAATATTCTTTGATATTATTCCAATCATAATCTGCACCAACTCCTTTGAAAATTATTCCTTCAAAAGCATTCTCCGTTCTAATTATTCCTGCTTTACTTGCAATAGCCTGAATGTGACTTACCTCAGGAACTGATTTAAAATTAGGATAAAAATCTTGTTTTTTGGAAATTGGGACTAATGTTACTTCTGAATTATTATTATTATCATAATTGGAAATAATAACCTGACCGTTGAAAGCCGAAACTTTATCGCGTATCTTTTTCTGCAATCCTATTCCGGTCGCTACCGAAACTAACATCATGATAATACCAATAGCAATAGCCGAAATGGCTATTTTGATAATTGGCGCCGAAATGCTGCTTTTATAATCTCTGGCAGTAATAAGTCTTTTGGCTATAAAATATTCTAAATTCAAATTATGATTGTCTTATGTTGATTTATTAGTTTCGTTTACTTTGGTATAATTCAAAATTACATTTAAAAAACCAAAAAAGAATTGTTCTTAAAAACAATTGCATAATATTTAAGCATCTATAAAGGAAACTTTTTTTTCATTTCTTCGACTATATTATAAGCTGCCGGACAGATTGCAACATTTTTTAATGTAAGATCTGTAATTTGATGGAACTTTTTTCGATCTGTATGCGGAAATTCCCTGCATGCTTTTGGACGAACATCATAAATCATGCAGTAATTCTCATTATCTAAAAAAGTACACGGAACGCTTTGCAAAACATAATCCTTGTCTTCATCGATTCTGAGATATTGCTCGATAAACTGCTGTGGCTTTTGTCTGAAAGATTTTGAAATTCTCTCAATATCGGCCAAAGTAAATAACGGCCCGGTTGTTTTACAACAATTGGCACACTGCAAACAATCTGTTTTTTTAAATTCGGCGTCATGTAAATCCTGCATGACGTAATCTAAATTTTTAGGCTGTTTCTTTTTCAGCTTATCAAAATACTTTTTATTTTCGATATGCTTATCTTTGGCTAACTTATTTAAGTTATTTAAAATCTGTTTCAAGTTTAAAATTTAAGTTGATCTGCAAAATTAAACAACTTTAAACTTGAAACCTTAAACTTTGAACTAAATTACGATGAAAGATCTTTTTGGGAAAGCCATGTACGATTTCCAGACCAATAATTCACCTGAAGATATTATTACCGAAACTTCAATTTCTGAAGAAGATGAAATGAGTGTTGCTTATTTATTTCGCGCCTATAATGAAATGCCAAAAATTGAACAAAAGGCATTGCAATTAGCTCATGGAAAAACGCTGGATGTTGGCTGCGGTGCGGGAAGTCATAGCTTATCGTTGCAAAATGATCGAGATTTAGACGTTACTTCTATCGATATTTCTGAAAAAGCTATTGAAACTTGTAAACTTCGCGGTGTAAAAAATGCCAAAGTGCAAAATTTACTGGATCTGGAAGAAGAAAAATTTGACACCATTTTATTATTGATGAATGGGGTTGGAATTTTTGGGAAATTAGAAAACTGCAATACTTTTTTATCTAAATTAAAATCATCACTAAATCCTGGTGGACAAATTTTATTAGACAGTTCTGATATTATTTACATGTTTGATGAAGATGAAGACGGTGGAAAATGGATTCCGTCGAATAATGATTATTATGGAGAGCTTACTTTTAATATTTCTTATAAGGGCGAAAAAGAAGAAACTTTTGACTGGCTTTATCTAGATTATAATACGCTACAAAATGCGGCAATTGCAAATGGCTTAAAATGTGAACTCGTTTTAGAAGGAGAACATTATGATTATTTGGCTAAACTTTCGATATAAATTAAAAAATCCAGCATCATGGAAGAATTCGATTTAGAAAAATTAAAATATCCGATAGGCAAATTTGAAATTCCGACAGCTTATACAACTAATTATATTGCCGATAAAATTCAAATCATCGAATCTTTTCCGGAAAAGCTGAAAAAAGAAACAATTTATTTAACGGATCAACAACTTAACACGCCATACAGACCCGGCGGATGGACGGTTCGACAAGTAATTCATCATTGCGCCGAAAGCCATATGAATTGCTTTATTAGATTAAAATGGGCTTTAACGGAAAAAAATCCGGTTATTAAAGCTTATGATGAAACTTTATGGGCTGAATTATCAGATGATTTAAATATGCCTATTCAGCCAACCATATCTTTATTGGAAGGTTTGCATTTTAGACTGGCATATCTCATGAAAAATCTTTCTCAAACTGAACTCGAAAAATCATTTATTCATCCGGAAAATAATTCAGAGTACAGAATTAAACAGATTATAGGAAGTTATGCATGGCATGGAGAACATCATTTAGCTCATATTACCAATTTAAAAAAATATAAAAACTGGGAATAATTTTTATGATGTGTAATAAAAGCAAAAAAGTCTCTTTATGAAAGAGACTTTTTTGCTTTTATTGTTAAGGTATATTTAAATACTTATGTGTTTGCAATGAAACACGCCATTTTGGATTATTCATTACATAATCGACAATTAGCGGAGTCATTTCTTCTTTTTTACTCCATTCAGGCTGAAGAAACAAAATAGCATTTTTATTTACGAGTTCAGCTTGTTCTTCTGCAAAAATAAAATCGTGTTTATTGTAAATAATCACTTTTAACTCATGTGCATTATCATATACGGTTTGAGTGGGTAATTTATTCTTTTTAGGTGAAAGACAAATCCAATCCCAAATTCCTGTAAGCGGATAAGCACCAGAAGTTTCAATATGAACTTTTAAATTTTTATTTTTTAATTCCTGAGTCAATAAGGACATATCCCAGGTTAAAGGCTCACCTCCTGTTATTACAACAGTATCTGCATATTGCGAAGCATTATTAACAATTAAATCAACACTTGTTGGAGGGTGCAATTCTGCGTTCCAACTTTCCTTCACATCACACCAGTGACAACCTACGTCACATCCACCAATTCTAATAAAGTAAGCGGCAGTTCCTGTATGAAATCCTTCTCCCTGAATGGTGTAAAATTCTTCCATTAAAGGCAACATGGCTCCCTTATTTACTTCTAATTGTATTTCTTTTGATAACATTACTTCATTTTAAAGTGCAAAGATAGTCATTTAAATACGGAACAAAAAAAACGGATAGTTCAAAGAACTATCCGTTTTTAATTTAGTTATAAAACTAATCTTATTTTAAAGCTTTCACAGATTGTGCAGCATAAGTATTTGCAGGATCTAAAACTAAAGTTTTATTGAAGTATTCAACTGCTTTAGCTTTATCAGTATTAGCATAACTAGCTCCGATACTATTGTAAGCTTCAACTATTTTTTTAACTGTAGCAGGTTTCGCTAATTCTTCTGCACCTTTTGCAGTTGTTTTAGTTACATACTCTTCGTAATTTTTAATAATTAAATCGTCTTTTTCTAACAAGTTATTGATTCTTCCTTTGTATAAGTAAGCTTCGTCATAAGTAGGAGAAGCAATTAAAACTTTGTCAAAAGCTTCTTCTGCTTTAGCTAATGCAGCAGCATCTGCAGCACCTTTTCCTTTACTTGCATTTGCATAATATAATGAAATACCATAATAAACATTGTCATCTAAATAATTTTTAGATTCTTTGTTGTTAGCTCCAAGTTCAAAAATAGTAGATGCCTGTGCAAATTGTTTTTTACCAAATAATGCTTTTCCAAAATCAGCAAGTTCTTCAACTACTAAAGGCTCTAATTCAATTGCTTTTTTGATATCAGCAAGACCAGCATCAAATGCAGCTTGATCAACAATACCTTCAGCATTAGTTCCTTTTTTAATTTTAGATAATCCTAAATATAAATAATCTCTACCAATTACTTTATTTGTAGGCACTTTCATAAAATCTTCAATAGATTTAATTGCTACATCTACATTACCATTTTCATAAGCAGCATATCCTAAATATCTGTAAATTCTTGGATTTACTTTATCTTCAGCAATCATTTTATTTGCTACAACTTCAAGATTTTTATAATCTTTTACTAAGATTAAGAAATCAGCGTGACGCATTTTAGAATCTAATGAATAATCTGTAAGGCTTAAGTATTTTTCGTAATTTGTAATTGCATTTTGCAAATTAACCTTAGCTGTAGATGGTTTATTTCTTCCCCATTTGTAATATGTTTCAGCCAATTCTCTGTAAACCGGTCCGTAATTAGCATCTAATGCAATAACTTCATTAAAAGATTTAATTGCTTCTTCATAAGATTTAGCTCCTTTTAACAGAACTCCTAATTGCATTTTCGCTCTTAAAAGTGTTGGATCAGCTGTAAATGCATCACGATATGCTTTATATGCATCATTTTGGTTATTTGCTCCATAGTATGCATCACCAATTGTTAAAAGTGCCTGAGCATTTTGAGGTTCAATAGCTAATGCTTTTTGCAAAGTCGTAACTGCAGACTTGTAATCAGGATTCGTTGAGTTGATGTAAGCTTTACCTATATAAATAAATTCATTTACATCTTTACGTTTAATATCTTTTGTTGCTAAAGCAAAATTTGCCTGAGCGCCGGCAGTATTTTTACTATCAAGATCTAGCTGACCTAATCCAATATAGTTTAAGTTTTTCTTATCTGAGGCTTCAATTCCGTTTAAGTAATAAATTTTAGCAGAATCGACTATAGCCTGATTCAAATATACATTACCTAAAACAAAATTTGCTTCACCGTCAGATGGTTTTGCCTTGATAATTGACTTAAGCAAAGATTTTGCTTTTTGAAATTGTTCCGCATCGATTGCCTTTTTGGCCTGGTTTATATCCTGCGCATTAGCTGCAGATGCCGAAGCGATCATAGCAAGGCTAAAAATTTTAAATTTATTCATCTTTGTAGTAATTAATTTTCTTTATCGTTTATAATTTGACTTCTAATTTGTATTTTTCTTCCTGGAGTCCTAATGGGTAATAATCCAGATTTTAAAACTATTCTTTGCCCAATGTCGCCGGAAATGAACGAAGCAAACCCCATTCCTAATCCAGTGTAACCCTGGCAATTTATAATAAACAAATCACGTGCCAAAGGATATTTCAATTCAGCAAGATCATTTTGTGTTGGGCTGTAGTACTTATCGTCTTTTAGTCCTTTTACACTTAATACATTTATTTTTTTAATAAGTTCGGCTACGTTTGAAGAGGGTTGCGACAACCAATTTACTCCAACTACACCAACCATTCCATCATTTTCAGAAACAAATTTAATAACTTCTTCGTTTGTTTTAAATGAAAAAACACCGTTAGCAGGAATTTCTTTAACTTTTGCCAAATCTTTCATGTAACGCACTGTACTTGAATTCGGATTATCAAAAACTAATCCCTTAATTCGAGGATCTGATTTACCTTGCATAAAATCGATTACAGATTTTAACGCAATAAGTGTATCATTATTGTTTTTGTTTGCAATCAATGCAATTGCGTCTGTTGCAAAGGGTGTAACTCTGGGATTAATTTTACTCTTTGCAAATTTATCCTTTTCTTCCTGAGTTAAATCTCTTGTGGTTATAACAACTTTTGCTTTTTGATTTATAAGATCGTTAATTAACTCTGCTTCAGATTTTGTTTTAATTGAAATTTTAGCATCGTATGTCCCTTCAAAAACAGCAACCTGATCTTCAACAATAGGCTTAACTGTTTCATCAACGGTTATTTCAATTGAACCTTTTAAAATTGATTCTTTATCAGATTGATTCTTGCTTTTTTGGTTACACATGGCAAACAAAAAAACAAAAACAACTAATCCGAAAACTTTACCATACTTCAACATAACTATTCTGAATTTGAATTAATTAATCGCAAAAAGCGGATTCCTGAATACACTATTAATAAAATTCCAAAAGCGTATCTGTACATTGGATCCATGTTTAATGGTAATTTCTTCCAAAACATAATCATTAAACCAAGCACAAGATAAATTAAAAAAAACAGTATTCCTAAAACAAGAAGAAATCGCTCTTTGAGCGATTTCTTCTGAATATTATTAAGCATATCTTTTAACATTATTCTGCAGATTGAATAGTAATAGGCAGAGAGTAAAGAACCCTAACTTTTTTACCATTTTGCTCGCCGGGAGTCCATTTTGGACATTTTTTAAGAACACGAATTGCTTCTGCTCCTGTACCGTAACCGATATCCCTTAAAACTTTAATGTCGGTTAATGAACCGTCTTTTTCAACTACAAAAGTAACGTAAACTTTACCTTTTAAACCTTCTTCTTCCGGAGTCTTGTAATTGTTTCCTACGAATTTGTAGAATTTTTCAATTCCTCCAGGGAAATCTGGTTTTACCTCGATACCAGCAGTATTATAAACGTTGTTATCTTCCTGAATGATTTCGGTAACTGGTCCTTTTCCAACTGGCTCATCCACAGTTAAAACTGCATCCGGATCTCCTTTGATAGTTTCTGAACCAATTTTTTTCTCTTTCAGATCCACAATTTTTGGTGGCTCCTCTGTGATTTCCTCAGTTCTAGCAACAACAGGCTTCACAAATTTCACCTGATCCACTTTTGGCGGAGGTGGCGGAGGTGGCGGAGTGTTCGGTTTAATCACCTCTTTCTTTGGAGGTAATTTTATAGTGGTCAGTTTAATATCGTTATTCTCTACATCATCACCAGAATTTGGTAGAAAACTTGCAATAAGTGGTGCTGCAACAGCAAGAGCGAAAATAACAGAACCAATGATAAGTGCTTTTACCGTAGTTTTATTATTTGATTTTCTTAACTCATATGCACCATATATCTTATTACGTCCTTCGAATACGATATCAAGCCACTGATTTTTAATTATATCTAATTTCATATTTCTTGATTATTAGGTTATTGACTAAACAAGATTGCTCTTATTTTTTCTCTAACAATTCTGTTTCTTTAGGTAGAAAATCATTCACAATTGCATAAGTTGCAACTCCTGTAATAGCCATTTCATCTAAAACGTCTACTAGGTTTTTGTAATTTGATTTCTTGCCCGGCTTGATGATAACAATAATTCCCTTTCCTTTATCTCCAGTATATTCAACTACAGATTTTTTGCGAGATAACAATTCTTTACGAATACCGTCTTTCCCATAAGCAATATCTTTAGGACCGGCAATAGGAGAATCCAATAATCCCATATAATAAACAAGTTTATTATTCTCACCCATCATAATAGTCATAGTACGTTTTTCATCAACTTTTATGTCCTTATTTTTGGTCTCATCCTCATCTTTATCTGGCAAACCTAAACTCATCGATTGAGGTTTTGACAACGTAGTAGTTAACATAAAGAACGTGATCAATAAGAATGCTAAATCTACCATCGCAGTTAAATCTACTTTAGAGTTTTGCTTTTTACTTCTTACCTTTCCACCTTTTCCGCCACCACCGTCGCCGGTATTTAATTCAGCCATTTTAGTGTATGTTTTTTAATTAAAAGTCTTTTGTTCTCAAACCAGTAACCAGGTTAAAGGTATTGATTTTTTGATCTTGTAAGATATCCATAATCTTTTTAATTGATGGATAATCTTGTTTTGCATCACCTTTAATAGCGATTTGCAATTCTTTGTCATCAAGATCAATTGTAGCTCTTCTAGCGATCAAAAGCCAATCTTTTAATTGGTTATCAAGAGAATCCATTGGAATCCCTCTTTGATCTGCTTTACTTCTGTCAGCCGCTTTTAAGTCGATAATTTGTTTTAAACCTGCAACCGGAACACCAAAGTCATCCATTAATGCAAATTTAGCTTTATCATCTTCAGAAAAAGTAACTCCGTATTTTGTACCCATTCCTTCAAGAGTTCTTTTACGAACTTCTCTTCCACGAATATCAAAAAATACTTTACTTTTCCCATCTTTACCTTTACCTATGATGATCGTAGCTAAATCCGAATCCGGAAGTTTAGTTTGAACAGTAGATGAAGGAGTATCTACAGGAAGTGCCTCAGGCACCTTAGCAGTAGCGGTCAAAATAAAGAACGTAAGCAAAAGGAACGCAACATCGCACATGGCAGTCATATCTGTCGATGTTGACTTTTTTTTCATTTTTATTTTAGCCATTATCTTTTATTTTATTTTGATACAATTAATTAAAATTATTAATATCAAAAATTAATTATTGTTTCAAACTTCCTCTGAATCTTCTGTAAGTATTTACAATTGTAGTACCAGCCTCATCAATAGAGTAAGTTAAATCATCAATTTTAGCAGTAAAGAAGTTATAAGAAACGATTGCCAAGATTGAAGTAGAGATACCTGTTGCAGTGTTGATAAGTGCTTCAGAGATACCTGTTGCAAGAGCAGCCTGATCTGGAGTTCCAGCAGAAGCTAACGCACCAAACGCTTTAATCATACCAGATACAGTTCCTAATAATCCTCCTAAAGTTCCTAATGATACTAAAGTAGAGATAATAGTCATATTTTTTTCCAACATTGGCATTTCTAATGAAGTTGCCTCTTCGATTTCTTTGTGAATTACTTCTGAAGCTTCTTCACTGTTGAAACCTTCTTTTTTAACGTCTTGGTATTTAATCAAAGCAGATTTAATTGCATTTGCAACTGAACCTTGTTGTTTGTCACAAGAAGCGATTGCAGCTTCGATGTTACCTTCTTTGATACTTGCCTGAACACTTTTCATGAATTTATCTAAGTTAGATTTTCCAGCTGCTTTACCGATAACGATAAATCTTTCAATTGAAAAAACAACAACCATTAAAAACATACCTAATAATACTGGTACAATAAATCCTCCTTTATATACTTGCCCTAATGTATTGATCGGGTGACCTGTTTCAGGATTACCACCTTCGAAGTTAGAAGCATCTCCCATGATTACTTTCCAAATAAACACCCCAACCAAAATACACGCTACAATAATGATTCCAGTGATCATTCCTCCTCCATTCGAAGTGCTTTCTTTTTTAACTTTAACGTTTGCCATTTTTTTTAAATTTAATAGTTTTAAATAATTTTTATTTTTTAGTTATATTTAACTTGTAGAGGAGCAAATTTATACGTTTAGTTTAAATAAAAAAACTTTTTTTAATTTTATTGAAGCAAATTTAACGTCAATTTAAAAAATATCTCATTAATTTGCCAACGTTCTTTTTTCGATAAAACAAAAATACGAGCTAAATCTGGGAAAATTACAACGTTTTAGTCAATATTCAAAGATTCCGTTGATATCTTCTTAAAAAGTTGCGAAATTATTTTTTATTATATTTTTAATTTGAAAATGCTTTTTCCTACTAAAAAAAAAGCAATCAAAGTGTTAAAAAACGAAGCAATACTCTTATAATCATCTAAATTACAAACAAAAACATGAATAAAAAAGAAAATTTCATTCAAGATATAAACAATGGTTATTTATCGAAGGGTGACAGTATAACGCTTGGAGGTGCTATTCTTGATGGTGAGGCACTTGCTGAAGCTCATGTAAAAATTCCCTTAAAAACCTTAAACCGTCATGGGCTTATAGCCGGAGCAACCGGAACGGGGAAAACAAAAACGATTCAGGTTTTCTCTGAACAGCTTTCAAATGCCGGAATTCCTGTATTAATGATGGATATAAAAGGTGATTTTAGCGGTATTGCCAAAGAAGGAAAAGAAGAAGGTTTTATTACTGAACGTCACACTAAAATAAACATACCTTATAATATAGCTTCATTTCCGGTTGAATTGATGTCATTGTCAAAACAAAATGGAGTGCGTCTTCGCGCTACTGTTTCTGAATTTGGACCTGTATTGTTTTCGCGAATTTTAGATTTAAATGATACTCAGGCTGGAGTTGTTGCTGTTATTTTTAAATATTGTGATGATAATCAAATGCCTTTATTAGATTTAAAGGACATTAAAAAAGTCATTAATTATATTACCGAAGAAGGCAAAGATGAAATTACTCAAAGTTACGGGAAGATTTCGACTGCAACGACAGGGACTATTCTTCGAAAAATAATTGAATTAGAGCAACAGGGCGGCGATATCTTTTTTGGTGAATTATCTTTTGAGATTGATGATTTGATGCGAATTGATGAAAACGGAAAAGGCTACGTAAACATCATCCGCCTGACGGATATTCAGGATAAACCCAAATTATTTTCGACTTTTATGTTGAGTTTATTGGCTGAAATCTACCAGAAAATGCCGGAAAAAGGAGATGCTGAACAACCGGAATTGGTAATTTTTATTGATGAAGCACATTTAATCTTTAATGAAGCCAGTAAAGCATTGTTAGAGCAAATTGAAACGATTGTAAAATTAATTCGATCTAAAGGTGTTGGCGTTTATTTTGTAACACAAAACCCAATGGATGTGCCGAGTGGCGTTTTGGCTCAATTAGGATTAAAAATTCAGCATGCACTTAGGGCTTTTACAGCAAATGACAGACAAGCGATTAAAAAAACAGCTGATAATTACCCAACTTCTGCTTATTATAAAACAGATGAGTTGCTTACGAGTTTAGGAATTGGAGAAGCTTTGGTTACAGCTTTGAACGAAAAAGGAGTTCCAACACCGCTTGTAGCAACTATGATGCGTGCTCCACAGAGCCGAATGGATATTCTGACTTCTGCTGAAATTGACGAAATCAACAGCAAATCAAAATTGGTAAAAAAATATAGTGAAGAAATTGACCGTGAAAGCGCTTATGAAATTCTAAATAAAAAAATTGAAGAAGCATCTCAGGCAGCGGCTGAACAAGAAGAACAAGCGCCAACAAAATCATCTAAAACTGAACCAAGCACTACAGAGGTTGTTACAAAATCTGTCCTAAAAGTTGTAACCAGTGCTACCTTTATAAGAGGTGTTTTTGGTGTTTTATCAAAATTTTTGAAAAAATAAAAAACAATTACAATGTCAAAAATCAATATCAATTACAATGTCAAAAAATTGTAATTGATATTGTAATTGATATTTGACATTGAATCTTATTTTTGCAACAACTCCAAAATCTTAGTGTCGATTTCGGGAGTGTTCCAGATGTTTTCGATATTATCCAGTTTTAGAATTTCCTCCATAATTCCGTTTTGAAAATCACCAATTGCTAAAGCTTCAGCATAAGGGCGATCGCTAAAAGTAACACGGCTGTAAAGCGGAATCCATTTATCTGGATATTTATCTGAGAATGCTTTTTCTATTTTCTTTTGCAGTAAGAATTTCTCATCTGCAGTTTTGGTACTCATTTCCATGAAATTACGATACGAAAGTTCTGCAATAGCATCGGCATTTGGTTTGCGTGAAATTTGATATTCAGAGAAAATCGTTTTCCAATCGTCTCCATATTTTTCGATCATTTCCTGCAAAACGCTAATATCTTCAAAACCGGCATTCATTCCTTGCCCGTAAAACGGAACAATGGCATGGCAAGCATCTCCAATTAAAGCGATTTTATTTTCGTATGTCCACGGAAAACATTTCATCGTTACTAAAGTACTGGTTGGGTTTTTAAAGAAATCCTCGGCCAGTTTTGGAATAACTTCTATCGAATCGGGGAAGTTTTTCTCAAAGAAATCTTCGACCATTTTTCGATCTGTTAATGAAGCAAATGAATTTTCTCCTTCAAAAGGCATAAATAAGGTACATGTAAAACTTCCGTCAAGATTAGGAAGTGCGATTAACATGTATTCTCCACGCGGCCAAATATGAAAAGAGTTTTTATCTAATTTATGTGTAGCATTGGCATTTGCCGGAATATTCAATTCTTTATAACCCATATTCAAAAATTCCTGCGAATAATTAAACATGCTTTGGCGCTGCATTCTATGGCGAATTCTCGAAAAAGCGCCATCGGCACCAAAAACCATATCGTATTTTCGCTCTTCCCACTCGCCTCTTTCGGTTTCGCCAATATGCAAAGTCGCATCGCTCAGCGTAACATCCCAGATTTTTTCTTCAAAATGAAACTCTGCTCCTGCCTGTTCGGCAAGATCAATCATTTTTCGGTTTAGTGTTCCTCTCGAAATCGAATAAATCGACTCGCCTTCCTGTCCGTAATTCTGAAAATTTAGTTTATCGACCAAATGAATTGCGCGTTTATCCATCGGAATTGCGATTTCCCGCACCGAATCGCCAACACCAACGCCGTCAAGTGCTTTCCATCCTCGATTTGACATTGCTAAATTGATAGAACGACCAGAAAAATTTATTTTGCGAATATCAGGGCTTCGATCATAAACATGAACGGTGTGACCTGCTTTTTTGAGATAAATTGCCAAAAGCGATCCTACAAGTCCGGAACCTACGATAGCAATTTTTAGTGAAGTTTGCATCAAGAAAAATCTAAATATAAGATCGTAAAAATAAGTAATAATTCTACAAGAGCTTAAAAATAAAGGAAATATTTATGATTTAAAAGCTTATTTATCATGGCATGACCTGCCGATCCTGAAGCATAGGGAGCGGGTCGTCCCGAAACTTCGGGATCGGCTATATCTTTTATTCCGCTTCTCTTCATAAAAGGATACCGCCTCAAATGAATTCAATGAACTCCAATTACAATAATATAATGTGAAGTAATCCCTCATGCAACACTCGTTTTCATAACAAATTTGCGTTTTTATAGATTTATTAGAAGTATGGAAAAGTTTATTTTCGCTCAAGAGATAATCTCTCGCAAAAATGAAAAAGTATATTCTTTGTCATCCTGACGGAAGAAGGATCACAATAGAAATTCCGCAAAGAAAATCGCCAATCTTTGTCGAGATACGAGTGTGATCCTTCCTCCTTCAGGATGACAAGATTGCGCTAAAAATTTCTCATTTTATTTTTTTTGCAAGCAAATTCTAATCAAATAAAACCAATGAAAAGCGAACTATTACAATCCAACATCATTTTAGAAAACGAAAAAGTTTTATTACTTCCTTTCGAAAACGAAAGAAACATCGAACTCAAAGAAATCATTTTTGATGATGAAATCTGGACATATATGGGAATGTATATCAGAAATGATGCTGACTTTGAAAATTATATTCAAAATACTTTAAAACAAAAAGCAGACGGAATTTGTTATCCGTTTTTAATTATTGATAAAGCCACAAACAAAGTTGCTGGAAGTACGCGTTACGGATATTTAAACCATGCAAGCCAAAAATGCGAAATTGGATGGACCTGGTACGGAAAAGCATTTCAGGGAACGGGTTTAAACAAAGCCTGTAAATATGAATTATTGAATTTTGGTTTTGAAAATATTCAATTCAGGAGAATACAATTTAGTGCTGATCTTGAAAATATAAGATCACAAAGAGCTATTGAAAATTTGGGCGCTTTAAAAGAAGGTATCTTTAGAAATAATTATGTTGATGCTGAAGAAAAAAGCAAAGATGATGTTTATTATAGTGTTATTTTGGAAGAATGGGAGAATACTAAACGAGATTATTTTTCTGAGTTCATTTAAAAATCCAACTTACAAATTGCTCAAAAAAATGCTATTTTAGCTTTATAGTACGATTAATCTAAAACTTCACAAAAAGAATCAAAAAATGACAAACAGAAGAAACTTAAAAAAATTAATTTTCCTAATATTATCTATTTTCGGAGTTTTTAATTCTTGCCAAAAAACAATTACAAAAAAATTCAAAGAATCAGAAAAAACAGTTGTTTTCACAACCAAATTTGTAGTTTTAGAAAATAAAGAAATAACAAGCGTGTACCATTATAAAGAGGATAATTGTTGGCAATTTTACAGTAACGATAAATTTGAAAATTATACTGAAGTCGCGATGCTAGTTGGATTAGGACAAATCATAAAAAGAGATAAGACAATACTTGAAATTGCCGATTTACCTGAAGGTTATTTTGCATTTAGAAAATCAAAAGGAGAAAAATGGACAATTGAGAAAATAACAGATTAAGCAAACCAAATAAGCTAAGATATATCCTTTTTATTTTATTCAATTATAACTGAAACAAAAAACAAATTCTGTCGTCTAATTAATTTAGTATGACTAATCATCATCTTTTCAAAAATCATCAATCAATCAATCAATCAATCAATCAATGAAAAAAACAATCATCTTATTTTCCTTTATTTTTTTACTTATCGGAAAAGCTTCGGCGCAAACAGAAGTGAAACTTCCTTACGGAGACAATAAAGAAGCCGGAAATTACAAACAAATCAACGGCATCAAAATGTATTATGAAATTTACGGAACTGGACAGCCTTTAGTTCTACTTCACGGAAATGGCGGCTCTATAAAAGGTCATAGCCGCAGAATTGAGTATTTCAAAAAACATTTTCAGGTTATTGCTATTGACAGCAGAGGTCACGGAAAATCGACCGACACATCAAACAAACAACTGACTTATACTCAAATGGCTAATGATGTTAACGTTTTGCTTGACTCCTTAAAAATCAAGAACGCTTATATTTGGGGACAAAGCGATGGAGGTATTTTGGGTCTTTTACTGGCTATTAATTATCCTGATAAAACGGCTAAAGTTGCCACTTTTGGTGCAAATCTATTTCCGGGCAAAAAAGCAATTTACAGTGAGATTGACCAAATGGTTGTTGATACTTTAAAAGCTACAAAAGATCCTCACACTAAAAACCTGTACACTTTATTGGCAAAACAACCCAATATTACAGACAAAGAACTTCAAAAAATAAAATGTCCGGTTTTGATAATGTCAGGTGACCGCGACGCAATCAGGTTAGAACATTCTATTGAAATATTTGACAATATCCCGAATTCAAACTTTTTTGTAATGCCCGGAGCGACTCATTTTGGTGCTTATGAAAAACCTGATTTATTTAATTTGGTTTTAATGAGTTTCTTTAATGATCCGTTTAATAAAACTTTGAGCGTAGAATTATTTACTGGCAAAAAATAAAGACTCAACAATTATCAAACATAATAAGGCATGAAATTATATTCAGAATATTATGTAAGTGAAAATTGCGAACGGTTCGTGAATAAAATTTGGTGCCTGGATAACAGCATTGGCGAGACAATAATCGAAAACAAACTTGTCTTGCCAAATGGCTGCTTTAATCTGGCAATTGTTAGTGGAAATGCTATTGAAGTTCATACGAGTAAAAAGAAATATGAAATGAACGAAGGTTTTTACTTTTGCTCGCAAATGACCAATAAAGTTTTGGTCAACATTCAGCCAAAAACCAAAGTTACTATAATTCAACTGCACGCCTGGACACTTTCGATGTTTCCAAATTATGATTTAAATAATTTTACGGATTCTATTATTAAAATCGACTCAAAGGAATTGCGTTTTAAAAGTAAAATTGAAACAAGTTTAAACAGTGATATCTCACCATTACTAAATACGATTAATCATTATTTTGAAGATTTAAACGACACATATCCAAACAAAAATCTTGTCGAAAAAATATGCGAACTCATTAAACTTCATAATGAAGAAATCAATGTTTCTGAAATTGGAAAAAGTTTAAATGCTTCGCAAAGGTTGCTTCAAATTAAATTTAAGGCGGCAACAGGACTTACAATCAAAGGTTACATTCAAATCCTGAAATTCAGAAAATCGGTAGATCAGATGGTAAACTCTGATTTAGAGAAGCTCAGTTTGACGGATGTTGCACTTTACAACAAGTATTTTGACCAATCACATTTTATAAAAAAGTTTAAAGATGTGACGAAAACAACTCCAAAAATGTTCAATTCAAGTTCTTATTTTCTTTCGGAAAAAAGATAACATTTCGCATTTGTACAATTTTCTGAAATTTGTTTAAACTAATATTGCAAATCATCAATCAAATCAATCATAAAATGAAAACCAACAAATCATTTTTCCCATTAAAAGCAATTTTGATCGGAATACTACTTTTCCAATTCCACATTGGATTTTCTCAGGAAGAAAAAAACTCAGAATTATACAAAACTATTATGTCAAAAGACAGCCTGCTTTTTAATGTTGGCTTTAATACTTGCGACATTTCCCAGTTTGAAAACCTGTTTAGCAACGATTTGGAATTTTATCATGACAAGTCCGGAACTTCTGACAAGGCTTTGTTTGTAAAAAATATGCAAAAAGGCTTGTGTGGTTCTATTGGAACGCGTCAATATAGACGATATTTAGTTCCAAATACTACGGAAGTTTATCCACTGTATAATAAAGGTGTTTTGTACGGTGCCATGCAAATGGGGATTCATCAATTTTATGAAAAATCAGTAGAAAAAAATGAATCTCTGGCGAACGCTAAAGAAAATTTTGGCAGTACAGCACGATTTACGCATGTCTGGCTATTAAAAGATGGAGTTTGGAAATTGGCAAGATGCTTTAGTTATGATCATCAAACCGAAAATACTGCAGACACTAAAACAAAATAAATAATGTAGAAAGCTATGAAACGAATGATAAACACATTAGCCTTTTTTATATTGTTTTTAAGCAGAGAAGCAAAAGGCCAGACAAATAGTGAAGTTTTAAAAATGGATCTTCTGAAAAGTGAAATCATAAAGATGGACAGTTTGCTTTTTGAAGTTTCTTTTAATCAATGTGATGCTTCTCTTTTTAAAAAAATAATAGCGGAAGATGTCGAGTTTTACGACGATCGTTTCGGATTAAATACTTCTAAAGGAAACGAAATAAAATCACTGGCAGAAAAATGTGCAGGAACCAAAAAACTTACCAGAAAATTAAATTACTGTACAATTGATAAATTGGGAGATTTTGGTGCTGTGCAATTAGGCGAACATACTTTTTATGTTGATGGAATCCCTGAAGGAACCGGAAAATTTATTCATATCTGGGAACGAAAAGATAATGAATGGAAACTGAAACGAATTGTGAGTTATGAGCACAGAGGCATTAAAAAATAACTTTTAGTTTATATTAATATTCATCATTTTAATAAAATGAAAAAAAAAATTTGATTGATTTTGAAACCAAATCATAAATCAATCGTCTAATAATTTATACATACTATTCATTCAAAAAAAAATGTAATTTCGATTCAACTTATTGAATATATAATCATTAGCGAGTTTCATTATCAATCAAAAACAAATCATTTCATTAATCTTAACCCATCATCATGAAAAAATCAATCAAACTAATTGCGCTCTGCGTAATTTTGCAATTTTTTACATTAACCATTTTTGCTCAGGACAAAGCCAAACAAATCGAACAGCTTTTAAGCAAATATAACGAATATGGTCAATTTAACGGATCGGCCTTAATAGCTGAACACGGAAAAATTATTGTACAGAAAGGATTTGGCTTCGCTAATATGGAGTGGAATATTCCAAACGAGCCAAACACTAAATTCAGGTTAGGTTCTATCAGTAAACAATTTACGGCGTTATTAATTGTTAAGCTAGCCGAAGAAGGTAAGATAAAACTAGATGTTCCCATTACTACATATTTACCAAATTATCCAAAAGCTACCGGCGATAAAATAACAATTCATAATTTATTGACACACACTTCCGGGATTCCAAACTATACTTCATTTCCAAATTTTTTTAAAGATGTCAGCCGAAATCCTTATACTCCGGAAGAGTTTGTAAAAACATTCGAAAATTTACCTCTTGATTTCACGCCTGGAGAAAAGTATAGTTACAGCAATTCTGGTTATTTTTTATTGGGCTACATTATTGAAAAAATCTCTGGTAAATCATACGAGCAATTTTTGCAGGAAACTATTCTTACTCCTTTAAAAATGTCTGACACAGGTTTTGACCATAGTGATGTTATATTAAAGAACAGAGCAGCCGGTTATGAAAAAAGGGGCAAAAAAATCACTAATGCGTCGTATATCGATATGAGTCTTCCGTATGCAGCCGGTTCTTTATATTCTACAGTACAGGATTTATACCTTTGGGACCAGGCGCTTTATACTACTAAATTGCTTTCGGCAACATCAATGGAGTTATTATTTAAACCTTATATTACTACCGGCGGAAATGATTTTTACGGATATGGATGGTCTATTGAAGAAGTTGCGAACGGAAATAAAGACAAATTGAAAATTATTCAGCATGGCGGTGGAATTAACGGATTTAATACGATCATTTCCCGCATTCCTGCTGATAAAAATTTAGTCGTTTTATTAAACAATACGGGCGGAACTATTTTAGATGAAATGAATGATGCTATTCGTGCTATTTTGTACAATCAGCCTTTTGATCAGCCTAAAAAATCATTGGCGTTTGAATTATTAGAGGTTTTTACAACTAATGGAACGACAGCTGGCCTGGATAGTTACAAAAAATTAAAAAACGACCCAACTTATGGCATTAAAGAAGGCGACATGAACAGAGCCGGATATCAGCTATTACAAACAGGAAAGAAGAAAGAAGCAATTGAAATTTTTAAAATTAATGTTGAAGCTTTTCCTAAATCAGGAAATGTATACGACAGTTTAGGAGAAGCGTATTTGGCCGATGGAGATAAGAAACTAGCTATTGCAAATTACTCAAAAGCTGTAGAACTTGATCCGACGAATGAAAATGGAAAAAAAGTGCTGAAAGAAATTTCTAAATAACAACATCAAAAAACGAACAATAAAATCATTACCCCAACTCCGATAAATATCTATTATCGGAGTTTTTTTTTATTGAAAATCATTATTTTAGCATAGAAAATCAAAACTGGATTCAAGCATAACAAATCAATAAAATGAAAACTCATACTACAAATTATCAGAACACTTTTATTGAAGCTGCAGTAGATAGTCCTGCTACGCATGGAGAAATTCCGCCAACAAAAGGCGAAAACAAAACAGTTGCCAATATAGAGTTTGAAATGATCAGTAAGAATCCTTATAAATATTCTTCAGATGAAGTTTTGTTTCAGGTATTCGCAGACAAAAATGATTTAACAAAATCAGCATATAAAGAAGCCAGAGAACAATTTTTCTCAAAAGGTCAAGCTTGTTTTAGAGCTTCGCCATTAACGAAACGCTACGGCTGGGGAATTCATAATGATGAAAACGGAAAAATCGCTCTTTACGGATTGAACACTCCGCAATATGAAAAGTTTTCTAAAGATGAAAATCTAAAAATCGTAAAAGCTATGCGAAGCTCAAGGAAATAAATTTAAAATAGCAACACTATAACGATCCGTAATTGTTATCCTACTAACTTTCGATTGTACATTTTGAAAATCTGTTCAATCGGATTTTTTTTATTTAAATGTCATTTTCGATTGAATATTTAGAACAAAAAAACTATTTTAGCCCTGCCCAAAAAAACGATCTCAAAGCCCTAAATCAATCCATTTGCAACTGTGAATGTTGCACGCAATTTGAAATAACCTATGAAAAATTTAAAAAAGCATGCCTTTTTGGTTTTAGCCTTATTTGTATTTATCCCGTCTGTTTGTATTTCTCAAACTTCTGCATCAATACCAATGCCAACGCAACAAAATACAATTATCGTAAATAAAATTATTGAAGCAACCAATTACAAAACGTATTTCGTTGATTACTGCTTAACTAAAATAAACGAGAAAAGTTTTAAAGAAAAATGGAACGAGCAAAAAACAAAGGAAATTACAGAAAGTATTAATTTTAAAAACTTTAGAGATGCTGTCTATAATATGTTTGCTTTTTATAATGAAGTCGACTTAGAGACATTACTAAAAGCATACGAAAAAGATCCTGCTTACCAGACTACAAATGTTATGACCACTAATAAAGTGCTCCTTAACAATCTGGATATTTATGCTCGTGATATTGTTACCGGGAAATATTTATCTAAATAAGAAGCAAAGGTTCAGAGGGACAAAGGTTCAGAGGTTTTAAATCCTAAATTTGAAACAAACTCAACTATTCTGTTGAAATTTTATAATTTTAAAAAAACCTTTATCAAATTGAAGTTTGATAAAGGTTTTTTAATATCATGACTAAATTAGAAGCATTTTAAAGCTTACTTTTTTAATAAAACAACTTTAGGTTCATGTTGATCTTTTGTACCTGATATCTCATAAATAAACTGCTTATTTAGACTATCATTAATTACTACTTTTATTTTATAACGTTCAATACCTTTTCCTTCTGCCTGCAGATAAATCGGATCATTATTCTCAAATTCCAGAGGAAAATCTTTATCATACCAACTTATATTTTTTTCTTCTGATCTTATTGAAAAGACTTCGGCAGGAATACCATTGTTTATCAATCTCAACCTCAATAACAATTCATTCTCCGTAAAATTTGGCTCCAGAAAAGCCATTAAATTAGGAGAATTCAACTGTAAAACATCGTTAATATATTTCCCTTTCAATTCAGGAATTTCAGATATTCCTAAAAAAGATTTTTTATCGTCTTCACCATAATCAGGAGATTGTTTAAAATCAGTCAAAATCATTCTTTGTAGATCAGTGCGTTTTATTTTTCCTCTGCGTAGTTTACCTTTCGCATTTGCATATGCCTTTTCAATATACATATTATCGCGTGTTTCTTCCACGTATAAAAATGAAAACTCAATATCTGAATTAGTTACTTTCTCGATTTTTAAAAATATATTTCTAAAATCATAGGCATGTGTTGGTAATTGTAATACCGTATTAGTATCAATCGTTTTTAAAGATTCTAATATTTCTTCATTTTTTTCTTTAAGCACTTTATTCGAATATTCTAAATTCCTTTCTTTTTCTATTTTAACCTCCCGATAATGCATTAAGGTAAAGACAATTGCACATACAGGAATAAGCAACAAATAGTACTTGCCTTTAATTCCGGTTTGTTTTTCTTTGTAAACTACAGTATTAGAAACAGCATCATGCCAATTTGCTTTTGCTAAAAAAGAAAGCGGATCAAAAGGAATATTTCTGCACAAGGATCTTTTAAAAATGGTCGAAGCAGATACTTTTAAACCTTCTTTATCTACAACTCTGCTTTCTGTTAAAAATTTACCGGGCGTTGCCTGAAAAAGGCTTTCAAATA
Organism: Flavobacteriaceae bacterium CRH; assembly: GCA_001507425.1. Classification (GTDB taxonomy): domain Bacteria; phylum Bacteroidota; class Bacteroidia; order Flavobacteriales; family Flavobacteriaceae; genus Flavobacterium. Next base: position 22,345 of record LMAJ01000019.1, read on the forward strand.
CGAAATAAAAAAGGGTTCCAAAAAAAATAACGAGAATCGATTGAAGAATTTGTCGGCTAAATTGTATTTCGATACTTCTAAAAACGGAATCAAATCCTTTTGTATGTGCAAAAATAAATAAGAATTGAAAACCGATAATTCCAAAAATTACTGAATCTAAAAGAAAATGCAATAGGCGTTGCCAATTATCTGCTTTAAAAAAAGATGTTTCTGTAGTCCATGTGCGAACAAGAGTTTCATTATCTATAACTTTTAATTTATTCAGATAAAGAGTGCTTTTGTAAAAAAAGTAAAGGATAAAAATTCGCAGCCCTGCTAAACCAAGGCTATATATAATTTCCAGCACACTAAGCGGTCGTTCAGGATAAAAAATATAATAAAAATTGAATGTAAGAATATAACTATTGCTTATTAATAAAACAGGAAAAGCGAAACGTAAAAGCCTGGTTTCTTTTTCTTTTGAAATATAAAAAGCAACGGCGCCAATCAAAACCAAAATATTAAAGAGTAATATCCAGGAACTTCCACTTATCCACAAAAAATCTTCGCCAATCATTAATATATTATAATTAAACTGATATAATATAAAAGAAAACGTTTGGTTAAGGTACTTGTAAAAAAATTGAAAAATGATTCCCGAAAGTGAAATTAATAATGCAAAGAGCGTAATTTTTTTATACATAAAAAGTGTTTAGATCTCAAAAATAGCAAAATTACTTTAACATTATTTTAAAAAAATAATTACTACTAAATCTGAGGTTTCAAAACCAATTTTGTCGAAGTTTTTACAATTTCTTCTTTATTCAATTTCATTTTTCTGAATTTACCGGCAACAAACATTTCTGCCTGATCGTCGTAATGTTTGCTAAACGGATTTCCGGATTGTCCGGTTGGTAAAATGCTCCAGCTGTTTTCTATATCAGAGAAATCTACAATTCTTCTGGTTGAAGGTCCGCCTTTTACATAATATTTTCCTTCCTCATTATAACCAAAAAACTGATTATTAATTACCTCGTTTGATCCGGGATCTGCAAAAGGGCCAACATTAAATAATTTTCGCAAAGCGGCAACTTTTCCCATTGGATGTTCGTGTTCAACGGTATGCACTTTTTCCCAAGTCCAGTCAGAAACGGTATTGCCTAATTGTTTCTGAAGTTCCGCAATTGCCGTATGAAACGATTTTGAAACAATTTCGTTTCTGGTTTCTTTTATATTCTTTGTTTTGATATTATCCCACCAAACCGAATTTTCATTGGCAATTTGTCTGGCAATAATTTGTTTTCCTAAAGATAATCCGAGAAATAAATTGAAATTATCTGAACCCATTTCATCTTCAAAAGTATTCTTCAAATACAAATAAATCCATTTATTATAAATCGTTGGTGCAACATCTTCTAAATTATGAGTTCCTTTCCAGGATTTTAAAGTCGATATTGCTTGGTTTTCTTCTGCTGAAAGTGACTTCATATTGACATTTGAAATTAAATTCCCGACAACTTCCGGCGCAACAGAAGAAGTATTATCAAAAATCATTTTACTCATCGCTTCTTTATCCCAATCCGATTTTGCATCCATTAAAGCTGAAATTCTTTTGGCGCGATCTTCCGGTAAATAATAGCCCGGATATAAATAACCGTCTATAGCTTCCGGATGATTATTAGCAGAATATACATAACCCCATTTCGGGTTTTCTGCCGATGGATTTTTTGAGAAATCGAGATATTCCGCAATATCATCTTTGCCACTTGTGCCATCCAGAATAAAATGAGAATTCACGCCTTTATTGTGTTTATAAAGTGTTCCTGTAGCCCACCAAGCCACATTTCCTTTTGCATCGCCATACATTACATTCAATCCCGGCGCCGCAACCAATTGTACTGCTTTCTTAAATTCGTCTTTACTTTTAGCGTGCGATAGCCCGTAAACTGCATCAAGGATTTGAATAGGTTGTTGCGTATAAATCCAAGACATTGCAATAGGATTTTTGCGATCTAAACGTTCCAGTAAATCATTCATAATTGGTCCGTGTCGGCTTGACTTAATCGTCAGCACAACATCCGATGTGTCTTTTACTTTAATTGTTTTCTTTATCGTTTGGTAAACTGCAAAACCTGTTGGTGTTTGGTATTGATTTGAATCTCCCGCTTTGTTTTTTTCCTGATAAAAATCGATATCATCATTTTCGAACATCGTTAAGCCATACGCATAATCACGATTGTGCGCCAATAACGGAAATGGCGTTCCGGCCAGATAACAACCGTACAATTCATGATTTGGCGTTACAATATGTGCTTCGTACCAAGTCGCAGGTTGCGAAAACCCAATATGCGGATCATTGGCAAAAATAACTTTTCCGCTTTTGGTTTTATTTGGTCCGGCAACCCAACTGTTACTTCCTACAAATGGCGGAATTGGCGATTTATCCAGCAATGCCGCAACAGATTTTGCAATTGTGGTATACTCTTCAATATTCTCTTTTGAGCTTTTAATTCTTGTCGTATTAAATTCGCCTTCAATTCCTAAATCTTTCAGATATTCTGCTCCGTATTTATTGCGAATATCCGTCAGTAAAGGATCTGTTTTTTGTGCCATTGCAAAACTGAAAGACATATAACCAAAAATATTGTAGACATCTTTTATGGTAAATTTTTCTTTTTTTACTCCAACTAAAGTAAATTCAATTGGCGTAACGCCTTCTTCTAAATACTGATTAATTCCATCTAAATACGCCAATGTCAATTGATAACTGGGACTGGTTTTATCTAATTTGGCAATGGCTTTCGCCGAAGCTTCTTCAATACCAATTCCCAAGAAAAACTTATCATTTTTAAGCGCTACAGATCCGAAAATCTCTGATAATCTTCCCGGTGCAATTCTGCGGAGCAATTCCATTTGCCATAATCTTTCCTGTGCGTGAACATAGCCGAGAGCCGTCATTGCGTCTTTTTCAGAATCGGCATAAATATGAGGAACTCCAAAATCATCAAAATAAACAGTGGTTTCTTTTTCGAGATTTTTCAATTGTACTTCACCTTCATATTGAGGCTTGAGGTGAAAAATGCAGGCGCATAAAGCTATCCCGGCAATAACAATCAAAACGACTAAAACCAACAGAATTTTTTTAATTTTTCTCATATTCAAAAGATAAAGACCACAAACAATTTTGTAAAGATGTAACTTAAAGATAAAATCATATAAGAAACGGCATTTTTAAAAGTCTAAATTTATGTATTTAAAATCAATACGATAAATGTCAATCTATAAAAAAATAGCAATCGGTGTAATTTCAGTCTTCATTTTTGTGATTTTAGTCAATTTTGGCCTTAATTATTGGATAAAAAAACAATTGCCTGTCATTATTAACGAGAAAAACAAAACGGCATACGACATCAATTATGAAAAAATTGAAGTGGCTCTTTTGTCGAGAAATATTTATGCAACAACTTTATTGGTTCATCCTAAAAATCAACCTGAAAGCAGCAAAAATGGGCTTTATTCTAAAATAGAATCAATTACGATTACGCATTTTAATATCTGGGATTTGGTTTTTCGCGATATTATTCAGGCCGAAAGTATCATAATAGATAAACCCAGAGTTATTCTTTACAAAAAAGGTGAAAAACTTTTAAACAACAGCAAAAGCATTGAATCTGAAATTATTGCGCCTTTTAGAAAAATAATCGCGGTTTCGAATATTTACCTGAATAAAGGTCAAGTTGATGTCGTTTCTTTAGATACCAACAAACCCATTTTGAATGCTAAAAATATCATCGTAAAACTCGAAGGTATTTTGATCACTGATGCTACTTTAAAGGAAAAGATTCCGATGAAGTATAAAAAATATGTTTTGCTGTGCGATAGTATTTACTACAAACCAAGTCAGTTTTATACTATGACAATTGGACAAATTAGCACTGAAAACAACTTTTTGAAAATCAAAAAATTTGAACTTCTACCTGCATATTCTCGAAAAGTTTTTATTCAGAAACTCGATAAGGAAAAAGATATTTATACTTTAAAATTAGATTCTGCCATGATTAATACTCTTAAGTGGGGTTTTAAAAATGACAAGTTTTTCTTCTACACTCCTTCGATAGTTCTTAATCATTTGGATGCGAATATCTACCGCGGAAAAATGCCAAAAGACGATTTAAGCAAAAAATACCTATACAATCATTTATTGCGAAATATTAAATTTCCGCTTCAAATTGATACTTTACAGGTTTTGAAATCAAAACTGGTTTATGAAGAAGAAATTGATTTTGCAAAAGGCCCGGGAATTTTAAATTTTGACAAATTTAATTTGCAGGCAACTAATTTACGAAGTGGTTTTGGTTTGAAAAAAACCAACGACGTGAAGATTAAAGTGAATTGTATTTTTATGAAAACTTCGCCATTAGATGTAGATTGGAGTTTTAATATTTTAGATAAAAACGATGGTTTTCATATTCAGGGCGCAATTACAAATTTTGATGTTGCCGCGATGGGCAGATTCAGCAGACCTTATATGAATGCCTCATTTACCGGAGTTTTTACTAAATATCGCTTTAATTTTTATGGAAACGATAATACTGCAAAAGGAAATGCTTCTTTAGATTATGATGATTTAAAAGTGAAACTTTATAAAAAGAAACATCCTGAAAAAGAAGCTAAACTCAAGAGCGCAATTGTTAATTTACTTGTCAAAAATGACTCAAAAGATAAAGCTAAAAACGCTGATGTTGAATTAGAAAGAATTCAGGAAAAATCGTTTTACAACTTTTTGTGGAGAAGCATTGCGGAGTCTTTGAAGAAGATTTTGATTTAAACATTTATGTGTTGACATAGCCAACGGTTTCAACCGTTGGGACACAATGAATTCTCACAATCCGTTTCCCTACGGTTGAAACCGCAGGCTATGTGATAGGTAATGTATAATTATTGCTTATGTTTTTTTAAGGAATGACAAAAAATATAAGAAAAGCAAACCTGACAATTATCAGGTTTTAGAAAAATCCTTTTTCCAATATTTGTTTTTATTTTAATCTAAAAACAAATGGCAAAAATACCTTTGCACACATTTCATATTCCGGTAATGGGACTTGCTTATACGATTGACAGTCCAATTCGTGTGGCACAATACGGCATTTCATCTGTAATTTCAATAGCCGATGATGATTTAATTGAGAAGATGCGTAACTTTTATAGCACCAAATTCAATCTTCCGTACGAAGAAATCACTCAGAAATTTCAGGATTACCGCGCAGAAAGAATTACGTCATATCTAAATTTAGTAGACAAAATTGTAAAGCAAAAATTCGAAGGTTTTAAAACGGAATTAGCGGAAAGCAAAACGGCTCTGGAAAATTTCATGTCGATGTTACCGAATACTTCTGACATTAAAAAAGGTTTTCAGAATTTATTGGATGATGGAATTTCTTTTAAAGAAAACATTCTGAACTACATTGAATCGCATCTTTCTGCCGGAGCAATTGATGTCAATATTATGACGAAACTTGACAAAGATAATTTCGTTAAAAACGAACAGCTTCCGATTGAATTTAACGATGCTCACGCGGCTTTAAGAGGTTTTGCAAATAGTAATCTTGAATCTTCAGTTGTGCTTTCTGCAGGAATGAATCCGAGGCTCTACAGTTATTTTGAAAATTTTCCGGATTTTTTTCCAAATCAAAAAAATGAACTTAAAAAGAAAATCATTTTAAAAGTTAGTGATTTTAGATCTGCCATGATTCAGGGAAATTTCCTGGCTAAAAAAGGACTTTGGGTCTCTGAATACCGAATAGAATCGGGATTAAATTGTGGCGGCCACGCCTTTGCTACAGACGGACTTTTACTGGGAACAATTTTAGAGGAATTCAAACAGAAAAAAGAACAATTACTTCAATCTTCACACGAATTGATGGTTAAAGTTTTGCAGCAAAAAAACCTCATATTTCCTGATCAGCCTTTAGCTGTTAAGATAACGGTTCAGGGTGGCGTAGGAACTGCTGAAGAACATGAGTTTTTATTAAATACTTACAATGTAGATTCTGTTGGCTGGGGTTCTCCTTTTTTATTAGTTCCGGAAGCAACTTCTGTTGATGTTAACACAAGAAAATTATTGATTAATGCAAAAGAAAAAGATTTGTATTTAAGTCATATTTCGCCTTTGGGAGTTCCGTTTAATACTTTGAGAGGAACTACAAATGAAATTTTAAAGCAAAAACGAATTCAGGAAAATAAAGCGGGAAGTTCTTGCCCGAAAAAATTCCTCGCTTTAAGTAAAGAATATGATCCTCATGGAATTTGTACGGCATCTAAAAAATATCAGGATATTAAACTTCAAGAGCTAAATAACAGCAAAGAAACGCTTTCGCTTACTGCTTTTGAAAACGCTAAATTTAAAATTACGGAGAAATCTTGTTTGTGTGTTGGTTTGGCAAATGCATCGTATTTAGAAAATGATATTAAAATAAAAGGACAAGCACAAGGCGTTGTTATTTGTCCTGGGCCAAATATGGCGTATTTTGATCAGGAAGTTTCACTTTCTGATATGGTTGGACACATTTATGGAAATACGTCTGTTTTAAGGGCTAATAATCGTCCTAATTTATTTGTGAAAGAATTAAAAATGTATATTGATTATTTTCAAAATGAGATCGAAACTGTTTCAGGCGAAATAACAGCCAATCAACTTAAAAAATGGAATAGTTTTAAAGCTAATCTTTTAGATGGAATTGAGTATTACCAAGATTTATTTTCGACAAGTTTTTATTTTAAAAGCGATGTAGAAAAAATTAAAAACCAATTTGATTCTTATAAAGCAGAATTAATTGCAATTAAAATTCCGCAACCGGAAATGGTATAAAAAAACAAACCCCAAATTAAACTTTAATTTGGGGTTTTATATTTGATAAGAATTTAAATCTTATTCATTCCTTTTATTTTTGCTATCGATAACAGCACCTGTTCCAGTTCCTAAAGCAGCTCCGGCTAAACCACCAATAATGGCACCTTCGCCTTTTTTCTTACTGACAATTGCTCCTGTTGCAGCACCAACTCCGGCACCAATTACAGCACCTTTTGCAGTCGCACTCCAACCTTTCTTTTTAGTTGTCGTTGTTGTAGTTGCAGTTCCATTAGCCTGCTGATGCACTACTACTACTTTTTGAGACTCTACTTTTTGCTGTTCTTCTTTCATATTGGCCATTTCAGTTTTCATTGAATCAATAACTCTTTGTTTATTAATTTCAACTTTCATTGAATCAATACTGGCTTGTTTTGCTTTGTTTAAATCTTCTTTGCTTTGATTTTGACAAGAGATTATAGTTAAAGCGGCGAATAATATATATAAGGCTTTCATGATTGTAGTTTTAAAAGTTATTACACTACAAAGTAAAGAAGATTGTTTTTGTTGAAGTTATATGATTTGCATGAAAGGTTACAAAATTATTAGTATTCCAACGCGGATAAAACGGATTGCTAAAGCAAAACACGGACTTTTACTGATTTTATATTCTCGCAGATTCTGCAGATTTAGCAAATTTTTTAAGAATAATATAAAATCTCGCAAAGGCGCAGAGGCGCAAAGCTCATTTAGCCACAGATTAAGGATTAAATTGATTAAAAAAAAAATCTGCTAAATCTGCGTGAAACAAAACTTTAAGTCTTTGCGAAATTATTATACTTTTGTTTTATTCTCTCAAACTTTTACTTACCCAAAATTCCTTTTTTCAGGATTTGCCCAAAGTCAAACATATCTTCATAAGAGCAATATAAAGGAACTGGCGCCAAACGAATTACATTTGGTTCGCGCCAATCTGTAATAACTCCGTTTTTCATTAAATAATCGAACAAACTCATGCCTTCTCCGTGCAGCAAAACCGATAATTGAGATGCTCTTTCTAATGGATTTGATGGCGTGATAACTTCAAAAGTTCCATTAACTTCCTTATCTATTTCATGCAAAATGAATTCTAAATAAGAAGTGATATGATCTCTCTTTTTTATTAAAGCATCCATTCCAACCTCAGCAAACATATCTACTGAAGCTAGATAAGGCGCTAAAGAAAGTACCGGTAAATTACTAATCTGCCAGCCATCGGCACCGTGAACCGGATCGAAGTTTGGTTCCATTTTAAAACGGCGTTCTTTATTGTGTCCCCACCAACCTGCAAATCTCGGCAAGTCAGCATCATTATGATGTTTTTCGTGTACAAAACAGCCGGAAGCATTTCCCGGGCCTGAATTCATATATTTATAACTACACCAGGCGGCAAAGTCTACATTCCAATCATGAAGTTCAAGTTTGATATTTCCGGCAGCGTGGGCTAAATCCCAACCCACTTTTGCCCCTGCTTTTTGTCCGGCAGCAGTAATGGTTTTAATATCAAAAACTTGTCCGGTATAATAGTTTACGCCGCCAATTAAAACTAAAGCCAGCTCATCGCCAACTTCTTCTATTTTTGCCAGAACATCTTCAAGACGAATATTGTGTTCGCCTTCTCTACGTTTAATTTCTACAATGGCATCTTCCGGTTTATAGCCATGAAAATGTACCTGACTCTGAAACATATACTGATCTGAAGGAAATGCTTTTTCTTCGCAGATTATTTTATAACGATTGCCTTTTGGCTGATAAAATGAAACCATCAATAAATGAAGATTTACCGTTAAAGTATTCATTACTGTAACTTCTGACGGAAGTGCCCCAACAATTTTACTCAATGGTTCTGCAAATCTTTCCTGATAATCCCACCAGGGTTTTTCGGCATAAAAATGGCCTTCAACAGCAAGTTCTGCCCAATCATTCATTACTTCGTCAATATAGGCTTTGGTACGTTTGGGTTGTAATCCTAGAGAGTTTCCTGTAAAATAAATAACTCGTTTGTCATTCACTTTAGGAAAAATAAATTGTTCTTGATAATGGTTTAAAGCATCTTGTGAATCAAGTTGTTTCGCAAATTCGCGTGTATTTTGAAAAGTCATTTTTTTTGTTTTGAAGCGTAAAAATAAGAAATGTTTCTTTTGTTTCAAGTTTCAGGTTTCAAGTTTAACGTTCGGCAAAACCTGAAACGGGAAACAAAAGAAACCTGAAACTTTTAAACATAAAAAAAACCCATCATTTCTGACAGGTATTCATATTTTATTTGAAATCTAAAATTAGATGATCAACATTGCATCTCCGTAAGAATAGAATTTATATCCTTCTTTGATTGCTTCTTCGTAAGCTCTTTTCATTAAATCGTGACCACAGAAAGCAGAAATCATCATTAATAATGTTGATTTTGGTGTGTGGAAGTTTGTGATCATACAGTTTGCAATACTAAAATCGTGAGGAGGGAAAATAAATTTATTTGTCCAGCCTTCATAAGGATTTAAAGTATTTTGAGATGAAACTGAACTTTCGATTGCACGCATTGATGTTGTTCCAACTGCACAAATACGTTTTTTAGCAATTTTAGCAGCGTTTACAATATCGCAAGCTTCTTGTTTAATGATCAATTCCTCAGAATCCATTTTGTGTTTCGATAAATCTTCTACCTCAACCGGGTTAAAAGTTCCTAAACCAACGTGAAGTGTTACTTCAGCAAAATTAATTCCTTTGATTTCTAATTTCTTCAAAAGGTGCTTAGAGAAGTGTAAACCTGCAGTTGGTGCAGCAACAGCTCCTTCTTCTTTTGCATAAATTGTTTGGTATCTTTCAGCATCTTCAGCAGTTACTTCTCTGTTGATGTATTTAGGAATTGGAGTTTCTCCAAGTTCTGTCAATTTGTTTCTGAATTCTTCGTAAGAACCGTCATATAAAAAACGTAAAGTTCTACCACGAGAAGTTGTATTGTCGATTACCTCAGCAACTAACGAATCGTCATCGCCAAAATAAAGTTTATTACCAATACGGATTTTACGAGCAGGATCTACTAAAACGTCCCAAAGACGTTGCTCAGAATTTAATTCTCTCAATAAGAAAACTTCAATTCTTGCTCCTGTTTTTTCTTTGTTCCCGTACAAACGTGCAGGAAAAACTTTTGTATTATTAAGAATTAAAACGTCTCCGTCATCAAAATAATTGATAACATCTTTAAACATTTTATGTTCGATAGTTTGTTTTGCGCGGTCGATTACCATTAAACGAGATTCATCTCTGTTTTCTGCCGGGAATTCTGCTAAAAGTTCTTTTGGTAAATTAAATTGAAAATGTGATAATTTCATATTTGAATTGTTGATTTTAAAGTGTAGATCTTAGATTTTATATCTAAAATTATAAATCGTGTGCAAATATACGATTGTGAGATAGGCGTTGTCAAGTGTTTTGACGTTTATTTTCAAAAGTCGTTGATTTAGTGGCGTTTCAACAACATCAAAAAACGTTTTTTTCACCATATAAGTTATATAAGTTCATTTAAGTTGAGTTTATTGTTTTGTCAAATGAAAAAAAACTCAAAAGCCTTCAGTTAAAAACTGAAGGCTTTTCAAATTATGCTCATTTTAGTTAAATGAACTTATATAACTTATATGGTTAAATCTTTACAATTCTGAAATTTGGAAATTCAATTCTTTTAAATCATTCCAAAAATCCGGATATGATTTAGAAACTACTTCTGCATCTTCAATAATTATAGGAACTTTAATTGCCAATGGTGCAAATGCCATTGCCATGCGGTGATCATTGTAAGTCCCAATTTTTATATTGTGATTTATATTTTGTGAAGTTACCAAAGTCAAAGAATCATTGGTTACTGAAATATTCGCACCCAATTTTGTCAATTCGATTCTAAGTGCTTCAAGTCGATCAGTTTCTTTAATTTTTAGAGTGTGAAGCCCTGTTAAATGACATCCAATTCCTAAACCTAAACATGTTACTACAATGGTTTGTGCAATATCCGGCGTATTGTTTAATTCGAAATTTACAGTTTCATAGTTAAAATTTGGTTGTTTCACCAACGTCATTTTGTTATTTTGAAATGTCGTTTTAACTCCCAATTTTTCATAAAGAGAAACTAATTCAGAATCTCCCTGCAGACTGTTTTCTTTGTAACTGCTTAAAGTGATCGTTGCAGCATCGGCCAAAGCCACTAAACTGAAAAAGTATGATGCTGAACTCCAGTCAGATTCTACAACCATTTCTTTTGAAGGTACAGTTTCTTTTGGAAATACTTTTATCACGTTTCCTTCAAAACTGGTTTTAATATCTAAATCTGTCAGCAAAGCCAATGTCATTTTGATATATGGAATTGAAGTGATTTCGCCTTCTAAAGTCAACTCTAAACCATTTTCTAATTTTGAAGCCACAAGTAAAAGTGCTGATATGTATTGACTGCTTACATTGGCTGCCAAAGTTACTTTTGAAGCGGTAACTTTTTTCCCTTTGATTCGAATTGGCGGATAACCTTCTTCTTTTTCATAAGAGATTTCAACTCCTAATTGTCCTAAAGCTTCAACTAAAATTTTTATTGGGCGTTCCTGCATTCTTTTTGAGCCTGTCATAATCACTTCGCAACCTTCATTTACAGCAAAATAAGCTGTTAAAAAACGCATTGCAGTTCCCGCGTGGTGAATGTCTACGATTTCTTCATTTCCAATTAATGCTTTTTGCATTACCTCGCTGTCATCAGAGTTTGAAGTATTGGCAAGTGTAATATTTGGAAACAAAGCCTTTAGTAATAATAAACGATTGGTTTCGCTTTTTGAGCCTGTAATATTTAATTGTGAATTATCAATGGTGAATTGTGAATTCGTGCTTAATTTTAAATTCATGATCTTAATTATGAGTTGCGAATTATGAGTAATTTAATTCGAGCCCGCAATTTACCACTCCTCATTCATAATTCAAAATTCACCATTGATATTTCACAATTATTTCAATTTATCGTTGTTTTTGTGACGATCTTTATCTCTAACCGATTTCAAGTCCATTTTTTTATCAAAAGCGGCTTGTAAATCAATTCCCGTTTGATTCGCCAGACATAAAACTACAAAGACGACATCGGCCAGTTCTTCGCCCAAATCTTTGTTTTTATCACTTTCTTTTTCTGATTGTTCGCCATATCTGCGTGCAATAATTCGGGCCACTTCCCCTACTTCTTCTGTAAGTTGTGCCATATTGGTTAATTCGTTAAAATAACGAACTCCGTGTTCTTTTATCCAGGTATCTACGTCTAGTTGGGCATTTTTCAAATCCATCGTTATATTTTTTTAAGGACAATTTTTTCATTTTGACTAACGATTATCTTCTGAAAAAACTCTTTCAGCATATCGTAGTCGCTCGCTACAAAAATAGCTTTGTTTATTCCTTTTGTCACCTGAATTTGTATTTTATTTTCTTCGGCAATCATATTCATTATATAAGAGGCATCTTTGTTTTCAGTGCTGATGCGCATTGGTTTTGGCATCGATTCGATAACATAACCATCCGGAATTTCAAAGAAAACATTATAAGTATTCTGATCAGGATATCCAAAATAAATAGGCATTTGTCGTTCTTCCTGAACTAGTGGATTTGTAATGTCTGTAAAGAATAATAATGGTTTTAAAAATATTTTTCCCTCAATAACATCATAGGAATTATCAGATGTAAAACTAAATTTTTCAACTATTGGTTTTGATAAATCCTCACTTTTATTTTCTAATGAATAGTCTTTGATTTGTATTTTATTCAAATCATTTTCTAATTTTTCAAGATAAGCATCTTCATTATTATCGCTTGATTTTAATTCTCTAAATTGAAGTGCTGAATAATCTGCTCTTCGAATTCTTACCTGTCCTTCAATTTTTCTTAAATCAGGATTTATAGTAGCTGTTATTGTATAATTGGCTTTTGATGGCGTTTCCGGAATGAGTTCAATTTCCTGAGAGGAACCATCTGCTTTTATTAATCTTCCTTTCCAGTTCAATAGGTTTAATGGCAAAACATTTGGTGTTGTAAACTTGTTTGTTGCGTCTAATAATACCTTCTTTCCATCGATTTCTGCAGCCGCAATAACATAATTAAAAACGGTTCGGTTTGGAAATACCGGAACTCCGTTTTCAAGTGTACTAACTAAAACCGGGCTTACTTCGATCCCTGCATTTTTTAGCATCGAAATCAGAATAAAATTTATTTCGGCAGCATTTCCTGTTTTTGCTTCATATGCTTTTTTAACTCCTTTATCTACGAAATATGCTTTTTCTTTATTCCAGTTCATTCTGTTTTGAACAAACTTAAAAATTGCGTTTAATCTTTCTGAAGGCAGATTTGCATTTGGCAACAAGGTTTTTAAATCATCTGAATAATAATTTTTAAGTTTAAGTTCTTTTCCAAAACTATCATTTTCATAAATACTTTTGGCAACGCCGTCCCATGTTTTTGTTAAATCTACAACGGGTTGTTGTGGAAATCTCTTTCTTTCCAGTTCATTTTGTATAGATCCCGAGTGATTGCTTATGTTGTCTACAAATCTTTCTTTCTTTAGTGCCGGAATATTTTCAGAGGTGTACAAACTATTTATCTGTTTGTAACCAGTAGCAAATATTTGTTTGCTTTCGACTATTTCGCTGCTTGAGGTAATATTTAATTGGCCAATAAGTATCGTTTTATAAATAAGAAATTCAGGAATCTCTGTTTTATACTCAAAATAATTAACCGGAATATCATATTGAAAATCAAAATCAGGAAGTCGAACTACATTTTGTGATTTTACTACATATTTAAATTCTATAACGGAGCCTACTTTTACATTTGGTAAAGTAATGGTCGCCTGGTTCCAGTATTTATTTACTTTGTTATTAAAAATACCTTCTCTGGTTATTTTTGTTTTTGCAATAGCGCCGTTTTCAAGATTATAAGTTACAGCAGTTGAAAAACTCACATTATCGTCATTCAAATTTCCGTATCCTACATAGTAAGAAACTCTATGGTTTGCCCAACTAAGACCTTCTTTTTTATAAATTTTAATTTTAAATTCATAAACATGGTTAGCGGTAAAACCCCTTCCTTCACTGTAGGTAAAGAAAGTTTTTCCTTTTTTAAATAAAATTGTGGCCGGAGCTGTAGTATCTTTTGTGTTTACTTTTTCTTGTAATTCTTCAATTGTTACTTTATCTAATTCATAATTTTGAGCGCTAACTTTTGAAATATTTACAAGTAAAAAAGCAACTAGTACTAAACTCTTAAACCTCATAATTATATTCTTTTTAAAACTATTTTTTCTGTTTCTTTTGCAATCATTGCTTTGTAATATTCCTTTAGCATTTCGTATTTGTCTGTTCCAACAATCGCATCGTTAATTTGGTGTGAGACGCTCAATTGAAGTATGTTTCCGTTTGCTGCAATATTAAATTTAAAAGTTCCTAAATTATCTTCCATAGCAAGTATAGCCGGAGTTGGCAATGTTTCTACCGAAAAACCTTCCGGTATCTCAATTGTAATATTGTATTTATCAGCAAAAGGGAAACCAAAATCTACCGGATATTCACGAACTTCCTGTTTAAACGGATTTTTTTCATTTGTATAAAAAAGCATCGGATTAATGTATAATTTCCCCCCTATTACGTCGCATAAATTATTTCCTGTAAATGAATATGTTTCTACAATTGGTAATAAAATATCTTTTTCATTTGTTCTTGAATATTCGCTTATTTCAATTTTGTTGTTTCTATTTTCCAATTTTTCCAGATATTCTTCTTCTTTTAAGCCAGAAATATTTCCTCTGGTTATCAAAGCATTATAATCTGTATATTGTCTTCTCGTTTTTCCGGTAACTTTACCTTCAGCATTTATACTATAAGTGATAAAAACATTATCTCCTGATAGTTTGCTTGGCATTAAATCAATTTCTTCTGAGGTTCCGTCTTTTCTAATTAATCTTCCCTGCCAGTTCAATGCTCTTAAAGGTAAAATATTAGGTATCGAAAATTTATCTGTCGCATCTAGCAAAACAGTGCCATTTGGAGTTTCAACTGCGGCAATAACATAATTAAAAGCTGTTCTGTTAGGAAACAAAGATATTCCGTTTGATCTGGTACTTACTAAAACCGGATTTGCATTTAGTCCCGAATAACGTAACATTGCCGTAAGCATCAAATTGATATCGCCAACATTTCCTGATTTTTCTTTATAGGCTTTTTTTACACCGTTATCACAATCATAACCATAATATCCGTTCCATTTTACACTGGATTTAGCATGATTTAAAATAGCGATAATTTTTTCTTCAGGCGTATCTTTACCTGCTAAAATTACTTTTAAATCATTCTCAAAATAACCTGTTTTATTTAATTCAGGGCCAAAAGTATCATAATCATAAATTGTTTTTGCAACTGAATTCCAGTCTGCAGAGAATAGTTTCATCGGTTCGTTAGGAAACTGCACCATCGATAATTCATGCTGAATACTAGAAGTGTAGTTATCAATATTATTTACAAAAGATTCCTCTTTCATTGCCGGGAAGTTCTCGCCTACATATGTAGTTTGAGTTTCCTTATAATCTATCTTATCCTGAGAAAACTCCGTTCTGGTAGCTCCACCTCCAAATCCACCTGTAGAATATCGTTCTTTAGAATTTAACAAAATTGTTTTACTGTTTTTTACAATTGTAACCTTAGGAAAAATATAACCTTTTTGCCTAGGGTTATAAGTATAATATTCCGGCACATAAGTTACAAATTCAGAATAATTTACAGGAATACTGGTTTGAAAATCCCATTCTCTGATCATTCTTGAAGGGCTTCTGATACTGTATTTAAATTCGACAACAGAACCTTCTTTTACATTTGGCATTGTAATTTTTTTTTGCCCTCTGTATTTATCTACTACTTCATCAAATATCCCTTCACTTTTTAGTTTTGTTTTTTCTATTTTACCACCAACAAGATTATAAGTAACGGCATCCGAAAAAGATAATTTTTCAGACAAGTTACTGTTATTAGCATACCAAACATTATGATTTGCCCAGTTGTAACCTTCTTTTGTATATATTTTTATTCTTGTTTCTACTTCAGTAACAGTCATAAAACCATCGTTTTGACTGTATTCAATTCTGGAGCTTCCTTTTTTGTACAATATTGCAGCATCAGCGGCCGTATCTTTTGGATGCACTTTTTCCTGCAATTCTGCAATTGATACTTTTCCTAGTTTAAATTCCTGTGCCGTTATGTTTGAAACAAATAGCAACAAAATAAACAGACAAAATGGTTTGAAAATTTTCATTGGTGAATGGTTTGGTTGATTCTTATTAGTTTTTTAGTTTTTGGTAAGGATAATTTTGGCATTATCGTTTCTTGAAACTTGTTCCATAAAAAGGCGATAATCATCATATTCCTTATTTGAATATTTCCCTTTATTTAAAAACATCGAGCGTTTATAAATCAGTTTATTATTTTCCTTTTTGATGATTTCGGTTTTGTACTCTCCAAATTTTCCTTTTAATTCATAGTTAGAGGGTAAAAATTCTATAGAAAACCCTGCCGGTAAATTAATTTCAATTTCGTCAGTATCTAAATAACCTCGCTGAATCTGAAATGGATTTTTTCGGTTTCTGATTCGCTTAACATTTCCAGCATCTTGATTGAAAGCGTCTATCGAAAAAATCAATTTATTGGCAGAAATTGTAGCGTAATTTACAGCACTCAATTGAACATTTTCTGTAAAACGAATACTTTCTTTATCATTTAAAAAACTTATTTTTCCAAGTTTGAGGTTATTAATTCTATTCCAATATTCTTTATAGTGTCGCTCTTTTTCTGTAGGCTGCATGCTTTCTATTCTAGCTTTTGAGCTGTATTGTGAACCTTCTGAAATTATAGAAAGTGATCCTGAAAAATCTCCTTTTTCATCTATGGTATAAATTCCTTTATCGATTTGGGTATTGCCGGTGTCAGCATAAATTTTAGTCCTGACAATTTCTCCACCTTCAGGTTTAATGATCAAAACATCTCTATCATCCGTAAAAGTGCCCTGATATCCAAAAGGATCATCCTGACTTGTACATTCCAGCCACGTGTAATGATTCCCGCTCGGGATTGATAAAATCATATGGTTTCCCTGCATCGAAACAAAATCAGATTCGATATTTGTCTTATAAGGATCTCCAAACAAAACGGTATTGTACGACGGCACATCAACTGCTTGCAAAAGCGCTTTTGTATAATTTGTCAATGCTTTACAATCGCCATAACCCAAACGGTCAACATCTGCAGCCAACATGGGTTTCCAACCTCCTATTCCAACCTGAATGCTCACATATCTTGATTTTTTCTGTACAAAGTCATAAACCAGTTTTGCCTTTTTTATAGGATCTTTTTCATCTCCAACAATGGTTCTGATTTTTACTTTTGTTTCTTCTGGTAAATCTGTTGTCCCTGCTAATATTTTTTCAGAATACCATTTCCCAAAATCAGTCCAATTTGCAGCTGTCCCGTCAACACCTTCAAGATGAAAACGTTCTAAGCCCATCATTACCTTTGGAAATAGATCTTTATATGACGGACTATAATCTTCTTGTTTCTGTGCTAAAATATTCGAAGCAACATAAGACAGTTGTGTATTTGTATCTGTTATTTTTTTAATGTTGAAACCTGAAAATTGAAATTCTTTCTTTTTAAACCCCAGATCATTTGGATAAATAACATTTAAAGAAGATTTCTCGATACTCACAGCAAAGCTTCTCAAAGGCATCCATCTCGGAATAAATGCTGTTGAGGAGGTTTGTACTTCGCTATTAAATTCAATTGTAAAAGGATAAGAAATTGGAGTATAATCGAGAAAAACATATCTGCTGTCAGAAAAAAGCGTTCCGCCTCCAACAACACTCTGATCTTTAAAATCTTTTCTTTTTATTTTCTTTATTTCTTTACCGGAAGCATCGTAGATTATTGCCTCTATATTTTTAACCGAAGTTGATTTGTCATAAAATTCATAAGCTTCTGAAGCATCAAATCCTTTTTCGTTAAAAACGGTTACAACACGATGGTTTTTTGCATTCATGCTGCGCTGAGATAAAATCGTGATATCAGTCTGATCCAGCCTAATCACAGCATTGGCATTTTCTTTAAGGCTATCCGCAATTGAAGCAGCAGGATATTCATTCTTTTGAGCGAAAGTTATAATTGAAAAAAAGCAAAAAATTAGCGAAAAAAGAAGACTTTTCATTTAATAAGGAATTTCGCCAAATATATATTATTTTTAGAAATCCTTAACAATTGTTTATGTTTTTTTATACTCTATTTTTACTATCCATAATTATGGTTACAGGTCCGTCATTTAACAAGCTGACTTTCATATCAGCACCAAAAATTCCGGTTTGTATTTTTTTATTAAAGTCTTTTTCTAAAGATTGTACGAATTTCTCATACATCGGAATCGCGACTTCTGGTTTTGAAGCTTTTATGTACGAAGGACGGTTTCCTTTTTTGGTAGAAGCGTGAAGTGTAAACTGGCTTACTACAATTATATCTCCATCGATATCCTGAACAGAACAGTTCATAACATCATTTTCGTCACCAAAAATTCTCATTTTAATGATTTTCCCAACTAACCAATCGATGTCTTCCTGAGTGTCTTCATCTTCAATTCCAACTAATACTAATAATCCTTTTTGAATATCAGCAACAATTTTAGAATCGATTGTTACGGATGCCTGAGAAACTCTTTGGAGAACAACTTTCATAATTTATCTAATGATGTGGTTTTGCCACAGATTACACGATTCAAAAGATTTAAGATCTAACGTTAGATGCACTGCAGTGCATCTCTACATTCAAACTTTATCGGCAATTTTTGATTTGGAATTTGGAATTTCTAAATTGGAATTTAAAAAATTTATTTCTGGTTTCTGGTTTCATCGCTAATTTTACGATCTTCATCATACGAATCGGTGCGATAATTTTCTTCATCGCCTTCCAGAATTTTCAGGTAACTATTATAGCGCGTCCAGGAAATTTCATCTTTTTCTAAAGCCGCTTTTATTGCACAATGCGGTTCTTCTTTGTGTAAACAATTGTTAAACTTACATTGATCTTTCAATTTGAAAAATTCAGGAAAATACCCGCTGATTTCTTCTTTTTCCATATCGACGATTCCAAAACCTTTAATTCCCGGCGTATCGATAATTTTTGCATTAAAAGACAAATCATACATTTCGGCAAAAGTCGTTGTGTGTTGACCTTGTTTACTGGCTTCAGAAATGGTTTTGGTTTTAAGATGTAAGGATGGTTCCATAGCGTTTACTAAAGTCGATTTTCCAACTCCCGAATGCCCGGAGAACATACTTACTTTGCCAATCATCATTTCTTTCAGCTCTTCAACACCCTTCATTTCGGTTGACGAAACACGAAGGCATTTGTACCCAATTTGCTCATACACATATTGCATATACAATTGATCGTCTAGTGTTGCGTCATCAAAAGTATCTATTTTATTAAAAACCAAGATGGTTTCAATATTATAAGCTTCAGCAGTTACTAAAAAACGGTCTATAAAATTGAATGTAGTTGGTGGATTATTAATCGTAATCAATAAAAAAACGCGGTCAATATTTGAGGCAATAATATGCATTTGATGCGAAAGGTTCACCGATTTACGAACGATATAATTTTTTCTTTCGTGAATATTATGAATCGTTCCGGTTAAAGCATCTGAAGTTTCTTCGAGTTCATAATCGACAATATCGCCTACAGCAATAGGATTCGTGCTTTTTATACCTTTCATCCTAAACTTCCCTTTCATACGGCATTCTATAAAATCCCCTTTTTCAGATTTTACGGTGTACCAACTTCCTGTAGATTTATATACGAGTCCTGTCATTCTTTAATTTTAGATTTCAGATTTTAGATTTCAGATTTGAAAACTAAATCTTTGCAAAGATAAATGAATAATTTTAAACATAGCGTACGGTTTCAATCGCTGGTGTAAACATTATGATTAATGATTACGCCCCCACGGTTGAAACCGTGGGCTATATTATTCAAAACAAAAAATCCCCGAATCTTCTTTCGAAGAAATGAGGATTTAAAAACAATCTATTTTCAAAATTATGATATAAGAAAACTTAAATTCAATTTTGTAAAAAATTCAAATTAACTTATATCACTTATGTGGTTTAGAAAAAATTATGCATTGAAAATTTTCTCCTGGTGACCAATACTTTCCTGGTGAATTGCTTTGAACATTCTCAAAACAAACTCTTCCGTAAGACCTTTTTTCTCACCTTCAAGAATCATTTTTCCTAAGATTTCATTCCAACGATTGTTTTGAAGAATCGCTACGTTTGCATCTTTTTTCACCTGACCAATTTCGTCAGCTACTTTCATACGTTTTCCTAAAAGCTCTAATAAGTTAGCATCAAGAACGTCGATGTTAGCTCTTAGTTTAGTCATTTTATTGCTGTACTCATCTGTAGTATCATCCGTTTTTCTAATCGTCAAATCTTTAATGATTTGTTTCAAAGCGTCTGGAGTAACTTGCTGCGCAGCATCAGACCAGGCATTGTCCGGATCGTAGTGCGTTTCGATAATCATACCATCGTAATTCAAATCTAAAGCCTCTTGCGTTACTTCAAAAATCATTTTACGATCTCCTGTAATGTGAGACGGGTCAATGATTAAAGGTAAATCAGGGAATTTATTTTGCAATTCGATAGCAATTTGCCATTCCGGAATGTTTCTGTATTTTGTTTTTTCGTAAGTAGAAAAACCTCTGTGAATAACCCCTAGCTTTTCGATTCCGGCCATGTGTAAACGCTCAACACCACCTAACCATAAAGCTAAATCTGGGTTTACAGGATTTTTAACCAAAACGATTTTATCAGTTCCTTTTAAAGTATCAGCAATTTCCTGAACTGCGAATGGATTTGCAGTTGTACGGGCACCAACCCATAAAACGTCGATATCATGTTCTAAAGCCAGTTTACAGTGCGCTGCAGTTGCAACTTCAGTTCCCATTAATAAACCAGTTTCTTTTTTAGCTTTTTGCAACCATTTTAAACCAATTTCTCCAACACCCTCAAATCCTCCCGGACGCGTTCTTGGTTTCCAGATTCCAGCTCTGAATACACTAACTTTTGAATCTTTTAGTTCATGAGCAATCTTTAATACTTGATCTTCTGTTTCTGCACTACATGGTCCAGCTATCACAAGTGGGTGATTTAAATTGAAATCTTCTAACCACTTTCTCATTTCTTTCTTATTTTCCATCTTAATTCTAATTTACTTTTTAGTTGTTGTTAATCCGTTTAGTATTTCTTTTATTTTATTTGTGCTTTCCATTTCTTCAAAAATGGCATTGTAATCTTCTTCTTTTAGCAAATCCCTAAACCGACTGAGGTTTGAAATGTATTCTTCTAATGTTTCAATAACGTGCTCTTTGTTTTGCTTAAAAATCGGTGTCCACATTGCGGGAGAACTTTTTGCCAAACGAACCGTACTTTCAAATCCACTTCCCGCCATATCAAAAATATCCTGTTCGTCTTTTTCCTTGTTCATCACCGTTTTTCCGAGCATAAACGAACTAATGTGCGACAAATGCGAAACGTAAGCAATATGTTTGTCGTGTGAAGTCGGGTCCATATATCGAATCCTCATTCCTATTTCTGCAAAAAGCTTTAATGCTTTTTCCTGCAATTTAAAAGTGGTTTTTTCCACTTCGCAAATGATATTCGTTTTTCCCTGAAACAAACCTTTTATCGCCGCCGAAGGTCCTGAAAACTCGGTTCCTGCAATCGGGTGTGTTGCGATAAAGTTTCTTCTTTTTGGGTGACTTGCCACCGCTTCGCAAATTGGCTTTTTAGTCGATCCTACTTCAAAAACAATTGTTTTATCTCCAACCAAATCCAGCACTTTTGGCAAAACCGTTAGTGCAACATCAACCGGAACTGAAACAATTACAAAATCGGCTTCAGCTAAATCTTCAAAACTTCCTGCCTGATCGATAACGCCTAAATCAATTGCTTCCTGCAAATGGTTTTCGTTATTATCAATTCCAAAAACAATTGCATTCGGATGTTTTTCTTTGATGTCCAGCACCATCGATCCACCTATTAATCCAATTCCTATTACGTATACTTTCATATTTATTTTTATTAGAAGCTAATCCTGCTATCCGTTTCAATCTTTTCTGCCGAACCCCGGCACAAAAGGATTTCCACTTCTATCAGGGCTAGGGCTTCACGTGTTTTCAAGAACTTTTGATTAATACCTACAAGGTTTTGAAAACCTTGTAGGAAATCTAAACTCTAAAATCAGAAATCTAAAATTTAAAATCTATCAATCGCTTCTTGTACTTTTTCTTCTTTTACACACAATGAGAATCTGATATATCCTTCGCCGTTGCTTCCAAAAATGGTTCCCGGTGTAATGAAAATGTGTTTCTCGTATAATATTTCGTCAATGAACTTTTCTGCTGATTCGATTCCCTCCGGCAATTTCGCCCAAACAAAAAGTCCAACGCCTTCTTTATAAACTTTGCAGCCTAATTTTTCTGCTAGTTTTTCTGTTAATTCTCTACGGCGTCTGTAAATTTTATTTTGATCTTCGAACCACGATTTATCACAATTCAAAGCTGCGATCGCACCTTTTTGAATTCCGTAAAACATCCCGCTGTCCATGTTGCTTTTTACTTTTAGTACCGCATCGATAATTTCAGGATTTCCTAAAACCATTCCGACTCTCCAACCGGCCATGTTGAAGGTTTTACTCAATGAATTTAATTCTAAAGCTACTTCTTTTGCTCCTTCAATTTGCAATAAACTCATCGGGTTATCATTCAAAACAAAACTATACGGATTATCGTTGACCAATAATATGTTGTGTTTTTTAGCAAAAGCAACCAATTTTTCAAATAACGCTAAACTTCCTCTCGCTCCTGTTGGCATGTGCGGATATCCGAGCCACATAATTTTTACTTTCTCCAGCTCTAATTTTTCCAATGCTTCAAAATCCGGTTCCCAGGCATTTTCTTCTTTCAAATCATAATAAACCGGAACCGCTCCAACCAAATTAGTTACCGAAGTATACGTTGGATAACCCGGATTCGGAATTAAAACGTGATCTCCTTCATTTAAAAATGCCAGTGAAATATGCATAATTCCTTCTTTCGAACCCATCAAAGGCAAAATCTCGTTATTTGGATTTAACGCAACACCAAACTGATTCTGATAAAAATCGGCCATTCCTTTTCTCAATTCCGGTAATCCCTGATAGCTTTGATAACCATGTCCGTTTTCATCTAAAATTGCAGAAGCAACTGCTTCAATAACTTCTTTTGACGGACTCAAATCAGGGCTTCCAATTCCCATATTGATGATCGATTTTCCTTCAGACATTAGTTGACGAACTTCTCTCAATTTTGACGAGAAGTAGTATTCCTCAACTGTGTCTAATCTTTTTGCTGTTGTAATCATTTTTTTTTGCTTTAGGCTTTAGGCTTTTTTAACTTCTAACTTTATTGGAATTTGGAATTTCAAAAATTGGAATTTCCTTTTTTTATGGTTTTGTATTTTTATATTCTCCCAAAACCTTTAAATATTCTGCCATAATATTTAATAATGATTTGGCTTTTGCAAAATCTTCGTATTTCTCAAATGTTACATCTACGAAAAATGAATATTTCCAGGGTGTTTCAATTTTTGGTAACGACTGAATTTTCGTCAAATTCAATTTACAGTCGCTCATTACATTCAAAACCGCTGCGAGACTTCCTCTTTTGTGATCTAATTCAAATTTGATTGACGCTCTGTTGATTTGGTTTTCAGGCAAAAATGAATTTTGCTTTTTGATAATCACAAAACGGGTCATATTATTTTTGATCGTTTGTATTTCCGGAGCGATTATTTCTAAATCATACATTTCCGAAGCCGTTTTACTTCCAATAGCTGCAATTCCGGTTAATTGTTTTTCCTGAATTCTTCTTGCTGTTTCAGCCGTATCTTTATCTTCAACCAATTTAATGTTCGGATATTGTTTTAAAAAATCCATGCATTGCAAAAGCGCCATTGGATGCGAATGAACTTCTTTTATATCTTCAATTTTTTGACCTTTTAGAGTCATTAAATTTTGGTGAATACTTAAATAATGCTCTCCAATAATGTGTAAATTATTCTTGTCAATCAAAGCATAATTCGGAATAATTGGCCCTGCAATCGAATTTTCAATTGCCATAACTGCCTGATCTGTTTTTCCTGAAAGCAGGCTGTCAATTAATTCTTCAAAAGACAAGCATTCATCAATTTCCACATTTTCAGAGAAATACTCTTTCACAACCTGATGATGAAAAGAACCTTTTATACCTTGTATTGCAATTTTAGTTGTCATATATTCAAAAAAAAATCCTGATTTTCATCAGGATTGTATATTAGTTTTATTTGTCTTTTAAATTTTCTCAAATAACCATAGCACAATCCTTACTTCTACTAAAGAAGAAATAAAAAGAGTTGCTAAAATAAAAACGGTTACTAGACATTTTGTTTGTGTATTTCAATAAATTCTCTGCGAATGTATAAATTATTTTCACTGCACCAAAAAAAATATTGCATTTTATGAAACAAAAAAGGATTTCTTAACAAATTTATCAAGTTTTGTATGATAATATAAAAAAAATGACCTAAAATAAGATTTTCAGAAAGAGATTTTTTAGATCCTTAGTTGCTATCCCGAAGTTTTGGGACTGAGATTTTAGATTTTTTGAAATTAATATAATGCTTTTTCGCAATCTTGTCATTCTGAGGCACGAAGAATCACACAAGCAATTCGACAAAGATTGAAGCTAATTCTGTGCGGAGCTTCTATTGTGATTCTTCGTGCCTCAGAATGACAAATAATGAGATATTTGAATAAACTTAAAACAATCCGGAAACCGGTTTATTCTTAATCCCAATTTTAGAATAGTCGAAATTCATTTTTTGTTGTAATAATGAAGCATATACACTTCTAAAGTCAATTTCATATTTTAAATCCCCATTATCTAAATCAGATAAATTTGGATTATTGCCCAAAATTGTACCTTTATTATTTCCTCCAATAATAAACATTGGTGCCGCAGTTCCGTGATCGGTTCCGTTTCCGTTGTCTTTTACTCTTCTTCCAAATTCAGAAAACACAACAATTGTTACATTTTGAAGCAATTGAGCCTGTTTTAAATCCTGATAAAAACTATAAATTGCATCGTTTAGGTCTTTTAATTTTTTTTCATGTAACACTAATTGATTGTCATGCGTATCAAATCCGCTGAGCGAAGTGTAATATACTTTTGAATTCAAATTTCCTTTTATCAATCTGCCAATCCATTCCAGGTTTTTGGATATTTCCGTTTTTGGATAACTTATTTCTGATTTTGATTTCGCTAATGCTTTCTGAATTTCATCTGATCCTTGTGTAATTGAATTGGCAATTTTTCGAACAAAATCTAATTGAGGATTATCAGATAGTTTTATATTTTCTCCCTTGTTCAACTTTATTTTAAAATTATTCGGATCTTTTACAGTAATCGAATTGAGCTCAGATCCTTTTAATGCAAGACTATCTATTGAATCTAAATTTATTCCTGCCGTTGCCTGATGTTCCTTGCATTGCAAATCTAAATAACGCCCTAACCAGCCTTCATTCAAATATTTATTAGAATCTGTTGCGGTTTGCCAAATTTCCTGACTTCGAAAATGCGAACGAATGGGCTCCGGATATCCCACATTTTGAATTACGGTTAGGTCTCCGTTTTGCTGCATTTGTGCAAAATCTTTTAATGACGGATGAAATGCCATTCCGTTATTTTTACCCGCAACTACATCTTTATTTATTGCAATTTTAGTTCTCAACTCGTAATAAAGCGGATTATCATACGGAATAAAAGTATTAAGGCCGTCATTTCCTCCGTTTAGCTGTACAAAAACAATACACTGTTCGCCAACTACCAAATTATTTTGCGAACCAAAAGCATGCAAAAACTCCGGAAGCACTAATAAACCTCCTGTAAATGTTCCTGTAAGGGTCAAAAAATCTCTTCTGTTCATAACGTTGCGTTTTTAAATCAGTTGATATTCCGGCAATTTTGTAATGTAATTAAACAATCGAACAACCGCAAAATTGGCATGCTGCTCTTTTGGATCAAAATCATATTTCAGTAAACTTTCCATGTCTTTTTGCATCGAATCACTTATTCTAAAGACTAATCTGTTGGATAATTCTGTAATAATCGTTTTGTTATTTCCATCAGTATCAAAATCTATTTTTACTTCGAATTTTTCATAATCTGATTTTGGCTTTTCGCCTTCATTCATACTATTTATTACCTTTTTCGTAACACTTCTACCGCTGCAAAGTATATCTGATATGTTATTTCTTTGCAAATAAATTTGAGAAGTCAACCATGAATTTCCGCCATCCCAGCCTTTTACACTCTTCTGATTATACAAATCCATTCCTTGCTGCTTCAAAAAATTCATAATCATTATATCGTCAACATTGGCAATTTGCAATTCTTCTACTAACTGCAGAATATAATTTAATGGATTTTTGATTTTAGTTCCAGAGGTTTCTTTCTTATATTCTTCCATGAAAATTTTAGTCAGCAAAGGTTCGATTTCAAACTTTACTTTTCTAAAATAATCTCCATAATAAATTACCAAATCTTGTGACGGATTATCATATATAAACCATTTCAGAATTTTTCTTGTAATTAAATATGGAATGTTTTTTTGTTCAAAAATAATATCGACTAAATCATCTGATTTCCAGTTTCCGGTTTTCCCGAAATAAGTTTTATCGGTATTATCTTCGTCTGCTTTTCTATAAACTGCTCCATTATCACCAACATTTAATCCTGCTAAAGCTTTTGCGCCTTCTTTAATATCGCTTTCAGTATAATTTCCAATTCCGATAGTAAACAATTCTAATAATTCACGGCTTAGGTTTTCGTTGTTTTTACCTTTTTTGTTGTCGCTATTATCAAGATATTTCACCATTGCATTCGACTTCAGAACCTGTTTGGTTAGTTCTCTAAAATTCCCAAAAGCATTTTCACGCAAAATCATATCATGTTTATAGATCCAATAATTGACGTTTATTTTTTGAGAAGTTGATACAAAATGGTTGTGCCAGAAACAAACTATACTTTCACGAAGCGGAAATTCGCTGGTTCGCATTTTCTCGATCCACCATTTTTTTTGTTCAATGCGAGAGTTTGCTTCTTTTTTGAGAATATTTTTCTTGGTTTCCGGATCAGCATTTTTTTTGGATGCGTTAAATTCCCTGAGCTCAACCATTGTTTTAGGATCTTCGTTTAAAAAAGCGGGAAGCTCTTTGTCAAACTTTGATTCATAAGAATGCTTTAGAAATTTTTCTAATCCTAGTTTTTCAATTTTATCGGCTTCTTTGCCAGAAAAACCCAATCGTAACGACCAAAGATTGCTTTTATTCATAACGCAGGAATTATTTATAATAAGACTTTATTTTTTCTTAAAGGTTTAATCTAAGGTTCTGAGATGCTAATGTGTTAAGGTTTAGAACGAGATTTTTTTGTGGATATTGTTTATTTATATTCAGCAATCATAGTCAAACATAGTCCGTGGTTTCAACCACGGGAATACAATGCGTTAATCCAATCGTTCCCGTGGTTGAAACCACAGGCTATGTTATAATACAATGTCTAATTTGATTTATTATAACCCAATGCAATCGCTATTGCTTCTAAACCAACCGGATGTTTGTCGTAGGAACTGACCACCAATTCATTCTCTAAAATTTGATTTCTCTCTATTTGAATCGCTAGAGATAAAATTTCGAAATCAGATAATTTAGGATACTCTTCCTTTAGTTGTTTTGCAATTTTACTGTAATCTTGAATAGTAATTTTCATTTAATTATTTTCTTTAAAAGTAATTATTTTATTACAAATAACTATTAATTAAATAAAAAAAGCAGCTATCATTACAATAACTGCTTTCTATAAATTAAGAATAAATCTTTCTTCTTTATTCTATTATCTTTTCTCTAAAAAATTAACTTCCACACATTTCACAATCCTCAGGATCTGCGGCTTGTGCTTTTAATAACATTGCTTTATAATCTTCTACGTTAATAGATTCATTTTCTGCAACTAAAGTTGGAACTTCTTCTTTTTTATCGTTGTTTAAGGTGAATTTAATCGCATCTACTGCAGATTTTGTTCTTAGGTAATACATTCCTGTTTTTAAACCTGATTGCCAAGCGTAAAAGTGCATTGACGTTAGTTTAGAATAGTTTGCATCCTGCATGAACAAATTCAACGATTGCGACTGGTCAATAAAATAACCTCTTTGACGAGACATATCGATAATGTCTTTCATCGACATTTCCCAAACGGTTTTGTATAGTTCTTTTAAGTCTTGCGGAATCACATCAATGTTTTGAACTGATCCGTTATGACGCATAATTTCTTGTTTTAAATCTTCGTTCCACAAACCTAATTTTACTAAATCTTCTAGTAAGTGTTTGTTTACCACGATAAATTCTCCAGACAATACACGACGTGTGTAAATGTTTGATGTATAAGGTTCGAAAGCTTCGTTGTTTCCTAAAATTTGAGAAGTCGAAGCAGTTGGCATTGGCGCAACTAATAAAGAGTTACGAACTCCGTGTTCTACAACTTCTTTTCTTAATGAAGCCCAGTCCCAACGACCAGATAATTCTTCGTCTTTCATTCCCCACATATTGTATTGAAATTCTCCTTTAGACATTGGAGAACCTTCAAATGTAGAATATGGTCCTTCTTCTTTTGCCATTTCCATAGAAGCGGTTACGGCTGCGAAGTATAAAGTTTCGAAAATTTCCTGGTTTAATGTTTTTGCTTCATCACTTGTAAACGGCATACGCAACATAATAAAAGCATCTGCTAAACCTTGAACACCTAAACCAACCGGACGATGACGTAAGTTTGAATTTTCAGCTTCTTTTACCGGATAATAGTTTCTGTCGATTACTTTGTTCAGGTTACGGGTTACACGTTTTGTAACATTGTAAAGTGCTTCGTGATCAAATTTTCCGTTATCAATAAACATTGGTAATGAAATAGACGCTAAGTTACAAACTGCGATTTCATCTTTAGAAGTGTACTCCATAATCTCAGTACACAAGTTAGATGAACGAATTGTTCCTAAATTCTTGTGGTTCGATTTACGGTTTGCCGCATCTTTATACAACATGTAAGGTGTTCCTGTTTCGATTTGCGATTCAAGGATTTTCTCCCATAATTCACGTGCACGAATGGTTTTTCTACCTTTTCCTCTAAATTCATAATCAAGGTACATTGCTTCGAATTCTTCTCCGTAAACATCATAAAGTCCAGGACATTCGTTCGGGCACATTAAAGTCCATGATGCATCTTCCTGTACACGTTTCATGAATAAATCTGAAGTCCACATAGCGAAGAATAAATCTCTTGCACGCATTTCTTCTTTTCCAGTATTTTTCTTTAAATCCAGGAATTCGAAGATATCCGCATGCCATGTTTCGATGTAAATCGCAAAACTACCTTTACGTTTTCCACCACCCTGATCTACGTAACGAGCTGTGTCGTTGAATACTCTCAACATCGGCACAATTCCGTTTGAAGTTCCGTTTGTACCACGAATATAAGATCCTGTTGCACGAACGTTATGAATAGAAAGACCAATTCCTCCCGCTGATTGCGAGATTTTAGCCGTTTGTTTTAACGTATCGTAAATACCATCAATACTATCATCCTGCATTGCCAAAAGGAAACAAGAAGACATTTGTGGTTTTGGAGTTCCTGCATTAAACAACGTTGGCGTTGCATGCGTAAAGAACTTTTTAGACATTAAATCGTAAGTTTCGATTACTGATTTTAAATCGTCTAAGTGGATACCAACCGAAACACGCATCAACATATGTTGTGGTCTTTCAACGATTTTTCCGTTTATTTTCAACAAATACGAACGCTCTAAGGTTTTGAAACCAAAGTAATCGTAGTTGAAATCTCTTGTATAAATGATATGAGAATCAAGGAAAGCTGAGTTTTCCTGAATTACTTTAAATACTTCATCCGAAAGTAATGGCGCTTCCTGACCATTTCTTGGATTTACGTAATTGTACATATCTTTCATCGTTTCTGAAAACGACTTTTTTGTATTTGAATGTAGGTTTGAAATCGCCACACGAGCTGCCAATTGCGCATAATCTGGATGTGCAATAGTCATAGATGCCGCCGTTTCTGCTGCAAGATTATCAAGTTCAGAAGTTGAAACTCCGTCATACAATCCTTCGATAACTCTCATGGCTACCTTAACAGGATCTACAAGCTCATTAAGCCCGTAACACAATTTTTTAATTCTTTCTGTAATCTTATCAAACATTACGGGCTCTTTATGGCCATCTCTTTTTACTACATACATAAGCTTACTTTATTTTAGTTATTGAAAAAATGAAAGTCTCTAGAAAACGAATTCCAGTACTTAAACATTGTGTGTTTTTTAATTATTTTTTGAGAATTACAGCATTCTCAATAGCTGCCCTGTTCAAATCTGAAATCAGATCGAAAATGTGTCAAAAATTATTGAATCTACGATTTGGGAAAGAGATTCTTAAAATGTTTTTATTGTAAAATCTTAATCTTTTCTTTAGTGCTTATTCGGGGTAAAACACTAAATATCTTGTTGTCTAAAAATCTGCATCAAATGAAATTTTCTGAGCATCGCTATCTGTGTTCATCACACCAGATTTTTGATACTCGGCAACACGTTTTTCAAAGAAATTAGTTTTTCCCTGAAGAGAAATCATATCCATAAAATCAAACGGATTCGCTGATCCATAAACACGCTCGCAACCTAATTCTACTAACAATCTGTCAGCAACAAATTCTAAATATTGCGTCATTAAAACGGCATTCATTCCAATTAAACTTACCGGAAGAGATTCTGTTACAAACTCTCTTTCAATATCTAAAGCATTAACAATGATTTCTTTAATTCTGTCTTTTGGAACTTTGTTAATCAAGTGATGGTTATGCAAGTGAACTGCAAAATCACAGTGTACACCTTCATCACGAGAAATTAATTCATTAGAAAAAGTCAAACCTGGCATTAAACCACGTTTTTTCAACCAATAAATTGAACAAAAAGCACCAGAGAAAAAGATTCCTTCAACAGCAGCAAAAGCAATTAACCTTTCAGCAAAAGAATCAGAATCGATCCATTTCAAAGCCCAGTCTGCTTTTTTCTTAATGGCAGGAAAAACTTCCAAAGCATTAAACAATTCTGCTTTTTCTGCTTCATCTTTTACGTAAGTGTCAATCAATAAAGAATACGTTTCACTATGAATGTTTTCCATCATGATTTGAAAACCATAGAAAAATTTAGCCTCGGCATATTGAACTTCGTTAACAAAGTTCTCAGCAAGATTTTCGTTTACGATTCCGTCAGAAGCTGCGAAGAAAGCTAAAATATGTTTGATAAAATATCTTTCATCATCGCTCAACTTATTATTCCAGTCAGTCAGGTCTTGGTGCAAATCGATTTCTTCAGCAGTCCAAAAACTAGCTTCCATCTTCTTATACCATTCCCAAATATCATGATGTTTGATAGGAAAAATAACGAAACGATTCTTGTTTTCTTGTAAAATTGGCTCGACTTGCGACATGGCTTTTATGTTTAATTTTTGTATTGAATTTTTACTCATTCAATGGAGTACAAAGATTGTCAATTATCGCTAAAAATGAAAGCCAAACTTATTCACAATTTGACGTAGTTTTTAACAACGCAGCAAAATGGGGATGTTTTCTGTAAAATAATTAAATTATTGTAAATGAGTATTTTAATATTGTCATTACCACCATAACACTACTATAAAATAGAGTCTTTTTAAATGAAAAGCAAGAAAAAATCAATTGTTTTTCAAAGTTTTTTTGAATGGAATTTCAATTTTTTTTAAGTGTATTTTTTGCACTTTCCAACCACAGTAATGGCTACCGAATTTTTATGAATTTTTTAGTTCTTCTGCAACTTTTTCAAGCTCTAAATACCAGTCTTCGCCAAAGCGACGAATTAGTGCTTCTTTAACAAATTTATATACCGGAACTTCCAGTTCTTTACCTAAAGAACAGGCATCATCACAAATATCCCATTTGTCATAATTCACCGCAGCGAACTCTGTAAAATCTTTTACGCGAATTGGGTATAAATGACAGGAAACTGGTTTTTTCCAATCTACTATTCCTTGATTATAGGCTTGCTCGATTCCACAAAGAGCCGTTTTTCCGTCAAAAATAACGTAGGCACAATCTTTCTCATCAATTAATGGCGTTTCAAGATCACCATCGGTTCCTTTTACCCAGGTTCCCTGCGCTTCGATTGCAGCAATTCCTTCTTTACGTAAAAAGGGTTTTACTTTAGGGTAAATTTCTTCCATGATTTTAGTCTCAGCTTCGCTCAAAGGCGCACCGGCATCTCCGTCAACACAGCAAGCTCCTTTACAAGCTGACAAGTTGCATACAAATTCTTTTTCAAGAATATCCTCTGAAATAATGGTTTTACCTAATTGAAACATGATAATAAAATACTGAAATTTATAAAGTGCAAAGATAGTCAAAGAAAGCAGATAAAAAATTTACCACAAACATTCACAGAGGCTTTCGCAGAGATTCACAAAGAATTCTTTGTTTTTCACTCTTTTTTGCAATTTAATCTTTGTGAATCTCTGTGAAAAATCTTTGCGATACTCTGTGGTAAAATTTACGATTGTTACAAATATCACTTTTTTATCCTATAAAACATGTTTTTATAACAATAATGCGTTTTTGCTAAAAAACACCTACCTTTATTATCTACCTTTGCAAAAATTTTAAACCCTTAAAATCAAAGTAATATGCTAGAAATCGACTTTAAAGAAATAATTACTGTTGGCATGGTACTTTTTGCTGTAATTGATATTGTAGGTTCTATCCCTATTATTGTGAATTTACGGGCAAAAGTCGGACACATCGAATCTGAGAAAGCTTCTATTGTAGCCGGAATGATTATGATTGTTTTTCTTTTTGTTGGGGAAGGTTTTCTAAGCCTGATCGGAATTGATGTTCATTCGTTTGCCGTTGCAGGTTCTTTTGTATTGTTTTTTCTGGCTTTAGAGATGATTTTAGGAATTAGAATTTATCGCGATGAAGAACCGGGGTCTGCTTCTATTGTTCCTTTGGCTTTTCCTTTAATTGCAGGAGCGGGAACAATGACAACTTTACTTTCTCTTCGATCTCAATTTCACACCATTAATATTATAATTGCTATTCTCCTAAATATCATATTGGTATATATTGTTTTGAAATCATCTAAAAAAATCGAAAATTTATTAGGAGAAAACGGACTTGGCGTGGTTCGAAAAACATTTGGAGTTATACTTTTAGCGATTGCTGTTAAATTATTCGCCGCTAATGTTAAAGGTTTGTTCGTCTAACATTTATTTTTATAAATTTACCCCCTATAAAATTTGAATTATAACGTTCTACTGTGTTATTCGCAGAAAAACTTTAAATTACTATTTTAGACAAACAAACAGCCATATGAAAATTTTCACTTCAATCTTAGTGCTTTTAGCATTAGCTCTAATTGTTTTTAATATTACGTTACTAGACTTTAAAAACCCTTTTCAAGGTGATAGTGTTGTAGCTTTTATTGGAATTGCAGCTTCTTTTTGTGCCGTTTTAATTCTTTTGATCTTTAGAATTTCAAAAAGAATCGAAGAAAAAACAAACGGCCGATAATATGTTCGATGTTTTAATTATTGGCGGAGGCGTTTCGGGTATGTCTTGTGCACTCGTTCTAGGATCTGCTAAAAACAAAGCTTTTGTTACCGATAAAAAAATCGGGATTTTTACACATCAAAAAAATTCTTCTTTAAAGGAAGCAATTTTCTACAACGCTTATGGAATAACACCAGGTAAATTAGGTTCTGATTTACTGGTAGAAAGCACACAGGATTTGGCTATGACTTATCCTCATATTACTCAAATTCCTAATGAGAAGGTAATCAAAATTGAAGGCACTTATCCTGAATTTACAGTTATTACCAATAAAAACACATACCAAACTAAAAGTATCATTATAGGAATTGGTTCTGCCAATACTTTTGATATTGAAGGTTTGATGCACTATATTGAACCTCACAAAAAAGCATTACCGGAAAAACAACGCATTCAGCTTAAAAATGACGATCATAAAGTGACCGACGGCATTTATGTTATTGGAACTTTAGCAGGCTGGAGAAGTCAATTAGCGATAGCTGCCGGAAGTGGCGCTGCTGTTGCGACCGATATTCTTACTTTATGGAATAACGGCATTCAAACTCATTCGCACGATAGTATTCGATAAAATATTTAAACCATATAAGTTATATAAGCTAATATAATGCTTTGCGCATATATTAATGATTATATAACTTATATGGTTTAATTTTTAAGGTTTGACCTACTTAATCGAAACGATCTGAGTTACTTTGATGTGATTTTCATTTTCAGTTTTCCAGATTTCTCCTTTTACTGAAACTACATCACCTTCTTTGAATCTTTTATAATTTTCAGGTCCGCCAACATTTACGATACTTACCGTCGCAAAATAAACTTCATTTTTATCTGTGTTTATTTTTGCTGTATAACCATCTTTCCCGTTTTCTATAGACTCTACTTTACCTGAAACTGTATTTTTATCTTTCATACAAGCGCAAGAAATTACAAAAACCATCAAAATTGCAAGAAGGCTTATTCTTTTTAAATTTTTCATATTTTAATTTTGTTAACCACATAGCCCGCTAAGATTTAACTAAGCTTGCAAATGCTGTTTAATTATTAGTAGTACAAAGTAATCAAGTTTTATACCAGATTTGTTACATTATATTTTAAAAAATTATTATTATTTCTTTGAATTTGTAACTACTTTAATCATAGCATCATCCTTCAAAATAATATCATAATAATATAATTCGCCATATAATTGACGGGCAAATTCTGCAGTAATATATCTATTGACCAAAGCTTTTGTGTGATCTAATTTTAAATCTAAACCGGTTAATAAAATATAGTTTTTGAATTTTTTAAAGTAAGCATCTGAGTTTTTCATTTTCACCAGAAATTCATTAAAATGAAGTCCCGAAAAAGCATTTCTGTTTTTATCTAATTCTTCAAAAACAAAATGCCCAACGATTCCGGTTTGCAGCAAATATGCTACATTTTCATTTCCGTGTTCGGCTTCCATAGGTACAAAAACATCAGGAACAATGCCCCCGCCGCCGTAGACAATTCTTCCTTTTGGTGTTTTAAATTTCAAGGAATCTGCCACTTTAATGCTGTCTTTTGCATAAAGTTCGCCCGATTTAATGCGATCTTCAGATTCTTTATAATATTCTTCGTTTCCTTTTGTATATGGCTTTTGAATAGATCTTCCGGTTGGCGTGTAATATCTCGCAACGGTAAGTCTTACGGCAGAACCGTCGTTAAAATCCATTTCGCGTTGTACCAAACCTTTTCCGAAAGAACGACGCCCTACAATAGTCCCGCGATCATTATCCTGAATGGCTCCGGCTAAAATTTCACTCGCCGATGCGCTGTTTTCATTAATTAAAACATATAATTTTCCGGTTTCAAAACTGCCGCTTTTGGTTGCGTACGTTTTATCGGTTGTCCCGTTTTTATTTTTGGTAAAAACGATCAGTTCTTTATCTTTCAGAAACTCATCGGCAATAGCCACAGCTTCTTCCATATAACCGCCGCCATTATCGCGAAGATCAATTACCAACGACTGAATTCCGTTTTGTTTTAATCTCGTTAAACCCGTTTTGAATTCTTTATAAGTTGTTTCGGCAAAACGGTTTATTTTGATGTAACCTGTTTTATTATCCAATAATAAAGAGGCATCAACACTTTTTAGCGGAATAACATCTCTTTTTATTTTAAACTTCAGCTTCTTTTGTTCTGATTTCCTAAAGACTGTCAACTCAATTTCAGAACCTTTTATTCCTTTTAATTTTGAGAATAAACTATCCGAAGGTAATTTTCGCCCAAACAATTTCGTTTTTCCGGCAAATAAAATTCGGTCTCCTGATTTTAATCCGGCTTTCGCCGAAGGTCCGTTTTCAACCGGTCTTATAATGGCCACAGAATCCCGGTACATATAAAAATTGATTCCGATTCCCACAAAATCTCCTTTCATGCTTTCGGCAACTTCTGCCTGTTCGCTTGGCGGAATATAAACAGAATGCGGATCTAATTTTGAAAGGATATTATCTACGGTAAGATTTACGATAGAATCTGTATTGACATTATCAACATATTCGTTATTGATAAAATCGATGAGCTTATTTAATTTGGTTTTCGAACTGTTTTTAGCCAAAAGCTGATCATCTGCGGGAGCATTCATCATGCTTCCGAGAACGGTGCCAAGAGCAAAAGTTGCTCCTATAACGATAGGTAAATATGTTGAATTAAATTTCATTATTCTTCTAAAACAGGAATATGCTCGACTTCAATACCTGCTTTTATTAAAAATTGAATTCCTGAGTCGTCACGATAACCATCCTGATAAACCACTCTTTTTATCCCGGACTGATGTATTAATTTACTGCATTCTTTGCAAGGCGAAAGTGTAATATACAAAGTGGCGCCTTCGCAAGATTGTGTTGATCGGGCTACTTTTAATATTGCATTGGCTTCTGCATGCAAAACATCCCAACGTGTTAATCCTTCTTCGTCTTCGCAACAATTTTCAAATCCGGTTGGCGTGCCGTTGTATCCGTCAGAAATAATCATTCTGTCTTTTACTATAATGGCGCCCACTTGTTTACGTTTGCAATACGAGAGTAAACTCCATTCTTTTGCAATTCGAAGATACGCTTTATCGTATTTATTTAATTTTTTTACTTCCATTTAATTTATCTGTTCCAAATAGGGCTTTCTACAATCATCGGAATTACAACTCCGACAATAAAAGCCGACATTACAAGTGCCCAATCACGTTTTGAAAAACGAAATACGGTTTGTACAATATATGACAGGACTAAAACCACAAAAACCACAACGAGTTGTGCAGCTTCTATCCCTAATGCAAATTCCCCTAAAGGTACTAATTTTGATGTTGCTGTACCTCCCAAAATAGTCTTAAAATAATTTGAGAATCCAAGTCCGTGAATTATCCCAAAAAACAATGTCACAAAAAATATCAAATTCAATCCATCATTTTTAGCTGCTTTTCCTGCTGTAAATAAATGATAAAATGCGGTTATTAATATCGTAATTGGAATTAAAAACTCAACCAGACTAACTTTTACGGCTACAATTCCAAAAACAGAAAGCAATAAAGCGAGCGTATGACCAATTGTAAAAACAGAAACCAAAAGCAAAATGCGTTTCCAGTCTTTAAAGGTGTACGGAACTGTTAATGCGATTAAAAAAAGAACGTGATCGTAAGCGTGAATATCTAAAACGTGCTTTAATCCTATCTGAAAATAAATCCAAAATTCTGACATAGGTAAAATGGTATTAATTGATTAAGGGGTTGTAAACTTACGATTAATTTTGAAAATTAAAGAAACCCCGTATATTAAATCAACGTAGAAAAATAAGTTAAATTTTATGAGAAAATTAAAATTAATAATTTAAAATAAGATTTATATTTGCGTGATAAAAAACTCTATAATTATGTCATTTTCAGATTTATTCGATAGCGAATTCAAACAAAGAAACAAAGGTCACTTTTCAGCTATTGTTCGTGTAGCGTTAGCAGACGGAGTAGTACATCCTGAAGAAAAAAGTTTCTTGGATAAATTAGCTTCACGTTTAGAAATTTCAGAGACTGAATACGAAGAAATTCTTAACGATCCTTTAAAATATCCTATTAATCCGCCTTATTTACACGTTCAGCGTTTAGAGCGTTTATACGATTTAACGAGAATGGTACATGTAGATCACCATTTAGAAGATCAACAAGAAGTAATGTTAAGAAAATTAGGTATTGCTTTAGGTTTTACACCAAGCAACGTAAATTATATCATAGCAAAAGCATTATCATTGGTAGACAAAAAAGTAGATGCAGACACTTTTGTTTACGAAATGCAACATATGCACAAATAAAAAAAAGCTCCAATTGGAGCTTTTTTTATGTTTATTTTACTTCTGTAAACTTAAATTGACCTTCTAATCCACCTTTAAAAGTGACTTCTTTATTTTTAACGACATCAAAGGCTGAAACAGGGTCTGTAAATACAAAACTAAAATTGGAATTACCTAAATCTGTAATTTTCAAAGTATGGCCTAGTATAGCATATCTCGTACTGGGCGTTAATAACTCGCAACTTACCAAAAGCTCGTCTGCTGTTCCCGGTCCAAAAGAGTAAACACCACTCAAATCTTTTTGAGAAGAAGGAAATGAAATATCAATATAAAAATTTTCTCCTTTTTCGTTAGAAATCTCAAAACTGACGCTTTTTTGCGTTTCAAAACTTGCCGTTTTATAAAAATAGATTCCTTTGGTTGGTGTAAAACTAATTCCGTCAATGACAATTGATGAAGTCAAACCTAAATTATCATCTGTATCTGATGAACAAGAAGTCGTAAAATTTAATACTAACAAAAGTATTATAGCTATTTTTCTCATAAATATATTTTTGTAAATATATAAAATCTTACATAATTAAACTATTTTAAAAACAGATGTAAAGATAACTACTGAGCCTCTGCCATAAATTGCTCCGCTTTTTCAACCATATTATAACTTCCGCAGAAAAAAGGAACTCTTTCGTGCAATTCAGTTGGCTGAATTTCCATAATTCTTCCAAAACCATCTGTTGCTTTTCCTCCTGCCTGTTCTGCAAGAAATGCCATCGGGTTACATTCGTATAACAAACGCAACTTTCCTTTTGGTGCTTTTGAACTTGTTGGATATAAATAAATTCCGCCTTTGATCATATTTCTATGAAAATCAGAAACCAGACTTCCAATATATCTTGACGTATAAGGTCTATCCTCTTCTTCTCTCTGACAATATTTAATGTAATTTTTTACACCTTGTGGAAAGTGCACATAATTTCCTTCGTTTACCGAATAAATATGCCCGTTTTTTGGAAATTGCATATTTGGATGTGAAAGATAAAATGTTCCAATCGCGGGATTGAGCGTAAAACCATTTACACCAAAGCCTGTGGTATACACCAACATTGTCGAAGTTCCGTAAATTACATAACCTGCGGCAACCTGATTAATTCCGGGCTGCAAAAAATCTTCGCTTGTAACCGGAGTTCCGATTGGCGTGATTCTTCTAAAAACCGAAAAAATAGTTCCGAGAGAAACATTCACATCAATATTTGATGAGCCGTCAAGCGGATCCATTAAAATGACATATTTATTATTATTACTGTTGTCGCTCCCCTTGACAGTAATAAATTCGTCATTTTCTTCCGAAGCAATACCACAGACAATCTCACGGTTTATTAACGTCTGAATAAATACTTCGTTGGCATACACATCTAATTTTTGCTGCTCTTCTCCCTGAATATTTTGTTCGCCTACTGCGCCAATAATATCTACAAGTCCTGCTTTGTTTACTTTATAGTTTACGACCTTGGCCGCCAAACGTATAGAGTTGAGTATCCGGGAAAGCTCTCCTGACGAATACTGAAATGCTTTTTGGTTCTCAATAATAAACTCTCCTAGTGTTTTATTGCGTTCTTCCATTGCTATATCGTTGTAGTTTTAAATTTAAGTCACAAATATCGTTTTTTTTGTGAGAATGGTTTAAAAATTATTTTGTTAG
The DNA here is from genome assembly GCA_001507425.1 of Flavobacteriaceae bacterium CRH. Classification (GTDB taxonomy): domain Bacteria; phylum Bacteroidota; class Bacteroidia; order Flavobacteriales; family Flavobacteriaceae; genus Flavobacterium. Next base: position 62,061 of record LMAJ01000019.1, read on the forward strand.
TTTGCGACTATTCTATATTTGCTAATTAAAGGTGAAAATACTTTGTAAAAAAATATATATTTAGCTAATAACTGACTATTTGTAAGAATATAGAAAATTGGCTTTTTTAAAACCTGCTGTGTTAAACAGACACATTGCAAATAAAAAGTAAAACATTTATTAAAAAAATAACTACCATAGTAATATGAATATTAGAAAAGGGAATCCTGAAGACATGGAATCTGTTTTGGGATTAATACAGGAATTGGCAATATTCGAAAAAGAACCTGATGCCGTTGTTATAACAGTTGATGATTTAGTACGCGATGGTTTTGGAGAGAAACCTTTATTTAATGTTTTTGTTGCAGAACTTGAAAAAGAGATTGTGGGAATCGCTCTTTATTATTACCGATATTCTACCTGGAAAGGAAAAACAATTCATCTTGAAGATTTAATTGTGAAAGAAAAAATGCGAGGTACAGGTTTAGGATCTGCACTTTATGCTGAAATCATGAAACAAGGAAAAAGAGATAACGTTCGAAGAGTAGAATGGAATGTTCTGGACTGGAATACTCCGGCCGTAAAATTTTATGAAAATTCAGGGGCAAAAATCCTTCAAGGATGGCAAGTTGTACAAATGGACGAAGTGGGAATTAATTCGTTTTTAGAAAAATTATAGCAAAATAGTTTTGCCACAGATTATCACGATTTAATAGATTTTTTACAGATTTAAATCGTTTTAATCTTTTAAATCTGTGGCAAAAAAACATAAAGAAATACTAGATTTTATTCAATCAGAAATCTAAAATTAAAAATCTAAAATTAAAAATGAGAGTATTTAAATTTGGTGGTGCATCGGTAAAAGATGCTGCAGGAATTAGAAACGTATACGACGTTTTACAAAAAGTGGGTTACGAAGATGTGATTTTAGTCGTTTCGGCAATGGGGAAAACCACAAATGCGCTTGAGGTTGTTATCAAGAATTATTTTGATAAATCTGGAGAATTAAATTCTTCTGTACAGGAAATTAAAAAATATCACAATCAAATATTATTAGATTTATTTGATGACGAAAAACATGCCGTTTTTGCTGCGGTACAAGAACAGTTTTCAGAATTAGAATATTTTCTGGCACATAACAAATCTCCAAATTATAATTTTGTTTACGATCAGATTGTGAGTTTTGGAGAATTGATTTCGACTACAATTCTAAGTCACTTTATGAATTTCAGCGGCATTACAACGCAATGGCTTGATGTTCGTAATTTCATTAAAACCAATGCTAATTACAGAGATGCAGAAGTAGATTGGGAAACAACGGAGCAACTTATCAGTAAAAATGTACCAAGAAAAACGTTGAATATTACGCAGGGATTTTTAGGTGCCGATGAAAATAATTTTACCACAACTTTAGGCCGTGAAGGTTCTGATTATACAGCGGGAATTTTTGCTTATTGTCTTGGTGCAGAAAGCGTAACAATCTGGAAAGACGTTCCGGGAGTTATGAATGCTGATCCGCGTTATTTTGAAAACGCGAGTTTATTAAACCAAATTTCGTATCGTGAAGCTATCGAATTGGCTTTTTACGGCGCAACGGTTATTCACCCAAAAACATTACAGCCGTTACAGAAAAAAGAAATTCCGTTATACGTAAAATCGTTTATTAACCCTTTATTAAAAGGAACCTGCGTTTCTAAAGGTGTTGATTTAGAGCCACAATATCCGTGTTTTATCGTAAAAAGAAACCAATTGCTGATTTCGCTTTCATCGATAGATTTTTCTTTTATTATGGAGGAAAACATCAGCGAGATTTTTGGGTTATTTCATGAATTCAAACTAAAAGTAAACCTGATTCAGAATTCTGCGATTAGTTTTTCTGTTTGTGTAGAAGATAAATTTGAAAATTTCAATGATTTGAATGCCATTCTTTCGAAAAAATTCAAAGTAGATTATAGCGAAAATGTGACTTTATACACGATTCGCCATTTTACAGAAAACGCTGCTCAAACGGTTGAAGAAAACAAAGAAGTTTTACTAAAACAAGTAAGTAGAGAAACCATGCAAATTGTAACTAAAGAACTTAATTAAGTTTTTAGAAAAGGTAAATTATTTCAATTCAACTATATTTTAAAATGGCTTCACTTAATAGTGAAGCCATTTTTCATTTTACCTCGCCCTATTATTCTCCGTTTGCTCAACCTCAGATTTCTTATAAGTTGTCTTTTTAGAATTCCCGAAATTATAAGTCGCAATCAATTTAAAATAATTTGTCGTGTAAGTTCTGTGATAATAAATTTCAGTCTGCCCCACTTCGTAATCTCCGGAAACCATAAAGTCATGAAAAATATCGTTTGCTGTAAAATTTAGCTTTAGCGCCTCTTTAAAAAAGTTTCTTTCGATTCCTAACGTAACTATTGATCGGCTATTATCATGTCGGATTCCATAACTTTTCTCTCCTAAATACCAAGCCAATAATTGAACTTTAAACAGATCGGGAATCGTAAATGTATTATTCGAATACAAATAGATTTGAGGTTTTACAGGTCCTAAAGCATAATCATAACTAGTATCGATTACTTTGGTTAAATTCATGCTTAGGGTGTTGGTAGAATTCCACCATTTGGCTGTAAATGATTTTGAAAGTGATGTAAAAAAAGTATGTTCTTTTTCTAAATTCAGCGATCTTAAAATATAACTATTAGGCGTGTCGCCTCTTAAAGCTGCGGCCGAAATAGGATCCGTTTTATAGGTATACCCTATTTTAAAATCAAACTTTTTATACATTGCTCCTACTTCGAAAGCATGCACTTTTTCGGGCAGTAAATTCGGATTTCCTTCTATGGTCGTAAATGGATCCTGATAAATCACAAACGGATTAAGTCCTTGATATCTTGGTCTTGTAATTCTCGAAACATACGAAAAGTGAGTTTTTAAATCTTCGGAAAAATCCATATTCAAAAGGAGATTCGGAAAAAAATTGCCGTAACTTTTATCGAATCTCTGAATTCCGTTTGCACTTGTATACAAATCGTATTTTGTCCATTCGCCTCGCGCACCTACTGAAAAATTAAACCTTTCGCCAATCGAGCTTCCGTAATTAAAATAAGCAGCACTAATTTTTTCTTCATATTTAAAATCACTCGAAAGTTCATCATCAAACACAAAATTCATATCGTCTTCGGCAATCAAAAAATCTGTAGCCGATTTTATGGTTGCATTACTAAACTTGGCTCCTGTTTCTAGCTTGGTTTTTTCATTAATTTTTCGTGAGTAATCAGCCTGGGCACTAATAATATTTATGGTATTCCCAACATTATTCTTTAGATATCTTTCGTCATTAACGTCATCAACGACACTATTTTCATCAATAAAATCTTTTACAGTTCCGTTATAATTAGAATATTGTGTTGCTACAAACAACGACGAACCTTTACGATCTGTTATTGCATTATAGTTCAGATTAATAAACTGGTTTAGTAATACATCATTTTTAGTAATATCAGTTGCATAAAAACTATTTCCTGTGTTGTTTGTTATTGCATTTCGACTTTCTACCACTCCGCCCAGATCTTCAATATTGCCGCTATATGCCAATGAAATATAATTTTTCTCAGAAAAAGTATATTGCAAACCAAACCCAAAATTCGAGTAATTATTAAATTGCCTTTTCCAATCGGTAGTTAATTCTGATCGCATAAATTCATCAGGATTTGGTCGCGTTCGTGTTGTATATAATAGTTCACGACCTTTTCCTAACTGCAAACCATAATTGGTTATAAACGAAAATTTTCCTTTCGTATAATTAAAATCGAGAAATGTATTGGTGCTTGTTCCTGCAAATTTCGAAACCGTAACCTGCTGGGTTGCCGTCCCCATAATTCCGTTTTCAATATTTGGTTTGGTGATAATATTAATTACTGCTTTTCCTTCGGCATCGTATTTTGAGGAAGGGTTTGATATGACCTCAATTTTTAAAATCTGAGAAACCGGAATGGCTGCAAAACGTTCATAATTAATCAATATTCCGTTGAGATAAATAATCGCTTCACCTTTTCCGAGAACGCTGATTTGTCCTTCGGCAACAACAACATTCGGAACTCTGCCTAATAATTCGTTTACCGAACTGCTTGTAGAAAGTACTGTATTGGCAACATTTACATCGATTGTTGCGTTGGCAGCATATTTTACTAATGAAACCTGTCTTTTAATAACAACTTCATTTAATTCGTTATTTTGCTGTGCAACTTTCTCCGGAATTGTTTTTATCGTTTGCGCTTGTATAGCTATTGAAGATAATAACAAACAATAAATAAAAATGAAAAATGAAATTAGAAACCTCATAAATTTAGCGATTAAGATTTGACTTTGTTGTAGCAAAAGTCAAATCTTAATCACGAAACGAGGTAACAAAATGAGAAATCAGGAGTACGAATTTATAAATCAACACTCAGTTTTAAGCCTGTAAAATCTGTAATTGGTAGTTTAACGGCGTGGTTCCGGTATGTTTTTTAAACGCAGCAAAAAAAGTCGATTTCGAATTGAAACCAACGTCATAACCAATAGATTCAAGTGTAAGTTTATCGTTTTCTGTTATGATTCTGCAAGCTTCATTTATTCTAAATTCATTTACAAAACTGGTAAAATTCCTGCCCAGATTATTATTTAAAAACTGAGATAATAGGTGGCTCGAAATAGTAAGTTCCTGAGACAAATCCTGTAAAGTCATGTTTGGATTTTTAAACAATTCTTTCTCCCTCATTATATTTTCGAGTTTTTGAAATAAAATGGCAGCTTCACTTTCATTCATTTTTTTGCCTTTTTGGGTATTCAACAGAAATAAATCATCTGTCTTTTTTCGGTATAAAAGAACCGAAATAATTAAATATAAAACGAATGTAAAAGATACCGCGCCGGTAATGCAGGAAACAAAAGGAATTCGTGCAAAGCCAAGAAAATAACATATAAAAATAATGGCGTTGCCGAAGAAAACAGCTCCAAACCACATTTCTGCCGAACTTGTTTTTTCATTCTTGCTTATTATTTTTTGAAGTAAAGCTCTACTTTCATAACCTGAAAAAAGAATGTATATGAACCATTGCAGAAAAATTAATCCAACAAAATAATCATTCCATAAAATCGGATAACTTTTATAAGGAAACAGAAATCCAATAATTAAAACAGCAAATAACCAAATTGAAAGATGCCATTTCCAGATTTTAGAAATTGTATTGATTCCCTTAATTCCTGATTTTAAAAAATAATATAAAAATGGCCCAATTAACAAACAAGCCGAAAGCCCAATTTGAAGATATGTTTTGGGCAAAGCATTATTAAAATAAACAAAAACCGTAACGGTAATCCGTATGCTTAAAGCCAACAATATGGCACCAAGAAAAAGATTCGTAAGGTATTTTTTCTTGGTAAAAAAGAAAAAGTAAATACTCAGAATAATTCCGTTGAATGCGCCCAAAGCACCAAAAAAGAATAATATTTCTTTCCCGAGATTCATAATTTAAGTTTGTAAAGCCTGAAGCTGATAATTTAATGGCGTTGTTCCGGTATGCTTTTTAAACGCCGCAAAAAATGTCGATTTAGAGTTAAAACCAACATCGTAACCTACAGATTCTAAAGTAAGTTTATCGTTTGAAGTTATAATTCTGCAAGCTTCGTTGATCCTGAATTCATTGACAAAACTGGTAAAATTCTTTCCTAAATTAGTATTCAAAAACTGCGATAATTGATGGGTTGATATATTAATTTCCCGAGACAAATCCTGTAAATTCAAATTTGGGTTTTTATATAAGTATTTCTCATTCATGATGTTTTTCAGCTTTACAGATAAAATAGCAGCTTCATTTTCTTCTATTTTTTTGCCTGAGTTTTTCTGAGGATTCAATAAAAACAAATCATCTGTTTTTTTTCTGTATAAAAGAATCGAAATAATGAGATATAAAATAAAAGAAAAAACTACTGCGCCACTTATGTATGTTGCTGCCGAAGCGCCCATTATGGCAAGAAAATAAAAAAGGAATAATAGAAAATTTCCAAGAAAAAGCATTCCAAACCAAGTTTCTGCCGGAGTTGTTTTGTGGTTTCTGCTTATGATTTTTTTTAAAACAGCTTTAATTGCAAAACCTGAAAAAACAATATAGATAAACCATTGAAAATAAATCGCTTTTATAATATAACAGCCCCACAATTTTGGATAATCCTGATATGGAAATAATAATCCGACACTCACAATAAGAATTCCCCAGCATAAAAGTGTTGCTTTCCATGATTTTGGCATTACCTGAATTTCTTCAACAGCAGATCTTAGAAAATAATACAAACACGGACCTATAAAAAAGCAAGCCGTAAGCCCAAATTGCAAATACATTTTAGGCAAAGTTGGATCAAAATATACAAATACTGATTTTCCGATTCTGATACTTAATGCAAACAAAAGTGCGCCCAGAAAATAGTTGGTCAGGTATTTTTTCTTGGTAAAGAAAAAGAAATATACTCCAAGAATAATTCCGTTGAAAGCGCCCAAAGCACTAAAAAAGAATAAAAGTTCTTTACCAGTATCCATAATTGAAGTTTTATATCTGACAAAGCTAAAAAAAATTGATTCCTGTCAGAATAATTTTGAAAATATTCTATCGCCAAACTAATATATTAATCTTCACACCAATACATAAACATAAGATTATTCCTTAATTGAAAAATATTAACTAAATTTACTTCATCAAAAAAACAATAAACCTATCAATATCAATATTTTAGAATATGCTAAATGATAACGAACCTAGCGAAGAAACTAAAAATGAATGGCAAAACGATCCGGATAACTGGGTATGGGGAATGTTTTATTATAATCCAAAAGACAAGAGATTATACGTTCCGAAAAAAGTAAAAGAATTTGGATGGACCACAAATTTTGCAAATCCAAATTCTGTTTTTATCATGTTATTATTAATTTCTGTACTGCTAATTTTTGCAAAATTCAGTACGTAATTAGTATTAGCTATTCGCATTTTTTATCTCCCAAAGTAAAAATACCTACATATCATTTCCCAATTATAAATACTACTTTTGGCTTTTTAGAGTTAAAAGGTTTATGTTGAAAAAATTACTGTTTCTTACGGTGCTTATTTGGTTTTCCGGTCTTCAGGCTCAGGAAACAGAATCATCGTATAAAACAAAAAAAGTAATTGCTACGCGAGACACGATTCATCTGGAAAAATTCAGTATTAACTCGAGTTTTTTTGAACTTTTAAATTCGAAAAACGAACGTATTGATTCTACTTTTTATAAAATTGATTTTCAAAAAGGAACTTTACTTTTAAACGAAAAATTCAAAGCTTCTTCAGACACTTTAATTGTCAATTATCTGAACTATCCCGATTTTTTAACGAAAGAATACGGAATTTACAACGACAGCCAGGTGGTGAGTAATGATGTTGGAACGGAGAAATTATACAAACTCGAAAATACAAACGCTAAAAAAGTTACTCCTTTTGATGGTTTAAATACTTCCGGAAGTATCACGCGTGGCGTTACAATCGGAAATAATCAAAATACGGTTTTAAACTCAAATTTAGACCTTCAGATTACAGGAAAAATATCCGACAAAGTGAGTTTACGGGCTTCGCTTCAGGACAGTAATATTCCGTTACAGGATGGCGGTTATTCGCAAAAACTGGATCAGTTTGATAATATTTTTATGGAACTTTTTAGCGACGACTGGAACATTCGCGCAGGCGATGTGTTTCTGGAAAACCGGAAAACGCAATTTCTTAATTTTAATAAAAAAGTGCAAGGCCTTTCGGCAAGTGTTGATTTTGATACTGAAACCAGTAAAACAAATGTTTTTGCATCGGTTGCTTTTGTAAAAGGACAATATGCCAAAAGTACTTTTACGGGACAGGAAGGAAATCAGGGCCCGTATAAACTGAAAGGACAAAATGGTGAACTGTATGTTTTGGTTATTTCAGGTTCTGAGCGCGTTTACGTAAATGGTGTTTTGCTAAAACGTGGCGAAAACAACGATTACGTAATTGATTATAATGCGGGAGAAATTGTTTTTACATCCCTTTTTACGATCACTTCTGAAATGCGTATTAATATTGAATATCAATATTCTGAACGAAATTACAACCGAATGGTAACGTATGCCGGCGCAACACACGAAAACAAAAACTGGAGTTTTGGCGGTTATATCTATTCTGAAAATGATTTAAAAAACCAGCCTTTACAACAAAATCTTTCTACAGATCAGGTACAGATTTTAAGTAAGGCGGGCGATGATCAAAATTTAATGGTTGCGCCTTCTGCTTATGAAGACGCGTATGCCGAAACTAAAATTTTATATAAAAAAACAATCATTAATTCAGTTGATGTTTACGAATATTCGAATGTTTCTACTGATGTTTTATACAATGTGAAATTTAGTCTTGTTGGTACTAATCTCGGAAATTATATCATTCAAAACAACAATTCTGTCGAGCGTATTTACGAATATGTTGCTCCCGTAAATGGCGTTTTGCAGGGAAATTACGAGCCAATTGTAAAACTGGTTGCACCAATGAAAATTCAGGTGGCTACTTTTTTAGGAAAATACAATCCTAATGAAAAAACACTGGTCGATTTTGAAATTGCAATGAGCAACAATGATTTAAATTTATTTTCAGGAATTGATGATTCTAATAATGAAGGAATTGCTTTTAAAACCAACATTAAAAAACGTCTTTTTACAAGGGATTGGACTTTGGATGGTTTTGCCAATTATCAGTTTGTGCAGAAAGATTTCAGATCTGTAGAGCGTTTGTATAATATTGAATTTAATCGGGATTGGAATTTAAATACGACACTTTTAGGCAATCAGAGTTTGCTGGTGACGGGTTTGAATTTTGATTTATTTTCTAAAAAAGAAACCTCAAATATTGGTTTGTTAACGTACCAATTTGAGAAATTAGATTTTACCGAAAGTTATTCGGGATCAAGACATACGACTAATGCTTTTTTTAAATTGAATAAATGGACGGTTCAAAATCAGGGAAGTTTTTTGAATACGGATGCAACTAACTCGAATTCGAAATTCATTCGGAATTTAACCAAAACCAAATATCATTTTGGTAAAAACTGGGTTGGCGGAAGTTTTCAGATCGAAGATAATCAGGAAAAAGATAAAGTTACGAATCAGTTTTCGGCCTTGAGCCAGCGTTTTTCAGAATATGGCGTTTTTGTTGGCCGCGGCGACAGTACCAAAGTCTTTGTAGAATTGGGTTATTTGCAGCGTCGCAATGACAGTTTGCAAAATGGTTTGCTGCAACATGTAAATGATTCTAAAATGTATGTTTTGAAATCGAAATTGATTCAGAACAAAAAAACAGATTTAGCGGTTTATGCGAGTTATAGAAGTTTAAATTTTACTGATGTTTCCCGAAAAAATGAACCTTCGTTAAACTCCAGAATTCTATACAACGACCGATTTTTTAATCAGTTTATGCAAATAGGTACGGCTTATGAAACGAGTTCCGGAACTATTGCGCAACAGGAATTTACGTATATCGAAGTGCCAGCGGGACAAGGTGTTTATACTTGGAATGATTATAATGGCAACGGCATTCAGGAATTGGAAGAGTTTGAGGTTGCGCCTTTTCCGGATCAGGCAAAGTTTATCCGCATCTTTTTACCGAATCAGATTTACATCAAAACCAATCAAAATAAATTTTCACAATCGGTAACTTTGAATCCGTTGCAATGGCAAAACGAAACGGGTTTCAAAAAACTGGCTTCTTATTTTTACAACCAAACCTCTTTTATTATGGATAGAAAGGTAAAAAGCGTTGGAGAACGTTTAGAACTTAATCCGTTTAGTTCCTCTGAAGAAAATGTTTTAGGATTGAATTCGAGTTTCAGGAACAGTTTATATTATAATCGCGGAAAACAGAAACATTCAGTTACGTATTCTTACCTTATTAATAAAGGAAAAAATCTGCTTTCTATAGGTTCTCAAAATGTGACAAATAATTCACATCAATTACAATATACACATTTGTATCAAAAAAGCTGGTTGTTTAATTTCTTTACCAAAACGATAAAAACCAATTTGGTTTCTGAAGATTTTACGGAGAAAAATTATGATTTGGAAGGGTATCAAATTGCGCCAAAAATCAGTTATTTGTTTTCGAAGAATACCAGTTTAGATTTCTTTTATGAATTGCAGAACAAGAAAAACCAGATTGGAAATTTTGAAACTTTAGAACAAAACAGGCTGGGAACATCCTTTTCGTATGCGGGAGAGAAAAAAGTAACGGTAAATGGTGAGTTTTCTTTTTATGAAAATAAGTTCGACGGAAATGAGTTTTCATCAGTTGGTTTTCAGATGCTTGAAGGGCTTCAGGCGGGACAAAACCTGGTTTGGAAGTTGCTTTTGCAGAAAAACATCACGGAATTTTTAGATGTAAATTTGAATTATCAGGGACGCAAAAGCGAAACCGGAAACACTGTTCACACCGGGAATGTACAGCTTCGCGCTTATTTTTAACAGTTTGCGAAAAACATTACTATAAATTTATTATTTTTAAATGAAATTTTTAACCTCGAAAACTATGAAAAAATTATTATTGCTTTGTTTGATGGTTGTTTTATCAGGTAATTTTTACGCGCAGGAGACAGCAAAGACAACCAAATCGAAAACTGAAACTGCTGCTAAAAAGAAAAAAACTGCTGCTGATAAGGAAGCTGCAGATGCTAAGAAAGAAGCAACAAAAGCTAAAAAGGCAGCAAAAGATGCTACTGACGCATCGGGAAAAGCTACAACCGAAGCTGCAAAAAAGAAAAGTGATGCTGCAAAAGCCAAAAAAGAGGCCAAAGCTGAAAGCACAAAAGCCGACGTAAAGAAAACGGAAGCTAAAGCGGCTGATACAAAAGCAAAAGCAGTGAAAAAAGATGCTACGGCAACTAAATCAACTGCAAAATCTTTTAAGGAAACCAATGAAAAAGCTCCAAAAGTGGCTGATAAAGTTACAGGAGAATACAACGGAAAAAAAGTGTATACGGGACCAAAAGGTGGTAAGTATTACATTAACAAAAACGGAAATAAAACTTATATTCAGGATTAAAGATCATTTCAATAGTATAGAAAAGGAGCTAGCAATAGTTCCTTTTTTTGTTTCTGAGCTTCTTAAAAGCAATTGAGGAGTTAACATACAAATAACTTTACTTGATAAATTCGAATGTTATTTAGAAGTTTTAATTGAATAATGAGCCTTAACATTGAATATAGAGTTAATAATTTAGTAATATGCCTGAAATAACATAAAAAACATATTTCTCTATCTTCGTTTCAAAAAGCGTTATACTATGAGCATTGAATATTCTGCGAATAAAACTATATTAATTGCTCCGTTAAACTGGGGACTTGGCCATGCCACAAGATGTATCCCGATAATTAAAGCGCTTCAGGAAAATAATTATATCCCGATTATCGCTTCTGATGGTATTGCATTGGCTTTGCTTCGAAAAGAATTTCCTTATATACAAACTTTAGAATTACCTTCTTATCATATTGAATATGCTAAAAATGGTAAAAACTTCAAATGGAAACTGATCAAGAATTTGCCTAAAATGATTACGGCTATTTTAGATGAGAAAAAAATGGTGAATTCCTGGATTAAAAAACATGGAATTGACGGTATTATATCTGACAATCGGCTGGGTGTTTTCAGCAGAAAAATTCCATCTGTATTTATGACGCATCAATTGAATGTGATGACGGGAAACACGACCTGGTTTACCAGTAAATGCCATCAGCATGTTATCAAAAAATATTCAGAATGCTGGATTCCTGACACTAATGACGAAGTTAATTTAACTGGTGAATTGGGACATCTAAAAACGAATGCTCTTAACTTAAAATATATTGGTCCTTTGAGCAGGATGCGTAAAAAGGAAACTCCAAAAGTTTATGATTTAATGATTATTCTTTCGGGACCTGAACCTCAACGTACGTTTTTGGAAGAAAAATTAAAGGAAGAAATTGTTCGTTATGAAGGCAAAGTTGTTTTTGTAAAAGGTGTTGTCGAAAAAAACCAAACGAAACTGGAATCAGGAAATGTTACGTATTATAACTTCATGAATTCGAAGCAACTGGAACAAACTTTTAACGAAAGTGATTTGGTTTTATGCCGTTCGGGATATACTACTGTTATGGATTTGGCGAAACTGGGCAAGAAAGCTTTTTTTATTCCAACTCCGGGACAATACGAACAGGAATATCTGGCGATAAAACTTCAGGATGAAAATCTGGTACCTTATGCAATGCAGGACGACTTTACGATTGAAGATCTTTCAAAGGTAAAATCATTTAAAGGTTTGTCTCAATTTAATGAAGAAATTGACTGGGATTCGTTATTTAAAGTTTTTGAAGAATAATTTTTACCAGCTGTCTGCAAAAAACATTTAGCACATAGAAAAATAGACTTTCTTTTTTTTAGCAAGATTAAAATAAATGATACATCATTTTGCTTCGCCTCTTCGACCCTTGGTCTTGAGTCACATAGCTATGTGAATTTAAAAGAATGAAACGCCTTTTTTGAGTATACAAAATCTATGTTTCTATGTGTTAAAAACAATTTACATCTAACGAGTTAACTTTAGAAATTAAACTGCGCTTGCAATCGCAATAAATTTCCTTGCTGCCTGTTGATTGGAAGCGCGCTGTCTTCAAAAGTCCTGTCTGCAATTACGTATTCTGCGGTTAGTTCGAATGCTTTAAAAGGCTGCCATTCTACACCAAATTCATAATCTCTTACGACATAACTTCTGGCATCTTTTTCATATTTTTTTCCTCCGTCATAATATTGAAATTTGGCGAAAGGATAAATATGCTGCTTTTTAAAATCTAATTTATAATTCAGTAAAACATATCCTCCGTTTAAATCGGTTTCATCAACAGTATTGGTTAAAGTATTATAACGAGGTCCGGTCCCTATATTATATTCAGTTTGAATTCCGAAAGGTTTTGGGTATAAAACAAAGGTTGCCCCTACGCGCTGGTCTTTTACATATTGCGGATCATCTACAATAACGCCAGATGAAATTTCTCCGGTAAATGCCCATTTTCCGGTATAAGCCTGAATTCCGGGTTCGATAATCTGGTTTCCTATAACAAACGGATATGTTACTCTTGCCACTACATTTAAATCTCTGTTTCCGTCTATTTTATTGGCGATCTGTCCGTTGTAAACTCCAAAAGCAAATACCCCAAAATCGCCTGATCCTTTGTATCCGTCTTTTACCAACATGGCAAAGCGTTCTCTGATTTCGGCCGGAGCCCAATAAAAGAATATTCCTAAATCACGTTCGTTGGCTATTGAACTGTTTATGGCATCGGCACGATCTAAGGTCAAACGTTGCGAGCTTGACTGCATGTTTTCGAATCCATAAGGGATTTTACTTTGCCCGACACGTACGCGATATTCTTTTTTCTTATCAAATGAAAGGTCGAAATACAAGTCGCGAATTTGTACAAAATTTTGAATTCCCGTACTTGGAGAACTGGCAAAATCGGGCTGAAAATAGAAAAATAAATTGGGATGAACCTGACCTGAAAACACCAAACGGGCACGTCTGATAAAAAGTCCGTTGTTTGCTTGTGCATCTGCAGCTGTAGAAGTTGTGCCCCAGGATTTATCACATTGTTCGCAGGAAACTTTGTCGTTTGTAGACAACAAACCATTGTAACGTATTTGTGCATAGCCCCTTAAAGAAATTCTGTCGTACCAATGATCGTCGTTGCTAACTCCGGATTTGGTTTCGGGAAGTTTGGCTTTGTTGATTGAATCAAGAAGACGCATTACTTCTTTTTTAACATCTTCTTTACTCAGTTCTTGTGCATTTACTACACAAGTAAACAGCAGTAAAATTGCAACGATTTTTCTTTTTATCATCTTTTCCCCAATGCATTAAAATTCAAGATGCAAAGATGTATCACCAATGTTAAGAAATTATTAACAAGATGTTACCAAAAAAAGAATAATTGTTTCGAAATAGTTATGCGAATATTATTTGAATTTGAAAGCTGTGTTTTCGGAACTTTGCAAAAACAGACGTTACAATTTTTTAACTTCCGGTTTTTGTGTTTTATAAGTTTTTTCGAGTGTAAAGGAGAACTCAGAACCAATTCCGAATTCGCTTTCTACATATACTTTTTCTTTATGCGCTTCGATAATATGTTTTACGATGGCTAATCCTAAACCAGAACCGCCTTCAGAGCGGGTTCCGCTTTTATCAACCCTGTAAAAACGTTCGAAAAGTCTTGGAATATTTTGTTTCTCCACTCCTTCTCCGTTATCGCTAATACGAATTAAAACTTTTTTCTTGGTTAAGTTTACGACACCAACTTCGGTTAAACCGCCATCTTTACCGTATTTAACAGAGTTGACAATAAGGTTTTCGAGAACTTGCTGAATTCTGTCCTGATCTCCACGAACGATAACTGATTTTACATTTCTGCTTTCAAAGGCCAATTTGATTTTCTTTTTCTCCGCTTTCATTTCAAGTAAATCGAAAACATTCTGAATCAGTTCGACGATATCAAAATCAGTCATATTTAGATCTAAATCACCAGATTCAAGTTTGGTAATCATATCTAAATCTTCAACAATATAAATTAAACGCTCTACACCCTTTTCGGCACGTTTTAAATATTTTTTTCTAATTGTTTTATCTTCCATCGCACCATCAAGCAAAGTCGAAACATAACCCTGAACAGTAAACAAAGGTGTTTTAAGTTCGTGCGAAACGTTTCCTAAAAACTCCCTGCGGTATTGTTCTCTAATTTCGAGCATTTCGATTTCGAGTTTTTTGTCTGTAGCAAATTTTTTCACTTCGCGTGAAAGTGTTTCCATATCAGTCGTTATGGGCTGATTGATAAGTGTTGTCGATTCTAATAACGAAACCTCATCGTAGATTTTTTTAACTCTTCTGTAGATAAAACGTTCTACACGGTATTGTAAAACCAAAAAAGAGAAAATATAGATTGATATAATAAAAATTAATCCAAACGCAACTTGATGTTTTAATTCGCCTTTGTAAAATAAAGACATCAATATCAGCACAAATCCTGTTGCAAAAAGGCTTATGTATAATGCCGATTTTACAGCAAATTTGTATGTTTTTTTAAAATTTATTTTCATTGATATTATTTAACCATTAAGAGATTATCTTTAACCATAAAAGTAATAATAAGTTCATTTAAAAGTAAAGGACAATTGTATCAATTACATTAAAAACTTAAAAAAAGAAATCTTTGTCAAAGTTTTGAACTTTGACAAAGATACTTAGATTCTGAAAGTATGTATACTATAATTTAAATGAACTTATATAATACTTATATGGTTCAAATTTTTTATAGAATATTTAAACTTCAAATTTATAACCAACTCCTTTTATGGTTTTAAAAAGATCTTCTCCAATCTTTTCACGTAGTTTTCTGATGTGAACATCGATTGTTCTACCTCCAACTACAACCTCATTACCCCAAACTTTATCAAGGATTTCATCTCTTTTAAAAACTTTTCCCGGTTTTGAAGCTAATAAGTAAAATAATTCGAATTCTTTTCTTGGTAAAGCAATTTCGACATTGCCTTTTATGATCTTATATTCTTCGCGGTTAATCTCGATTCCGCCAACATTTAAGGTATCACTAACTACTTCTTGTTCTTTTAACCTTCTTAACAAAGCCTTTACTTTGCTTACCAATAATTTTGGTTTTATTGGTTTGGTAATGTAATCGTCAGCACCGGCATCAAAACCAGCTACTTGCGAATAATCCTCACTTCTTGCTGTTAAAAATGTTATAATAACGTTATTTAATTCTGGTATTTTTCTAATGTGTTCACATGCTTCCATACCGTCCATTTCTGCCATCATCACATCCATAATAATAAGGTCCGGTAATTCTTTTTGAGCTTTTGCAATTGCGTCTTTTCCGTTAGAAGCTGTTACAATCTGGTAGCCTTCCTGAGCTAGGTTATAACCTACAATTTCCAGGATATCCGGCTCATCGTCAACTAATAAAATCTTTGTTTGTGTTTTTTTCATAAAATAGCAAAAATTGAGTTTTCTCATCAAATTTTATGGTACTAAATCTGATGGTTTTTAATTGCGATGGTAAATATAATAATAAAACGACGGTTAAAAACCGCTGTTAACGGTAATTTAATCTCGTAACAATTTGATAATCTACAGAACACAAAAACATAACAAGTGCGTAACATGAACTTTACAGGGCGGTTCTTTCTTTGCAAAAAAATAAATTAAACACAAACCTAAGATGAAATTCAATTTAAAATTTCTATTATTCACACTATTTATCTGCACGATTTCGGTCGCTCAAAACAAAGGTACAATTTCTGGTACATTAACTGACAAAGAAATGAACAATGCTGCGCTTCCTTTTGCAAATGTTTTAATAAAAGGAACAAACATTAGTGCCAACACTGACATTGACGGAAAATATTCATTATCCGTAAACCCTGGAAATTATACTTTAATCCTTAGTTTTTTAGGATATGAAACTGTAGAAGTTCCTGCAACAGTTGTTGCAAACGAAACTATAACTATTAATAAAGCCCTTTCTTCGGGAGCTGGTTATACTTTGAAAGATGTTGTGGTAAAAAACACAACTAACAGAGAAAAAGAAACAGCTTTGTTGTTAGACCAAAAAAATGCTGTTGTTATCAAACAAAGTATTGGCGCACAGGAAATGTCAAGAAAAGGTGTTAACGATGTAGAGGAAGGTTTAACAAAAATTACCGGAATTACTAAAGTTGGATCAAGAGGTTTATTTGTACGTGGTCTTGAAGATCGTTACAACAACTTATTGATTAATGACTTAGCAGCACCTACTAATAATCCTTTTTCAAAAATTGTTCCTTTAGATTTGTTTCCAACAAACATTGTTGGAGTAATTGACGTGTACAAAACATTTAATCCAAATATCTATGGTGATTTTGCAGGCGGAACTTTTAATATTCAAACTTCAAAGCCAACAAAAAGTATTACTAAAATAAATATTGGAGCAGGTTATACAACCGGAAACAGCTTTAAAGATTTCTTATTATCAAATGATGCAGATACAGCAACAGGCTTTTTAGGATTTAATGGTAAAGACAGACAATTACCAGGTTTTCTTGGAGATCAGGCAACGAGACAAACTTTCACAACAGATCAGGCATTAAATTCAATAAGTGGCAATAAAGGTTTTAGTGTAAGTCAAACAAAAGCCCCTTTAAATTCAAGTTTAAACTTATTGCATGCTGAAAAATTTAATTTAAGCAATGATCGTACTTTTTCTTACTTATTGTCTATTAATTACGATAATAATTATGCTATTAGAGAAGGTGTTGACAGAACTATCGATTTACAGTCTTCCGGATCTAAGTATGTAAACAACTTTATCACCACTGAGTATCGTTTCAAAACCACAAACTCAGCATTAGTTGGTTTAAACTACGGCACTGACAGACTTAAACTATCGTTCAACACATTATACATCAGAACTAACTTAAACTCTATAAAAGACCAGTACGGACCTTCAGGAGGGACAGCTGCTGAAAATGCATTTATACGCACGAATCAATTAGACAAAAGTGATTATTTAAATGGCCAATTATTAGGTGAATATGCATTAACCAAAGACAAAAATCAAACTATCAAAGCTGGAGCTTCATATGCAATCACAAAATATGAACAACCAGATAGAAAGTTTTTCTCAGGTCTTAAGACTGGTGATGATTTGATAAGTTCATCTTATGGAGGAAATAATTACCTGCGTCAATATTTAACTGTCGATGGTAATTCATTTTATTCAGCATTACTAGAGTATAATTTGAAATTCGGAAAAAATGACAAACAAAACAAATTAACCGTTGGATACAATGGTAACGGATCTATGATGGAATCTTCATACCGTTTTGTTGCAAGTACCGGTACTGATGGTTTTTCTACAAGCATCAATGATATAGATACTCAAATAAACAGTGACATTTTAGCTAATAAAATGTCTTTTAGCGAAAACTCTAATGCTACTTACAAAGTAAAACTTGACGAAACGGCTAATGCAGGGTATGCTAATTTGTTTTTAAAATTTGGAGAGAAACTTGAAGTAAACGCAGGAATTCGATTTGAAAGTACTCTTAAAGAAACTCATTACAGAACATTAGGTTCTTTTGATGCTCCTTTTAAAATATTAAAATATGATAATGCCTATTTTTTACCATCAGTAAATCTTAAGTATTTGTTGACTGACACTTCTAACATTCGTTTTGCAGCAAGTAAAACATACACTAAACCAGTTATCATGGAGGCTTTCCCCATATCTTTCATCAATGCTGACGGAACTTCAATTCAAGGAAATTCAATTTTAAAAAACAGCGACAATTACAATGTTGACTTAAAATATGAGCTGTTCCCAACGGCTAAAGAAATGATTGCTGTTGGATTATTTGGAAAACACATTATCAATCCAATTGAAAAAACTTTCATCTCAAACGCAACCACAGGAACGGTTACTACTTTTCTAAATTCGGACAGCGCCAACTTATT
Source organism: Flavobacteriaceae bacterium CRH (assembly GCA_001507425.1). GTDB lineage: Bacteria > Bacteroidota > Bacteroidia > Flavobacteriales > Flavobacteriaceae > Flavobacterium. The sequence continues at coordinate 80,640 of LMAJ01000019.1, forward strand.
TGGAATAGAAGCTGAATTACTTATTGGATTAGAAAGAATTAACGAAAGCTTAAGTGCTTTTTCATGGGGATTAAATGCTACATTAATGTCATCCAAAGTTACTGTAAGTCCTAATTTTGAATCTATCGATGAGGACGGGATAATTACTGTAAAACCTTCTATTGAGACTCATCAATCAAGATCATTACAAGGAGCATCAGACTGGTTAGTGAATTCAGATTTAAAATATGAATTTAATTTCAGCAATGAGTGGTCGAACACTGTTTCATTAGTTTATGGTGTTTTTGGAAAAAGAATATATGCTGTAGGAACAAATGGCCAGGATCATACCTATGAATTGCCGGTACAGCAATTAGACCTTGTTTGGGGAAGTAAAATTTCAGAACATTTTGATGTGAAATTTACCGCTGACAACTTATTAAATCCATTACGAAAATTAGAATTTGGTAACGATGGAACTATAAAAGTAGCTGAAGAATCATTATTGGCTAATAGTTATAAAAAGGGAATCGGGTTTTCATTAAAACTTGGATATACTTTTTAGAACTCCAGAAAAAATAATTATTAAAAGCTCCATTTTGGAGCTTTTTTTATACACAATCAAATTGAGTCTAAAATCAACACAACAAAATCTACATAACATTCTCTTCACATTAAACTTGTCTTTTGGTAACCGTAATGTAATACTGAGATAACACCCGAAAAAGATTATCGTTCTAATTTTGACAAAAATAAAAACACATAATAACACAACTATGAAAACTAAACTTTTTGCTTTAGCACTTGCTACAGGATTATTTTTAAATTCTTGCTCAAGTAGTGATGATCCAACTCCAGTTGTTACTCCTGTTACTGGTGAAATTACAGGCCCAATAACTAAGGACGTTACTTACGCATACGGAAACTACACTTTGAAAGGAATTGTAAAAATCAATGCTGGTGTAACTGTAACTATTGAGGCGGGATCTACAATCACGATTGACAAAGCTACGGGCGACAATGCTCTAGTTGTTTTGAAAGACGGAAAATTAATTACAAAAGGAACTGCTGACCAACCAGTAGTATTTACAGAAAAATCTAAGGTTCCAGGATCTTGGGGAGGAATCATTATGTATGGTGATGCTCCAGTAAACGTAGCTGGTGGAAAAACATCTTCTACATCAGAAGACGGAAATAATATCTCTTACGGAGGAACAAATGCAACTCATAATAGTGGTTCATTAGCTTACACAAGAGTTGAATATGCTGGTTCAAAATTAGCTGACGGAGCAAAAGAAAACAATGGTTTTACTTTTTATTCAGTAGGTTCAGGAACAACTTTAGATCACTTAGTATCTTACAAAGGTGCTGATGACGGATTCGAATTTTTTGGAGGAACTGTAAGTATGACTAATGCTATCTCTTATGGTAACTATGATGATTCATTTGACTGGCAAGATGGATGGCAAGGTCAAGCAAACATAAACTGGTATGCTTATCAAGTTGATAAAGGAAACTATGGTATGGAAATTGAAGCTTCTTCAAATAACAATGCGTATTTTCCAAAAGTAACTAATATCACTCTAAAAAGAGCTGCAGGTACGGTTACAGAAGAACAAAAAGAAATTCAATTGGATGCTATTCAATTTAAAAAAGAAGGAAATGGAGACTACAGTAACATCCTAATCGATGGTTATGTTAGTCAAACTACGCCTACAGCTTTTAATGGTGGTGTATTACAAATACTAGATAAAGATACTTACGATCACCAAGTTGCTGGTGGAAAAATCAAATTAAACAACGTAAGAATTACGAACTCTCCTATTATCTTCATTTCAGGACAGGCTACTTTTACATTATCTGCTGATAGCTTTCTTCCTGCAACAAACTGGTCAACTAGTACTACAACTACTGGAGCTTCATTAACTGCTGGAGCATGGGCTACAGTTGACGGTGTTAACTTGATCAAATAATTTACTTCGAAATAAAATGTTAAAAACATCCTAAAATTTTAGGATGTTTTTTTTTGGCGTAATTTTTGTAATTTTTTTTGTATATTTACTTAACTTAAAATTAAGCGATGGCAAAAAACTACTTTTATATTACATTCTTATTGGCTTTTTTCTTTACTCTGAGCGCTTCTGCTCAAGATAGTAAGCAATTACCAAAACCTCAGGACGCAAGTACGACTATTGAGGGATTAAGCTTGTATCCTAACCCGGTTACAAACGGAAAAGTATACATTTCATCTAAGAACGATTTAGAGAAAGAAGTTGTTGTGTTTGATGTTTTAGGAAAAAAAGTAATCCAGACACATTTGTCTTCAAGAGAATTGAACGTTGCAGACTTAGCGCCCGGTGTTTATATCATAAAAATTAGCGAAGAAAATGCCTCGGCAACCCGAAAGCTCATCATAAGATAAGAAAAACAGAAATAGTTAAAAGCTCCAAATAATATTTGGGGCTTTTTTATTGTCTTAAATTCCTGCAATTATAATTACCTTTGCCAAAAAAAGTTTTGATTACAGCCAGCGATATATTTACCATTTCGAGTCAGAAGCAATTTGAAAAAATAGCATTAAAAGTGTTTCGTTTTCAGCACGAGAATAATCAGGTATATCGTAATTTCTGCGATTTTTTAAAAGTTAATCCACAACAGGTAAAATCGCTGGAACAAATTCCATTTTTACCTATTCAGTTTTTCAAAAGTCATGAAGTTGTTTCTAATACAAATCCTGCTCAGGTTACTTTTACCAGCAGCGGAACTACAGGAATGATTACGAGCCGACATTTAGTGACCTATGTTTCCTTATATGAGGAAAGTTACCGCAATGGATTTTCTCAATTTTATGGCAATATCGAAGATTACGTTGTTTTAGCCCTTTTACCGTCTTATCTTGAACGCGATGGGTCTTCGCTTATTTACATGGTCGAAGATTTAATAAAACTATCCAATCAGCCTGAAAGCGGGTTTTATTTACACAATCACGATGACTTAATAAAAAAACTTACTGCTTTAGATGAATCGGGACAAAATGTGATTTTAATTGGCGTTACTTATGCTTTACTAGATTTGATCGAAAAACATCAGTTTCAACTTCAGAATACCATTATTATGGAAACGGGAGGAATGAAAGGAAAACGCAAAGAAATGATTCGTGAAGAATTGCATGAACAGTTGTGCCAAGGTTTTGGTGTTTCTGCAATTCATTCTGAATACGGAATGACAGAACTTTTAGCTCAAGCTTATTCTTTAGGCGAAGGTGTTTTTGAATGCCCGTCGTGGATGCACATTTTAGTTCGTGATCCTGAAGATGCGCTCACTTACGTAAATGACGGAAAAACCGGTGGAATAAACGTTATTGATTTGGCAAACATTAATTCATGTTCGTTTATAGCTACACAAGATTTAGGTAAAAAAAATCCCAACAACTCTTTCGAGGTATTGGGACGTTTTGATAATTCTGATATTCGTGGGTGTAACCTAATGGTTTTATAATCACAAATTACTTAGTCATTTTCTACATTTATCACGAAATATTTTTTCTTTTTTCCAAATTGAATCAGAATATATTTATCAAAAAACACATCCTTTAAAGTTAATAAAGTTTCAACCTGAATTTTTTCTTTATTCATAGCAACTGCATTACTTGCAAGGGCTTTTCTGGCTTCTCCACGCGAAGTGAAAATTTGAGTTAAATCCGATAAAGCCAATACAGCATCAGCCCCATTTATCAAGTCTGATCTTTTTACAACTGGCTGGTCAAATTCAGAAAATATATCAATAAAAAAATCTTCTCCTTGCTCTACCAAACTATCAATTGAAAAATTAGAAAACACAAATTCAGATTTTTTTATCGCATCCTCTAAAGCTTCTTTTCCATGAACAAAAATTGTGATTTCCTCCGCTAATTTTTTCTGTAAGACCCTTAAATGTGGAGCTACTTTATGTTCTTCAATTAAAGCTTCAATAGTTTCTTTATCTAAAAAAGTAAAGATTTTAATATATTTTTCCGCATCAACATCAATTACATTAATCCAAAATTGGTAAAATCTGTATACCGAAGTTTTATCAGCATCTAACCATACATTTCCACCTTCAGATTTTCCGAATTTAGATCCGTCTGCTTTTGTAATTAATGGTGTTGTCAAAGCAAAAGCTTTTGCTCCTTCTCCACCCATTCTGCGAACTAATTCTGTACCTGTGGTAATATTTCCCCATTGGTCAGAACCTCCCATTTGCAAAAGGCAGTTGTTATTTTTATATAAGTGATAAAAATCGTATCCCTGAATTAATTGGTATGTGAATTCAGTAAAAGACATTCCTTCTCCTTCTCCGCTTAATCTCTTTTTAACAGAATCCTTTGCCATCATATAATTTACCGTGATACGTTTTCCAACCTCACGGGCAAAATCAATAAACGAGAATTCTTTCATCCAGTCATAGTTATTCACCATAATTGGAGCATTTGCATCTTTTGAATTAAAATCTAAGAAACGCGACAAAACACTTTTTATTCCGGCAACGTTTTTAGCCAACGTTTCTTCGTTCAGCAAATTTCTTTCGTCAGATTTTCCAGATGGATCTCCAATCATTCCGGTTGCACCACCAACTAAAGCAATAGGCTGGTGTCCGAAATTCTTTAAATGAACCAATAAAATAATCTGAACCATACTACCAATATGTAGTGAATCTGCAGTTGGATCAAAACCTATATATGCCGCCGTTACTTCTTTAAGCAATTGTTCTTCTGTTCCCGGCATGCTATCATGATATAACCCGCGCCACTTTAATTCTTCAACTAGATTCTTCATTTCTTTTAATAATTTGTGCAAATATAATTAATTCCGCAGTAGTGGTATCATATAAATTTTATATGCCTTCAAGATTTTATATTACTGCTATTTGAGGAATGAACTGAGAATTCATAAATAAAACCACTGAACTTATCATTTAAATTATCATATAGGAATTATAAAACGGTATAAATAATTTATTCCAAAAACTTAAAAAATATCTTATAGAAGCAATAGGTTATTCTCTTTGGTTAACTACTTTTGGCGAAAAAACAAAAACCTACATGAAAAAAATTTTACTCTTTATTTTCTTCTTTTACTACACGATTTCTAACGCACAAATTTCATTTGAAAAAGGATATTTTATTTCAAACGAAGGAAAAAGAACAGAATGCTATATAAAAAATTTAGACTGGAATGATAATCCAATAAATTTCAAATATAAAATGGAGCTTAACGATTCTGAGCCTGCAACAGAAACAATCGCAACTACACAGGAATTTGGAATTGACAATGAAAGCACCTACAAACGGTTTAACATAAAAATTGACCGCTCAAACGATGATGTAGAAAAAATAACGTCGAATAGAAATCCGGAATGGAAAGAAGAAACCATTTTTTTAAAAATACTCGTAGCAGGTGATGCCACTTTATACAGTTATACGAACAGTAATACCAACAAATATTTTTATTCTACCCAAACGATTCCAACAGAACAGCTAATTTATGTCAAATTTATTCAGGCAGATCAAAATGAAGGAGCAGAAAGAATAAGTGAAAACAACGAGTACAAACAACAGCTTTTTAGAAATGTTAAATCTTCAGGCACAACCCAGAAAGAGATTCTAAACCTGAAATACAAAAAAAACGATCTTACTGCTTATTTTTCTAAATACAACAATATTACTTCTGGTTCAGATAAAGAAATTGATAAAAAAACAACTAAAAGCCAATTCTTTATCAAGATAACTCCCGGAGTAAGCATGGTTTCTACATCACTGAAGAATTTTGCCGCTTCTGAATTTAATGTTGAACTTGACAAAAAAATGATTTTCAAGATTGGTGCAGAAGCCGAATATATACTACCCTATAACAAAAACAAATGGAGTATATTCATTAATCCGATGTATCAAAAATACGAGGACGAAAAAAACTATAATACTTCGAGCGGCTCGATAACGAATCAACAAACATCTTATAATGTAAAGATTAATCACTCAGTCCTACAACTACCAATTGGTGCCAGGCATTATATGTTTTTGAATCAAAATTCGAAAATTTTCATTGATGTTGCTTATTCATTAGATATAGCCAGTAAGACTGATATCGTTTATACTAATAAAACAGAAAACAGCACCCTGAATTTTGATGGTAATCTAGGCAAAAACCTTGCATTTGGATTAGGTTATAATTTCAAAAATAAATTCTCAGCTGAAATGAGATTTAATACAAAAAACGAATTAATAAATTATATCTCTCATTCTGCAAAATACAGTTCAATAGATTTTATTTTTGGTTATACTGTTTTTTAGTAAAACCAAAACTTATTTGATCTTAAAGCGACGGATGTCAGTTAAATTCTTAACGGCATCCGTCGCTTTTTTTATTAAAATAAGGATAAACATTTGCAACTTTCAACCTCTGCTCTTTTGCACCTTAAAACCAAAAAACTTATCTTTACAAAATGGTATTAGTTACAGGAGGAACAGGTTTAGTAGGCGCACATTTATTGCTTCATTTGATTGAAAATGGAGAAAATGTCCGGGCTATTTACAGAAATCTAAATAAAATTCAAAAAACAAAATCGGTTTTTGAATTGTATAAAAAAGTTGATTTATTCGAAAAAATTAATTGGATTGAAGCTGATATTTTAGATGTTCCTTCGTTAGAAATCGCTTTTGTCGACATTGAATATGTTTACCATTGCGCCGCTTTAATTTCATTTAATCCGAAAGATGAAGATGCCCTTCGAAAAACCAACATTGAAGGAACCGCCAATATGGTAAATTTTTCACTTGCAAAAGAAATAAAGAAATTCTGTTTTGTGAGTTCTATTGCAGCTTTGGGCGATTTAGCCCCGCATGAAACTTATATTACCGAAGAAACAGACTGGAATCCGGAAAAACCCCATAGTGATTATGCGATTTCTAAATATGGCGCCGAAATGGAAGTTTGGCGTGGTGTTCAGGAAGGTTTAGCTATTGTGATTATAAATCCTGGCGTTATTTTAGGTCCAATTCCAAAAACAAAAATTTGCGAACAAGGAAGTGCTGAACTTTACGTAAAAGTAGCAAACGGCCTTCCGTTTTATACCCTGGGAAATACCGGTTTTATTGCAATAAATGATGTTGTGAAAATATTATATCAATTAATGAAAAGCGATATCAAAAATGAACGTTTTACATTAATTGCAGACAATATTGTTTTCCGTGATATTTTGAATACGATTGCAGATGTTTTAAAAGCAAAAAGACCAAACATTCATGCTAATCCATTGTTTATGAATTTTCTCTGGGTTGCCGATTATATATTTTCGACTTTATTTTTTCAAAAAAGAAGCCTGACAAAAGCAACTGCAAAAGCTTCATACTCAAAGAATCTTTATTCTAATGAAAAAATAAAAACCGCTCTGGGAACGGTTTTTTCAGATGTACATCAATACATACAGGAAGTATCGAAATTGTAATTATTTTTTTAAACGCCTTTTATTAAATTGCATTGTCTTTCTTATCGAATCAACATTTACTTTTTTCAGCGGTTTTGGTTCTTCAAGTTTTGGAGCAGGTTCCGTTTTTCCTTTATTCTTTTTCTTTTCTTTAGATGCTTTTTTCTCTTCAATCTTTACTAACGAATCTGCTTTTTTCTGATTCTTTTCCAGTCGCTTTGCAATTTGATCAAACATGTCTTTGTAGCTTTCGTAATCTGCTGCATAATACATATTGCTTTGGGCAAACTGTAAACTGTCTACTTTATATTTTTGGAAAATAAATTTCTTCTGACTTGAATCTGTAGAATCTAATGATAACGGATTTTGATATTTTATCGCATCCAAAACAGATAAATCATACATAATATCAATCATCTTTCCCTTATCAATAAGTCGTTTTGGTTCTTTTACCAACTCTTTTTTACAACTTACAGAAAGAAACAAAACCAATATTATAAGTACAAAATTCTTCATCTTTGCTTTTTATCTATCAAACAATAATCTTTTTCCGGCGCGAACATCTTTTACTTTAAAGTTGTTATAAACCAACTCTCCATTTACAAAAGTATGTGTAATTCTCGATTTAAAAGTATAATTTTCAAATGGGGACCAGCCACATTTTGCTAAAATATTCTCAGGTTTCACGCTCCAGGGCAAACTCGGATTTACAATGACCAAATCGGCAAAATAACCTTCTTTTATAAAACCTCTTTTTTCGATTTTGAAAATTTTTGCCGGATTATGGCACATTTTCTCTACGATTTTTTCAACGGTAATTTTTCCCTGATGATGTGCTTCAAACATAGCAACAACGGCATGCTGAACCAATGGTCCTCCGGAAGGCGCTTTTAAATACGATTGGCTTTTTTCTTCTTTTGTATGTGGCGCGTGATCTGTTGCAATAACATCGATTCGACCATCATTCAAAGCTTTCCAAAGTTCTTTTCTGTCTTCGGCGGTTTTTACAGCAGGATTCCATTTTATCAAATTTCCTTTTGTTTTGTAATCTTCATCGGTAAACCAAAGATGATGTACACAAACCTCAGCTGTTATCTTTTTATCTTCTAACGGAATTTTATTGGTAAATAATTCCATTTCTTTCGCTGTCGAAAGATGAAAGATATGCAATCTTGCGCCTGTTTTTTTGGCTAATGCCACTGCTTTTGAAGACGAAATGTAACAAGCCTCTGCACTACGAATTAAATGATGCGCCGTTACCGGAATATCTTCTCCGTATTGCTCTTTAAAAATGGCGAGGTTATTTTGAATGGTCGTTTCATCTTCACAATGAACTGCAATTAACATTGGCGTGCTTGAGAATATTTTTTCTAAAGTCGCTTCATTATCAACCAGCATATTTCCTGTTGAAGAACCTAAGAAAATCTTGATTCCCGCAACGTTTCTTGGGTTTGTTTTTAAAACCTCATCTAAATTATCATTGGTTGCGCCCATCATAAACGAATAATTCGCAAATGATTTTACGGCTGCAATTTGATATTTATCTTCCAGGATTTCCTGAGTAACGGCATTAGGAATTGTATTGGGCTGTTCTATAAAAGAAGTAATTCCGCCGGCAACAGCTGCTCTCGACTCCGATTCGATATCACCTTTATGCGTTAAACCCGGTTCTCTAAAATGAACCTGATCATCAATAGCGCCCGGCATTAAATAATTTCCTTCGGCATCTATAACGATACAATCCGATGTTTTTAAACTGATACTGTCTGCTACTTCGACAATTAAGTCGTTTTCAATCAAAACATCACCTTCAAAAATAGATCCTTCGTTTACAATTTTAGCATTTTTTATTAAAATCCTATTCATCGCTATTGAGTTTATAATGTATTGATTAGTTTTTTTAATCTAAGAGAAATTACACCAAGAATAGCTTCTTTAATAATGGCATTGCTCATTTTTGAAACGCCTTTTGTCCTGTCGGTAAAAATAATAGGAACTTCGGTAATTTCAAATTTGGCGCAATAGGTTCTGTATTTCATTTCGATCTGAAAAGCGTAACCTACAAATTTTATTTTGTCAAGATTTATTTTTTCTAAAACTTCTCTTTTATAACAAACAAAACCGGCTGTAGCATCATGAATTTTCATTCCGGTAATAAATTTTACATAAACCGATGCAAAATAAGACATTAGTACGCGGCTCAATGGCCAGTTTACCACATTTACCCCTGTTACATAACGAGAACCAATGGCCAGATCGGCTCCACCAAAATGACAGGCATCAAATAATTTTTCAAGATCATTCGGGTTATGCGAAAAATCGGCATCCATTTCAAAAATGAAATCATATTTACGTTCCAAAGCCCATCTAAAACCATGAACATAAGCTGTTCCCAGGCCCGATTTTTTGGCTCTTTTTTCTAAAAACAATCTTCCCGGATATTCTTCCTGTAATGCAATTACTTTATTAGCAGTAAAATCCGGAGAATTATCATCAATAATTAAAAGATGAAAAGGTTTATGTTGCGAAAGTACAGCTCGAACTATACTTTCTATGTTTTCAATTTCGTTATAAGTTGGGATTATGACAATGCAATCGTTCATTTTTCTGCGTAATTTCATCGCAAAAGTAAACTTTTTATGCCATTTCATTCATAATAAATCTATAATAAAAGTATTGATCCAAAAAATTACTAATTTTGTAACGCTATGATTGAACAACTTCATCCCAGAATTATCGAGAACAAAGATTGGGCAACCTTCGTGTTTGTGTTAGCCTTTGCTCTTGTTGCCATTACTAAATCAAGTTACGAAACGAGATTTAGCGAATTTAGTAAGCTTATTTTTTCAGATAAATACGCAAAAATTTATCGCGACACGAGCCACTTAAAAGGCAGTTTTATTGTCGGGCTGTTTTTTGTTCAGGTTCTCTCGTTTGCATTTTTCATCCTGCTTACTTTGGATATTTTTGGATATGCACAAAAAACCGATTGGATTTTATACATTCAGATTGCTACATTCTTATTATATTTTATCCTGGGAAAATTTTTAATAGAAAAAATCGTAGCAACTTCTTTCAATATCGACGAATTTGTAAGCCTTTTCAACTTACAAAAAGCAACTTACAGAACCTATATTGGTGTTTTAATACTGCCAATTAACGCTATTTTGTTCTATTCTGACAATATTCCTAAAAGCGTACCACTAGTAATAATAGGCATTTCGCTATGTATAAGTCTATTCTCATACTTTATTTCAATTAAAACGTATCAAAACGCAATAATCAGTAAATTATTTTATTTTATTTTATATCTTTGCGCTCTTGAAATAGCCCCTTATTATTTCATGTATTATTGGATAACAAAAGAGGTGGCTTGGTAAATGTTTATAATATGAAAGTGAAAACAATTTTGGTGTCACAGCCTGAACCTAAAGTGGAAAATTCTCCTTACTTTGAGCTCCAACAAAAACACAAAATAAAAATTGATTTCAGACCATTTATTCATGTGGAAGGGGTTAACGCAAAAGAGATTCGATTACAAAAAATCGACCTTAATCATTACACTGCGATTATTTTGACAAGCAGAAATGCAGTAGATCATTTTTTCAGAGTAGCGGACGAAATGCGCTACAAAGTTCCTGAAGGATTGAAATATTTTTGCCAATCTGAAGCAGTTGCGTTTTACTTACAGAAATATGTAGTGTACAGAAAGCGAAAAATTTATGTAGGTGCAAAAGATTTTGCTGATTTATCTCCACTAATTAAAAAATACAAAGACGAAAAGTTCTTGCTTCCGGCATCTGATCAATTAAATGCAGACGCACCTATTACTTTAAACAATTTAAAGGTAGATTGGGCACAAGCTGTTTTTTACAAAACTGTAATGAGCGACTTATCTGATTTAGCTGATGTTTATTATGATGTTTTAGCATTTTTTAGTCCAACCGGAATTAAATCATTGTTTAAAAACTTCCCTGATTTTAAACAAAACGATACCAGAATTGCTGTTTTTGGAAGCACAACTCAAAAAGAAGCTCTGGATCATGGTTTAAGAATTGATATTCTTGCTCCAACTCCCGAAACTCCTTCGATGACAATGGCTTTAGAAAAATATATTGCAGAAGCAAATAAAGGAAAATAAGCCTTTTTAATACACAATATTTAAATTCCAAATTCCAATTTTATTATTGGGATTTGGAATTTTTCTTTTTCTACCATTTGATATTTCACCAAAAGCTTTCGGAAAAATTCATCACAATAATTATCATCCCGAAGACGGGAGATCTCCGCAAGAAACTCTATAAAGTGTTGCCAATCTTTTTCGAGCTACTTATGGAGATCTCCCGTTCTTCAGGATGATAAAAATGTGCGTACTTAATTTACACGTAATATCTTTGTCAAAGTTTTAAACTTTGACAAAGATTTAAAAGAAGCAGCTTTTCTATTCAATTAAAAGTTTTATCATTAAATTTGATTTCTATTTTAAACCAAATAACCAGAAATAGTTTCAAACTACAAGTCTTATGAAAATTAATTCTCTTTTAATTGAAATTGACGGGATCGACAAAGAAATTCTCCGCTATTTGATGGATGATGCCCGAAAACCCATTTTACAAATCGCCAATAAAATAGGGATTTCTGGCGCTGCGATTCATCAGCGTTTAAAAAAAATGGAGCAATCCGGTGTTATTTCAGGATCGAAGTTTACCGTAAACCCTAAAGTTTTAGGTTATAATACGATGGCATTTGTTGGTGTTTATCTCGACAAAGCTTCCCGAAATTCTGAAGCTGTAAAAGATTTAAAGAAAATTCCTGAAGTATTAGAATGTCATTACACAACCGGAAACTGGTCGGTTTTGATAAAAATTATTTGCCGTGATAACGAACATTTGATGCAGCTTTTAAATACTAAAATTCAGGCCATTGAAGGCGTTTCAAGAACGGAGACATTTATTTCGTTAGATCAGCAAATTGACAGGCAAATACAGCTTTAAGGCAAATTCCAAAATTTAAATTCCAAATTCCAATAAAGAAAATTTATAAATCATAAAAAACCCGACAAGTTTTAAAAACCTGTCGGGTTTAAAATTCCAACATTTTTGGAATTTGGAATTTTTTAAAATTGGAATTTAAAATTTATCAGTTCCTTCTGCTTCCGGAATAAATCGAGATATAGTATAATAATGTTGCAATAGATCCTATTGCCGCTACAACATAAGTTCTTGCAGCCCATTTTAAGGCGTCTTTTGCCCCTGCCTGCTCTTCTTGTGTCAGCATGTGTTTGTTTTCTAACCAGGCCAGCGCTCTGTTGCTCGCATCGTATTCTACCGGTAAAGTAATAATAGTAAATAAGGTTGTCGCTGCAAAAATCACGATCCCTACTAATAACAATTGCGGAGCGATTCTAATCATCAGGATTCCTGCCAGCAAAATCCACTGTACGTAATTTGACGCAACGCTTACTATTGGTACTAATTTAGAACGCATGGTTAACCATTCGTAACCTATAGAATGCTGCACAGCGTGACCACATTCGTGTGCCGCAACTGCAGCCGCGGCCGCGTTTCTATGGTTGTAAACTGCTTCGCTTAAATTTACCGTTTTATCTGATGGATTATAATGATCTGTTAATTGTCCCGGAGTCGAAATAACACGAACATCTGTAATACCATTATCAGCCAGCATTTTCTCTGCAATTTCAGCGCCGCTCATTCCGTTTCTTAATTGCAATTTTGAGTATAATTCGAATTTACTTTTTAGTTTTGAACTCACCAACCAGCTGAATAACATAATTGCTCCAGCAATAATTAAATATCCACTTCCCATAACTTAGTTTTTTTTGATTGAAATTAAAGTTACGAAACAAACATCAATTTATGCACCAATTTCAAAAAATGTCATTTTGGCATTCCGTTTCAAATAAAAAAATCCCAAACTCCAAAAAATATTGAAGTTTGGAATTCACCATTTAATTTCAAAATAAAATTTACAATAACTGCTTATTAACTTCTTCAAACTTTTCGATCAGGCTATTTACTTTTTCTTCTTGTTTTTTAATTTGTTTCGGACGAAGGTAAAACCAATTAAATCCAATCCAGAGTAATGTGACGCCGTAAGTAACAAGCGCATAAAAAACAGTCATTCTCGAAGCGTATTCATACATATACAAACAAATCCCGACAAGAAGCAAAACAAAATACCAGCTCAATATTGTCGACTGCATAAATTGCTGTTTCTTTTTAATTGAAATTAGCTTTTGCAAATATTCATGATTGGTTTGAGTTGTATCAATATCTTTAAAATCTTTTAATGAGCGATTGTAAACCAACACATACATTGTCATTGCAATAATCGCCAAAACGATTCCTATTTTACTCGAAATAAATTGTGGCTGATAATAATACCAAACAAACAAAATAAAAGCACTTGTGGCAAAAAGCAATATGTTTGTTTTCCATAAACTTCGCAAATTTGCTTTTTTAAACTGTTTCAATCTCGATAATAAATCCTCGATGTTGGGCTGACTTACGGTTTGTTTTTTCCATAAATCTTTAAAGTCTATATTATTGTCTTCCATTTTCTTTAAATTTTTGAGTCAGTTTTTCTTTTATTCTGTGAATTTTCACCCGTACATTCGCTTCAGAAAGCCCCACAATTTTGGCAATTTCTGCTTGTCTTACATCTTCTAATTCCAGTGAAATAATAATACGTTCCGTTTCCGGCAATTCAGCAATACATTTGTACAAAAACTGAATTTGAGGTTCTATTGATTGCTGGTTTTCTTCGGTTAAATGAATTGGCAGTTCTGATTTGGGTAAACGTTTTTCTTTTTCAATTTGCCTTAAACAAATGTTTGAAGCAATTCTGAAAATCCAGGTTCCAATACCCGATTCATTCCTGAAAGTTTCCAGCTTTTGCCAAACGATGATAAAGGTTTCCTGAGCCAAATCCTGAGCAATATCGTAATCGTTGACAAAACCCATACAAAGTCTGAATATCCTGTCCCAATATATTTTATAGATTTCTTCGAATTCCATTTTACGATTTTATAAAATTGCTCAATTGCGCCAAATACCAATCTTTGTCGTCGTACATTATAAAATGCAGCCCTTTAGCAGCATATTGAAAATTAGCCGTTTTCAGATTTTTATACTGTTCTTCAATTGCTGGTTTTAAATTTATAAAATATGATTCTAATAATATCAGCGACGGACATTTTATCGCTTCCATTTTAGTTCTCAAATCAGTGTTAAAGAAATCGCAATACATTTCAGCAAAAGTTTTTCGGTCCGATTTTACGCTCCAATCAACCACCATTTCCAGTTTCGATGCATCTTGCAATAGCCTTGGCATTGTTTGTTTTTGCATATCATAAAATTGCTTTTCATTCATCGCCGCCATTTGTGCAACCATTGCCGAACAATCGTTATTTTCTTTTGATTTAAAAGAAGGATCGCTCAAAGCTGCCAAACACGGAAGTGCGTCTACAACAACAATTTTCCCGATTAGTTGCGGATAATCTGCGGCTATTGCCAAAGCCAAACCTCCGCCCATACTATGACCAACCAGAATTGGTTTTTCGATTTTGTTCGCTTTTATATAATTGGCTATTTCTGTTTTCCAATTTTCAAAAGACGGATTTGGCTGTGGTTGTACTCCGGCAAATCCGGCCATAGTAAGTGTATAACAAGTAAAATCTTTTTCTAAAGTGGCTTTCGACTCGTTCCAGACTTCTCTGGAAGAAGCAAATCCGGGAATGAAAATAATTGCTTGTTTTCCTTTTCCGGTTTTAATAACTTCAAACGGATATGATTTTGTTTGTGCAAAAACATTTATACATAATGCAGAAAATAAAAGGGCGATAATTAAAATATACTTTTTCATTTTTAATAGTTTAAGTTGATAAATAATCGGATCCGTGGTTTGGATACTTGAACTATTAAAATGTTACAACTTAAATTAAAATTTTAATAAAAAAATTCCAAATTCCAATGTTAGGATATTTTTTTAAAGCGCAAAGCTACTATTGTCATCCTGAGAAACGAAGGATCACACGCGTAACGCTACAAAGATTGGCGATTTTCTGTGCGGAGTTTCTGGTGTGATCCTTCCTCCGTCAGGATGACAAGATTGTGGGCTTTGTTTGTTTCAATCTTTGTCGAGTTCCTTGCGGAGATTCCTCGTTCACAATGGCAAGATTGCTCTTTTTTGGGTTAATTAATGAGTCAACGCAAAGTTTGTCATCCTGA
>LMAJ01000020.1 GCA_001507425.1 Flavobacteriaceae bacterium CRH
GCTGCAGTATTAGAACCGCTTTTATCAATGTTTATTACTCTTGGCCGGCAATTATTAGTAATTGCTTTAATTAGAAAAGACTGAGCGCTCATTTGTTGTCTTTTTCTGCTCAAAAGAAAGTCAACCGTATTACCTAATTTATCTACCGCTCGATATAAATAACACCATATACCTTTTACTTTGATATAGGTCTCATCCAATCTCCAGTTCGTCCCCACTCTGCCTTTTCTCTTCTTCATTTCTAACTCGATGAAAGCTGTAAACTTATAGACCCAGCGTTGAATAGTAGCATGATCAACATGAACTCCGCGCATTATCATGATCTCTTCAACATCCCGATAACTAAGTGTAAATCTTAGTTTGAAATATACTGCCTGAAGAATTATGCATTTTGGATAACAATGACCTTTAGTATTCATCTTTTTGATCGGTTTAAAATTCTAAAGATAAAAGTTATTCCCAGATGCGACAGAACGTAACTAAGCTAATATGAGAAATTGGACTAAAAATTAAATCAATAAAATATTCAAAAATATCAATAACTAAAACCTTGCCAATCGTTCTTTCATCAATGTAAAATACTTTTCTTTCATTGCTTCAGACAAAAAAGAAATCTCAATTAATTCATTCCATTTTGTTGTATTCTCAAGCATTGATTTTAAAGCGCTATCGATAATTTTGTCATTTAACCCTAATCTTTCTTTTCCAAAATAATCAATAAAATCACCAGCTTTAAAATTGTTTTTTTTTCCTTTTAGTTTAAGAGCCATTTCTTCCTGCGGATTTTTAATAGCAATAGACGAATTCAGGAAATCATAAGCAGGCGTTAGATTTGTTTTTCCTGATTTTGTTATCAAGGAAAAGTTTTTGAGATGCATGTCTTCATTACCAGTGATAAAACAGAATAGGATTCTCTTAAAAAACTCTGCTTTTTCAATTGAAGGAAATGTACAAAAGTCATCTATCACTTTTACAATTTTCTCCATCGTAAAATTATATTTAGTATCTCTGGAACTCCCTGTCAGCTGTGCAAAATCTTCAGTGGCATATTTCCTGCCTTTACCATACCTGTCAAACCTTTTTATGAAATAAGATTTCGAATTATCTTTAGAATATATCAGTCCGTGAAGCGGTACTTCAATTCCATAAACCTTAGCCATTCGCATAGTAAGATCTTCATTTTCGGGTAATTCAGGAAATATATCGCTCTGCGGTTTGATAATAAAATTACCGTACTGATCTACAATTTCAAATTGCTGGTTTTTAATCGATAATACAGCGCTTAATTTAGGCTGAACGCCCTGAATTGATAACTTAGCTGCTCTATTTGCTGCTTCCTGACGTAGTTCTGATGCAGAAAAAGGAAGCATTTCTAATGAGAGCAATTTAGAAGATAATGATTTCAAGCCTTCTATGCTATACAGATCTCCTCCGCAAGGTTTATAAGTAATCGGACATCTATTCATCGCTTTCAGCTTTAACCGTTACTGTCCCCACCAGATCATTTCCTACAGCGATAAGCTGTGAAAAATAATCTTTCTTATCTATTTTATTTATTTTTAAAAGACCTTCAAGCATTATACCCTCTGGTAACAGCCCTTCAAAAAACGGCGGAAAATCCAGAAATGAATATTTTTTGTGGGACGATGGCATAGTTAATGACACGGGCTCTGAAGAATAATCATCATCATAGATAAATAAATATCTTCCGCTTTTTTCCTCCATAAGCTCACCTGCCCTGGTACCGTGAACATAAACTACTGCTTTTCTCATCTCTTATTTTTTTAATGGACTTATAAATTGAACATCGATATTCAAAACA
The DNA here is from genome assembly GCA_001507425.1 of Flavobacteriaceae bacterium CRH. GTDB lineage: Bacteria > Bacteroidota > Bacteroidia > Flavobacteriales > Flavobacteriaceae > Flavobacterium. Next base: position 1,823 of record LMAJ01000020.1, read on the forward strand.
TTCAAGACCGCTATCAGACTGTCCAATCTTATGGATTGTTTATTTTTTTCAATATCAAACACAGTTGTTTTGCCTATACCTGCTAAATCAGCTAATTGGAGCTGCGTAAGTCCCGCAGCTTTGCGATGTTCTATAATTAACTTTCCTAAATTAAAATCATTCATAATTACTGTCTAAGCAGTAAATGTAGTCATTTTTCACCTTGCAAATATCTAAAACTATATTTTTATAATTATTTTACCGCTATACCAGTAAATATTTGAAAATATTTAAATCTTTTCAAAATTAACTGTATAATTATACAGAATTACCGACCTAACAGTAATTTAAAATTAGAAATCGTGTTGTTAACTTATTAAGGCGACAAATTAAGACTGGCTTATTATAAGCAATATAAAGATTCCAAATCTCTCAACATTGTTGAGAGAAATCAGCTGTCCACATAATCTTGCTATTTTTTCCAGATGTAAAAAATGAGAATGAAAACCATATTACAGGAATTATAGTACTTAAAGGCAGTGATAATGAAGTTGTAGAATATGCTTTGAGTAAAGTCCTTTTGCTACTATGGTGGCTTAATATAAAATTCATCTACCAGATAAAATATGCTACAGCAAAAAATCCATGAATTATCCAACAGCAATCTAGAAATTTAGTAAATCTATTTTTTAAACATTTATAATTGCGTCCGCAGTGCAGACGTAATTAGAAAATGAATAAAATTCCCAAATAAGATTCATAATAATACTGGAATATTGATAATTTACCTAAATAAAGTTAAGGCAAAATTTTACTGATTTCTCGTCAGTTTAAGTTTTGTGGCAAAATCGTGGCACATGCTATTTTTGAAAACTAGAAATTCAGCACAACCAAGGTCTGGCGAGTTTAAGTTCGAAACTTTTAGAATCATGGTATGTTGATTTTGGCTATTCCAACGCAAAAAGTTAAGGATAATTTTAATATCGTTTAAATGTGTAATAAATACGCTGTTTTTTTGTTAGCTAGTTCGAGTCCTATTCCCGCTACAAGTAAAAAGCTTCAGAGAAATCTGGAGCTTTTTTTGTTATATTTACCCTTGTAATTCATTTTACGGTGACATTATAATTTTAAACTAAATAAAGAATAGATGGCTCGATTTGAATTGGAAAATTATAGAAATGTTTTACTAATTGATAATTTAATATTACTTACTAATACTTTCTATCAATCTCCTGAAGATTTTAAATATCGTCAAACAAATTCAAAAAATGATGAGCTGTATAAAATGAATGATATTTTAGAACTTGAATTTCATTCAATAGGAAGTATCTTATTTTTAAAGTTGGAAAAGAAAACTCTAAAATTGGAATTTTATTCTAATCAAAGAATGAATGCTTTTTTAAAATTGATCTTAAGTGATAATTTCAAATTATCAAAATTAGAAAATCTAGACTTAAAAAAATCTCTTTTACCAGTAATTATTCCCATTCTTATATTTTTCTCAATAATCTTTATTACAGCAGAAAAGTTCGAATTAAATGATTTTTTAAAATATTCACTATTAGGAATAGGATTTATAATTGGTATTATTAAAATAGTGAAAGAACAATTAAAAGCAACATCACAATGTATAAAAAAATTAGAGATAGAAATTGAATGCTTCCCGTTACTAAAAAAAGCTTCAGAGAAATATGGTGCTTTTTTTGTTGACTTAGATTTACTAAAACTTGATTAGTTTACGGTTGCGAGTCAGGAGACATTCATAAGAACACTTCGTATAGCAAAGGGCAGTTGCAACTTTAATTAAGTTTTATATCAATCATTATATTTAGCCCAAAAAGTATTATACATTTTTCCTTACTCAAAAGATTTACAGCATTTTCTACTTTTGAATCAAGTTTATTTTTACAAGAAATTATGATGTTATAAGGTTAAAAGCATTAAATTACCAACCGATGTTGCCTGTTATTATTCATTTCTTCTAAATACACTTTTGTCAATACTTTCTACCGAATTTGTCCAAGAATAAGGAATATTTAAATCATCTGATGACATTATAGACATGCCACCTACAATTGCACAAATAGTATCCCTATCACCTAAAATAGATACTGCTTTCCAAAGTCCTTCTTCAAAATTTTGTAAATTATATGCAGTACACCAAATTGCAAAAGGTACTGTATCTTGTGCAGTCATATTTAAACCATTACCTAAAATACTTTTTACAGTTTCAATATGATAATCGTAAGGTACACTTTTAGATTTTGATATCTTTGACTTTGTATCGCTATCTGGTAATTCTTTTAAAATTTTATCTATAAAATCAGTTGGTGTCAATATACACTTATCAAATTTCATTTGAGTTGTCAATGCAGTACCAATTGCAACCGCAATAGCGCCTGTAATCGCTTCAATATTCGAATGAGTAATTTCAGCTGATTTTATTGATAGTTCTTTTACTTTTTGAAAATCATCGAAATGGAAAGCACCAATTGGACAAACTCTCATTGCTGCTCCATTTCCCATTGAACCTTGTCCATCAAATGCTTTTTTTGATACTTCCTGCCAATTCTCACCGTTTTGAACTTCTCTTAGTAGCCTTCTCAAAGTTGCACCATAACCTCTATTTGTATCTAAATCATGATTTATACAAAACTGTTTTAGTAAGTTTTCCTGATCTATATCCCCATTTCTTTCTAATTCCTCAAAAATAGGAATAGACATTACTGTGTCATCAGTAAATTCCCATTTGGTTTCAGGTATTTGTCTTAAATATATGCTTTCAGAAATTGTGTCTAAATCGCCAAAAAAGCTATCACCAAACGCATCTCCAATTGACACACCTAATAGTGATTTCTTAGCATTTTCAATTCTATATGTATTATCAATGTGATCCATAATTGTCTTGTTGTTATAATAGCTGTCAACGTCTAAATTAAGACTATTTTCGGATTTGCCAAATCATTCCAAACACAAAACCAACTTTCCATTATTTACAAAAGTGGCTATAAAAACGAAAAGCAGAAAATATATTAAGATACGCATGCTAAAATACTGTAATAATCCTCAAAAAAATGGTTCGATAATTGAATGTTTCCCGCTACTGGAATAAGTAAAAGCCTGAGAAATATCGATTTCTCAGCTTTTTTATCATTCAAAAAATCTTGTCTCATTTATTAAAATGAAAATCCCTAGTGTTTTCAAAGAAAATTGGTTCAAGTCCCGTTAAGTTAAATTCCTAAACAATTTACTAACTAACCTCAAAACCAAAAGTAAATCTTTAAAATGGCAATAAAAATCACCAAACTTTTACCATAACATATTGTTCTTCGATTTAGTCTTTTAAGATGAGTTCTGAGTGTTAAATTTTTCCTTTCAATATGGTTTGTCCCGAACCGCTTTACCGAATGCAGCTTCTCGTCAATCAGATACCTGTAGTTTTTTAATCTGTCTGTAAATATCTTTTTCGCGTCAGATAATTTTAAAGTTTCTAGAACACGGTTTAGAGTTTTATTGGTTCGTTTTCCAACATTAAAACTCACAACTATTTTAGAATTCTTTTCCAATGCATAAACCAGCCAGATATAATTTTTCTTGTGTCTGATATAAGTACACAGCTCATCGACTTCATAAGTTTTGCCTTTGCTGATAATTGGCTTGGAAATACTTCTGGCAATAGACACAATCCTTTTCAATAATGTTGTAGTTGATATTTTTAATATTCTTGCTGTACTTCTTATTCCTAAGCCTTCTTTCGTTAATTTAACGATACTTCCATCTATATGAGGTTTGTAAGCTTGGTAAGCATAATTTTCCACCCTTGTTTTCCTGCAAAACTGACAAATACATCTTTGATTACCTGACTTTGTTTTTCCATATTTTATCATGTTTTTTATTTCACCAACACAACCGTAACACCTAGCCCGGTTTAAGTTCATTTTTTTCGATTTAAGACATTATAAAACTAAAAAACAACCCGAAGGTTGTTTAGTTTTTGACAGCGATAATACTACAAATAGTTGGTTTTCTGCGAATCTTAGATGATATAATTAGTCACCAACACATTTGATACATTACCAAATTAGTTTATTTTAAAAAATAAAACCCAGCTCAATACTGGGTCTTATATGATTTAACTTATAATTTATCTGCACTAATTACTCTACCGTTTAATCTGTTGACTTGTATAGAATAATTAATATTGTATGCAAGTTCGTGCGATGGTCCCAGTGGCATTAGAACTGTATTTGTTATAGTTCCTATTACATGCACGTAGGTAACGTTAGTAGTATTATTTACTTGTGTAGCATAATCCACCTGCGACCACTTTAAAGTAGTTATATTACCATTGAGCATACTAGTTACATTAACTACGTCATATTTAGTTCCAACTTTTTCTGATTTAACAACAAATGTTGCCCACGCCCAAGGCAGAATATTTGCTGTTACAGAAGAAAGACGTGAATCAGGTTGAAACGTTAAGGTTATATCGTAACCTTCAGCATTTGTTCCATCTACCAACTCAATAAATTGCGCTTCAGTTTTTATCGGAACAGCTGCGCTACCTGCTGTACCTCCTGTACCTCCCGTGCCTCCTCCTCCACCTGCATAAACTGGAATTGGCATATTTTCACTAGTATCGTAAAGAGTACAGTAAAGTAACTCAAGAGGTTCAAAATGCCCATCTTCATACCAATATCCATAATAAACACAAAAAGGCTCAAAATAACTATCAGTTTTAGAAGTTACTGAAGGTTTTATTTCCACACCTTTTTTAAATTCGACTTTATGTGCAGTTTTAGTTGAAAGGTCTTGAACATAAACTTTTCCATCAAAATCATTTTGAACATTATAATAATTAAAATCTTTATCTAAAACTTTTTTGTCTTGAGTATTTGAAAAAATTTGAACATAGTAAAGACTAAATTTATTCTGTTTATCTTTTACAAACATTAAACGATGACGAGCATTAAATAAAGTACCATTTTTATTTGAGGTACTTAGGCTTCCATCTAATGTAAAAGGCACTTCTACTACGTTTCCGATATTACCATTAGTAACAATAGCATTATTCCATTGTAAATCCTTAGCAAATTTTAGGACGGATGCATTGTAATCCCCTTTATGGCTATCATACCATTTTTTTGCTTCAGAAATAGGTGTTACCGCTGTGGAGGTATCTTCATTAATTTCTTCAGTTGCACAATTTGTCATTAGCATTCAGGCCTTAAAAGTTTCACCACCGGTTACATTTTATTATTTCCTGGGCAAATGCTTTTACAAATCTTCCAGCTATACGCGTGCGATCATTGCTTTGACAAAATATCTTAATACTTCTGGGAAAAATGCCGAATATTATTCAGTCGCCCTTGAAATGCTTAGCGATGCTGAATCCAAGAGCAGCACTACCGCCCAATCTTTTAGTGAAAAGAAAATGGAAATCAAGAATTGCTCTCTATGCAGCGGAAGCGGTTATTACTATAAAAAAGTAACATGCGGAAGCTGCAGGGGAAGAAAGCCGTTTTATGGAAACTGCTCTGATTGCGCTGGAAGCGGCAGGTCTTCTACGCGATGCGGCTATTGTGGAGGCACGGGAAGTGTTTCAACTCATGTCGGTAATGGTATTTACAGCAGCCAAGGCTGCAGTTACTGCAATGCATCAGGCTGGATGCAGTGTTATAAATGCACAGGTAACGGCGGATACTATTACGCCTGTAACGCCTGTAACGGCTACGGCACCAGTAGTGAAAAGACAAAATGTTATAAACACTAAATTGGAAAAGGAAAGCAGCAGCAGTCTTCTTTAATAACATGATCTTTTAATGAATGATCAAGATCCCAAATTTTATCAATAATACTGATTGGAGAATTATAGAAAAATTCAAAACCTGATATTACAATATAAGGTAAAATGGTATTGACATCTTTCTGCCACAAAAAGCTAAGACGAATTATACAGTTTCTATCTTGCTTAAGTTTGTGGCAGAATCATGGCGCATTGCATTTTGAAAATTTAAAATCCAGCGAAATAAGGATCTACAAGATTTAGGTTCGAAACATGTATTACCACAACCGCTACCCACTCAATATTTCTTTTTTTTTTGGAAATTCACCAAGTTATCTTTATGTTGCGGAGTCTGAAGTTCCGTAATTGAATGATTTTCCAACATAGCTTACAGACTAACGATAGTCCTCATAATAATTAGTCATCTTGAAATTCCTATTTGTCTGCATATCAAAATTCTAATTTAACCCCTAAAAATAGACTCTCCCTTAAAGCTAGAGTTCAATTCCTCTTAAATTTCTATACAACTTTAATGCGAAAACATCAGTCATTCCTGAAATAAAATCAATTATATGCATAACCTTTTCATAAGCACTACTACTTTCTGCAAATTCAAATTGCTTGGGCAAAAGTTCAAGAATCTTTTTCTGTTCCTTATCTCGCTTTGATTCAGGCGTAATTGCTGAAGTGACAAAGTCTTCTACCAAACCCGACATAATTCTGAAGCCCGCTATTTCTAGCTTTACAACCCTTCTAGAATTATAAATTTTTTCTATGGATCTCTTTTCAATTCTTTTCATTACCTCCTGTAATTCAGGAATATCTTCGATCAAACTTTTTTTATACTCTCCTTTCAGAATTGATTTCCTTTTTTTCCAAAAAACTTCAGAACATTTATAAATTAAAGTATTTATAGCTTTGGCACGTAAATAAGCTATAGATTCGTTGGGATCACATTTTAATATATCAGCCTGTCCAACAACCCACTTTAGATCATCCTTTTCATTTTTACTTATAATTTCAAGGAAAGTATTTCTGACTTCCTCGTAGGATAAAATTCCTAATCTGTGGGCATCTTCAAAATCGACAATATTGTAAGAGATATCATCAGCTGCTTCCACAAGATAGACAAAAGGATGCCGCTTATATGAAATACCAGAAACAGTATTATCTGAAATCATATTTAGTTCCTTAGCAATGTTAAGAAAAACCTTCTCATCAATTTTAAAAAATCCATACTTCTTCCTATGTAGAATTTTTTTATCTGATACTACTGATTCACATGGATACTTTAAAATCGAACCAATTGTACTGTAAGTTAACCGAAATCCTCCCTTAATTCAACCAGGCTGCTCCATCGTTAAGACTCGCAAAGCATTTGCATTGCCTTCAAATGTCATTAAATCTTTCCATTCTGAATCTAAGAAATTTTTTCTAAATTCAAGATCTTCTGGTTTCTGTGTATTTCTCTTTATAAAATACTTATAAATTGCCTCTTCACCAGAATGACCAAAAGCTGGATTTCCAAGATCATGTGCTAAACACGCAGAGGCGATAACATTTTTAAGACTATTTCTATAAAATGGACGGGCTTTATCATCATTTTTAACTTCTATCAAATCAGAAATTTTCTTTCCAATTATTTTACCCAACGATCTTCCTACACTTGCTACTTCCAAAGAATGTGTCAATCTATTATGGACAAAGGCTTCTTCAGGAAGAGGAAAGACCTGAGTTTTATTTTGCAGACGACGAAACGGACTTGAAAAAATAATTCTATCCCAATCTCTTTCATATTCAGTTCTAATATCTGTTTTGCGTCTTCCATCCCATATCTCTTTGCTGAAAAACAGTTATTCCAATTCATTTCCATTATAGTTAATTTTGGTAATTAAGAAAGTGTACTAGTGTATTCATCATTATTTGAAAATTCAAATTTCCCTTTCAGGCAATAAAACTACAAACTCTTGATTTAAATTAGACCCGTATAATTACCTGATTATTTCTGTAAAAAATTCTATCCGATGCAATGCCATTGTTTTTAATATATAATGTGCGGATAACACTTCTTAAAGTTAATCATCAAGTTTACAGACATTTTACAATTGTGTCCGCAGTGTGGACACAATTGAACTAGTTTCATAAAATGGTGCACAAAAATAATAAAGATCGATATTTTTCTTCCATTTATTTTCTTACAAAATAAATGGAATCGTAAATTATGGCATTTTTTTAGAATTAAATTATGAATTTTAAAAACTCTGTATTACAAATATTTAATACTTAAATTAAGTAATAGGTGGGGATAATTTTTTTTACTTTATAAAACTATCAAAAAAATTTCTGCAATCGAAAAAACATTTTATCTTTGCACCCGCAATGAGATAATGATTGCGTCTTACTGGAGGAATGGCAGAGCGGTCGAATGCGGCAGTCTTGAAAACTGTTGACTGTAACAGGTCCGGGGGTTCGAATCCCTCTTCCTCCGCGGAAAGCACCTCAATGAGGTGCTTTTTACATTTCAATACTTTCCTTACTTTACAAAATCCTATATTTTACAATACTTGCGAGTCGTTTTGATTTAAATCTCTAAATGAGTTCATTTTCATTTTAAACTTTAAATCTCATTCGGCAAGTACCCTGTTTGGTACCCTGAGATTGAAACTCAAAAGTAGGGTACCTAAAAGTTAACATTGTTAACAATCACTGAGAATTGGGAACTTTCAATAGTACGTTTGCGTGAATTTAAAAACGTAAATATGGAAAAACAAAAAGTGAGCTTCTACCTAAAAAGAGACAAAAAAATCAAGCTGGAGAAACAGCAATTTATGGTAAAATTTACTTATGAAATATAATATTGAATTTAATGTTTAAAAAAAGCTATTTTGAAAAAACACTCCAATTCAATTTTTATTTTTAAAATAAATTTACAATTACGTTTTTCCTTAAAAATTTAAATTTCTAATTTTTGCAATTATCTTAATTAATGATTTCATTAAATAGCTAAATAAAGCAATATGATTTTACATCAGAAAACACCTTACTGCTGTTATAGACTTCTTTGACCGCAAAGTAGTAGGTTGGTCTTTAAGTGAAACCATGAAAACAGAGAACACCCCTATTCTCGCATTTAAGCAAGCCCTTTGAAATCGCCCTTTGGCTAGAACCAGTAATTAATATTTCATTCAGATCGAGGAATTCAGTATATCTGTAAAGATTTTGTCCACATCTTGACAAAAAGTAATCAAATCGCCCAAAGCATAAGCGGAAAGGGCAACTGCTATGATAATGCAGTTGCAGAGACTTTTTTCAAGACAATTAAACAGAATTAATTTATAAGAATAATTACAAATCCATAAAAAAAGCAAAACGTGAGTGATTGGTTATATCAAAAATTTCTACAATACCTTTAGAAGACATTCTGCTCTTAAAATAAAGAATTTTATTATATAGACTCCACCGTTTTTATAACGGTTGATTTGATCTATTTTTATTACTTTTTTTAAACATCTTATTTTTTTTTTATAACCATTGTATCTAGACATGTGATAAATGCAAAATCGAAAAAGAGTATGGATTCACAAACTTAAGTTTGCAATTTCACCACACATTACACTAACTTACTGATTAAAAAACTGTTATGTCAAAAAATTATCTCTTACTCAAATCCAAAATAAATTTTCAAAACAGCTATAAAAACCACTAACCTTTTGCTAAAACAGATTGTCTGTTTCTCCAGCCTTTTCAAATGAGTTCTGAGTGTCAAATTTTCTCTTTCAATATTATTGATTCGACAGCGCTTAACAGAATGCAGTTTCTTATTAATAAAATATCTATAGTTTTCAATCTGTCTGTATATCTTTTTTGCTTCTGATAATTTTAAAGTGTACAGAACCAGTCCCAGCATTTATTAGTTTGTTTTCAAATATTAAAGCTAACAAGATTTTTAGAATTCTTTTTCAGTTGATTACCTTGTTATATTATGAAAATACCTAATCTGAAACACGACTCCTAACTTACTTTATAAAAGTTTAGCTAACTATATAATATTAAATCAATTACCCAATTCTAACTGATTTTTTACCAGATTAAAGTAATCAGCTTTGGTATTTACTAGTTCTTGATGACTACCCTTTTCAACTATTTCTCCATTTTTTAGAACAATGATTTGGTCTGCATTTTTTACGGTACTCAATCGATGAGCAATGATAACAACAGTTTTCCCTTTGAAGAATTCCTGCAAATTGTCGTGGATAATTTTTTCGTTTTCTGCATCAAGTGCTGATGTTGCTTCATCAAAAAAGATATAATGAGGATTTTTATAAACTGCTCTGGCAATGAGGATCCTCTGTTTTTGCCCGCCTGAAATCCCATTACCTGATGCTCCAATTTTAGTATTATATTTTAATGGCAAGGCTTCGATAAATTCTTTAATATTGGCAATTTTTACGGCATTTTGTAATTTTTCTTTATCGATAGTTTGATCACCTGTAGCAATATTTCTTTCTATAGTATCAGAAAATATAAAACCATCTTGCATAACTACACCGCAGTTTTGGCGGAGGCTTTTTGCTGAAATGTTCTTTATATTTTCAGCATTAAAAAGCAATTCGCCTTGCGTTGGTTCATAAAACTTCAGTAGTAATTTCATTAATGTAGTTTTTCCACTACCGCTTGCCCCAACAATCGCCGTTATTTTGCCTTTTGGAATTATGAAATTAATATCTTTTAAAACATATGGCGCTTTTGGCCCATCGTATTGAAAAGTCACATTATTAAATTGTATTTCCGCTTCATCTGTATCTATTTTTGATAATATAAGTGATGTATCATTTACATTTTCTTCAGCTGGATGATTCTGCACTTCATTAAGCCTTTCTAAACTCAGTCTCGCATCTTGCATCGAACGAAAGAAGTTTACCAACTGGTTTACAGGCGAATTCATTTGCCCGACAATGTAGGAAACACTCAAAAGTTCTCCTAGTGTCATCTTACCTTTTATTACAAAAGTAGCGGCGAGAAATGTTACAAATATATTTTTTATTTGGTTCAAAAACTCAAAACCAGAAAGTTGAAATTGGTCTAATTTCAGGATTCTGATATTTATTTTGAAGAGTTTCTGTTGAATATTTTCCCATTCTTTACGTTTGAAATCTTCGAATTGGTTAAGTTTCATTTCGGTTACCCCATTGATGATTTCATAAATAGATTCTTTATTTTGGGAGCGTTGTTGGAAACGAAAATAATCAAGAATCTTACGTTTATGCAACCAATACAACGACCAGCTTATAGATAAGAATGTTAATGTCAAATAAACGACCAAAATTTTAAAATCATAATACCAAAGCACACCAAAGAAGACCGAAAAGCTAATGATTGAGAAGAATGTAAGCAGACTTTGCGAGGTCAAAAATTCCTCTATTCTTTCATTATCTTGAATTCTTTGGTTGAAATCGCCCATCATTTTGGTGTCGAAAAACTTGATGGGGAGCTGCAATAACTTTTTTAGAAATTCGGAAATAATGGTTATACTTATTTTCGTCCCTACATAAAGCATCAGCTGGTTTCGTATAATTTCAATACTTATTGTTCCTAGATAAACACCTAATTGAGCCAACAGAATAATTGAAACAACACTCATGTTCTTGAGATTTACTCCTTTGTCAATGAGGTTTTGTGTTAAAAACGGAAAAATTAAGGTAAGCAAACTCCCCAAAAACAACAATCCAAACATAATTCCGATTTGTTTTTTGAAAGGTATCAGGTAGCTGAGAATAAATTTAAAATTTAGTTTTTCTTCTTTAGGTGGTTTTTGCTTATAAAACTCCTCGTTTGGGCTCAAGAAAAGTGCTACACCTTTGTTATCATCTGAAAGCCACGATTTTTTGAATTCTTCCTGGCTCAAAGAAATTAAGCCGTGTCCTGGGTCGGCGATTTTGAATTTATATTTACCAGTAAAGTATGATTTTTTATGATCATATAATACAACAAAATGATTTTTGTTCCAATGTAATATGCAAGGAAGCGTACCTTCCTTATCTAAAGTTTCTAAATCTATTTTACTCGAGTAGGTTTCTAAATTTATTTTATTAGCAACTAATGAAATACCTAAAAGACTCACTCCTTCCTTAGACAAATATGCGTTATCTCTAAGATATTGCAATGTATATTTTTTACCGTATATAGAAGAGATCATTGCCACACATGCGGGACCACAATCCATCTGATCATGTTGCGGAATGAACCTCATTGTAATTATTTGATTTTGTTAAATATTTATCTTGTGTCAATTTCATCCTATAATATTTTTCTAAGATCCCATACATCACTAATTCGTGAGCCCTAGGACTTGATTTAACCATCCTATTTATATGCATATGGATAAAGCTATTTATTAGTTTTTGAGCTTTTTTAGTCTGTAATTGACTCATTTCTTCAAAAAGATTTTTAATCGAATTATCAATGAGCATAACGTAGCTATTATAATTGCCAGACTTTGTTTCCAAAATTTCTTTTATAATGGATAGATAAGTTCTATATTTAGTGTCTATTTGTTTCCTTACACTTTTACCAGCTTCAAACTCTTGTTGAAAAGAATTATATAAAGATTCCATTGTTTTGTGTTTCATCTCAGGCGAAAATTTGAAAAAATCAAGGTAGCCATCAATGCATTTAAGTGAGAACATCCAAAGTGCATTTTCCTCTTTTCTTTCTTTAGTGAGCTGAATCAATTTAATGATTAAATCACTATCACGACAAAAGAATGTTTCTGCCAAATCAATAAGCTCCCATCCGTATCTTTCTAATTCTCTATCATAGGTTGCTAATTCAATTTTCCAAACCAGATGATTTTCAACATAGGTTTTTAAATAACTATTGAATAACTCCATTATTTTTTGAACACTTCCTTCCATCTTTTCATTAAAAGCAAATCTAATCCTTAAATGAAAGTCTGTATCTCGATATCTTATGTAAAACCATTTTTTTATAAGTCCTTGTTCTTTTAATATCTCTACCAATGGAGCTAAAGTTTCGACTAATACTTTGTTTGCTGTTTTTACACCAGTATATATTTTATAGTACAACCAATCCTCTGCTGGAATAAATTTGCTTCTAATATTTTTCGCTGTTTCATTTTTTAAAACTAAACTATTTTCTATATAATTATTATTAACAAATGGGACTATTATTTCATTATCCGAAAAATCTTTAGTCAAGTCATACAAACATTCCGTAAGAACTAATTCCTTTTTCTTTTTGAGATCTTCAAAAACAAATTGCAGCAGTATTACATTATCTGTGTCGATTAATAATTTATTATCCCCTACTGATAAATAAACATGCTTTGGTATATTATGCTCTTTCTTAAATGCTGTAAATTCCTTAATATTTACAATATTCTCTTTTTCATTATAGCAAAGTTTTAGATCATCATAATTTATTCTCCAAGAAGCGGCTGACAAGACGATGTTCTTTCCGTAGATGACACGAGGAGAATAGTTAAACGCATGGCTATTTAATCTCCCAAAATTTAATGATAGTCCTCCAAAAATATCTTGGTATTGTAAGTCACACAGAAACTGATAAATTGGCAATGAGTTGTAATGAAAATTATGCGCCGTGGTGTTGTATATTTTTATTTGTTTATTTAAAGTTTTACTTTTTAAAATAATTTTACCTCTCTTTATACTTAAATAAATATCTTCGATTGAGATACTATGAGCCTCTTTTGAAGATTTTGTCAAATAAGGCAATTCATATTTTCTGTCAATTTTTCTTAACAATATATTACCATGTCTATCATTCGGAACATGCAATAATTCTACATAAATTATATCTTCATTTGCTTTCTCAAAATCAACACTTTGTCTAATTATTTTCTCAAGTTTCGAATCTGCACTTGAAAAGCGGGTTATCAAATTTAAACTACTAGATCCTCCAATAGAATCGATAATGATTTTATCATCCGTTTTATTGAGCATCACCGAAAAAGTCTTCGATAATTTATCACTGTTATCTTTAAAAGTAGACAAATCGACATTTTTTAAATCAATTTCTTTCAAATTGCTTTTTAAACCTTTATTAAAATGATTATTCCAAAAGCGATGAATTTTATTATCAAATTTTATTTCTTCTAATCTACTTTCTTTATATTCCCATTGTATGTCATCAATTAAATCGGAGAAATCATTATTTTCATTATTTGATTGAATATAACCTATCCCTACTTCGTTATCCAAGGCAACTCCCAAAGGAATTTCTTTTTCCTCATATCTTTTATAAAAAGCTTCTTTAAATCGTACTAAATTTGAATTGTTATTTGATGGTTCTTCTGAAAAATGACTGAGAACTTCTATAGCTTTTTTGATATTCTTAAGATCCTTTGAATTTAAGGACTGATTATTCCAATTACTTCTTAAGTTAACATTTAGAATGAATTTTTTATCATAACTGATCTTGGTTTGATCCACTAGAGCATAAATTTCATTATATTTTTCGAAATCATTACCGATGGTTTCATCTAGTTTATTCAGTTTTGTTTTGAGCTTTTTGAGAACAGAAAATAACGTCTTCAAATAGTCGTCTCTTTCAATAGCGATTGTATGCTCTTCAAAAAAAGACAAGATTTGCTCCAATGGAGAAGTTTCATTCAGGCAGATGTCTAAATTACTTTTTAAGATTTGAGAATCGATTAAGCCATTTATATATTCTGCAACTTGGTTATAAGTAACTTCTTCAACATTTTCAACCAAAAGATTCGACAATTCATGGATTGTTCGAGGAGTTTCGCAATTTGAAAAAATTAAGTCTAATACTTCATCCGATTCTAAAGATGTAAGTACATGCTCTCTTTTGTTATTTTTAAATAGTACCTCAACATATCTATAACTATCTCCTATTTTATAAATAGAATTGTTTATAGAATAACTAAGTATTTCCCTAGCGGAAATAGTATTGTTTATATTACGAATAAGGTTATAAAGAAAAGCCAAATCAAAAGTTGTAAATCTTTCTAATCTATCCTCGTTTGTTCTAAATTCGCTATCTGATGCGATTTCGTCTTCAATTTTAAAATCGGAATAGCTGGAAAATAAACCAAAAGGAGTACTTCTAGTTGTTATACGTATATAATACTTTAGGATAGAAAAATTAATTTTTAAGACTTTACTTTTTTCTGAGTTGTTACTTATAATTAATTTTTCCCATTCGTGATACAATTCCGAAGAAGCCAATAGCAAAGCTTCTTTAAAAATAACATCTTTCCATAATTCGTTTATAAATGTATCTAACTTTTCTGTATCACTGGGAATCAAGCCATATTCTTTAAAAGAATACAGCGGCCTTCTTATCAATGCATTTTCTAAGTTACAAATAGAATTCATAAATTATACAGTTGCTTCGACTGATAGATTAAATCTTTCGCCGATTAATTGAATATTTTTGATTTTTTCTTCGTTGGTAGAGGATAAATCATAAATTATAAATTCATCAATCCCAAAGTCATTCTGGTATTTTTCTAGACGCTCATGTAACAATTCTAATGTAGTTGGTATAATATAAAATGGTTCTTTTGCCTCTTTGAGCACGTATTCCATTGACACGTTATACTGATTTTCAGCCTCCTCCAAAGTATCTTTTAATATTATTGCCAAAGAAATTGCTACTTCTGGATAATAGCCATGTTGCTTGTAAAAACTTTCCTTCAGCAACATTATTTCCTCTTTTTTAATGTTTAAATTATTAATATCCTGTCCGAAATTATGAAAAATAGAAACGCAATAATTCAACTTAAAATCTATAGCTTCTTGAAAATTCGTGAAGGAGGTTGACAGATACCATAAATCGGGTCTTAATCCACCATAGGGAGGTATTAAAATAGACTTGGTATTTAGATTCTCTTCTTCATTGTCTAAAAGATCAATAATCGTGTTTAAATTTTGTTTAAAAAACGAAATACTATTTCCGAGTTTCAGTTCTTTATTTAACATTTGATTTATAGCCGAGCTGTCTGGAAAACCCTTGGAAAGTCCTAAACTTATTCGTCCATAAAATAAATTATTAAGAAATTTATAATTTGTAACCACCGTATACGGCGAATGTACACTTACACAAGTACCTGCCGAGCCGATCTTTATTGTTTCGGTCATCCCTGCAATTAATGAGATTAATATGTCGGGAGTAGTATAAGGATGGTTCTTTATATGGTAGTAATGATGTTCTGCCAGCCAAAATTTTGAAAATCCAAGTCTTTCTGCCTCTACTGCATATTCAATAATTTCTTCTATGGCATTTACCGCATTAATTTCTCTATATCCTAAATCTATTAGACCTAATTTTATTGGATTCATATCTTTAAATTAAAAAGTTTAAATATTTTTTTTTGTCAATTTTGTTATTTATAACCATTAATGTACCTAACTTACCATATAATAAAGATAGATCTGAACTGGTTAAATCGTCATTATTATCTATGCTCATATACACTAAGGTTCTATCAATCCAATAGTTATAACTCTCCTCGTAATATTCTTCAGGATCTAATAGTGATAATTCTTTATACAATTGTGCCACCCCTGAACTACCATGGCAAAAATGATGATTTTCTATTCCTGTAGTCTTAAATGTTTTTCTTTTGGTAGTTTCCTTTCCAATGATTTCTGACAACGATAAGTTCACTGGATTCTTAAGTAACATCCCGGTTCTTTGCAGTATATAAGAAAAAGACAAATCACTATTACACCAACAAAGTCTATTATTTTGATGTCTTACTAATGCGTTTTCTTTGAAGAAAATTTTATAAGGTTTAAATATATGAGTATGCTCTACTTTATAGTCGTAGTCTAAATTTGAGTTGATGTTTTTTAGACAACTATTGATAATAAATAAAGCTTTGCTGTTACTCTCAGAAATGGTTAATAGTGTTTGGATAAGGGCTAGATGACCGTGGTTTAACCCAAAATTCATTCCTTCGACATAAGAATCGTCCATTTCTGTATAAAACAAAAACTCATCGTTTTTGCATCTCTCAAACAATAAATCTATAATGTTATCGATTTTTTGTGCATCGTTTACGGTTATTAAATAAAAAAGAATACCGATAGATCCATTGAAATAGCCAAAATTATTTTCGGAAACCATCTTTAATGCTTTCTCATAAACTATCTCGCTTATAGTATCAATTTGTTGCTTAAAATTCTCATCTAAAATTCCAAATTCCATAAGAATAGTCAACACATATCCTAACCCTGTAATACCATATGATAGTGTAGCATTAGAATATAAACTATTCTCTGCTTGAGTATCACAGTTTTCAAATATGGATTCTAGTAATTCAGCTATTTTATCAACATAAACTGTATCATTGGTAGTTTCATAAAGTGATAGCAAATATATTATTACACCCAACTTTCCTCTTAACAAATCATCTGTGATAGAATTGAAATCAAAAGCCAGTATCTTTTTGTTATAGGATTCAATTAAATCTATTGCTTTATCTTCGGTTTCATTAATTTTATAAATCATAATTTAAAAAGCTTAAATAGTCATTGTCTATCTTTATTTCCTTCGTCATTAATGCCATACCTATCCCGGCTACTCCTTGTGAAAATCCCAGTTGTGCATAATCGTAAATCCCATTGAAGTAAGTGTTGTATCCCGCAGAATCAGTGGAGTCAGGCTCATTACCAAATTCTAAAATCTTATTATACCAATAATCTCTAGCGCATAAAATTTTATCATTCTGTGTTAAATCATATAGCAAATTAAAGACTATATATAATCCCGAGGCTCCATAAATTAAATTAGCATCTCTTATATATTTCCTATCTTCATCCCTAAAACAAGCCGCATTTTCCAGTATTAATAAAGCTTCTTCACAATAATCTTTATTTTTTAAAATCTCGCCCGCTTTATATATAATATATCCAATACCAATATCTCCATAAGAAAGGTTCTGATATTCATAACTATCATTCTCAAAGGCATTTACAGGAAACCAATTGACCCCAGATTTATTATTCTGTGATAAGAGAAAAGCAATGCTTGAGTTCAGGAGTACTTCACAACGTTCTGTTTCTATTCCAGCTTTAAATAAATGAAGCAAAAAAGATACTACCCCTGCCACACCATGTCCTAATCCTAATTCTACATATGGTTTTTTAGGATTTCTAAAGTTAAACTTCCAATATCTGAGATCCCCTTCAAATAAAGATAAGTTCTCTATACGATCAAGAATTTTATGAAGTAGGTAATTTCTGTTATTGTTTTCTCTTTTAACAAAATAATAGCCTACTTTCAAAAGACCAGCCGTATAACCTAAATCTCCTTCATCTATTTTTTTTAGTAAGTTGGCTTCGATAACATCGTCTAAATCATTTAAATAATCTAAAATGTCATCGCTTAATATTTCTTTCTTATAGAGAAACATTAGATATAAACCAATTTCTACGATTTCAATTTGAGGATTTGGACTTTTATAATTTTCGTCTAGTTTAGACATCGACTGTTCCAAGTAATAGACTGCAGTTTGAAGAGATTTTTCTTTTGCTGAGTATAAATATTCGTAATAATAAAACAATGAAAAACCAAGTATTCCATCAGAATAACCAATGTAATTAATTAAATCCTCACTCTTTGATATACTTTTTTGAATTTCATCTATTTTGATAAGAGATTCAGTAATATATTGATTTTTAACCATTTTTAATTACAAAATTAAATTTTACAAAAAAAGCATTAAAAAAAAAGGCTGTAACTGTTGAAGACTATCAATTTTACAATTCTAACAATTCAACAAAAAATATTGCCAGAATCATAAACCTGTTTAAAAAGATACTTTAGGCTGTTGCAAAAAATAATGGCTGGTTTTCTAGTTTAAAAAAGCAGACTAATTACTTTATTTTACTATAAAACTATGTTACGTGCACACTTAAGTTTGTATTTTAAAGAGGTAATTGTAAAAAGAAAGCAGTCGAAAAAACCTTCGACTGCTTCTAAATTAAATCAGTCTATTATTTTTTGTTGCAAGAATGATCATCGCAAGAAACTGCAGCTGGAGCCTGTCCACCTTTTATATCTTTCATTTGATTTTCTTGTAATTTTGAAACTGCATCTTTGTTAATTTGTAATCCCTTTTTTAATTGAATTTTTTTCATGATTTAAATATTAATTGTTTAGAAATAATAGAATACCTTTTATTGTCGTAAACTCCTTTTTGGACATCGCTTGCGCAAGCATTATTTAGAACAAACTAAATACACAACAGTAGCTTTCTGTCATGACTCGAGAATGTTTAAATCTTTTTTTAATTTTCAACCCTGGATCTCTCTTCTTCATTTCCAAAACGTCTTTCCTGAACTTTCAGCTGTTTATTACCAAATTTATATTTTAGCGATAATCGAACCATTTGGCTGTCGTAATAATTACGGAATTCTTGTTTTATACCATTGCTATATTTGGTATAAGTAGCGATTTCTGTTTTAAAAATATCTTCTCCAGTAAGTGTTAACTGAAGTTTTTTGCTGAGCAACATATATTTTAGTGATAGTGACAATGATTGTGAAGCAGTACTATGCGACAAGCTAACTGCTCCTGGAAAACTATACCAATAATTTAAACTAAATAAAAAAGATTTGTCTGCATTTAGTATAAAATCATTATTGGTCGTAAAATAAGACTGATATCCTTTTTGTTGCGCGACCGTTATTGCTGAAGTCGAATTAGCAATCGAATATCCAAAATAAAAAGAGTTTGTACTTGTCCACCATTTCAATTTATCAAAAACATAACTTTCAGATATACCATATTCTTTGACATTTATAAAGTTTAATACAAAATAATGTACAATATTAGTAGAGGCTTCAACTATTCCTAATTGCTTAAAACCATCAATTTTATTGGAGAAAGTCAATTTGCTCTCCAGTTTTTTGTACCCATAGGTAAGCTCGAAGTTGTCAGAAAAAGAAGGTTTCAAAAAAGGGTTACCCTCTATATAAACATATTCATTTTCACGTATTATAAACGGGTTCAACTGTTCATAATTTGGTCTGGATATACGTCGGCTATAGTTTAATGACAAGATCTTATCTTCATCTGCCTTATAACTAATATAAGCTGTCGGAAAGAATTTGATATAATTATTTTCGTTGGTTTGGTTATTATTTATAGAATATCCTTTGGTTTGTGTGGCTTCTGCCCTTAATCCTACTTGCGCAGACCATTTTGAGCTTATTTCTTTGTTTGCAGAAAAATAAAGAGCTTCTGTATTTTCAGTATAATCAAAAGCATTTGATTGTTTAGGGTCTAAAATTGGAGTTCCTGTTTCATTATAATAAAAAGAAGCATTATTTTTTGTTTTCGATTGCGAAACTTTTCCTCCGAAATTCATTATAGCCCATTTCTTTGGTACATCAAAATCTATCTTACCCGAAAAATTGGCAATATTATTAGTATTTGAGCTTATCCCTGCAAAATAAGTATCAGGCATAATTATAGATTGATTATCAAAATGATTTCCTCTATAATTACTTTCGTCTGTTGCCTTGTAATCGAAATAATCTAAATCAATTGCTATTTTTGTACCAATAGTATCTAATTTAAAAATGTTGTGCCAATTTAGCGAATTTAATCTCGGACCAGTTGTGGAAAATCCATTATTCTTAATATAAGAATCTATCTGTTGGCTCTCGTTATTGATAATGGTAGCCAATCCGTCAGTGTCTATATTCATTTTATAAAAACTTCCAAGATATTGGATTCCTGTTGACCATTTTGGAGTAATTTCGTAGTCAATTGCTGCATTGAGACTTGAAAATTTATCATTGATTTTCCTTGGATTATTGTTCGCCCACAATTCTTTCTCGTAGTAGGTTTTGTTATTATCGACATTCAAAGTATTTACATTTCCAACATTAATAGAACTTTGAAGCGACAATTTGTTTTTGTTGTAATTAAAATTGCCTAGCACACTTTTTGAAAAATAAACTCTTTGAGTGAAACTGGTGCCAAGAGCACCATTCCAAGAATCTTTTTTCGCTTTCTTCAATTTTATATTTATCAACCCACTATTGCCCTCTGCACTATATTTTGCAGGTGGCGTAGTAATCACTTCAATACTTTTAATATTTTCAGACGAGATGGTTTTTAGAAAATTTACTAAATCATCACCAGAGAGTTGTATCAATCTGTCATCAACCATTACTGCCATGCCATTCTTGCCAATCATGCTGATGGCATCATTTTGTACCCTAACGCCAGGAGTGATTTTTAACGCATCAATGGCATCACCACCATTAGCCGAGATGGTATTTTCTACATTAAATATCAATCGATCAACTTTTCTTTCTATTATTTGTTTTTTACCCTGAACGACAATATCAGCTAACATTTCAGTCTTTTGACTAATTTTTATGACTCCCAAATCGAGTTCGTGTGTTAACTCTATTTTTGAAGTATATAATTTTTTTCCAAATTGTTTTATTTGTAAAAGATAATCCCCTTTTTCTATTGTAATTGTAAATTCACCATTAGAATTAGTTAACTCGCTTTCATTAGCGATTGAATCTTTATTTATCAATAAAACTTCAGCTAAATCGATAGGATTGTTTTCATGATTAACAATTTTACCTGATACTTTAATCTGTGAAAACGAAACTGAACTATAAATAAGCATTAAGACAATAATATATTTTTTCATTGAAATAAATAGTGTGATTTTTCTGAAGCCAAAACTAGAATAGTAATACAAGTCTAGCAAACTATTACTCTCGAGATTCCTGAATTCAGACATTGATTTTCGTGAATTTCGACATTCAAAAACCCATAAATAACTAAAAATCAATTATTTATTTTTTATAAGAAAAATCAATTATTTTAAATTAAAAGTTACTGCATTTACTGTATTTTTGTCAAAAGCCAACTTCAATGACCTACTTACAATGGAATAAAATTCTTTTTTTATTTCTGACATCTTTTACATTATTAGGGCAATCGCAAAAAAAAGATCTAACAAAATTATCTTATGATGCGTTACATGATCTATATTTCCAGAATGAAGGCAATCCTAAAAAGCAAATATCATATACAAACGCATATATGACCAAGGCCATAAGGGAAAATAGCAACATCAGAAAAGCAAAAGCTAATTATCAAATTGCACTTTTATATTATAAAACTGATACCAATAAGGCTATTATGTATTTGGATAGTGTTATTAAATATTCTCAAAACACAGGCGATAAATACTTTCCTGTAGCAGCTTATTGTGAAAAAGCAGATTTTCTTAAAATAAAATATCAGTTTAAAGAGGCTATGAGTAATTATAATCAAGCCGAAAAAATAGCACTGAAGACTAATACTGATTATTATTATGTAGTAAGAGAGTATATTGCCATAACTAAATCTGAAGATTTAGGCGATTATAATGAAGCATTAGATATTTTTAAAGAATGTTACCGTTATTACAACACTGTAGATGTAAGGAGTTCTAAGTATTCCAGAAGATATCAGGATATTCTTTTTGGATTGGCAGATTGTTATAAATCATTACAGAATACCGATTCAACTACATATTATAATAAACTAGGATATAGAGAATCTAACATAACCAGGAATGAAGAATATAAATACCTTTTTATCTTAAACGAGGGAGCAAACCAAGCATTAAAAAAGAATTATAAAGTTGCATTAGACAGCATTCATAAAGCATTACCAAAGATGATAGAGTATAATAACGTTGGAAATGTATTGGCAGCTTATTTTTATTTAGGAAAAGTGTATGATGGGTTAGGAAAAAAAACAATAGCAGCAGAAAATTTTATTAAAGTTGATTCTATTTATAAAGTAACAAAAGAAATAAGTACCGAATTTATAGATGGATATCCGTTTTTAATTACATATTATAAAAATTTAGGAGACAAGGAAAACCAATTAAAGTACACAACAGCCTATATGGCTATAAATAGTGTATTGGAAAAAAATTATAAGAAATTAAATAAACTGGTACAGAAAGAATACGATACTCCTCATTTAATTTCAGAAAAAGAAAGTGTTATTGAGTTTCTTAATAATGAACAAAGAAAGTTTTATTGGGGATTAGGATTTTTATTTACTGCTATTATATTTATTTCAGGTTTTGGATTGCATCAATACCAACTTAAAAAAAAGTATCAAACGCGATTTAAAAAAATAATTAATCAATCATTAGAAGTCAAAGAAAACCAAATCGGAAATAATGACACAAAAACTATCAATAATATAGTAAAAACTGGAGATATTGGTATTGGCGAGGAATTAATAAACCATATTTTACAAAAACTCAAAGTTTTTGAAAAGAACAAAGGATATCTTGAATCTAATATTACCATACAAACATTATCAACAATATTTGAAACGAATAGTAAATATGTATCCAAAATTGTAAATGTATTTAAAGGAAAAACATTTATTCAATATATAAATGTTTTAAGGATAGAGTACGCTATCGTACAATTAAAAGAAAACAATAAACTTAGAAAATATACTATTCAGGCATTAGCCTTAGAATTTGGATTTAACAATGCTGAATCATTTTCAACAGCTTTTTATAAAAAAACAGGCATAAAACCCACCTATTTTATCAAAGAGCTGGATATGGATAAACAAGCATAAATCCTTAATTAACAAAAACTTAAAACAATAAAAAACCAGAAATTCCTGAATTTCGACAAGGAAAATAAACTATTTTACTTTTTATGAATAAGGCCACTATATATTTGCGGCTATACTAATAAACAAAATTCATACAAATGAAACCTAGAAAAGAAAACAAAGCAATTAACAAATTTAATTTAGAAAAATTTGAAGTAGCAAAATTGAAAAATTTGCATGTAATTAAAGGAGGAAATGCTCCTGGAGACGATCCAATTGATGGTACTGGTAATAAAGGTCAAAAATCATCCGGAGATTGTAGGTAAATTAAAATGCACGTATTAAAAATTATCATTTAAAGCAGATGAAGCCATTTTACAATGTAATCTTATTTCTTTTATTTCTAATCAGTTGTAAACCAACAAAGGATTCAAGCATTTCGTATATCAAGTTAAATCCTAAAGACGAGCTTAAATCGTCAGAATTACAAACATGGTATCAAAAAGATTATATGGAAGATACTATTCCGGGGATTTCATTGGAAAAATGGTATGCTTTAAACAAAAAAAAACCTAAAAATAACAATATCATTATTGCTGTAATAGATACTCAAATTGATCTGAAACATGAAGATTTACAGGGGAAAATCTGGACAAATGACACAGAAATCCCTAATAATGGTATTGATGATGATGATAATGGTTATATAGATGATATAAATGGATGGAGTTTTACGGGAACCAAAAGTGGCGGTTATGTTGTGTGGAGTAATTATGAATATGTCCGTATTGTGAGAGATTGGGAACCATTATTTAAAAATAAAACGGAAACTCAAATAAATACCCAGGATCTATTTAAGTATAAAGAATACCAAAGAGCTGAAAGAAAGCTGGAGGAAAAAAACAAGTATTATAGAAATTGGTTTAAATCTTTAAATTATAAAGCTGTACTTTATCCTATAACAAAAGACACTTTAAAACACTTTTTCCCTAAAGAGGATTATACATTCAAACAGTTGGATAGTATGTATAAAAAATATAAGATAAATGATAAAACTTTTAAGCAAAGACGCGATAGTGATGATAGAGATTTAGGTGCGCTAATTGGTTGTATGATTTCTGGTCTGGAGATGAATCAAAATACGCTGAAGGATATTCAGGATATGCAAACCCAATTGGATTCAGTTGTAAATAAGAATCTTAATATAGAGTATAATGAGCGCTTATTGATAGGTGATAATCCTGCTATTTTAGAAAAAGGTTATGGCAATAATAATGTAAGTAATAATAAAGCAGGACATAGACTTTTTCAGGATCACTGTACAAAAATGGCTGGAGTTATTGGAGCAAACAGAAAAAATAATATAGGTATAAAAGGAATTGTGCAAGATGTAAAAATCATGCCTTTGAGCATTTCACCATCTGGAGATGAACATGATAAGGATATCGCTATGGCAATAAGATATGCGGTAGATAATGGCGCTAAAATAATTAACATGTCTTTTTATAAAGAATTCTCTTTACATAAAGAATGGGTATTTGATGCCATAAAATATGCCGAAAAAAATAATGTTTTATTAGTTCATATCTCAGGAAATGACGGACTTAATATTGATGAAAATCCATCTTATCCAAATGATAATGATTTTGAAAATTTCAAAGAAATAAGTTCAAATTTTATCACTGTAGGATCTGTTACTCATAAACTCAATAGTAACTTTGTGTCTGATTTTTCTAATTATGGCAAACAAAACGTTGACTTGTTTGCACCAGGAGATGAAATATATTCTACAGCTGCTGGTAATACTTATAAATTTGATTCCGGAACTTCAATGGCAGCACCAATGGTTTGCGGAGCAGCGGCATTAATCTGGCTATATTATCCAAATCTTAAAGTTGCAAAAGTTAAACAAATTATTCTCGATTCTGGAACATCTTATAATTTTGAAGTAATTGTGCCTGGTACAAAAGATAAGAAAGTTCCATTTTCAGAATTATCAAAATCTGGTAAAGTTTTAAACATTTATAATGCTATGAAACTTGCCGAAAAAGTTAGTAAAAACAAATAATGTCCCATTATAAAATTATATCTTTTTCAGAACATGTGCTTAGAGCACCTTTGTTTCCATTATCTTCTTATCTGGAGTTAATCGAAGATTATTCTTCTGACAAAGCAAAAGAATTCTATAAAAATGAGATAGTAAAAGAAGCCATTAATTTAGCTTCTCCTGAATTACGAAGAGAACTAGACAAATGGGCCCTGAAAACTTCTTCAATATCTAACGAAAAAAAACAAGCTTTAGAACTTACTTTGTTAAAGTATACCGCGAGAATGTCCTCTCGCTGTACACCTTTTGGCTTATTTGCAGGATGTTCAGTCGGAAAACTCGATTTTGAAACCAATATTACAATAGACTCTCCTCAAAAGCATAAGCGATTTACACAATTTGATATGCAATATTGGGTTGGAATGCTTCAGGATATTGCGAAGAGAAAAGAAATTGCACTTCATTTAAAATATTTTCCTAATTCTTCAATTTATGAAATAGGCGATTTTTACCGTTTTACTGAATATAGATATGTCAATGCAAAAAGAGAACATAACATTTCTGCATTACGTAAATCTAAGCTGTTAGAGCAAATAATAGTACAAGCAAAATCAGGAATCACTATAAATGAAATGATATCGTTTTTAGCAACCAATGATTCAGAAAAAGAACAAGCCGAAGCATTTGTTTTTAAACTAATAGATTTTCAGTTTCTAATTAGTGAATTAGATGCAGTTGTAACAGGAAATGATGAATGGAAAAGGATAATAAACATCTTTACTTCTATTCTTTCTTTTACTAAGGAAACTGAATTATTTAAAAATCTTAATAAGAAAGTTGTCAGTTTAGATAATACTTTGTCACCGCCTGAGGAACTTTATAAAGAAATTAAGGAAATCATTACAGAAATAGGGACCGATTACGAAGAAAAACACCTTTTTCAAACCGATTTAAATATTTGCACTTTAAGAAATAACTTAAATAAAAAAGTTTCGCAAAAAGTGTTAAGCGCCATTCAGTTTTTAAACGGTATTCAGAAACATAAAAAAGTCGAAACTCTGGAAAATTTCAGAAATGCTTTTACTAAAAGATACGAATCTAAAGAACTGCCCTTAAGCATCGTATTAGATACTGAAACTGGAATAGGTTATTTACAAAACCATGAAATGAATGACAGTCACGAAATACTGGAAAGCTTTTCATTTAAATCTAAGAAGACAAACGAAAAAAATCAAGTCTGGAACTCTACTGATTTAATTTTACAGCAAAAACTACATGATAGTATATTCAAAGGAGAAAAAAGTATTGTATTATCTGAAAAAGATTTTCCTGATTTTGATTCGAATTTAAAAGATATTCCTGCCACTTTTTCCGTAATTATTGAATTTTTTAATGATGAACAAATTGCTTTAACTTCAACCGGGAGTGTAAGTGCTGCAAAATTATTAGGCCGTTTTTGTAATGGTAATAACGAAATTTATAACCTCACAAAGGAGATTATTAAAAAAGAAAACGAATATCATCAGGCAAAGATTCTGGCAGAAATTGTACACATTACTGAATCAAGAACAGGAAATATCTTAAAACGACCGATTCTTCGAAAACATGAAATTAGTTATTTGTGCAAATCGGGCGTGGCTCAAGAAGATAATCTGGATCTAAAAGATTTATATATATCTGTTAAATCAAATAGAATTATTTTACGCTCTAAAAAACACAATAAAGAGATAGTACCCTGCTTATCAAACGCTCATAATTTCTCTTCAAGCAGTTCTCTGCCCATCTATAATTTTCTCTGCCATCTTCAATTAGAAGATATCAAACCTGTTTATTCTTTTAATTGGGGAATTCTGGAATCTCATTACGATTTTTTTCCAAGAGTTATTTATAGAGAAATTATACTTTCGAAAGCAAAATGGAAAGTTAGAAAAAAAGAACTCATTCTATTTTATAAGATTAATAAAAATGATTTATCAAAGGAATTTTTAAAATGGAGATTAGAACGAAGTATTCCACGATTTACAAATTGGGTTTATTCTGACAACACATTATTATTTGATTTTGAATCACCAATTTGTATTGAACTATTCCTGAAATCAATCAAACACAAAGAAGAATTTTTTATAGAAGAATTTTTATTTACAGAAAAATCTGTTGTACAAAATACTGCAAAAGATCATTTTTCTAACCAGATCATACTATCGTATTACAAAGAAAAAAAGTAAAAATGCAAAGAGATTTTTGTCTTGGCAGTGAATGGCTGTATTATAAAATTTATACTGGTGTAAAAACATCTGATTATATTTTATTAGAAAATTTAAACCCTATTATTTCAGGTTTACAACGCAAAAAGGTTATCCAAAAATGGTTCTTTATTCGATACAAAGATACTGATGAACATGTTCGTATTCGCTTTTTGGTGAGTGACACAAAACACCTAACTAGAGTTATTAGATCTTTTTATTCCCTTTTCAATGAATTATTAGAACAAAATTTAGTTTGGAATATACAAACAGAAACTTATAAAAGAGAGATAGAAAGATATGGTAAAAACACGATGCTAGATTCAGAATTTCTTTTTTGGGAAGATAGTAAGATGATATTACGCTACATCAAACTTAAATCTCAATTTGTCAAACAAGACACACAATTGTTATTTAGTTTTTATTCAATTGATTCTTTTCTAAATTCATTTAGATTATCTGATAAAGAAAAATTTGTACTGATGAATGATTTACAAGCTTCTTTCAAAATAGAATTTGACACAGATAAAGAACAGAAAAAAGAAATGTATAAAAGTTACCAATCACTATATTCTCAAATAGATGATTTTTTGTCAACTACGTCAAATAATAATTTCGAAGGAATTGTAAAAGTTGTAAATAAAAAATCTAAAAATATTGCTGAGAAAGCTTTAGATATTAAAACTAAAATCGAAATTCCATTAGAATCTTTTTTTAGCAAGTCATATCCATATGATGATTAATAGACAATATACTTCTAAGCAAAGAATGTATGAGCTAATAATTTACGATCATTTATACCGATATTATAAAACCCTAAATTACAAAAGATAGTTTAGTTTTACATTTACTAATTTTTAAAAAATAGATTTGGAGTAGATACCTTTTTTACCAAAAAAAGTTAAAGCTCCCGTTTTCAGTTTTTTTATAGAAAGTTTTATTTACATGTGACTAATCGAATTATAGCATTCATTTTAAATAAGTTAAACAACTTAACAGTCTTAAAATTGACAATTTGAATTTTGATGGCATATTCGTGGCTCAGTGTCAAAAAAATATTACAAATGCAGTATAAGAGCGGGATAAGAAGCTTAGGTTCGAATCCCTCTTCATCGGTCGATAATTTTAACTATAAAATTCAGCTTGAAAATATTTAAACGATTTACTTTTTAAGTTTTGTGGCAGAATCGTCGCACATAGCAATTTACAAAACCAAAAACCTAATAAAATCAAGTATTCCAGAATTTAGGTTCGAATATTATTAACATTTTCTAAATGCAGCTATAAGTGACCTTTTTAGAAAGTTTAGGATAGCTAACTATCATTGGTATTACAGCTTGGTCTTGATAATACTTTACAAGTTAAATATTAATGCAACAAAAATCCATTCTACAATGAAGTAAAATGGATTATTAACTTCGAAGAATCAATTGAAAATTGAAATTCCTGATTTTAGCCAATTTAGATAATATTCGATATCCGGATTATAAGCAGTTGGTTCATTTAATTTTTTGCCATTATTATCGACCAAAACATACAAAGGCTGCGCATTGGTTTTGTAAGTCAGCGTTTGAAATTCGCTCCATTTCTGACCAATATATTTTATTTTCTTGCCTGTTATTTTAGAGATAATCTGTTCTCCTGGAGGCAATTCTCTTTTATCATCGACGTATAAAGAGATTAAAACAACATCATTTTTCAAGATACTCAATACTTTGTTATCAGACCAAACGTTGTCTTCCATTTTACGGCAATTTACGCAGGCGTGACCTGTAAAATCAATCATAACAGGTTTTCCCTTTTTTTTTGCATAGTTCATTCCCATGTCATAATCTGTAAAGGCAACAATATTATGCGGACCAAATTCTGCGCCTTCAGGTAAAGATTCTTTTGTTTCATTTGAACCTGAAGTTCCCAGTTCGTTTGGCAACTCACTGTAGTTTAATGGTGGCGGAAAACCACTTATTATTTTTAGTGGCGCACCCCAAATGCCCGGAATCAAATAAATCGTAAAGG
Source organism: Flavobacteriaceae bacterium CRH (assembly GCA_001507425.1). Classification (GTDB taxonomy): domain Bacteria; phylum Bacteroidota; class Bacteroidia; order Flavobacteriales; family Flavobacteriaceae; genus Flavobacterium. The sequence goes on from LMAJ01000020.1 coordinate 31,518, forward strand.
ATAAAACAACAATACCAAGACTTAGCCTGCCTACACTAATAGACGACAGCGGACTATCATGCGGTAATTGGATTTTTCCAAATAAATAAAGTGCCAGGGTTGCGAAAATACCAATCCAGATCGATAGGAATACTTCGCGTTCCAGCCAATGTAATTGCAAAACCAAATCAGCATTTGATAAAAATTTAAATGCCAGTGCCAGTTCTAAAAATCCTAAAACCACTTTTACAGTGTTCAGCCACCCTCCAGATTTTGGAAGAGAATTTAACCATCCCGGAAATGCCGCAAACAACGTAAAAGGCAAAGCCAATGCCAACGAAAAACCAAACATTCCAACAAAAGGCGCCAGCCCCCCTCTTGAAGCGGCTTGTACCAATAAAGTTCCTACGATTGGACCTGTACACGAAAAAGAAACTATGGCTAATGCCAATGCCATAAATAAAATACCAATACTCCCGCCTTTGTCTGCTTTGCTATCTGCTTTATTCGCCAATGCATTGGGCAGCATAATTTCGAAAGCGCCTAAAAAAGACAAGGCAAAAATTAAAAGGAGAATAAAAAACAACACATTAAACCAAACGTTTGTCGACAATGCATTTAAAGAATTGGCACCAAAAGCCCATGTAACAATCGCTCCCAGAAAAATATAAATTGCAATTATGGAGATTCCGTAAAAAATCGCTTTTCTAATTCCTTCTGTTTTGTTTTTACTTTGTTTGGTAAAAAAACTCACGGTCATTGGAATCATCGGAAAAACACAAGGCGTTAATAACGCTGCAAAACCCGATAATAATGACAATAGAAAAATCGACCACAAACTTCCTGAATTTTGTTTTTCGGCTAAAACAGCCAATTTTTCTTTTTTAATTTGTGTTTTCTGAATAGCAGCAGTCTTGTCAACAACCTTTTTTGAAACTGTATCTACAAAAACAGGTTCTAGCTTAGTTTTGCTATTTTCTTCTTTTGAATTTCCTGCGATAGTTGGATTTATACTGAAAAGAATATTTTCATACGTTGGCGGCAGACAGCTTTGGTCGTTGCAAACCATAAATTCTAACTCTCCTTTTATCTCAAATGGCTTTTTACCAACACTTTTTATTCGTTGTTTAAAGATGGTTTCTTTTTCAAAAAACTTGATTTGAAGTTTAAATACAGGATCATTAATGATTTTACCGCTTTCTTCAATTACTTCACCAATTACTTTATAATTGGCGCTTTTTTCGAATGTAAAATGTGTTGCAAGCGGTCCGCCATCAGGAACATTCTGACTATACAAATGCCATGTTTCTTGTATTTTGGCATTCATTTTTAACTCATATTCCGTATCTGAAATTTTCTCAACACTCATTTTCCATTTTACAGGATTATAGACTTGTGCTGTTGTAAATAGTGAAAACAACAAAAATAAACCTGTCAGAAATATTTTCTTTCTCATAAATTATCATTAAAAAAACGGGATTGCTCTACACAACAATCCCTTAAAAAACCACTTTAAAAACTAAAATACTAATTCAAAATATTTAAATGTAGAGGGCAAATTATAAGATTATCTAAAGTTTACAGGGGCTTGTAAACCACTTCGTAACTTTTTACTTTGTTAAAAAATGAACTCGTAAAATCCTGTAGATCTTTCTCCGTAATATTTTTTATAAGGCCTGAATACGTTGCAGGATCATCATTATTGATGTTATTCTGAAAAAAATTAGACATTAATTCCATCGTATAACTATTGAAGTTTTTACTGTCTTCTCTTTCCTTGAGATAATTTGTTTTTGTTTTTTCGATATCTTCTTTTACAAATTCTCCTTTTTTCATCTTTTCGATTTCCTGATATACTATCGGAAGCAATTTTTCTACTTTATCAGCATCACAGTCAAAATTGATAGACAACAAAGCGGTATTTTTCGGCAGTTTGATAATGTTACCATTTGCATGTGCTGCATAAGTTCCTCCTTCTTTTTCTCTTAAACTCTCGGTAAATCTCAGGGTTAAAACATCGCCAAACATCCTAGCTAAAATGTTGTTTTTTGAATTGTATTTATAATCGCTTTCAAATTGAATCTTCACGACACTTTTTGGCGATGTCATTTTTATAAAAATATCTTTATCAATTTTGTTTGAAACCCATTGCAGACTATTGTCTTTAAATGTTTCCGTGCGTTTTATGCCTGGAATACTGGCTATATATTTTTGTAATAAAGGTTTTAGGATTTCGGGAGTTACATCTCCTTCTATATAAAACTCAAAATTTGCAACGTCTGAAAAACGCTCTTTATAGATTTTCTGCATTTTCTCAAAAGACAAATCATCTATAAATTCCTGATTTAACAATCTGATATTTGGATTATTTTTTCCAAAGACAACAGCATTTAGACTGTCGCGCATTTTTCCTCGAATGTCGTTGTCTTTATTTTTAAGTGTATTTTGCATATTCGATTTTAAGATGTTGAAGGTTTCTAAATCGAATCGTGGTTTTACAAAACGCAAATGCACTAATTGCATCATTGTTTCCATGTCTCTTACTTTGGCACTTGCTGCAACTGTTTCGGTTAAATTGCCAATTCCTACAGAAGAATAAACCGATTTCCCTACCAAAACTTTTTCTAAATCTGTACTTGAAAACACACCTAAACCAGAACTCTGTGCCAATGAAATAGTCAAATTTGCCGATGGTAAATCTTTAGGTTCATACAAAGAAAATCCTCCAAAACTTTCTGCTTTTAATTCTACATCGCCTGCATTTTTATTGGCAAATTTATAATGAACGACTACGCCATTACTCAAAGTAAAAGTGGTTGCTCCTATTTCTTTATTTGATTTTTCTGCTGTAATTTTTCCCGGAATTATGTTTACATCTGTCAGTAATGATTTTTCGGTATAAGTATCAACATAAGGTTTTAAGTCGGGATTATTTTCTGCTTTTTTAATGATAGAAAAAGCTTCTTCCTGCGTTAAATTGGTTTCATTTTCTACACCTGTAACAGCAACAATACGATTTTCAGCAGTATATCCTGCCATTAATTCGGCTTGAAGTTTCTTTGAATCCAGAGTTTCTAAAATAGATTTAACCATTTCAAATTCGGCTTTAGCATCAGAAAAAATTTCCCCTGTCATGTATTCTTTTTTAACTGCGCTTAGAATTGTTCTGTGCGACAGTTCTTTTTCTGTTTCGATGTTATTTTCGTAATTTGAAATAGTCGAAGCGATTGTTCGTTTTATTTCTCCTTCAGAAAATCCGAATTTACCCGCACGCACCATTTCATCTATTACACTTGCAAAAGCTTCGGCTTGCTTATTTGGTTTTGGAGCAGTATTTAAATTAAAAACATCATTTGTTGTTGTAAAAGGTCCATAACTTACGTTTGCATATTTAAACGGACAATCATTTTTTTGAGAAAGTGCTCTAAGTCTTTTATTCAACATATTGAGTGCCATGTTTCTTAATGTCGAATGCTCTAAATTAGTGTATGTCTTATCTGTTTTTTTTTGACTTTGAACAATCACAAAAGAAATACCTGACTTTGTAATTTCCTTGTCTGTTACTTGTTTAAAAAAGGTTTCCTTGTGATCCGCAACGTTAATTTGAAAACGTTTCAATGGATTTGGAACGGCTGGAATATCAGCAAATATGGTTTTAATCTTTTTCTCAATTTCTACAACATCAACATCTCCAATTACAGCAATAGCCTGCAAATCAGGACGATACAAATCTTTGTAAAAATCTCTTAAGGTATTGTATTCAAAATGCTGTACAATATTCATATCGCCAATTGGCGTGCGGTCTGCATACAAGGTATGGTTATAATAAAGCGGTGCAAACTGGTTAAAAACACGTGATGAAGCGTCTTGTCTGGTTCTCCATTCTTCATTAATTACATTTCGTTCTGCATCAATTTCTTTATTGGTTAGCAATAACGAATGCGACCAATCGTGCAATATTAGCAGACAATTGTCTATTACTTTAGGATCTGTTGAAGGAATATTATCAAAATTATAAACGGTTTCATCGTAAGCGGTGTACGCATTTATGTTTTTACCAAAAACGGCTCCCTGCTTCTGAAGAAATTCTAAAATGCCTTTTTCAGGAAAGTTTTTAGTTCCGTTAAAAGCCATGTGTTCCAGAAAATGTGCCAATCCTTTTTGCTTGTCATTCTCTAAAATGGAACCCACATTTTGAATAATGTAATAACTGGCTGTATTTTTATTTACCGTAGTTGGATAAATATAATAGGTCATACCGTTTGAGAGTACGCCTTTTGTTACTTTTGTATTTTTTGCAATTTCCTGATTTGCCTGGAATTTCTGGGCTTTTAACGATGAAATTCCAACCAAAAAAAGGAGAAAATTTAGAAGTAAGACTTTTATAAATTTCATGATATTTTTGTTGTGTTGTAATGCGTAATAATTTCGTAACTAATATGTTGCAGCAAGTTTTAAGGCTTCGTAAGCATTGACAACGCCTCCGGTACGGCAAAAATCTGACAGAGAACCAATTTGTCCTTTTACCTGAATAGGATGCGTAACTTTACTTACTGATTTTAGAATAATTTCCTTAACCTGAAAGGCATTTAAATTTGGATAATAAGAGCGTAAAAGTGCTGCAAGACCCGCCACAACAGGCGCTGCCATACTGGTTCCGTCACTTAATGCGTATTTTGAATATGGAATTGTGGAATTAATTTGTACACCGGGAGCAAAAACATCAACGGTATTTTTGCCATAATTAGAAAATGACGCTACTAAATATTGATCGTCTTTAGCTTCTGATGCGCCAACTTCGATCCATGAATTTGGTTTTCCGGTTTTATTTAAATCGATGCAATTTGGGTAAAAAGAGGGTTCAACATCTACGTTTAATCCGTCATTTCCGGAAGCATGAACCAATACTACATCTTTAGACATTGCGTATTGTATGGCTTCATCAACCGTTTTTTTATTGGGAGAATACGGTTTTCCAAAACTCATATTAATCACTTTTGCTCCGTTGTCTACGGCATAACGGATAGCGTTTGCGACATCTTTGTCTCTTTCGTCTCCGTCCGGCACTGTTCTAACTGACATTAAAAGCACATTATCTGCTACACCGTCAATTCCGATTCCGTTGTTGCGTATTGCGCCAACAATACCTCCAACATGTGTACCGTGAAAAGCTCCCGGTCCTGTTACATCGTTGTTGCCATAATTTTTCTGGGAAACATTGTTGTAATCATCACCTACAATATATCTTGGATCAAATTCCAGATTCAGCTGAAATTCTACCTGATCTTTATAATGGTTAACTCCATTTGTAATTGTATTTTGCTTGTAAGTTGCAAAATCCGGATATTGTGGCAATTGGTCTATAAATCTTTTTCGCATTCCCATTTGGTTCAGCGTTTCAGGATCAAAAGCTTTTATTTGTGCCAAAGTCGGATTCTCTGTTCCCATTATGGTAAGCATGCTGTCTACAACGGCTTCAACATACATTTCGCCAGCCAATCCTCTGTTTGCTTTTGCTAATTGTATTCTCAGTTTTTCTTTGAGTATTTTATAGTTTGCAAGTCCGGCAGTATCTTTTGGTAATGTTTTTAAATCTCCAAAACGCTTTTGTCCCTGACGGACTAATCTTGTAAGTTCCAGATTTTCAAATCCAACATTTCCTTTTTCAGAACCTAAATAATTCCATCCGTTAAAATCATCAACATAACCGTTATGATCATCATCTTTATTATTTCCTGCAATTTCCTTGGCATTTTTCCAGATTACAGCTTGCAAGTCTTCGTGTTTTATATCGATTCCGCTATCTAATATTGCTACAATAACAGTTTTGCTTTTTTTGCCCTCAAGCAATTCTTTATACGCTTTGTCTGTACTTATCCCAAACACCATATCTTGTTTTAAATCTTTGTGCTGCCAATTATTCTGGGCATAGTTTTTTAATGCGATAAAAAAACACAAAGCAATTATCAGCCTTTTATTTTTCATTTTTTGATGAGTTTTTATTTTAAGTTGAGACAATAAAAGTCCTGGCAAGACAAATAATGTCCTGCTTCAATTCAATTTTAATGTATCTAGAGTTTAGTGCGCCGCCTTATTTTTAGCTACAATTGCCTGTGCTTTTTCAACGGTAAATTTTCCGTCAACGAGAAGCTGCAGGATTTCCTCATTCAAATCGCTTGGGTAGGTTTGCCAAACTAGTTTATTGTTTTGTATGACGAAGGTTTGCGGAATAGAAAAAACACCTGCAGGAACAACCCAGTTTTTATGAAAATCACTGTTTTTATCTCCTCCATAAGCTGCTTTTAAGTCCCAGTTGATTCCTTCTTTTTTCATGAAAGCCACGACTTTTTCTTTATTATCTTCCAGGACATCTTGCGCAATAAAATCTATTTTGCCTTTAAATTGTGTACTCAATCTGCTCAAGTGTGGCATTAACGCAATGCATGGTTTGCACCAAGTTGCCCATAAATCGACAATATAAATACTGTCTTTCTTAAATTCAGTTACAGGAGTTCCTTTCAGCCAGTCTACTTTGGGATAGATTGTCATTTTTCCACCAATTTCATATTCGTTTTCTTCCGGCTTTTCCTGTGCAGAAAGAGTTGAAATGCAAATCGAAAATACTACTATAATTAAGGTCAGAATGTGCTTTGTTTTTTTCATAATATTGACATTTAATATTGTTTTTTTACAGAATTTATTCTCCTATAATTTTTTTCAATTTTGATAAAAGATCATTATCTGCATGAGCTCTAAGTACAATTTTTCCTGTTGGATCTACCAAAACACATTGCGGAATATTAGCATAATTAAGATCATACGCTTTTGACACTGAACTCACAGGATCACCGGTTTTTAAATTAAGTCCGCCATAATCGCTGACATTAAGCCAGTTCATATTGTTGTCTTTTATGAGTTTTTTCCAGGTATTTTTTACTTCGGTCTCATAATTTTTGTCTTCTTTCATTTGTTCCTGTCTTTCATAGGATACGCCAAGAACGGTAAACTTTTTGTTGTCGATTTTTTTATAGGCTTTACTAACGTTAAATATCTGACTGTCATTTCCCATAATCATAGAATGCCAGAACCAAACCAATACATATTTACCACGAAGCGACGATAACTTAACAGAATTTCCCAGTGTATCATTCAATGTAAAATCAGGTGCTGTAGCGCCAAGGTCGATATTTTTTGCAACGGTCAATCTGGCGGCAATTGTTTTTCCTGCATTAGAATTACGAACTTCTTTGGTAAAATGATTAAATCTGGATTCATCAACTTTAAAATTCAGTGCTTTTCCTTTTAATTCTTTTTTGAAACTGGTTATAAAGGCCAGATAACTATCTGAATTATTGGCTATAAAAGTACTATCTGTATCTAGTCTTTTTTGTTTGAGTACTTTATCCAGATTTTTTAATCTAGTCAAAGCGGTATCATTTTGCTCTTTTCTATATTTAGCTCCCAATTCATTCAATTTTCTGTTTTCAATATTCAAAGGTTCGTAGAGACTGATTATATAGGCATAATCTTTTTGCGCCTTTCCTCCTGTTGCAACAGCAGTTTTCAAATCCTGCTTTCCGGTGATGGTTGTTGTGCCTGCTTCAAGGAAAAAATTTAGCTGATCATCTGCCAAACTTTGTCTTGTTGTACTCCAGGCATTAGGGTTCGATGGATTTAAAACAATAGTTGCCTGAGCCGGATCTCCTATTGTTCCTTTCAGCACAAATACGCCGTCTTTAATTTGGGTAGAATCTGCAGTATATTTGTCGCCGTCTTTATAATGCATTCTTATTTTTCCTTGTTTGTCTTTTCCTAAATTTCCTTTTACTGTAAAGGCTTTTTGGGCATTTACTGCCGAAAATGTAATGCAAGCTGCTAATACAATTCCTGTTTTAGAAAAAATTGCTTTTATAATTTTCATTTTTTTTATCTTTTAATGTGAAGTCGAAAACCAAAAAAAGGGCAATAAATCCCTAACCAAAATTTCTTTTAGTCTGAATTTTTGGTTAGGCTGATGATTTATTTCCTGAGTTTTCTAACTCTTATTGATTGTTTTGCATTCCTGGATTTGCGTTCATATACGTTTGCGGGAATCGTAATGTTAGTCTTTCCGGTCTTAAAGTATAAACCGTTGCAACATTTGAGTCGTCGTAAACTGTGTGCGTAGTTTTTAGAGTTGCCGCAATTGCCGCGTTTGAATCTACAGAGATTCTTCGCATATCAAACCAGCGATATCCTTCGTTGGCAAATTCACGGATACGTTCTTCTAAAATAAATTTTATTAGAGAAACCTGATCTCCCGCAATGTTCGAAGGAACTGAAGCTACTGCAACTGGCATTCTGTTTTTTCTCAATGTTTCTACATCGGTAACTGCGCCAGAAAGATCATTTAATCTTGCTTTACATTCGGAACGAAGCAAATACAATTCTGATAATTCTAAACCAAAGCGAGTATATTGTGCTGCATATTTACGCAATCTTCCGTAAGGATTTGTATCGCCGTATTGGTATGTTGCCGAATACATGTTCAATCTTAAATCGCCTGGTTCATACAAAGCTGCTGTTTCGTTACTAATTGCAGAGCCGTTAATTCCGGGTCCGTTTCCGCTAAAGGGATTGTAACAAACTTTTGAAAGAATAGATTCTGTCAAATCATTTTTGTTATTTCCAGGAGCATTTGGCCCTGAATAAGAATCAATGGGTAAAAATGATCCTCCGGCAGCAAATTCAACATTATAATCGTACAATTTTGGAGTTGTTGAGCTGGCTTGTAAATCATTAAAAGCGGCATTTAAATAAGGCAATGCTTCTGTATATTTTCCCATAAAAAGATATACTTTTCCTAAAAGACCTTCGGCAGCGGGTTTTGACATGCGTGTGCGAATGGTATTTTGTAAAGGTAAATCGGTAATAGCCTGAGTTAAATCGCTTATAATAAAATCGTAAGTCTGCTGTACTGTTCCTCTTTCAAAAGTTTTTAAAGTAGCATCTGCAGTTGTAATAACCGGAAAACCAAGATCTGTTGCGGCACTTGAGGCTTTATAAGGTTTTGCATATAAATTTACCAAAAGGAAATTCTCAAATGCACGAGTCGCCATCGCTTCTGCCTTTAGCGATTTTTTCTGTGCTTCTGTACCTTCTGTAGAATTCATTACCTCGTTTATTATTTTATTACAAGTGTAAATATTTCCTAAACCTAAACTTAAATCGCGATTCATTGAGAACGAATCATCTGAAGGCTGATAAATGACATCATCCCATCTAAAAAGTCTTTGTGCCAAAACATTATTAGAATTCAGATCTGTACCATTTGCCGAAATTTCATCACCAAGCCATAATGGAACCTGAGTTGCTCCTCCGGCTTCATAATAATAAAAACTTTTATAATTCATTAATAAATCATAATCGTTTGTCGTTACTGCAAGCTGGCTGCCTTGAGGAACAACATCTAGAAAGTCAGTACTACACGACATTAAAGATGTTACCAGTATTATTAAAAAGGACGTTATTTTTATATATTTTTTCATATCCGTATTTTTTAAAGTAGGTTAAAGTGAAATATTTAAACTCAAGTTAACAGGATGTTTTGTTTGTGGAATAATTCTGACTCCCTGAGAAAAATTTGCATATTCCGGATCGATATCGGCATTATTGGCTTTCCATAACATAAAGTTCGACATCTGTAAATTCAAACTAAAAGCCGCCAAATGCATGGATTGTAAAACTTTATCAGAAAAACTGTAACGCAGTGTTATATCTCTCATTTTTATATAAGAAGCATCGCTGACATTGATATCACCTTTTGTATAATAATCTGTATTTCTTCGGTCAAAATTGATAAAAGCCTGAGGAACATACGACGGAATATTAGTGTTAGCTTCGTCTCCCGGATTTTGCCAGCGATTTGCAAATGATTGATTAATGTTTCCGTCAAAAGCTGCAGATGCTGTCATTCTTCCGGAGTAAAAAGTATTTACATCATTTCTCATTACATTGCCCATACTATAAACCATATTGGCTGTTAAGCTAAGTCCTTTGTAAGTAAATGTATTGGTTAAACCTCCATTAAAAACCGGCTGTGTTGTTCCCATATACTTCAAATCTTCCGGTTTTACAGCATTCGGATCTTTGGTAATGGTACCATCTGCCAATTTAATCATTGGATCTCCTAAATTATCCAACCCAACAAAATCGTATGCAAATAACGGCTGCATGCTGTAACCTGATCTGTAATTTAAGGCTAATACTTCCTGCGCCGTTGTGGCAAGAGAAGTCGAGTATGATTCTAATTTATTTTTGTTATAACTGAAAACAAAATTAGTAGACCAATTAAAATCTTTAGCACGTAAATTCACCGTTCTAAGTGTCAATTCGACACCTCTGTTTTTGAGACTTCCAATATTTCCAAGACCAGTTTCACTTCCTGTAAATGGGTTAAAAGGAACAGTTCCCAACATGTTAGTTGTATGTTTGTCGTATGCATCTAAACTACCTGTAATTGCATTATTTAATAATACAAAGTCAAGCCCTAAGTTGATTGTTTTGGTACTTTCCCAAGCTAATTTTGTGTTGGCCAAAGAACCAATTCTTAAAGATGGTCCGGCAAGATCTACAGAAGTTGCCACAGAAAGAATATCAAAATTAGACGAAGCTCCAACATAAGGCGAGTTTCCGGTAATACCGTAGGTTCCTCTTAATGCCAGATTATTCATCCAGTCCATGTTTTTCATAAAGTCTTCTTTACCCAAAAACCATTTTCCACCAATACTCCAAACCGGTTTGTTTTGTGCCGAATTGTCTGAACCAAAAAGATTACTGTGATCTACCCTCCAACTTGCATCGATACCATATTTATGATTGAACATATAACTTCCCAAAGCAAAATAAGAACTCACACGCGATGGTTTTTCAAGAATTGGTAAAAAAGGAAGTGTTGTATACGAGCCTCTAAAACTTGGTACTGTACCAAAAACACCATTTGTTAATGCGACATAATTGATTTGAGGATATGTACCTAATGCTTCATTATAACCCAGAATTCTTGTCGAACTTCCGCTACCTACTTGTTCATTGGCTTCCTGACCAAACTGAAGATCTAAACGATCTTTATCGTCTCTGAAATTTTTGGTATAAATCAATTGGTTACGAACCGTCCAGTTCAACTGTTCTGTATTTCCAGTTACATAAGTTCCGCCCGTTGTTGGCAAATAATAAACTGGTGTTGAGGCAAGCGTTGGCGCAACCGTTAAACCTAATACTTGTAATCTTAATGCAAGACTTTTGGCATCATCATAAGATTTACTATTTCCATTTACTTTTATATACCCATAAGTTCCTTTAAAACTTAAGCCTTTGTATAAATTAAGATTAAAACCTGCTGTAAGATCAAATCCTAAATCATTATTTTTAGTATATCCGTAATTTACCTCATCAAGTGGTCGGTAATCAAGATTGATACGGCTTCTGGCTTGAAAATCTAAACGTGTGGCCTCGCTCCATCCTAACATATAAGGCATATTTATACTGTTTCCTTGTTCGTCTTTAAACAATTGATACGGGAGAAAACTGTTTAAAATACCTATTTGACGCTTCTCTGATGATGAACTATTATTAAGCGAAAAATTTAAAAATACTTTAAAGTTTTTGCTGAAATCATAGTCTTGGTTAATGGCGATTCTATATGTTTTACCTTCACTTCCCGGACGATTATTTTGTGTATCTACATAATTTACAGAAGTATAAAAACTATAAGCATTTGTTCCTCCGGATAACGAAAGTGTATGCCCCATACTGTAAGCATCTCGATACCATAAGTTATCTACCTGGCTTCTATTATCTGTTGCTGCAAGAGCATTTAATTTTTGATCGGCTTCTGCCTGCGAAATTAAACCGCGATATTGATCGTAAAGAATTACTTCGTGAGGTGCCACAAATTGTCGGCTTAAAGACCCCCAAGGATAAACTGTTGGATTAAAAGTTTCTTTGGCCGCCTGAATGTATTGACTGCTATTCATCATTTTTCCGTAACCAAAATCCGGTTTTCCGTCAAAATTGAAATAGGAGTTATAATTAATGCTTATTTTCTCGTTCTTTTTTCCTCTTTTAGTAGTAATAACTATTACGCCATTTGATGCTTTTGCACCCCAGATTGCGGCAGCGGCAGCATCTTTTAGCACGGTGATATCTTCGATATCATCCGGATTTACAATACTAAAATCATTTACCAGAACACCATCAACCGCATAAATTGGATCTGTTGCTAATTGAATACTGCTTAATCCTCTTATAACACTTTTTTGGTTTTTACTGCCACTTCCATTTCTAGTTCCTCCCAAACCTTTAGGACCAGCAACTACGGTAAGACCGGCAACCATTCCTTCTAATCTCGAAACGACATTTTGATTTCCTCTTCGGCTGTCAAAAACTTGCATATTAGCTGAACTAAAAGATCCCGTAGCTCGCTCTTTACTTACTGTTTGATATCCTGTCGATAATACAACTTCTTGTAAATTATAGCTGTCTACTTCCATCGTCATATCGATTATAGAAATGTTTCCAACCGTGACTTCTTTGGTTTTAAAACCAATATAAGAGAATGCCAAAACATCTTTAGTACTGTTTACCCTAATGGTAAAACTTCCGTCAAAATCAGTGTAAACTCCCGTTTTGGAACCTTTTATATAAACATTTACAGCTGGCAACGGATTTCCCGAATTGTCTTTTACAATTCCTTTTACAACAATTGGATCTCCTGCTTTTACTTCTTTTTCTTTGATAAGAATAGCATTATTGGCAGATACAATAACTTCGAAATTGCCATAACTTAAACTTTTTTCCAAAAGTACATTGGCATCAATTACTCCTTTTGTCAGGTTTACTTTTGGAATATTATCAAAAAGACCGTCTTCGTAAATAAAGGTATATTTTGTTTGTTTTCGGATCATTTCGAAAACTTCATCAACTGTTACGGCTTTATCTGCACTAATCGTGATTTTAGCATTCTGCGAGAATATTTTTCCCGGAGAGAAACTAAAAACAGTTGTACAGAATAAGAATATAAAAGTTTTCATAATAAACAGCATAAACGATTTCCTGTTCGGGAAACCATTGTTAGTATATTTAAATTTCATAAATTTGAATGTTGGTTAGTTAAATTTTTTAATTAGGTAACATTTTACAAGAGGGATAAAGTGCATTACTGTCCAAGGTTGTGACTTTATTCCCTTTTTATTTTATAATAATCTTTCCATTTTTCACTTCATAGGCATTAATAGATTTGGTTGTTTGTATGGTTGTTAAAATTTCTCGTATATCCTGATCTTTTCGTAAAACTCCGTTGAATTTTACACTTTCGAGTTTTTTATTTTCAAATGTGACATCGACATTGTACCAGCGTGATAAAACTTTCATAATTTCCTTAAGAGGCATTGTCCTAAAGCTAAAAAATCCTTCTTTCCAGGCCACAGAACTGTAAACATCAACTTTTGAAACATTGATACTGTTGGTAATCAAATTAAAATCTGATTGTTCTTTGGGAACTAACAGTTGTTTTTTATTGGGCGGAATACTTACGGCAACTTTTCCTTCTACCAGCGTGGTGTAAATATTATTTTCGTCGTTATACGCTTTAATATTAAACTGAGTTCCTATTACCTGAACAGTTTGTTTCTTGGTAAAAACTTCAAATTTCGAACCTTTGTGCGCTGTACTTGGCGATACTTCAAAATAGGCTTCTCCATAAATCAATTCTACTTTTCTCATTTTTCCGTCAACAAATGCTACCGGATATTTCAATTGTGATTCTGAGTTTAGCCAAACTTTTGTTCCATCGGCCAATTGTACAAAAAACTGCCCTCCTCTGGGAATCGTCAAATAATTAGAACCAATTGCTATTGCTGTTGTTGCTTCTCCTTTAGGATCATATACTATATGTTCTCCGTTACTATTTAAAGTTGATGTTTTGTAATTCGTGCCTTTTTCCAAAGCTACTTTAGAGCCATCTTCTAATGTTAGGATTGCTTTATTGTTTCCTATTTCAATTGGTGTATTTACCACAATCGGATTTTTTACCGAAGTTTCGTTATTGAAGAAAAAGAAATAAGAAACTGAAAATAATAGTATAACGGATGCAGCAGCAGCATATTTATACCACGATCTGTAGATAGAGAAAACAGGAACTTCCTGTTCTTTTACAGATTTATCCAGAATTGCTTTCCAGGCCCTGTCTTTATTAACTAAAGAATAATCATTGATTTTTTGGACTATCTTTTCAAAATCAACAGATTTTGAAAATGGATATTCGGCATTGAATGCTTTCAAACGAGACTTTTCGTCATCGCTTAAAATTTTCAATTTCTTTTTGATAATCAGTTTTGAGATAGAAAAAATATCTTTCATTCTATTAAGCTTTTATATAGAACAACTAATAGTAGAAAAGGTACTATTGAATTTTAAACTTTTTTTAATAAAAAGTAAACTAATAGTTAAAAGTATGTATATTCTGAGGCATTATTATGATAATAGAAAATATAATATGGTATCTAAATCTTTAAACTGACCTCTTAAAATTGTATAAGATTGCGATTTTAGTGTTTTTACCGTCTGCAGTTTTATTCCCAGCGAGTCTGCTATTTCGGCATTTGACTGCCCGATGAGACTTAATTTAATAATTTCTTTTTTACGATCCGGAAGCAGTTCAATCGCTTTATGAAGTTGTCGAACTATTTCTTCTTCTAATATTTGTTCTAAAAATAAACTATCGTCTTCCAGTAATTGTATATTATTGGCTGCATATTTATCTTTTACCTTACTGTGTTTGATAAAATTAAAGCATTTGTTGCGGGTTGCTTTGTATAAATATACTTTTAAAGAAACTGCATCAGGAAATGTCAGCTCTTTTTCCCAAAGCTCTACAAAAATATCCTGAACTAAATCTTCGCACTCATCACTTAATGACAAAAAACGACACCCATACGAAACTAATGCATCATAATAGGTATCAAATATTTTTTTTAAATCACTTTTATTAAGTGTGCTTTGATTGTATTCCAAAAGAGAATCTGTTTTTAGCAAAAATATATAAATATGATTACCTACGATAAAATTAGCTGCTAATTACATTAAAATGATTTTCGGCTATTGACTTTTCTCATTTTATAATTTATATCGCTAAATAATGTCAATTGGATCGATTGAAGCTAAAACATTTTGCAATTAAAATTTTCATTTAAATAAATTAATAAGCAAATACCTATTTGAATAAACTTTAATCAAAGTATAAAATTAAACTTTTAAATTTTTTATTAAAATTTCTTATTTACAATTATAGACAACAAGAATTATCACATATTTAAAAAATGTAAGTGAGGTACATAAAAGATACAAATTTATAGATCATTGCTGTTGAGCATCGTAAATTTTAGCGAAAGAAAGAAGTGTGCAACACAGTGCTGATTATTTTCATATTCTCCAAAATTTATAAGTGTTTGGCTGATCTGAATTAAATAAATTTTGGAATTAAGTGGAGCTTTCGAAATTCTTTTGGGCTAATTCCTTTTGCCTTCCTGAAAAATTTATTTAGGTGGCTTTCGTCTGTAAAACTGAATTCGTTCGCAATTTCTGATATTCTAAGATCGCTGAATTTAAGCCTGGCCTCGATGAGCTTAATTTTAAGATTGCCAATATATTGTTGGTAACTTTGCCCTGTTTGTTGTTTAAAATACTTTCCTAGGTAATTGTCTGAAATGCCGAAATGGCTACCTACGACTTCCGACCTGAGCAAATCAGGATGATAGATATTGGATTGCAGATAATTGAGGATTTCTACAATTTTCTCCGAAGCATTTGATTTCAGGCCCGATGGTAAATATTTCGCGATATTTCTCGCCACGATCACAATCAGCAAATTGACTAGAAGCCTGACAAGTTCTAGGTTGTAAAGATCCGTATTTTCCAACTCAGAGCAAACGGTATCTACGAAAGATTTCACTACCTCCTTATCATTCCTGTTTTTTAGTATACATCCCGGCTGATGGCTTGCGTTATGAAGGATATATTCCATCTTTCGCAAATCGTCAGGACTTAATAATCCTGATTTAAGGTAGATCTGATTGAACCGCAAAAAAAAGAATTTAGTGGTTTCTGCTATTTCAAAAGCATGGCAATCCTCGGGAGTTATAAGGAACATGTGCCCTGGCTTATAGGCAAACTTATTTTGGTTTATACATTGCATGCCGCTGCCGGAAATGATATAGACCAGTTCAAAAAACAAATGACGGTGCCCATTCTTGGGGCATTCATCCATTGTTTTGATGACGATTTCAAATGGTTGGTATATGGACTCGCGCAACATAGTTTTACTATTTTTTGGAAGATTTATACTTTTTTTGAAGCGTAAAAATAGTATAAATTTGCCATAAATTCTAAATATTTAAATTATGAAACAGGAAATTTTAGCTATAGCAGGCGTTTTGACCTTATTGCTAATGGGATCTAATAATAGTTATTCTCAAAACATCAACCAGGTCGACCACATTAGATACGACAAATTGGAATGGGAACAATTATCTGCTGGGATTGAAAGGAAGTATGTATACGGCGCGCAGGGCATGCTTGCAACGTTCCGCTTTGCAAAAGGCGCAATAGTACCCAGGCACAACCATCCTAACGAACAGATTACTTACATCACACAGGGCAGTGCAAAAGTTACTATTGAAGGAAAAGGGAGCTACGTGGTAAAAGCCGGAGAGGTTATTATCATCCCTCCCAATTTCTACCACAATTTTGAAATACTCGAAGATAATACCATAGACGTTGATTATTTTACGCCACTCCGTATGGACTGGCTAAATAGTTCTGCCGGCTACCTCGGTCAAAATCCCGAACTTGAAGTCGTGGCCGAGCTACCATTTCGTCCCGGCAATGTGGCAGTGTCGAAAAAAGGCAGGGTATTCTCAACGGCACATCCTTTGGGTGATCCGAAAATCCAGCTTTTCGAGGTGACAGCTGATAAAAATTATACGGCTTACCCATCAGCTGCATTCCAGAAAAACGGAGGTAGGCCAGATGCCTCAATGCTTGATACACCCCTTGGAGTCGTATTCGACAAAAACGATAATCTTTGGGTAATCGACATGGGGCAGCAGCTTGGCCGAACCCGCCTGTGGTGCTTCGATATCGAAAAAAATAAGGTTCTAAAAAAAATAGAACTCGACGTAAAAGTGGCTCCGACGGGCAGCTTCATACAGGACTTAGCTATCGACGAAAAGAATGGGTGGGCGTACTTGGCCGACATTGCTAACCCCGGGATTATCGCAGTTAATCTCAACACTGGTGTTGCAAGGAGGTTCGGTGATGCCAAAGCGTTGCAATCTGAAGACATCGACATGGTAATCGAAGGCAAAGTAATCCAGTTCATGGGGAGACCAGCAAGAGTAGCAATAAACCCAATTACACTGTCGGATGACCGTGAAACACTGTATTTTGGGGCTATGAACGGAACAACCTGGTATCAGCTTCCTGCAAAGCTTTTTCGCAACCACAGTTCCGATTTCCAAATTACCTCCAGCATATCAAAAGCATCAGACAAACCCATTAGCGATGGAGCGGCTACAGATAGCCAGGGTACTCATTATTTTACTGACCTGGCCAGCCACGGCGTTAGCAAGACGACCAAAGAAGGTAAGGCTGTCAGCATCATCACCGATTCCCGCCTTAACTGGCCGGACAACCTATCACTTGGAGGCAATTATATATATGTCTCGGTAAATCAACTCAGCGGAACTCCGGCGTTCACTGGGGGAGTTGATACAGGCAAATCGCCGTTCTATATTTACCGTTTCAAAATCAACAAATAACAAGCCGTAAACCCTGTAAATCAAAAGAATTGCAGGGTTTTTTCTTTTAGATCGATTTTCAATATTTATAAAATCGCTCAAAATCTTTTGTGGCGAAATCGTAGCACATCGATATTGGACACAGAGATTAATTAGAAAATGAAAAACTAGAAATAAGAAATAGCTTTTTTTGTCGCCAGACGTAAAAGAATTCATATTGGTTCGAATATCATTAAGATTATAGTACATAAAATTTCCTTAAAGAAAAGTTATAATTTACATAGTTACCTTTAAATGAATAATTTTTCATTTAACTTTACTATATGAGACCATTAGATCCTGATAAAAGAGAGAAAATTTTAAAGTCTGTATTTGTACTTACAGGCAAACAGGGATTAGCAAGCGTTACTATTTCAGGTATAAGTAAAACTGCCGGAATTGCCGCCGGGACCCTGTACATCTATTTCAAAAATAAGGAAGAGGTTGTACAGTTGGCATATGCAGCTGTAGAGGATAAAATGGCACAGGCAATGTACCGCGACTTTGATATTAATGTACCAATAAGGCAGTCACTTAAGCAGATTTATATCAATATGCTCAACTACAGGCTAAAGAACTATGACGAAACGGTATTTATAGACCAGTACCAACAGTCCGGCTACATACAGCTAAATTTCTCAAAACAACTGGCCGAGTATGAAAAACAGAATAAACCCCTGTATGATCTTTTAGAAAAAGGACAGCAGGAAGGAATCATAAAAACAGTGGATGCAATCATACTTATCAGCTTTTTTGATGGTGCGGTACGCTCTTGTTCTACAGGTATCATCCAAAAGTTATTTCCATTAAGCCAGCAGCTAACGGATGACTGCTTTGATATGATATGGAGAGGCATGAGCTAAAATTTTGAATTTTAAATGAACAATTTTTTACTAATACATTTTAATAATATATATCATGAGCATTTTTAAAGACAAAACAATTATAATTACCGGAGCAGCTATGGGTCTCGGACTCGCAGCAAGTAAAGCAGTAGCACTAAAAGGAGCCAACCTGTCTATTGTAGATTACAATGCCGAAGCACTCGAAAAAGCAAAAGCAGAAATCCAGTCAGTTGCACCAACTGCAAAAATCATAACTATAGTCGCTGACGTTTCAGATGAACAGGCAGTCAAAAATTATGTAGACAAAACAGTTGAAGTGTTTGAGCGTATCGATGGATTCTACAATAATGCAGGTATCGAAGGAAAACAGGCACCATTAGTCGACTATGACATCAATGTATTTAAAAAAGTAATTGACATCAATCTTATGGGTGTTTATTACGGCCTAAAATACGTGATCCCGGTAATGCAGAAACAAGGCGGAGGGAAAATTGTAAACGTAGCTTCTGTAGGTGGAATCAGAGGTGTTGTTAATCAGATGCCTTATGTAGCAAGTAAGCATGCCGTTTCAGGTATGACCAAAAATGCAGCCATAGAATATGGTAAAGATGGAATATATACCAATGCAATCGCACCTGGAGCAATCCTGACCCCAATGGTAGCAGAAGCTTTTAAACAGGTAAACCCGGCCGACCCAAAAGCAGCTGAAACAACATATGCACAAAGAAATCCTACAAGACAATTAGGTAAACCTGAAGATGTGGGTAATCTCGTGGCTTTTTTGCTTAGCGATGAATGCCAGTATGTAAATGGTCAGACGATTGCAATTGATGGAGGGGAATCAAACCTGTATGGTAATTCATAAATCAAGAGACTTTATTTAAAAACGGATTATGACATACCTGTGATCCGTTTTTTTATATAATCTTTACACGCGAAAAGTACCTAAATGAGGTGCTTTTTTCATTTCAATACTTTCTTTACCTTACAAAATCCAATATTTTACACTATTTACAAAGTCATTTTTAATTTTTACAAAATAGCAGTTTTGGTGTTCTATGCTTTATTGACAATTTCCTTTACTATCTTTAAACTATAAAGTGCAGACTTATGATTCCTACTTACAATATAACTGATTTTCCTTCTGACCAGAGTATAGGAAATCACTTTATGCTGGAAAATTTTGAAAAATTAAATCGTCCTAAAAATCTAAAATGGCCACACAAACATAGTTTTTACGAAATACAATGGCTTACTCAGGGTTCTGCTACTAATGTCATAGATTACCATCAAATAAACATTGAACCAAATACACTCTTTTTTATCTCTCCGGGACAACTGCACTTAATGAGCAAAACTGAAGATGTAAAGGGATACACTATTACATTTACAGAAGAGTTTTTACTAATGCATGCTTCAAATAAAAATGCCTTATTCGAATTAAGTTTTTTAGATAACAGTTATTCTAATCCTTTTTTAAAATTAAATACAAGTACAATTTTAGAAATTGAGCCTTTACTACAATTACTTGTTAATGAGGTTGGCAGAACAAAAAAATCAGAAGCGATCATTGGGCATTTGTTATATGCGCTGCTCAATCGTATTCAACGAATTGTAAACGCCGAACAATTAAAAAATCAGGATGTAAGTAGTATAGTGAAATTTAAACAATTTAAAAGATTAGTCGAAGAAAATTTCAAAACACAAAACAGTCTTTCTTTTTATTCCGACAAACTCTTTTTATCGAAACATCGTATTAATGAAATTTGCAAAAATATTACAGGACATGCTGCAGGTGAAGTTATTCGTGAGAGATTATTATTGGAAACTAAAAGACTTTTACTGCATAGCGATATGAATATTGGAGAAATATCAGAAGAATTAGGTTTTAAGGATTTCTCCTATTTCTCGCGTCAGTTTAAAAAAAGTGAAAATATAACTCCTGCCGAATATCGAAAATCGATGTACGAAAAGTACCAAAACCGGTAACAATACTACTAACAAGTAATAGTCATTACTTCTGAAATTTGTATCTTTAATAAGACAACAAAACAGGAAAATGAAAAATCAGAAGTTAAAAAATAAAATAGCTCTTGTTACAGGAGCCTCAAAAGGTCTCGGTAAACATATTGCTTATACCCTTGCCGAAGCTGGTGCCACTGTAATTATCAATTATAATAATAGCAAAGATGCAGCCGATTTAATTGTAAGCGAAATTATTGCAAAAGGACAAAAAGCAATCGCAATTAAAGCTGATGTTTCTAACGAAAAAGAAGTAATGGAACTTTATCGTCAAATCGAACTTCAAGCAGGCAGCATAGATATTCTGGTCAACAATGCGGGAATTAATCCTTCTAAACCATTATTAGAGATTACACTGGAAGATTTTCAGCAGTCTATTGCTGTTAATCTTACTTCAGCTTTTTTGACTACACAAGCAGCCTTGCCGGGTATGATTGCAAAAAAATGGGGTCGAATTATAAATATCTCTTCCGTTGCAGCACAATTAGGAGGTGTTATCGGACCACATTATGCAGCATCTAAAGCAGGAATGCTTGGCTTAACCCATTCTTATGCAGCAATGCTGGCTCAATATGGCGGAATTACATCTAATGCTATTGCTCCTGCCCTTGTAGAAACCGATATGATAAAAGATAATCCGAATATAAAACCAACACTTATTCCGTTAGGACGATTTGGACAGCCGGAAGAAGTCTCAGACATTGTACTACTGTTAGCCACAAATGGATATATTAACGGACAAACCTTTAATGTAAATGGCGGCTGGTATATGAGTTAAAAATCAAATAATAAATTATGATACAACGTATAATTCCTTCTTCTGGAGAAAAGTTACCCGTTATAGGATTGGGTACCTGGCAAACTTTTGATACATCAGATAAAAACAAACACATACAACTTACTGAAGTTTTGATGGAAATGCAGAAATCAGGTGCAAAACTCATAGACAGTTCGCCCATGTATGGAAAATCAGAAAAAGTAATCGGAGACCTTACGCCATCAATCGATAAAAATAATGACTTTTTTTACGCTACTAAAGTCTGGACAACGGGCTTAAAATCCGGAATCGAGGAAATGGAAAAATCGATGCGATTGATGCAACGCGAATCTATTGATCTCATGCAAATTCATAATTTAAGAGACTGGAAAACTCATATTAAAACATTGCGGGAATGGAAAGAAATGGGCAAAATCAAATACATTGGAATCACGCATTATACAGATTCAATGCACGACGATTTGGAGAAAATTATTAAAAGCGAAAAAATAGATTTTGTACAATTTAATTATTCCATTGAAAATAGAAATGCCGAAAAAAGTTTGTTTGCTATCGCAGAAGAAAATGGCGTAGCTACTCTTATAAATCGTCCTTTCGGCGAAGGTCACTTATTTAAGAAAGTGCGGGGGAAAGCTTTACCTGAATGGGCAATTGAAAATGGAATTCATAATTGGAGTAGTTTCTTTTTAAAATATATCATCTCAAATTCAGCTGTGACTTGTGTAATTCCTGCAACTTCAAATCCGTTACACGCAACAGATAATTTCGATGCCGGAAATTCTATTGTTGATGAAAACCTTAAAGAAAAAATGGTGAATTATCTTGCTCATTTATAATTATTATCAAACACACATCACTATGAAAAATTTCACTTATACAACAAAAATACTGCTCTTAATACTCTTTCTGATTAGTAATAATATCACACAAGCACAGCAAAAGTTATTTCAGGACGTTACAATACTAGACGGAACCGGAAAACCTGCAAAAGAACATCAGGATATTTTAGTATCAAATGATAAAATAATAGCTATAACTGCAACAGCTGCAAAAACTCCAAAAGGTGTCACAATAATTAATCTTAAAGGCAAAACTGTAATGCCACTTATCATAGACACGCATGCGCATCTTGGACTTTTGAAAGATACCATAATGGCATCAGAAAACTTTACAAAAGAAAACATAGCCAAACATCTTTTGCGTTTTCAGGATTATGGTATAGGATCTTTGCTTTCAATGGGAACAGACCATAAAGAAATCTTCCCTTTAAGAGACGAATCCCGATCAGGAAAATTAACAGGCGCAACGATTTATACCGCTGGTATTGGTTTTGGTGTAAAAGATGGGGCACCACCGATTAGTTTTGGAATGGATAAAGTAAATCGTCCTCAAACTCCAGAAGAGGCACGTCAACAAGTTAAAGAACTTGCTGTTTTTAAACCTGATGTGATAAAAATATGGGTAGATGATTTTTTTGGAAAATTTCCGAAAATGAAACCGGAGATTTATAAAGCCATTATAGACGAAGCATATAAAAATAATATTAGAGTTTCTACTCATTTATATTATCTTGAAGATGCGCATCAACTTGTTAGTAGTGGTGTTGATATTATAGCGCATAGCATTCGTGATCAGGAAGTTGATGATGCTCTACTATTAGCGATGAAGAAAAACAAAGTTACCTACATCCCTACTCTTTCATTAGATGAGTTTGCCTATATTTATGAGGGAAATCCGGAGTGGACAAGTGATCCGTTCTTTAAAGCATCATTAGATCCTCTGGTTTTTGAAATGATTAACAGTCCTGCTTATAAAGCAAAAGTCAAAAAAAATCCATCGACTCCCAAAGAAAAACTGGCGCTTCAAACAGCATTAATCAACGTAAAAAAAATATTTGATGCAGGAATTCCAATAACTCTTGGAACTGATGCCGGAGCGCAGCCAATTCGTGCCATGGGATTTTCTGAACATATGGAAATGGAACTTATGGTAAAAGCCGGAATTCCAGTTCTTGAAACTATTAAAATCGCTACAGAAAATGGAGCTATTTTATTAAAGTCAGAAAAAGAAAATGGCACATTGCAAGTTGGAAAAAAAGCCAATTTTATTGTTTTGGATAAAAATCCTGCTGATGATATTACAAACACGAGAACTATAAAAGAAGTGTGGAAAAACGGCGTTAAAGTAAATAATGGCCCAATAAAAACAAACTAAAAATAAAACATCATGGAATATAGACAAAAGCCATTGTAGGTTTGCGAGATAAAGTATTAATTTCAACAAAAGCTGTTTTTCCTACTTCAGATGCATTACATCCAACAAAAAAAGAGACCCAAAAAAGTCTCTTTTTTTATTAAATATATTTTATAAAGAATTATTTATGCTTCAACAATTTCTCCAAATAAGCATTTTTCTCTTTCTCAGATTCTAACAAACGCTCATAAAGTTTTTTGTTTTCTTCAAAAGCTTCTAACAGTTTATCAAGTGGATTAAATGTACAATGATTGTTAAAAGTCCCTACGCTTTGATCCGTAAAACTATTAAAATAATTAATAGCTGCTTCGTCCGAAAAGTTTTTAATTGCTTCTACAGTCACGCCAAGCGCTTTTGCAATTTCTACAAGTTTAGTTTCCTCAATAGTTTCGCTGTTTTCTATAGCCGATACTGCTTGTTGATTTGTTCCTAAAGCCTGAGCCAATGCTTCCTGCTTCATATCTCTTAATTCACGAATACGGCTTATTTTTCGCCCTATATGATTTTGTTTGATTAATGTACTCATAATTCAAAGGTAATAATTAGGAATAAAAATAAAGTAATCCGTAATAAAGATATTTATTTCTGTGTGATTTGTATCAAAATGATTCAATAGAAAATATAGTAATCTTTACTTGCGTGTATTCAACAAAAATACAATTTTTCGGACAACTTAAGTTTTTTTTTTAAAATCAAATTATTAAAAAAATTTACCCTAAAAAGATTAAAATAAAATCAATTCCTGTATAACTTACTAATCCTGATTAATAAAATACAACTCCTTTTCATAATCAGCAATAGAAATCAAAGCATTATAAATATACTTTGCTACCAAAGCCCCACCATCAGTATTAATCAAATCAATATCATCTTCGGGAGTATGATATTGCGGATGTCCTCCGGTATGGAAACCGATAACAGATATTCCGGATTTGTAAAACGAAACATGATCAGATCCTCCCACTTCTCCGGCATGAACAACAGGATTAAGTCCGCTGTTTTCTCCTAGTTTTTTCATTAATTCGACTCCATCGGGAAAAGTTCCGGCGCCGCCCATGTAGATTTGTTTTTCGGTATTTAATCTTCCTACCATATCCATATTCAGCATTACTTTTACGGCACTTTTTTCAACCGGTAAATGATTTACAAAATATTTAGAGCCTAATAAGCCTTCTTCTTCTCCGCTAAAAGAAATGAAAATAATGCTTCTTTTAGGTTTGATTTTAGATTTTGAAACTTCTTCTAAAATACACAACAAAGCCGAAACTCCGGATGCATTATCATCTGCTCCGTTATGAATCGCTACAACATCTTTCTTTTTACTGCCAGAAGTTTGTCCACCCCAACCCCAATGGTCGTAATGCGCTCCAATTACAATAAATTCATTTTTTAGATTTTCATCTGATCCTTCAAGATAGCCAACTACATTTTGAGTTGCAACACTATCTGATTTTGCTTTGTTTATTCCTGGCTTTACAAATAGTTTAAAAGATTGAAAATAATTCTCATTAAATTCTTTTAAACCATATTTCTTAAAATATTTCTTAATGTATGCTGCAGCATCATTATTGCCTTTTGTTCCGGGAAAACGACCTTCCATCTTGTCTGACGAAAGATATTTATCATGTTTGTAAAATGTTTTGGCATTTATTCCGTCCTGAGCATTTATGGTAATAGAAAAAAATAACGTTGTAATAAAACAGATTTTATATTTTAAATATTGAAAGAGTGCCATATTAGGTTTATTAATTTTAACACATAGAGTCATAGTTTTCATAGCT
Organism: Flavobacteriaceae bacterium CRH; assembly: GCA_001507425.1. GTDB lineage: Bacteria > Bacteroidota > Bacteroidia > Flavobacteriales > Flavobacteriaceae > Flavobacterium. The sequence goes on from LMAJ01000020.1 coordinate 57,049, forward strand.
TAGAAAAGGCGTTTCACTTGCATTAATACATCCCGAAGCCTCGGGACTATGTTTAAGAAACTAGTTTCTTTTTATATTCTTTTTTTACCGATTTCTAAAAGTAAACCTATGTTTCTATGTGTTGAATATCTTTTTTTATGAATTACATAATTATTTCGTCAAATCAAACGAAACATGTTTGATGTATTTTCTATTATAAGTATATAAAATATGAATTCTTTTATCTGAAGTTTGAATAATTGCGGGATAACTGAATTCACCTTCTGGCTGATATTCAAGATCGAAAAGTTTTGCCCAATGAATTCCATCATTTGAATGTTCTACATCAAGAACATTACGTCCGTTGAACCAGTCTTTTCCTTGTTTTAATGGATTATTAACCAACAGAAAAGATTGTTTAGATAAAGACAAAGCATCAATTCCTGAATTTGAATTTACAACATTGATACTATCTGTCTGCTTCCAATTTTGTCCTTTATCTTCAGACCAGCTTGTAATTAGTTTATTATGTTTACTTCTGAATAACATCTGGATTTTATTCGGATGAACTAAAAATGTAGGCTGAATAATCTCGAAGTTTTTAGTATCTGCTATCGCTATTTTTTTCCATGTATTGGTTTCTTCGTTGTAGGTTTCTACATGGCTTCTCCATAGGTTACCTTCTACACTTTCGGTACTGCTTCCGCACAAAATGATTCCGGGCGTTGCTTCGATAGGCTTATTTTTTATTGGTCCTAAAATTCCTTCAGGCAAGTATTTAGGATCGCTCCAAGACTTTCCATTATCTTTAGAAGTAATCATGGCTCCAAACCATTCTCTCGGATTCTTTCCAACTTTATAAAACAGGTATAAAATTTCTTTTTTACTTTTAAATAAAACCGGATTCCAGCATGGCAAAGTATCTCCTTGTTTAATTAAGGGTTTAATAAGATTTTGGGGAGCAGACCAAGTTTTATTTTTATACGTAGAAAAATAAATCCCTACATCTTTTGCTCCTTCATATTTTCCGCCAAACCATGCCGCCATGATTTCATTTGGTTTAATTTCGACCAATGTGGCTGCGTGACTATTAGTGGTAATAGGTTGAAGGGTAATAAAAGCATTTGTAATATGATACGCTTTTGGTTCTTGCGCTATTGCAGACCAGGAAACACATACTAAAACTAAAAATAGTATTGTATAATTAAATTTTGAAATCATTGTTTTTAATAAGAGTTACTAAAATATTAATTAAAAGCAAATCCTAAATAGTTTACACTCAGATTTTGCTTTTAATTATAATTACTAAGATTTACTTTTTATTTAAACCTAACTTATGTCCCGCAACGGCATAATATAAAATAATGATATAACATGGCAGTAAAATCCAATATCCTTGGGTAGCGGCATTGGCAGTTGCTAAAGCTTCACTTACACCAGATGCTATCATATCTGCTTTGTTTGAATCTACTAGTTTTCCATACAATGGAGGAATTACTGCTCCTCCTGAAATTGCCATAATCAACAATGCCGAAGCCGTTTTGGTAAACTTACCCAATCCTTTTAGTGTTAATGGCCAAATCGCTGGCCATACAAGTGCATTCGCAATTCCTAAAGCGGCAACAAACAAAATAGAAACAAATCCGTGCGTAAATACGATACAAAAAGAGAATATGATTCCTAAAATTGCACTTACTCTTAATGCTAATGCCTGACTAATAAACTTCGGAATTAAAAACACTCCCAGTATATAAGTTCCAACCATTGCCATTAATGTAAATGTGGTAAAAAATTTGGCATCGGCAGCAGGAAAACCTAATGAAATTCCGTATGCTATAATCGTATCTCCCGCAATTACCTCAACTCCTACGTACATAAAAAGGGTTAATACGCCTAACCATAAATGCGGAAATTGGAATATACTTGTTTTTGTTGTTTCGCCTTCTTTTGCTTCTTCAATTGGTTCTGCTTCAACATCTGGCAAAGGTGCTTTTAAGATTAAAACTCCTAGGACAAATAAAACAATAGCCATTATTAAATAAGGAGTTACTACGCTATCAGCCATAGTATCTAATAGTTGTACTTTTTCTGCAGCACTTACAACAGTTAATTTTTGTTGAATTTCGTCTATTCCTGATAATAAAATAGCTCCAAAAATAAGTGAACCCAGAGCGCCCGCAATTTTATTGCAAATCCCCATAATGGAGATGCGTTTGGCAGCACTATCAATTGGTCCTAAAATAGTAATATATGGGTTTGATGCTGTTTGTAGTAATGTCATTCCGGTACCCTGAATAAAAATCCCCATCAAAAACATCCAATAGGTTCTTGCTTCTGCAGCCGGTATAAATATTAAAGCACCTAATCCTATAATAAATAATCCGAGTGACATTCCTTTTTTATATCCAATTTTTGATAGAATATAAGAAGCTGGCAATGCCATTACAACAAATGAAATATAAGATGCTGATGCTACTAAAAGTGATTGTGCGGATGTTAATTCGTTTATGGTTTTCATAAACGGAATTAATGCTCCATTAATCCAGGTTACAAATCCAAAAATAAAAAATAAACCTGCTATAATTATAATGGGGATTAATGTGTTTTTATTGTGAGATAATGTATTATTAGCCATAATTATTCTTTTGTATTGCGGTTATCATTCAGCATCATTTTCAATTTAAATTAAAAACTCTGATAACCATTTTTATTAAATTTCTGCTTAATTTTTTGTGTGGCTATTTTACAGATAGTTGTATAAAACAAAAGGAGAGTTACCTCTCCTTTTATCTCTAAGTAACGAATCTCTTTATCTTTACTTATTTTTTTATTTATTTGATGTCCCACCAAAGTTTTGTTCCTCCTGAGTCCGGACCTCCAAGTTTTGTGATAGCATCTTGAACAGCTTCTCCGTTTGAAGAATATTCATTTGTAACAAAAATTACACGTTTCATTAAGCTTTTCCCTACTCCTGCTTCAACATTATCAGTGTTAATAATTGGGTAGATTACTTTTGCATCGCTTCTACGTAAATCAGCCCAAGCTTCCCAAGATTCAGGGAAAATAGCTAAATATTTCTGAACTGCGATCTGTGTACGTTGGTTTGCTTCAGAAGCATCCCAAGCCACAGGAAGTGTTACCGGAACTGTTTGTAACCCGATAGTTGGGTAAAGAGTTGCAGCAGATGGTACAGATGGTGTAGATGTTCCTTCAATATAATCAGCAATCGCATCTGCATCTGTAATACCCCATTGTCTCAATGATAATGCAATACCCTGCTCGTACAAAACTTGTGCAGTACCGCTCATATTCCATCCATTCAATGCACCTTCAGCTCTGCTTAAATAATTTTCAGAAGCCATGAAGATTTCAATATTTTTAGTTTCGCTAAGAGTTCCGTTAGAACCGCTTCCTAATACGTCATTATTGAACATAGAGAAAGTTGTTGTTCCAAACTGACCTTGTAAACCTCCAACTGGTCGACCTCTATAAAATTGAGCTGCAGGCGCAGCTGTAGGATTAGCTGGTGCGAACCATTTAGCAAGTCTAGGATCATCATATCCTACAAGTAAACTTTCCATAGAAGCTGTCATATAATAACCCCACGCATTAACAATCATATTCATATTGTTTGGTGTAATATTACTAACTTTAAAAGTAGCACTTTGCTCATTAGTTTCTATAACACCTGCTGCTACTGCAGCTTCTGCCTGAGTTTTTGCTTTTGCAGGTTCAATGTCAGAAATTCTTAATGCTAAACGCAATCTCATACTGTTTCCAAATCTTTTCCAGTTTGCTACATTTCCTCCATATACTCTGTCGTTAGGCTGAAGGATACCAACTGTAGTTGCTGAAGTAGCATTAAGTGTAGCATTAGCTTCGTCTAATAATTTGAAGAAATCTGTATAAATAGATTCTACACTATCATAAGGTACTTTTTCTTTTTTGTTTCCAGCTTCTGTATAAGGAATTGGACCATAAGCATCTACCATTTGATTGAACATGAATACCTTCCAGATTTTTAATACTGCAAGAGCTTCTGCATTTCCTTCAGATGCTTTAATTGCATTGTTTAAAGCCGGTACAGCAACTGTGTAAAATCTTAACCATCCACGTCCTTCGTAACCATTTACGAAAGCATTTCTTTCTGTACCATATCCACAACTAAGATATTGTGTAAAAGTAGACGGTAAAATACCTGTAGCAATACCCCAAGTACCCTGATCATCAACTCCCGGAGAAGAATAAGAACCATTGTGTATACCTGCATATAATGCTGATGCAAAAGCAGGACCTGCAAGAGTCTGATCTAACTGATCTTCGGTTAATGCATTTTTATTGGTATTTATTTCATCAAAATCCTGTGTACAGCTTGAAAAAACAGCGAGCATCGACATGACAACTCCTATCGTTTTAATTTTATATTTGTTATTCATATTATTTCTTTTTTAAATTAAAATCCAAACTTAACATTCACACCATACTCTCTTGTTGAAGGAATATTGAAAGACTCTATACCTTGTAAGTTACCTGTACCTGCTCCAGCTTCCGGATCAAAGTATTTCGCTTTGTTTACGAAGAAGAATAAATTTCTTCCCACTAAAGAGAAATCAATACTTGCGAAACCAGTACTTTGTAACATACGTTTTGGTAATGAATAACCAAAAACAAGCTCTCTTAATCTGATGTTTGTTGCATCATAAATAAAAGGTTCTGCAACTGGAGTTCTTTGTCCAATAGCTGTCCAATATTGCTCTGCAGTAATACTTGTCGTATTTGGAGTATAAGTAGTTACACCACCAGTTGTCGTACCAACAACACCAGGAACAACAATTCCACCTTCTCTTCCTGCTAAAGTAACATCACTTACACCTAAACCAGCTTGTCTTGCCTGAGTATAAGAAATAACTTCTCCACCAATTCTAAAATCAACAAGGAAACTTAGTGAAAAATCTTTATATCTGAAATTATTTTTAAATCCAGCAGTCCAGTCAGGGTTAAAGTTACCTGCACGAACACTAAAATCATCTGTAGCTAAAGGTATACCGGCAGCATTTACAATAACTTGTCCATCCGGAGTTCTTTGGAATCCTTTGATGTATAAATCACCATATTCTCCTCCTTTAACAACTTTACTTCTAACCAATCTTCCATCACCAATGATCAATTCCTCTCTGTTATCATAGATAGAAGTAACTTTTGATTTATAAGAAGCATAATTCGCCATAATATCCCAAGAGAAATTTTCAGTTTGGATAGGAGTTGCAGTAAGCGTAAGCTCAATACCTTTGTTTTCAATATCTCCACCGTTTAACACCGCTCTTGAAGTTGAAGATGATTCTGGTGTATTGATATAGAAAATCTGATCTGATGTTTTAGTATTAAAATATGTAAAATCTAATCCTAAACGGTTTTTCAAGAATCTAACATCTACACCAAACTCAGAAGAACTTGACATCTCTGGTTTTAGGTTAGGATTTGCAGCTGTTGTTTGAGAATACAACATACCACCATTACCACCAATATAAGATAATTGAGAACTTGTTTGGTAAGGATCTGTATCATTACCAACTTTTGCGTAAGAACCTCTTACTTTTGCAAAACTAATAACTTCAGGTAAAGTAACCATATCAGATATTACAGCTGATAGACCTACTGAAGGATAAAAGAATGATCTGTTTTGAGAAGGCAATGCAGAAGACCAGTCATTTCTAGCTGTTAAATCCAAGAATAAATAGTTTCTGAACCCAATTTGAGAAAATCCATAAACAGAGTTAACCTGTTTTTCTGACATTGTTGAAGTAGAGGTAGCAGTTGCAACGTTTAACAAAGAAAAATAGTTTCTTTTACTTAAAACTCCTCCAGATGTTAATGCAGAACTAGATTGTTTCAACATATTCGCACCAGCATTCAAACCAATGGTGAAATCTCCAAATTTTTCTTTATAAGAAAGTAATGCATCTGTATTGAATTCACTCACTAACTCAGTAGACTCACTGTAAGAACCTAAGTTATTGTTAAATGCTTTTGTAGCATATCTATTTCTAACATTTTTGTTAGTCATTTGATCTAAACCCGTTCTTACTTGTAAGCTTAAAGTATTTGTAATATCATATTTAAGAGAGGCAAGACCAATAAATCTGTTTCTTTTATCATCTCTTGAATCATCACGTAATGCAGACCAATAAGGGTTTCCTCCTGGAGATCCTGCTTCGTCTATGAAATAATTTTGTTGCAATTGCCCTGAAGCATCTGTATATTCAAAATCTCTGTATTCATTAAATTTAATACTACGAGGCAATAAATAAGCTGAAGTACCAATAGACTCTTCACCAGTTCTTAACAAGTTATCGATATTCTGAACGATGTAGTTTGTTTTTACATCCAAAGAAAATTTATCAGATAATTTACTTGTCAATCTTAAGTTAAGATTGTGTCTGTCTAAAGCATTTCCTTGTACAATACCTTCTGCACGAGTGTTTGTGTAAGAGAAATAACCTTGTGCTTTTTCATTTCCTGTAGTAACAGATATTGTATTAGCTAAGTTATAACCTGTTTTGTAAAAGTCAATAACGTTATTTGGCTGTGGCGAATAATCTGTAGTCGCAGGTCCTGAATAATTAGGATTACGTTGTAACTGCCATGCTGAAACCTGACTTCCGTCTAACTTTCCTCCCCAGCTTGATACAGAGATCGGATTGTAAACTCCTCCATCTCCTTGTCCGTATTCATTTTGAAAATTTGTCAAATTATAAGCTGTAGAAGCCATAAAGTTAGATGACAATGTAACAGATGTTTTACCTGCTTTTCCAGATTTTGTAGTAATGATAATTACACCATTACTCGCTCTGTTTCCATAAAGAGCTGCTGCAGATGGTCCTTTAAGAACAGTCATCGAAGCAATATCTTCAGGGTTAATGTTTGAGATACCATCAGGCTGAGTAGTTCCTCCTGTATCAATATCCGGATTACCAGTTGTAGTTCCGTTACTGATTGGCACACCATCTACAACGTACAAAGGTTGGTTATTACCATTAAGAGATCTATTCCCTCTTAATGTAATTCTAGATGAACTTCCTACACCATTTGAAGTTGTCGAGTAGTTAAGACCTGCCACTTTACCCGAAAGTGAGTTGGCAACGTTTAAAGATCTTGCCTGAGAAACCTCAGCTACATCAATGTTTTGGGCAGAATAAGTTACAGCTTTTTTCTCTCTCTTGATACCAAGAGCTGTAACGACTACTTCTCCCAGCTGATGCGTGTCAGCACCTAAAGTCACATTAATAGTTGTTTGTCCTGCAACAGGTACTTCTTTTGAAGTAGAGCCAACATAAGAGAAAACTAAAATTGCTGACTGATTTGGAACGTTGATACTGAATTTACCATCAAAATCTGTCGATACACTCGTTTTTGTTCCTTTAACAACAACATTTGCTCCTGGAATTGGAATCCCGCTTGAAGCATCTGTTATCATTCCCTTTATTGTTGTAGATTGAGCTTGAAGATTTTGAAATCCAAACAAGCAAACCACCAACAATAATTTTAGTACGTCTTTAATCATATAGGTTGTTTTTTGAGTTAATAACATGTTAAATTTAAGGATCGCGTTTGTTAACTAAATCATTATTTCGACAAATGACATCTTTGAAAAGGTGTTGGTCAATTTTTTACTCTAAACCCCTTATTTTACTATTAAAATCCTTACGTTTTCTGGGCTTACGCTTTATTAATCTTTGCGTTTTGGTAATTTATTAAGCGAATATGAAGCAAAACACTTAAAACATTAAATATTTTGCTTTTCTATTCGCTATAATATTAATTCAGAACTTTAAAATTTAACTTTTGCACATCTGTTGAGTTTCCACCAACCATAACTTCAAAGTCACCTGGCTCTACTACACACTTCATTTCTCTGTTCCAAATAGATAGTTCATCAGACGTTAATGTAAATTCTACCTTTTGTGTTTCTCCTTTTTTAATAAATATCCTTTTAAAGCCTTTTAACGTTTTTTCCGGAGTCGTTACAGAACTATACACATCATTAATATATAATTGTACAACTTCGTCTCCATCTACATTCCCAATATTTTTAACATCTACACTTACTTTCACTTCTCCGTCTGCTTTAATTTCTTTTGTATTCAAAGCAAAATTTGAATAAGCAAATTTGGTATAGCTTAACCCATAACCAAAGGTGTATAAGGGATGTTCGCTCTCTGCAACATATTTATGAATGGCAGATGGCTTTTGGTTATAATATATAGGTAGCTGCCCAACAGATTTTGGAACCGAAATAGGAAGTCTTCCACCCGGATTATAATCACCAAATAAAACATCGGCTACAGCTCTTCCTCCAAATTCTCCCGGAAACCATCCTTCAACAACTGCAGGGATGTTTTCGCTGATCCAGTTTGTAGAAAGCGGACGACCGTTTAACAGCACACAAATTACAGGTGTTCCTGTTTTTTGAATCGCTTCGATCAATTCCTGCTGCATTCCGTGTAAATCTAAACTAGCAACATCTCTATTTTCTTCTACCAATTCATTTGATTCTCCTAAAACCACAATCGCAACATCTGCTTTTTTAGCAGCATCAATTGCAGGTTGAAAGTTTACTTTTTCTAAATTCCAACGCAAGTGTGCTCTGGCTCCCCAGCCGCCTTCCCACATTTCGATGCGGACTTTGTATTTTTTACCTGCTTCAATATTTTTTGGAGTGGTTACCATACTTGTAGCTCCTTTTGTCCAGTTGTCGATAACCAATTGATCATCAATCCACATTCTGATTCCGTCATCAGAACTTAAACCTAACCAACCGTCAAATGATTTTTCTGATTGAATGTAACCTGTCCAACGAATTGAGAAATCATCATCTGTAACACCATCACCAGGAGACCAAGGCCAATCGAACTCTAATTGATTGTCAATACGAGTTAATGCAGGGGTTCCTTCTACTTTTCTATTATTGAAATATTCTCCTTTTAATCCATTTTGAGATCCATCAGGAGTAAATAAAAATTTCGACGGAATAATTTGTCCTTTTACAATTAAAGGAACGCCTTCTTCATAAAGCACATTGGCAGTTTTACCAACAATTTGCTGAACGCCTTCTAAAACGGTTGTTCCCACTTTATTTTTAACGGCATATCCTCCTAATCTTGAAACATTTGCATTTGGCCCGATAACTGCAACCGTTTTAATGTCTTTGCTTAATGGCAGGATATTATTATCATTTTTAAGTAAAACGATAGATTTATGTGCTGCTTCTAATGCAACAGCTTGATTTTCTTTAGTATAAAAACGTTCTTTGATTAAATTTTTATCCGTGTATGGATTTTCAAATAAACCTAATAAGAATTTAAGTCTTAAAACTCCTCCTGCAGCACGGTCAATATTTTCCATAGTCAATTTCTTTTCATTGACTAATTCTATAATGCTGGTTTGCCAAAACTCATTGGTAAAGTCATAAAATTGCATATCAACTCCTGCCGAAACTGCTTCTCTGATACTTTCTTTTGGAGAACTTGTTACGTAATGTGTTACCTGAAGGTATTTTATCGCTCCTAAATCTGAAACTACAATTCCTTTAAAACCCCATTCGTTTCTCAAAACATCGGTTAATAACCAATGATTGGCCGCACATGGAATTCCGTCTAATTCAGAATACGCACACATGGTTCCTAATGCACCGCCTTTTGTAAATGCTTTTTCAAATGTTGGTAAAAAATCCTGACGTGCTTCACGAACGCCTACCAAAGCCGGTGATGAATTTCCTCCTCCTTCCGGAATACCGTGTACTGCAAAATGTTTAGGTTCTGCAATAATAGAACGATCTGATTTTAAATCATCACCTTGCATTCCTTTAATCATGGCAAGACCAATTTCGCTTGATAAAAACGCATCTTCACCAAAAGTCTCTGCAACTCTTCCCCAACGTGGTTCGCGGCCTATGTCTAGATTTGGACCAAAACCAAAATGAACGCCATGCGCTCTGGCTTCTGCACCAATTACTTTTCCAACCTTGTCCATAACATTAGTATCCCAAGTTGCACCAAGTCCAATATTCATTGGGAAAGCAGTACTTCCGTCATCTAAATAACCGTGAAGCATCTCGCACATAATAAGTGCCGGGATTCCCCATTTGTTCTTTTTAATAATTTCACTTTGAAGATCATTGATCATTTTCGCTGAACGCGGATAAATATCATGAATGGCTCCAATTCCAAGATTTCCAATTTTAAGATCTGATTTAGATTTCGAAAAATCTTCTTTATCCTTAAAAAATTCGCCTTTGTACATATCCATTTGGCGTACCTTTTCTTCCAGGCTCATTCGGCTTAACAAGTCTTTTACCCTGTCTTCAACAGGTAATTTTGCATCTTGGTACGGGTATTTTTTCTGCGAGTATCCTTGGTTAAAAAAACCTACAGCCATTACGAAAATAATGGCTGTTTTTTTCATTCTTAGTTGTAACATAGTTGTGTTGTTTTTAATTTTGAATCACTTTCAGCTTTGTTCCATTCACAAAATCTTCGTGCGAAATAAAAAAGCTGTTCAGTGGTTTTCCGTTTATTTCAATCGAATTGATTTTCCCATCATTATTGACTTGTCTTTCAATTACAATGCTTTCTTTTTTATAATATCTCGGATCTAATTTGATCGTTACTCTATGAAACATTGGCGTTGTAATGGTGTAAATTGGATCTCCCGGCGATATAGGATAAATTCCCATCATCGAATAAACCAACCATGCCGACATTGTTCCGGTATCATCATTTCCCGGTAATCCTTTTGGTTCATTTTTGAAATATTCTCCAACCAGTTTTTTTACCATTTCCTGTGCTCTCCATTCTTCTCCTTTTACATAATTGAATAAATAGGGATAAGCAATATCGGGTTCGTTTGCCATATCAAATTGTTTGATATCAAAAACTTTTTGCAATTGATCCGAGAAAGGTTTCTCGCCGCCCATCAGTTTCATCAATCCTTTGATATCATGTGGCACCATAAAAGCATATTGCCAGGCATTTCCTTCTATAAATCCAACATTTTCCTGAAAATTAGCGCCCGATTCAGGATCAAAAGGTTCATACCATTTTCCGTTAGCCGTTCTTGGTCTAAGCAATTTTAAATCTTTGTCATATAATTTTCGATAGGATAGTGAACGCTTTGTGAAACGCTTATAATCTTCTTTTTCGCCTAAAGCTTTCGCTAAAAGTGAAATCGCATAATCTGAAGTATTATATTCCAGTGTTGTAGAAACAGGACCACGATAATTAGTTGATAAATAGCCTTTATCGATATATTCTTTAAGTCCCGGACGCAGCGGATTTTCTTCAATTTGATCTGCACCCTGTACCATTGCATGGTACGCTTTGTAAATATCAAAATCCTGAATCCCCTTTAAACAGGCGTCGACTATAACGATACTTGCGGGATCTCCCACCATGGTGAATGTTTCTGTTGAATTTAATTCCCATTTTGGCAGCCAGCCGTTTTCATCATACATTTCCAACATACTTTTTATCATATCAGATTGTTGTTTAGGATAAACCAAAGACGTTAGCGGATGCATATTTCGATAAGTATCCCATAAAGAAAATACGGTAAAACGGGTACCTTCGGTTTTAGCAATCTTACTTCTTTTTATCACAGGGTATTCTCCATTGACATCATTTAAAGTATTTGGGTGAATTAAAGTGTGGTATAATGCGGTATAAAAAATCGTTTTGTCGTCTTTTGTACCACCTTCAACCAAAATCTTAGAAAGCTCTTCGTTCCATTCCTTATAAGTATCATTATATACGGCTTCGAACGATTTATTTCCGGTTTCTTTTTCTAAGTTTTCACGGGCATTTGCGATACTTACATACGAAATTCCAATTTTAACCTCAACAGTTTCTTCCTTATCAAATTTGTACGTAAAATATGTTCCGATGCTGTCTCCAACAACCGTTTTTATGGTATTATCCATCATTCTGGTTTTACCATTATAGGTCATCCATTGCGCTTCGACACCTTGGTATTTTCTTGTTTTTTTCCAAACTCCAAATTTTTTGGCCGGTTTAGAAAATTTGGCAACAAAATAAACCGGATAAGCATCTTCCGGACTGTTATAACAAAATGAACCAACGCTTCGCATTCCTTCAATTTCTGTCGAGGAAACCACTTTTACCATCGCACCTTCTTCATTGGTTAAACCAAGACCAAGATTTAGTAAAACATTCGATTGCCCTTTTGGAAAAGTAAATTTGCTTACACCAACTCTTTTTGATGCTGTAAATTCGGCTTTAACCTTGTATTTATCAATATTTACGCTGTAATACCCTGCTTTTGCTACTTCACTTTTATAAGTAGAACCATATTTTAAATGATCTGTTTCTACAGCTCCCGTTGTTGGCATTAATAATAAAACACCTAATTCAGGACAACCCACGCCGCTAATATTAACCTGACTGAATCCGGTTAGAAATTTATTCTCGTTTACATACGGATTCGACAACCATTGACTGTCTTTTTCTAATGGATTTTGAGGTCCGGCTACATTAAAAGGGCTAATGCTTGCCATTCCTCTTGGCGCAATCGGGCCCGGAAAAGTGGCTCCGTAATTGGATGTCCCGATAAACGGATTCACAAAATCTGCCGGTTCCTGCGCAAAAATACTGATGCTAAAAAACAGCATGTAAAAAATACATGCTGTTTTTATAGTTTTCCTTTTGTTTAAAAACATATTTCTTTTTCTATCTGTTAATCGCTTCAATTTTTAAAGTCCACGCTTCTTTACATGGCAAATTATTTCTTAAGCTTTCCGGAATTACAACTTTAAATCCTTGTGCTTCTTTTGTCCATTTTAATGCAGTTTTAGAACCTAACATTGTGATTTTTGTTCCTTTTTTAGGATTGATCGCTTTTACCACCACTTCTGCAGGAATTTTATCTTCTCCTTGTTTGGCTAAATAAAATAAGAATACGTTTCCTTCTTTATTTTGCGTCATACAAATGTTTTCTTCTTTAAAAGGTTCGATTGGTTTTGTGTTATAAATAGCGGTACTGTTAACTTTCATCCAGTCTCCGTAAGCTGCCAATAAATCGTAAGCACCTTGTTGCCAATCACCTTCAGGACTTGGCGCGATATTCAATAATAAGTTTCCGCCTTTAGCAACAATATCAACAAGCATGTGAATTCCTTCTCTTCCTGTTAAGTATTTAGCATCTGGAGTATAAGACCATCCTCCGCCAGAAGTAATACAAGATTCCCATGGATAAGGCAATGTTTTTGCAGGAACGCGGCCTTCAGGAGTTAAATAGTTTTGGTTTTTTCCGTGAACAGCTCTGTCAACTACAATTAATCCCGGTTGTTTTTGACGTGCTTTTATAACCAATTCATCCATTTTAGGATCCTGATCTACAACTCTGTGTTTAATAAAACCATTTTTAGATTCGTTTTCAGCAAACTTTTCATCATAGTTTTCTTTTAAGTTTTGTTGGTCTCTTTTTCTAACCCATCCTCCATCTAACCATAAAATATCTACCTTACCGTAATTAGAAAGGATTTCTAAGATTTGATTGTGTGTGAAATCAACATATTTTTGCCATTTTTCAGGATATAATGACGGATCGTAGTTTACGTTTCTGTCGAAAGGAGGAAAATAAGGATCCCAGTAATTTTCGTTATGCCAGTCCGGTTTAGAGAAATAAGCTCCTGTTGAGATATTTTCGGCTCTAAACGCTGTAAAAACTTCTTTCAAAATATCTGCTTTTGGATTAACGCTAAACGGACAATCTTTATCTGTTACTTTATAATCAGAATATTTGGTGTCATACATATTAAATCCGTCATGGTGTTTTGTTGTAAAAACCATGTACTTCATTCCCGCTGCTTTTGCTGCTTTTGCCCATTTTGTCGGGTCAAATTTTGTTGGATTAAATGTTTTTTTCAAGCCTTCATAATCTGCTACATATTGATTATAATTAGCCGGATTACTTCCTTTTTTGCGTTCACACCATCCATAATCTTCCGGGCATATCGACCATGATTCTACAATTCCCCATTGGCTGTATGTTCCCCAGTGCATTAACAATCCAAACTTTTTGCCTTGCCATTCTTCTAAATTTTTCAACACCAACGGGTCCGTTTCCGGTACGTAGCGCTCATCTTCATAAATGGCCTGCGAAAACATTTGAACGGAAAATAATAATGCGATTATGGCTATTCCTCTTTTCATCTTTACTCTTTTTTATAGTTTTTGTTTTTTTTTGTTTTTGGTATTATAGGTAATCCAAGCTTTGTCAAAGTTTGAATTTTGTCAAAGTTCTGCGTTTTTGTCATCCTGAAGAACGAAGGATCACAAAATTGTGTTCACTTTGACAAAGCTTGTGAGCATTTTAATTCACTAAAATTTCATCAACAAACAACCATGAAGACTCCCCTTTCGGGCTTTTCTTTAAGTTATAAGCGATTACTTTTACAAACCTTGTGGTAAGTTTTTCAAAACTGATTTTAAAATCTTTTAACTCTGAGCTCACGTTGGCTGCATACGGACGTAATATGTTTCCAACTTGTTTGTATTTGATTCCATCATTTGAAACCAAAACTTTTATCTGCGTTGGAAAATTAACTCCCGCACCCTGACTTTCTAAAGTTCCAATTGTAACTTCCTGAATAGTTTCCTGTTTTTCAAGATCAACAACAAGTTCCATATCGTTTACTAACCAGGCTTGCCATTGCCCGTCGTGAAAATTCTTCGAACCTCTAATTGTATTTACCATTGTAAATTTTCCATCTCCTTTATAATTTCCATTAAAAGGCGTTAAGTAACTTACTTTATGCGCTACTGCTTTATGAAAAATAATAGTGTCTGTAAATGTTTTTCCTACTGGTTTATCATCCTGAAATAAAGAAGCTTTTAAAACTGTTGTTTCTTTAAATTCAATTGGAGTTGTATATTTTATCGGATTATGTTCAATATTTTTATCTCCGAGAACGTAACGAATATCCGGGTTTGGAAATTCATTTTTCAACGTCACATTAATTTGCTTTTGAGCTAAATCTGCACTTGAAGAAGCAGTAACCAAATAAGCACTTTTTGCATAATTGATGCCCAGATAATTATAACGCTGTAATAAAGACGTTAATCTTGCTGTGAAATCAATCCAGTTGCGGCTTTCTTTTGTACTCCACAATGTTTCTGATAAAGCTGCTAATCTTGGGAAAATCATATACTCAGAATCTTTTGGACCCGATAAATGTTCTGCCCATAAATTTGCTTGCCCGCCTAGTACGTGTTTCGCTTCTTCCGGTGTCATTCCCGGAACGACAGGATCAAATTTGTAAACTTCATTTAGTGGATTATAGGCATCAAAAGCAATTGGTTCTTCGTTTTGCGGGCCTTGATAAAAATTAAAATAGCAAGGAGATTCCGGTGTCATAATTACATCGTGTCCTTGTTTTGCTGCGTCAATTCCACCCTGAGTTCCTCTCCAGCTCATAACCGTTGCTTCAGGAGCCAGACCGCCTTCTAGTATTTCATCCCAGCCAATAATTTTTTTGCCTTTTGAAATAATGTATTTCTCCATTCTTTTTACAAAATAACTTTGCAGTTCATGGGCATTTTTCAATCCGTTATCTTTCATTCTTTTTTGACAATTCGGGCATTTATCCCAATTCGTCTTAGTGGCTTCATCGCCACCAATATGAATGTATTTTGATGGAAAAATGGTAATAACCTCATCAATTACATTCTGCAAAAACTCAAATGTAGTTTCTTTTCCTGCACAATAAATATCCGTAATAGGCCATAATCCGCCTGAGGGAACTCCAATTCTTTGATTAAAACAAGCCAGTTCTGGATACGATGCAATAGCGCTGCTTACGTGTGCCGGCATTTCGATTTCCGGAATAATTTCGATGTTTTTGGTTGCGGCATATTTTACGATTTCTTTTAATTCTTCCTGCGTTAAAAATCCGCCGTAAGTTCCTTTTTCATCAGGGTTTGTAGTAAGCCTTGCGTTCCATGCCAAATTTTCCTGATCGACTCTCCACGCACCAACTTCGGTTAATTTTGGGTATTTTTTTATTTCGATTCTCCAGCCCTGATCGTCTACTAAATGCAAATGCAAAACATTCATTTTGTGCATTGCCAGACGATCTATGGTTTCGATTACGTAGTTTTTATCAAAGAAATGACGTGACAAATCGAGCATTAAACCTCTCCATTGAAAACGGGGTTTGTCGTTAATAACCACATTCGGGATTTGCCATTTTTGGTTTGGTAAAACATTTTTACTTTCAATAACAACCGGAAGCAATTGTCTAATACTTTCTAAAGCATAAATAAAACCGGCGTTTCCTTTTGCTGTAATCGTAATATTTTTAGAATTTATATCTAATATATAGGCTTCTTTTTCTAAATTCTGATCAACTTTAAATTGTATAAAATTGCTTTGAGGAACTGCCGCAGAAAGCTCAGGACGAAATCCTGCTGCTTTTTCAAACTTGCTGATTAAAGCATTTGAAATGTCTTTCTGGAAATCTGTAGTAGCTACAAATTTTGTAGCTGCAGAAAATTCAAAAACACCTTTATTTATTAATAATTGTGATGGTTTCGGAATAATCTGAATATCCTTTTCTGTATATATTTTTTGGCTATATCCAGAATTGAAAATAGTACATAAGATTACGACAAGGAATGGTTTTAATATCCTCATAATGAATTATTTTATTGATGGTGTTATTTTAAATTGATTCTGATAGGTTTTGTCTCTCAACAAATATTTTTCCATTGGCCATGCCTGCCAGCTGTCGATTCCGCCAACGCCCATTTGTTTGTAATCAATTTTTAAACTTGTTAAATCTCTCTCTTTTAATTCTGCAGCGTGTCTTTGGTCTTTTTGCAAACCGTCGTCTAAATCTTCTGTTAAATAATGTAAAGCTGTTACGGCCAATAAATCATCAGAAGTAACTGTTATTTTCAATGTATCATTTGATAATTCTAACCAGCGAACATCTGTTTTATTTCCGGTTTCCTGCGGACGGATGTACGGATAATATTGTTCTGAAACGGTTTGGTTATAAAGGCCAACCTGCGCGCTGTAATTTCTGTCGATATAATTTTCGTGTGGACCTCTTCCGTAATAACTCATGTTGCTAAAATCTTTCGGAACAATAATTTCCATACCAAATCTTGGCAAAACCGGTTGTTCTTTCGTTTTATCAATATTCAGTTTTTCTTTTACTGCTAATTCTCCGTTGCTGTTGATCTCATAATTTAATTCTAAAGTCGACGAAACTGAAGTTAAATTATAAATTGCTTTTACCAGAATTTTATTGTCTTTTGTCGCAGAATAGTTCCAGCTTACAAGCGTTGGATTTTCTGTAGCATCTTTCCATGCTTTTAATTGCACCTGAAGATTAGCTCCAAAATCATTATCGTTTGGTGCTCTCCAAAAATCAGGACGCAATTGATATCCTTCTTTTATAATGGGCTGATTATTGAACGAATATGCGTTTATAAATCCTGTTTTTTTATCGAAAGTTATTATTGCTTTATCGCTTTTGAATGTTGTATTATTTACGTTTTTCTCCACCGTAATTTTTGATGCTCCCTGAATTTTTATATCATTTTTCCAGGTTCCTTTATAGGCTAATTGTTCTGTTGCAATTTGAAATCCTTTTGGTAAAAATGGCTCCTCTTCTTTAATATGATAGGTTACGACAATAAAAGCTTCCTGAAATTGTTTTTCTTCTACATTAACGGGCAATTTAAATGTTTTAGATTCTTTTGCTTTAATATCTAAATTCTCGATAGTTCCGGTGGCGTCGTCTTTTCCGTCTAAAACCAATTTCCAATGCAAACTCACATTGCTTAAGTCTTTAAACGAAAATTCATTGTATACTTTAATGGTCGTGGTTGCCTGATTTTCCCATGAAGTTAAAATATTTTGCATCACGTTTCTTACTTCAAGAGCATGTGGATTCGGTTTTCTGTCTACTGTAAATACACCGTTGTTTACGAAGTTGTTGTCGCTTTTTACATCTTTTGGTCCAAAATCGCCGCCGTAAGCTAAAATACGAGTTCCGTCTGGCAGTGTTTTATAAACCGACTGATCGATCATATCCCAAATAAATCCTCCCTGAAAGTTTGGATATTTACGAATTACATCCCA
Organism: Flavobacteriaceae bacterium CRH; assembly: GCA_001507425.1. GTDB lineage: Bacteria > Bacteroidota > Bacteroidia > Flavobacteriales > Flavobacteriaceae > Flavobacterium. The sequence continues at coordinate 75,193 of LMAJ01000020.1, forward strand.
ATAATCTTTAAAATTCCCCATTGAATTCCCCATTGCATGTGCATATTCACATTGAATATAAGGTCTTGGCGGATTTGGATTTGCGAGAATATATTCTTCCATTTTATTTGGAGAACTGTACATTGGGTCGATAATATCAGAATCCCATTCAAATTTTAGATCTTTTCCATCCCAGGCTCCGGCAGTTGCTCTTTCGTACTGAATTGGTCTTGATTTATCACGGTTTTTAATCCATAAATAACCTCTGTAAAAATTATAACCGTTTCCGGCTTCGTTACCCATACTCCAGATAATTACTGAGGTATGATTTTTATCTCTTTCGATCATACGCTGCATACGCTGAATGTGCGCTAATTCCCAATCTGGTTTATTTCCGAGGGTTTTGGTAATATCGTAACCCATTCCGTGTGATTCTATGTTGGCTTCATCCACCACATAAATTCCGTATTTATCGCATAATTCGTAGAAATATTCATCGTTTGGATAATGCGACATTCTCACCGCATTGATATTAAATTCTTTCATCAATTTAATATCTTGTTCCATTCTTTCTCTGGAGATCGTTTGTCCTGTAATTGGATCAACTTCATGACGGTTTACTCCTTTTATGTAAATAGCTTTTCCGTTTACTAAAAGTTGTCCGCCTTTTATTTCTACTTTTCTAAAGCCAACATTTTGATTGATTACTTCAATAACATTTCCTTTTTTATCTTTTAAAAGAAATGTGATTTGATATAAATTCGGAATTTCAGCACTCCATTTTTTCGGATTATTTACCGCAAAATCAAAAGTTTGTTTTTCGTTTAATGCTGTAATTACTTTTGAAGCCACAACTGTAGTTCCGTCTTTAAGCTGAACGTCTAAAGTGTAATTATCGTTTTTATTTAAATCAGAGAATTGAGTTGTGATTTTTAAAGTTCCGTTTACATAAGAAGCATCAAGATCCGGAATAATTTCATAATCTTTTAAGTGTGCTTTGTTTCTGGCAACCAGATAAGAATCACGTGTAATTCCGCTCATTCTCCACATATCCTGACATTCTAAATACGAACCATCATTCCATTTCATTACTTGCAATGTGATGGTATTTTTCCCGGTTTTTACGAATTTATTTAAGTTGAATTCCGAAGGTAATTTTCCGTCTTCGCCATATCCAACATAAACACCATTTACCCAAACGGTAAGGTTTGATTTTGCGGTTCCGACATGAAGGAAAATATCTTTTCCTTCCCAGGATTTATCAATTGTAATTTCTTTTCTGTAAACGCCTGTCGGATTGTATTTTGTTGGCACAAACGGGGGATTTGGCGCCATTAAATAATCAAAATCGTAAGTCGTGTTTACATAAACCGGATATCCATAACCGTTTACATCCCAGCTTGCCGGAATTTTAAAATTATCCCAATCTGAATCGTTAAAAGTGCTTTTTTCAAAATCTTTTGGAAGTGCGCCCGGATTGTCAACATATTTAAATTTCCATGGTCCGTTTATATCCAAATAATTCCTGGATTGTCTCCATTCGTTTTTAGCGGCCAATGCTTCATTTTCAAAAACATAATAAGCAGCGTGCATGGGCTCTCTATTATCTTCATTGATTTTTTCATTTTGCCAAAATGGAACTTTTTCCTGGGCATTAACCCCTACTATCGCTGTTAATAGTAAAGTTAATATGGATATTGATTTTTTCATTTTTGTTTTTTTTATTCTCTGCTTGGCGTTTCATTTTAACACATAGAAACATAGATTTTTAAAGTTAATAAAAGGTGTGGGGCTTTTATTTAAACTTATGAGAGGATAAAATCTATGTTCTATGGATAAAATTTACACTTTTTTATTTTATTAAGCTTTATCAAAATTTAAAATTTTCACAAAGCTTTCGCATGATAACTATTTATCCCAGGACATTTTAAATTTAGCATCTTCCATTCTGTGCCCTTTTTCATCATCTGAAACGGCGTAGTTGAAACCTGATCTTAAACTGTAACCTGCATGTTCTCCGTTTTTATTTAATGCAATAAAACCAACTTGCAGATATTCCATGTCTTTGTGGTTTTTGTGTTTGTTGTAAATACGTTCTGTAATTTCTTTACAGGCGTCATACGGTGATTTGCCCTGACGCATTAATTCGACCACCATTGCACTTCCTGCGGTTCTAATTACAGCTTCGCCTAATCCGGTTGCAGCAGCAGCTCCAACTTCGTTATCAAGAAAAAGACCCGCGCCGATGATTGGGGAGTCACCGACGCGACCATGCATCTTCCAGGCGGCTCCACTTGTGGTGCAGCCTCCAGCAAGATTGCCGTCTTCATCTAACATTAGCATGCTTATGGTATCGTGATTTTCTATATTAATAACCGGTTTGTATTTTGAATCTTCCAGCCATTTTTTCCAGTCTTTTTCAGATTCCGGAGTTAGTAAATTTTCTTCTTTAAATCCTTCTGCTAAAGCAAATTGCAATGCGCCTTGCCCGGCTAACATTACGTGAGGCGTGTTTTGCAGCACTCTTTTTGCTACAGAAATTGGATGCATAATACCTTGCAGGAAACAAACGGAACCACAATTACTATTATGATCCATAATACAGGCATCCAAAGTCACTTTTCCTTCGCGATCCGGATATCCTCCATAACCAACACTGCGGATATTCGGATCTGCTTCAGGAATTTTCAGACCGGCTTCGAGCGCATCTAAGGCTGATTTTCCGGCTTTTATTTGTTTCCAGGTTTCCTGATTGGCTGGTAAACCATGATTCCATGTCGAAATTACGATTGGCTTTTTTGTTTTTTTTGAAGGAAATTCTAATTGGCCCTCTTTTTCATCTTCGTGATTTTTCGCAAACCCGCTAAATCCCAAAACAGAACTTACGGCCAATGTGCCTAAAGTTGCTTTTTTTATAAAATTTCTTCTGTTTGACATTTTGCTTACTTTTATCTTTCTTTTAATTTTATTTAAACACATAGAAACATAGTTTTTGAAACTGTATTAAAGGCGTTTCACTTGCATTAACACACATATCTATTTATGTGTGGAAACTTGTTTCTTTTGTATTCCCAGTTTGTCATCCTGATCCCGAAGCTTCGGGAGAAGGATCGCACAAGAAACTCCGCAATCTAAATCGCCAGTCTTTGTCAAGTTACGTGTGTGATCCTTCGTTCCTCAGGATGACAAACTGTTGCGTCTCTTTTATTGTAAAATCGCTTTTGTTTCTTTGATGGTTTTCAAATTGCTATCTGTCAATGCGTTTCCGTCAAAGAAAGAAACTCCTACGGCTCCATTTTCTTTGGCCAGTAGAATTGCTTCTTTTAATTCTTTATCTGATTTTAATCCCGGAATATAGATTCCTGTATTAATTTTTGTTTTTTTATCTTCTAAATCAGCAACTCCTTGTTTTGTAGCGTATCCAACCCAGTCAATTTCTTCATTATAAAAACTGTGGTAAATCATTGGATAAACTTCGTCTATATTCCATTTATCCCAACGCTGGCGTACCATGTGATCTGCCATTTCCGGATAAGGAAATACGGCTGCTGTTAATTTTTTATTGTGTTTGTGGGCAATTTTGTAAGCGTCATTTACAACGGCTTGTATCGCATTTAATCTGAAATTTTTCCATTCCATGTCGATAGAAGTATTGTGGCTTTCTTTTGGATTTTTATGATGAATTCTTTCAAATGCTTTGATACATTCATCACAATAACAAAAATCAAACTGAGGTAATTCTACATCCTGAACCAGGTTGTATTTTGGCAATAAACTAATTGGCAAAAAGATGTCCGGGAAACGAATATAATCTAAGTGAACACTTTCGATTCCGTCTACTTTTGCCAGTTCTTCCACTAAAGCTAAAACGTGTTCTCTTGATTCTTTTCTGGTTGGGCATAACCATTGGTAATAATCTACGTAAGGGCGGTTATCAAAACATGATTTTCCTTCTTTGCTCACCATGTACCAATCCGGATGTTTTAATGCAAGAGAATCTCCTGGCCTGTTCATTGCCATTATCCAGGCATGCACTTTTAAACCTTCTTTTGTAGCTAAAGGCACTATTCTTTTTAAGAGTTTTGGATCTGTTGATGTATTGATTAATACTTCATCGATTCCGCCATCTTTATATTTTTTGAATTCTTTTGAATAATCTGCGTCTGATTTTTTGGCGTCTGCGGTTGTCCAGACTCCAAATTTAAAAGTGGTTTGTTCTTCTTTTTTAGCACAAGAAAAAATACTAAATGCCAATAAAAAAAATAATAGTTTTGGTAGTTTCATAGTGGTTTAGTTTGCTATTATTTTGCCATCCTGCCTTATAATATAGGTTTGATTAGAAAAAGGACTTTTTACCGAAATATTATATCCTGTTGCATGATTTTCTACTACTGGTTTCAAAATTTTACCGTCGACACTAATGGTTTCTTTAGTAAGACTGGCTAAAGATTTTGCCCAGGTTTTATTTTTTTCATAATATTCTTTTTGAGCTCTGTACAAATTGTATAACTCCCATTTTACTTTTTCTTCTTGCGGAATTGTAAAATTCTCTTTTCCTTCTTTAGAAGAAAAATAAACATATCCCCATTTTTCGGGTTCATGCATATTGATGACTCCCATTGGCGACCAAACCCAATTGTACTCTGGTAAAAATTTACCGTCAGCATCTTTTTTGCGTTCGTAACTGCCATTATTTATAGTGTGCTGCCAGTTTACCCTTGAGAAATTAACTCTCCAAAACTGATCTGCAGGCACATTTTTTTCATTATAGGACTTTCTATAAGATGCCCAGGGAATTGCCATTTCTAATACCCAACCTTCATCTGTATCGTTTGGGTTATTTAGCGTTCCGTTGATTTTTACCGCTGATTTCAGGCCTGGAATATTCCAGTCGTTTAATACACCATTGTCATTTTCTCTATATGGTTTTGACAGAAACAGATCCCAGGCTGTATTTAAAGCATTAATTTCTAATTCATAATAGTTAAAAGTGTCGCTATCGGGATCAATGAAAACTTCAAAATCGTTGTTGTAAAAAATAATGGTGTCACGTTGTTTTAAATTTGCCCAAACATGCGGCTCGTCAAGCTTTGCTAATATATAAAAATTGGTTTCATCCCAGAGCATTTTAACTTTTGTTCCATATTTTGGTTTTACGTTATTCTCTATATCTTCAAAAAGATCTGTCCAATCTGTTTCGCTCCAGGCAGCATCAGACTCGTCTCCGTCGATTACAATTGGATTTGTAGTTTTACCGGCTACGTAAGTTTTAGGTATAACGGTATTTTTTTTCGATTGCGAAAAACCCGCAATCGAAAAAAATACTAAAACAACTGTTAACCATTTAAATTTTAAATGCATGCTTTTTTCTATAAACTATTATCTTTTGTAAACTGAATTACCTCACTTAATTTACCAAATGCTATTGCTACAGCGGTATCTGCTGCACCATAATATACGGCCAATTTGTCTTCTTCTTTATCATATAGTGCCGCACATGGGAAAACTACGTTTGGTACGTCTCCAACCATTTCATAAATTTCTGCAGGCCCTAATAAATAAGGCTGTGTTCTGTATTTTACTTTATCCGGAGAATCGACATCTAAAAGTGCTGATCCCATTGCATAACGAAAACCATTGCAGGTATTGATAACGCCGTGGTAGATCATTAACCATCCTTCTTCGGTAAGAATTGGGATTGGCCCTGCTCCTACTTTTGTACATTGCCATGCGCTTTGTTCAAAAGGAGATGGTTTCATTACCAATCTGTGTTCTCCCCAGTATTTCATATCAGGGCTATAACTAATCCAGATATCTCCAAAAGGAGTGTGTCCGTTATCACTTGGACGGCTTAGCATGGCGTATTTTCCGTTTATTTTTTGTGGAAACAAAACTCCATTTCTGTTGAATGGTAAAAAGGCATTTTCGCATTGAAAAAATTCTTTAAAATCGAAAGTGTAACCAATACCAATAGTTGGTCCGTTATATCCGTTACACCAAGTAATCCAGTAACGATCTTCAATCCAAACCACACGCGGATCATATTTATAAGCTGATTCGATCATTTCGGTATTTCCTGACTGCATTACGATTGGTTCGTGGTTAATATCCCAATCGATTCCGTTTTTACTAAAACCGGCAAAAATATTCATTTGAACCGCTTTGTTATCACATCTGAAAACACCTGCAAATCCGTCTCCAAAAGGAACTACAGCACTATTAAAGATACTGTTTGATGATGGAATAGCGTATCTGTCAATAATTGGATTTTCAGAATATCTCCACATTACGTCGTTGCTGTTTTCGGGTCTGTCTTGCCAAGGAATTGTGCTCATGATCTCTTTCGTTTTTTTGTTTGTTTTATTTTTTGTTTGTTTTTGTTTGTTTTTGTTTGTTTTTGTTTGTCATCCTGAGGAACGAAGGATCACACTAGAAACTCCGCAATCTTTGATGCCAATTTTTGTAGAGTTACGTTTGTGATCCTTCGTTCCTCAGGATGACAAACTGTGACTGCTATATTTTAATTAATCTTCTATTTTACGAACTTTATCTAACCAAGTAAATTTCAAAATTGTTGTTGTTACTAAAAACACCGCTAATGCTGTAATCGCTTTTGGATAATCTCTGATGATGAAAAATATTGGAAGTAAAATCATACTTGACTGCCATACAATTCCGATAGCGCAATTGAGCATATCTTTCCAGAAATCGTTGTTTTTTTCGAATGTCTGATCTTCTAATTTTAATGTTTTGTAAACCGGATTCCACCAACCCCAAGGTCTTACGTTTTTGTAAAACGATCTTAGTACTTCCATATCTGTTGGTTTACTTAAAAATGTTCCCAGAATACAACCCAAAATAGAGAATCCAAATATTATTGGGAACAAGTAAATGGCTTGAACTTGTGCTAAATCGTATAAGAATGATCCTTCTGTTAAACTTCCTTTTGCCTGACCTAAAGCAAATTGTAAAGAAGCTACAACTAATCCGGCAAACATTCCCCAGAAATATCCCCAACCGTTAAATCTCCACCAAATCCATTTTAAGAAATTGGCTGCAACATAACCTCCGTATAAGGCGCTTGTAATCCAAAGTGTTAGGGAATTTATAGAGTCTGCGAAGAATCCCATAAAAACACCTAAACCAACTACTAAGAAAGAAGAAATCTGACTTACTTTGATGTAATGCTCGTTTGTTGCAACTGGTTTGAAATATTTTTTATAAATATCATTTACAATATAAGCCGGTCCTGCATTTACGAATGCTGAAAATCCGGACATAAATGCTGCTAATAAACCTGCAAGCAGAATTCCTTTTATTCCAACAGGAATATATAAGTTAACCACTTTTGGCATTAATAATTCTAAATCGGCTCCGGTTAAACCTGTATTGGCATTTAATTCAGGTGCCAGATTTACCAATGCAATGACTACGATTCCGGTAATTAATAAATATCTTGGAATGAACAAAATAAGGTTGGTAAAACCACTCATGTAAGCGGCTTCTTTTACTGATTTTGTAGAAAGAATTCTTTGTAAATCGTAACTTGGTGTTGGACCTGCAATACTGGCGAAGAATCCTTTAAATAATGTCATTCCGATAAAAGCACCAAACATTTTATATCCTTCAGAATCAATTAAATTATTGAAGGTTTGAAATTTATCACTCCATTGGGTTTCAAACTGCCATCCGAAGAAAACATTTTTCCACTCTTCGGTAATAACCGAATTTATTTGAAGATCTGTATAATTGATAAAAGCGTAACCGGCAATTAAAACTCCGGCAACAATCATGATTAAATATTGTACAACTTCTGTTGCTACTACAGAGAACATTCCGCCTTTTACGGTATAAATTGTAGTTAAAAAAATAATAATCAAAGCATAAGAACGCTCTGAAGTCAGTAAAATTAAATCTCCGTAATGAAGGGTTAAATCCCAAGGAAGAATAATAGTTACAAATTTTCCAATTCCTTCAAAAAAGTAAGCAATAAAACCAATTGTAGAAATGATGGCAAAAATGGCAACAATAATATGCGATGCTTTTCCGGCTCTGTCGCTTCCAAAACGGGTTAAAATCCATTCAGAACCTGTCATTACTTTTGATCTTCTGATCCAGACCGCAAGGAACATCATTACAAAAATCTGATTCCAAATAGGCCAAAGCCACATAAACATAAAACTTTTTACTCCATATAAAAACAGTACTCCAATCATCCAGGAAGTTCCTGAAACATCAAACATTCCTGATCCGTTGCTTAGCCCCAGGAAATACCATTTAATTGTTTTTCCTCCAAGGAAATAATCATCTAATCCTTTTGATGCTTTTCTTGAAATCCAAATTCCTATTCCTACGGAGAGCAGGATATAGGCTACGATGATCGATACGTCAATAATGTCCATTAATTTTTATTGTTTGTTGGTTAGTTTACGTGGTTTTAGTTTTTTATTCCCCAGTTTTTATTGGGCTGAGCTCCCATTACAAAATGAAGAACTCCTCCTTTTAATATTTGCTGATGTGTGATTACTGTTTGATTAAATGGAACACCATTAAGTGTTGCTGACTGTATGTAAAAGTTTTTGCCTGAAACATTCTCTGCTTCTATGACAAAAGATTTACCTCCTTCAAGATTGATTTTTGCTTTTTCGAAAATCGGGCTTCCAATTTCATATTCTCCAGAAGCAGGATTCATCGGATATAATCCCATTGAACTGAAAACATACCACGCCGACATTTGTCCGCAATCTTCGTTTCCGCTCAATCCGTTTGGTGTTGTATTGTATTGTGTATCTAAAATATGACGTACCCAATATTGTGTTCTCCACGGCTGATTGGCGTGATTAAACATGTAGGCAATGTGGTGACTTGGCTCGTTTCCGTGCGCGTATTGACCAATTAATCCTGAAATATCTGCAGAAACATTGCTTCCTGTAATTTCTGAACTTTCGGTAAATAATTGCTCTAAACGTTTTGTGAAAATTTCATTACTTCCGTGCAACGAAATAAAATCTTCTACGTTTTGAGGTACAAACCAGCTGTGTTGCCATGCATTTCCCTCTGTGTAATCAGTATGTTCTCTGTGATTAGAATGTTTGGCATCGAAAGGTTCGTTCCAGGATTTTCCATCTTCAGATTTTCCTCTCATAAATCCGGTTTTCGGATCAAATAAATATTGATACGCTTTTGAACGGTTTAGAAAGAATTGATAATCTTCATTTTTCCCTAAAGCTTTTGCCATTTGGGCTACACACCAGTCATCATAAGCATATTCTAGCGTAATGGTAACGGATTCGTCTAATAAATTATAAGGAATATAACCGTATTTTTTGTAGAAATTCAATCCGCGTTCATCCTGCATCATAGTGGTTTTCATGGCTTGGTATGCTTTTTCAGCATCAAAACCTTTTATTCCTTTAAGGTATGCGTCAACAATTACCGGAATGGAATGGTAACCTGTCATTGTATTCGTTTCGTTGGCGTATAGTGTCCAGACCGGTAATATTTTTTTGGTATCGTAATAGGCTAACATTGAGTTTACAATGTCTGAAGCTTTGTCTGGAGCCAATAAAGTCAATAATGGGTTTTCTGCTCTAAAAGTATCCCATAGTGATAAGGTAGAATAGGCGGTATAATCTTTTGCTGTAACAATTTGATCATCCTCTTTTCTAAACTGACCGTTTTTATCACTATAGGTTACTGGGGCAACTTGGGCGTGGAACAATGCGGTATAAAAAATTGTCTTTAATGAGTCTATTGGTGTTTCAACTTCAATTTTACTTAAAGCAGCATTCCATATTGTTGCTGCTTCAGTTTTTGTTTTTTCGAAAGTTGCGTTTTCTTCATCTAAATTATCTTTGGCATTGGCCACACTAACCGATGATAAGGCTACTTTTACAAATAATTCATTTGTATTATTTGGTTCAAAGAATAACTGTGTTGCTGTATTTTCCCCATCAACTTTATTTCCTGTATTTATTTGTTTATCAGCAATTAAAACAGATTCAGAAATAGGTTTTGAGAATTTTGCAACAAAAAATACTTTCTGATTTTTTGCCCATCCCATACTGTAACGGTATCCGCTAATCGTATATTGATCTTCGATAGTAATACCTGTTTTTAAAGCTTTATCCCAATTAATAGCAAAGCCAAGATCAATCACCACCGATTGTTTGTCATTTTTATTAAAGGTATATTTATGAAAGGCTGTGCGTTGTGATGAAGTTAATTCTACATTGATTTTAGGATCCTCAAGAAAAACCTGGTAAGAGCCCGGTGTTGCTTTTTCGTTAACATGACTGTATTTTGATTTATAAGGTAATTGATCTCGTGAAGTTGTTTTTGTAGTTAAATCAAGTTCTTTATTGGTAGGCATGAAGAGAATATCTGCCAAATCGCCAATTCCGGTTCCGCTTAAGTGTAAATGACTGAAACCAGCTACAATAGAGTCAGAATGATGATAACCAGAACACCAATCCCAGCTTGAAATACCGTTATCAGGACTTACCTGAAGCATCCCAAAAGGAACCGTTGCGCCCGGATAAGTATGCCCATGACCTCCTGTACCAATAAAAGGATCAACATGATTAACAAAAAGTGTGTTTTGATGGTTATTTTTGTTTACATTTATTTTGCAACTTGCAGCCAAAATGACGAACAAAACCAGCAGGGTAAAATTCTTCATATAAAACAATCTTAATTTAACTTTAAATTTATATAAATTGAAGTTTTATTAAAATTAATTTAGACGGACAACACATAAACTTAGATAAACATCAAAAAAAGTCACAAAACGTAACATATATCATGATTTTAAATTCAAGTAAATTATACCGCATTCAATTACAATATCATATTATTTTTTGGTTAACATATTTCTTTTTCAACACCTTTCGTTGGGGAAGTTATTTTAATGATTATTGGTATTCTTTAAAAACAAATTTGCTGGGTTTTCCTATTCACATGGCGTTGTGTTACCTTAATATATTGGTACTAATGCCTAATTTGGTTTACAAAAAAAAATACCTCCCTTATGTTATTTCTGTTTTGTGCGCCATATTTATCATGGTTGTTTTAAAATTTAATCTTACCTATTTATTAATCACACATCAGGTTTGGCCGGAAGGCCCTGAACCTATAGATAAACTAACCCTAAATTATACTATAGATATGATGATGGGTGAATTGTATGTAATGACTTTTGTAACTGCTATTAAGATTACTTTCGATTTTTTAAGGGAACAAAAAAGAGTAACTGATCTTGAAAAATCGCAATTAGAAACAGAATTACTTTTCCTTAAATCTCAAATTTCTCCGCATTTCTTTTTTAATACGCTGAATAATATTTATTCTTTATCTGTAGAAAAATCAGATAAAACGCCAAAAATTGTTCTTAAACTTTCTGAGCTGATGCGTTATATGTTATACGATACAAAAAGTACAAGACAAACTTTAGAGAAGGAAATACTTTGCATTCAGAATTATCTGGATTTGGAACGTATTCGAAATGATGGCCGTTTAGAAGTTAATATGTCTGTTTCCGGAGATATTCATGAGAAAGAAATTAGTCCTATAATATTACTTACCTTTATTGAAAATGCTTTTAAGCATGGCGTAAACAAAAATACAGGCAAAGTATTAATCGACATTGATTTTAAGGTAAAAGGAGATTTCCTGCATTTCACTATTACTAATCCAATGCCGGAAATCACACAACATAAAGATCTTTTTAACAAGTCTAGTGGGATAGGTTTAGAAAACGTACAAAAAAGACTCGAATTAGGTTATAATAAAACAGACTATAAGCTTTCATTTAAAAATAAAAAGGATATTTTTGTCGTAAAGCTTGTAATTAAGGTGTCTTAGAGATAACTAAGCCTTTTTTTACAACTATACCTACTAAAATTATTTCTTTCAAAAATAATAACCAATGAAGATAAATTGTTTGATCATAGATGACGAGCCATTGGCAATTAATGTAATTAAAAATTACCTGGAGCCAGTTGAAAATTTTGAGGTGGTAAATACTTTTAGTAACCCGATAGAAGGTCTTAATTTTTTAAAAAATAATAAAGTCGATGTCGTTTTCCTGGATATTAATATGCCGGTTCTTGATGGTATCAATTTTATTAAAAGTTTAGAAAATCCGCCGATACTTGTTATTACAACAGCATACAGTCAATTTGCTATTGAAACTTACGAACTCGATGTTTTAGATTATTTAGTAAAGCCGATTGAGTTTCCAAGGTTAATGAAAACACTGAATAAAATTAGCAAAAGACTTAGCGGCAACACTAATAATGGTGGTACACAGGAAAATAATCCTGAAAACTCTTTTATTTTTGTGAAGATTGATAAGAAAAGAATGAAAAAGATTTTTTTTAATGAAATTCTGGTCATCGAGAGTTTAAAAGATTATTTAAAAATAAACACACTTACAGGTAAATATATCATTCACAGCACATTGTCTGATTTTACAGATTTATTACCGGAAAGAAATTTTTTAAGAATACACAGATCCTACACGATTGCCATTGATAAAATTGATGCCGTTGAAGGAAATAGTATAGAAATTGAAGGCCTTAGATATGTAATTGGCAGATCTTATATTGATCATGTAAAACAGCGCATTTTGAATTCTCCGACATAAAGGTTTAGTCGAAAATTTTATTATATAAACCTTTGTCAAAGTTTTGAACTTTGACAAAGGTTTTTTTATTTTGATTAAGGAAGTACTTTTTGGTTCTTCGACTTCGCTCAGGAGGAAAAAACTATTAGAATTTAAACAAAAAAAAATGCGACCCTAAGGCCGCATTTTCAACATACAGGTAACTAACCAAAATAAACCATTAAAAAATAATTTATTGTATTTTATTTTTAGAAAACTAAAAATGATATCTCTTGAATGCTTCGATAGCTGAATAATCTGCCAATCCTAAAGCATGATATTTTTCTGCTGTTAATCTATTTCTATCTTCAACTCTTACCCAAAATTCCCTACTGTCATCTCCCTGAAACATCACTCCATCTTTTTGAGATTGATGATAGAAAATGGCATGACGCTTTTTAAGAACCTGATCAGGGCTCATCGGAACCGCCATTTCGATTTGGTAAGATTCCCACTCATGCCAAGCTCCTCTATATAACCAGACCCAGCAATCATCCATAAATTTTTTGTGCTTTAATCTTTTTAAAGCTTCAAACAAACTATCTAAACAAACTTTATGGGTTCCATGAGGGTCTGCTAAATCTCCCGCAGCATAAATTTGATGCGGCTTTATTCTTTCAATAATATCGCACATAATCTGAATATCATCTTCTCCAAGATTATTCTTTTTAACAGTACCTGTTTCATAAAATGGCAAATCTAAAAAGTTAACATTCGAATCCGGCAATCCCAAATATCTTGTAGCTGCTACAGACTCACTTCGTCTAATTAATCCTTTTAATTTTCTAACTTCTAACACATCAATATCATTTGCCTTTTTACTCTTTAAAAAGTTAATAATATTTTCAGCTTCAACAGAGTTAGCATTTAATGCTTTGGAAATTTCTGCAAATTTTAAAGCTTCTTCATTTGAAACTGCAATATTTCCAGAGGTTTGATATGCAATATGAACATCATGCCCTTGTTCTACCAATCTGTCAAAAGTTCCTCCCATCGAAATAACATCATCATCCGGATGTGGACTAAAAATGATAATTCTCTTTTTTTCCGGAGTCGCGCGTTCTGGTCTGTAAGTATCATCTGCGTTCGGTTTTCCTCCAGGCCAACCTGTAATGGTTTGCTGCATTTTATTAAACATTTTAATGTTTAAATCGTATGCAGTTCCTTCTTCAGTTAACACGCTTGACATTCCGTTATCGTTATAATCTTTATCTGTTAATTTAAGAAAAGGTTTTTTAGTCAATTCACTTAACCAAGCCACTGCTTTTAGTTTTAACTCTTCTGTCCAGATTACAGATTTTACCAGCCAAGGCGTTTTTACTCTTGTTAATTCTGATGAGGCTTCGGTATCTAAAACAAATGTTGTGTTGTTATGCTGTTGTAAATACGTTGCCGGCACTCTTGAAGAGATCTCCCCTTCTATTGTTTTTTTAATTATTTCAGCTTTACTGATTCCCCATCCTAGCAATACAATTCTCTTGGCATTTTTTACAGTACCAATTCCCATTGTAATGGCTTTTCTAGGTACATTATCGACACCTAAAAATGAAGATGCTGCATCCTGGCGTGTTAAATGATCAAGTATAATACTTCTTGTTCCTGAATTCACGTGAGATCCCGGTTCATTAAAACCGATATGTCCCGTTCTTCCAATTCCTAATAGTTGAAAATCCAATCCGCCATAGGCTTTAATTTTCATTTCATAATCTATACAGTATTGTTGTAAGTCTTCATTACTTATATTTCCATTCGGGATATTAACATTTTCCGGATGAATATCAACATGATTAAACAAATGCTCATGCATAAAATAATAATAACTCTGAATATTATTTCTATCCATAGGATAATATTCATCTAAATTAAAGGTTACTACATTAGCAAAACTTAAGCCTTCTTCTTTATGTAATCTAACTAATTCTTCATAAACTTTTATAGGCGAAGATCCAGTTGCCAATCCTAAAACGCAAGGTTCATTTAATTCTTCTTTTCGTTGAATTATGTTTGCAATTTCTTGTGCAACTAAAACAGAAGCTTCTTTCGATGATTCAAAAATAACATTATGAACCTTCTCAAAACGAGTTTCCTCGAATTTTCCAGCTTCTTTGAAATTTATGCCTTCTTTAATCATTTACCCGTTTCCTTTAATTTATATTATAAAATTAAGAATTAGTCTGAGCATTAAATTATAAATTCGACTAATAACATGTTAACTTCGGTAAAAGACATAATTGGAAACTTTAAATAAATTCGATACCAATTAAGATTCTATTTTTTACTTTTCTATTACATTTATTTCACCAATAGAAACCGTCTGACCTTTTCCTTCCGCAGATTTCGCAACAAAACGAAGATATCTTGCTTTAGTTTCAGCAAATGTTTTAACCTGTTCTATTGGGTTATTTTTAATGTTTGAAAACTCTCCCTGTGATTGTATTGTCCATTTTACATTATCTAAACTCGTGTAGAATTCGTATTTAGAAATTAAATTAAGATTGTTGCCCACTTGCTGCGGAACATACGTAAATCCATTTATTTTTAGGATTGCTCCCATATCGATCGATACTTCTTGCGGAAGTTTATTGTTGTCACTCCCAAAACCCCAATCTGTAGCGGGATTTCCGTCTATGATTCTATTTACCGAATTCATATCACCACTTGAAGCAGTAACAATTTTCCATTTCTCTTTAGAAACACCATATTTTGCGGTTATCACAGCACTGCTGATATTCTCCTTTTTATTGACAGCAATCGCTTTAATCTGAACGGCTCTATTGTATTTAAATACACCTTTATATAATATACTTTTTGAAGACGGCACAGAACTATCAACAGTATAATAAATACTATTTTCTTCTTCAGATTTTAGGGTAACATTTCCATTTTTGTCTCGCTGAATTTCCGGTGTACGTACGAAAGTCGGTGCATTATAGGCTTGAATATTCGAAATGACAATACTCGCTTTAGAATCGGTAATATTTATTTTAAGTGCCGAAGCTGTAATTCTGTTTATTCTTAAAATTCGTTTATAACCAATTGTCGTTTCGTTGGCAATAGTTATCCATTTTCCATCAACTTTAGCTTCCACTGTAAAAGCCTTAACACGTTGACCTAACTTTATATATTCCTGAAGCAAAATTCGATCAATAGCTTTAGGTATATCAAACTCAAATACAATTGATGCTGTTTTTACATTATCATCTGTTGCCCAATACGTATCTTTGTTTCCGTCAGCTACATTTTTGGGAGCAAATTCGTTGTTGTTCCCTCTTGTATTATCTGCAGTAATTTTACTTCCGGCTAATAATTCGGTTTTAAAATCTTCTTTTATAGTTGCAACTAATTCTTTTAGTCTTGTTTCATCATTTTCATGAACCAAACCTCTTCTGTCAACCGGAAGATTTAGCAATAAAGTCGCATTTCGACCAATCGACTCATAATAAATATCGACCATTTCATCAAGCGGACGTACTTTATCATCTTCAACCGCATGATAAAACCATCCCGGTCTAATAGAAACATCTGCTTCGCCAGGAACCCATTTTTCGCCATCTTCATGACCTGAAGTAAATTCTGTATAATGTACTTTTCCAGCCAATTCATCTTTTTGACGTAAAAGTGACCAGTTTGTTTTACCGGCACGGCCTTCTTCATTTCCAATCCAACGAGCTTCTGAAGGCCCAACTCCCCATACCAAAGTTTTAGGAGCCGTTTTGTAAATTAGTTTATAGGTTTCATCCCAATTATAATATTCAAGTGTATTGATTTTTCGAGTTTCATTTGCTCCGCCATAATAGCCGTCACCACCATTTGCCCCATCAAACCACATTTCGAAAACATCTCCGTAATTCGTTAATAATTCTTTCAGCTGATTTCTAAAATACGTAACATATTCCGGTTTACCATAATCTGCACGATTTCTGTCCCAAGGCGAAAGATATAGTCCTAATTTTAAATCATATTCTTTACAAGCTGCTGCTAATTCTTTTACAAGATCGCCTTTACCATTTTGCCAGGGAGAATTTTTAACAGAACGTTCTGTATAAGCCGATGGCCATAAACAAAATCCGTCGTGATGTTTGGCAACTAATATAATTCCTTTCATTCCCGCCGCTTTTACCACACGCGCCCATTGACGAACATCTAAATTAGTCGGATTAAAAAGTTCCGGAGATTCATCTCCATAACCCCATTCTTTATTAGTAAATGTATTTAATGAGAAATGTACAAAAGCGTAAAATTCCATTTCATGCCAGTCCAATTGTTTTTGAGTAGGCAACGGACCAAACGGCTCAGGTGATTTTACTAACTCCTGACTATTAATTGGTGCTATTAAGCAAAAAAAACTCAGTATTAAAAATATATTTTTCATCAAGTATCGATTGATAATTTGTTGGTTAGCTAATTAAAAAGCTAAATTTAAAACAAATACTTGTTTCGTTTAACACTATTTCGACCAATAACGTTTTTTGGAGAGTATTGGGACGTAGAAGATATTTTAGATAATTTAAATTTACTCATATTTTAAACATGAAACACTTTCAAATTATTTCACATATAAGCAAAATGATAATGTAGAATCTGCTGTAGTAAAAATGATTCCAATTAACATTCCTGTTGGAGAATTTAAAGTATGGACAAAAAGTTTTGGCAGTAATCGAAAAATGAAAATATTATTATTCTATGTTTTTAGGAAATTTCTGCGGAGGAATTCTTGCTATGGAATATGCGCTAAAATAACAGAAAAATTTAAAAGGTTTATTTAGATTCCCAACATGGTTGCCAGCGCACCTGAATACGGAAAATATGCAGATGAAGTACTTACAAAACAAATGAAACCTGAAATTTTGACAGAGATAAGATCTTTAGATGCTAAAAAAGATTAACAATCCACGGAATTATTAATCCCGAATTTCTATGTAGATTAAAAGAATGGCTAGACGCTTCAAATCGAGCCTGTAAACATGTTAAGGAGAAATTTACATGTTAACACAAGGACCAAGTGAATTTGGCATCAGTGGCCGATTAGCAAAATGGTACATAAAATAAAAAATCGTTTAAAAGAAATAATCATTCCAACTCAATCATTGGAGCCAAATATGACACGATAAATCCAAAAGCTATAAAAGAATAAAGTAAATCATTACAAAAAGGGCGATTTTTATATTACTAAAATGAAAGCCTTTTAGCAATGTGGAATGATCAAAAAATATTAATGGATGGTATTTGAATTCATAAATGATGTTGATACTAATAAATTTAAAATTTGATAACCTTCTTAGTCTTTAAATAGTTCACAAGACCAATACACACAAAAAATCTTCTAAGACTTTCGTTTTATTGCAAAAAAAAAACTTCAATTAGCTATGCTAATTGAAGTTTCTGGTACTCAGAGCGGGACTTGAACCCGCACGAACATTGCTGTTCACTGGATTTTAAGTCCAGCGTGTCTACCAATTTCACCATCCGAGCATGAGTGGTACCTCCAGGGATCGAACCAGGGACACATGGATTTTCAGTCCATTGCTCTACCATCTGAGC
>LMAJ01000021.1 GCA_001507425.1 Flavobacteriaceae bacterium CRH
TCCTGCAAGGTTTTCAAAACCTTGTAGGTGTTTTAAGTTTAACCCGTTGAGAGTAATTATTTTAACACATAGAAACATAGAATTATTGAACTCAAAAAAGGCGTTTCACTTGCGTTAACAAACATAGCTATGTGTGAGAAACGAGTTTCTTTTTGATTGACTTTTTTTCAAAATCATAAAATCTATGTTTCTATGTGTTTAATTAAATTTTTAGGAATTAAACCCAACAGATTAAGTTTAATATGTTTTTAAAAACACAAAATGAAAAATCTAATTATCACATTACAATTATTAGTTTCAATTACCATTTCTGCGCAGGGATTTTTGCACAGAGACGGGCAAAATATTGTTGACGGCAACGGCAAAAATATAATAGTAAGAGGATTAGGAGTTGGTGGCTGGATGGTGCAGGAAGGTTATATGTTGCAGACACAGCCTTTTGCAAGTCCGCAATATATGATTAGACAAAAAATTCAGGAAGTAATTGGCGAAGAAGGAACAAAAGAATTTTATGCTGCTTACAAAGCAAACGGAATAACAAAAAGAGATGTCGATTCGTTGGCAAAATGGGGTTTCAATTCCATTCGTTTACCAATGCATTATAATCTATATACTCCACCAATTGAGCAAGAAAAGAACGGTGAAATAACCTGGATAGAAGAAGGTTTTACCATGACTGATAATTTGCTGAAATGGTGTGCAGAGAATAAAATGTACCTTATTTTAGACTTACATGCAGCACCGGGCGGACAAGGAAATGATGCTGCAATTTCAGATTACGATACTACAAAACCAGCCTTATGGCAAAGCGAAGCCAATCAGAAAAAAATGATTGCATTGTGGAAAAAACTGGCTTCTCGTTACAGAGATAATCCGTGGATTGGAGCTTACGACATTATCAATGAACCCAACTGGAATTTTACCGGAACCAACAAAAATGGCTGCGACGAAAACTCAAACGGACCTTTAAGAGATTTAATGGTTCAGGTTACAAAAGCAATTCGTGAAGTCGACACCAACCATTTAATTTTTATTGAAGGAAATTGTTGGGGAAATAATTACAACGGAATTTTTCCTTTATGGGATGAAAATATGGCGTTGAGTTTTCATAAATACTGGAACTACAATACTATAGCTTCAATCCAGAAAATGCTCGATTACAGAAAACAATATAACGTTCCTATTTGGTTGGGAGAAAGTGGAGAAAACTCAAACGTTTGGTTTAAAGATGCGCTGACATTAGTAGAAACGAACAATATCGGTTGGGCATTTTGGCCAATGAAAAAAATCGAAAATATTGCAGGCGTAACTTCAGTAACCAAAATTCCGGAATATGATGTTTTATTAAAATACTGGAAAGACGGGGGAGAAAAACCATCTCCTGAATTCGCTAAAAAAGCATTGTTGAAAATGGCAGATAATTACAAAATGGAAAACGTAACCGTAAAACCAGATGTAATTGATGCCATGTTCAGACAAGTACAAACCAATGATACAAAACCGTATAAAAAAAATATCATTCCTGGAAAAATTGCCGCAACGCATTATGATTTAGGTACCAATGAAAAAGCCTATTCGGATAAAGATTTTATAAACTACAGAGTTGAAACCGGAAATTTTGATGAATGGAATAAAGGACATTCGATGCGAAATGACGGAGTTGATATTTTGCCATGCAAAGATGCCGGTTCAAATGGTTATCAGGTTTCTTTTATTGAAGATGAAGAATGGCTGCAATACACCGTTGAGGTTTCTAAAGCAAATACATACAATGTTGCGATTCGATATTCAGCAGAAAAAGCAGAAGGAAAAATTCATTTAGAAATAGAAAACGGAAAAATTTCAGAAGTCATTACACTTTCTCCAACAGGAGGAAATGAAAAATTTAAAACGGTTATTTTATCTGGTGTAGCATTAAATAAAGGAACAAATAAAATCAAACTAGTTTTTGATAAAGGTGGTTTCAATTTAAATTATTTTGAATTTTCAGCGGATAAAAAAAGTTCCCCAAAAAGGTAAAAGGATGTTAAAAAAAGACTTATTAACTGTAAGGTAAAATGCATGATTAATTATTTTGTTACATTAGTTTTCTCCATTAAGGCTCTAAAATATTGGAGCTTTTATGGTTTAAACCTATTTTATATGAAAAAATTAAATGCTCTTGTTTCAGTTTTAATGCTGCTTTTTGTAAGCATCTCATCTTATGGTCAAAACTTAAAAATTATGACCTATAATATTCGTTTGGATAATCCAGATGATGGAGAAAATTGGTGGCCAAATCGCAAAGATTATTTTACGTCGCAAATACAATTTTACAGTCCGGATATTTTTGGCGTTCAGGAAGCAACTCCAAATCAGGTTATTGATGTAGCATCGGCTTTGCCGGATTACAACAAATTTGGAATTGGCAGAGAAGAAAAAGGCGAAGGAGAAGCTTGTACGATTTACTATAAAAAAGACCGCTTTCAGGTAGAGAAAATAAATACATTCTGGTTGTCAGAAACTCCAAATGCAGTTTCCAGGGGTTGGGATGCAGCTTGTAACAGAGTCTGTACGTCGGCTCTTTTTAAAGATTTAAAAACAAAGAAATCATTTTGGGTTTTTAACGTGCATCTCGACCATATTGGAAACGAAGCCAGAATCAAAGGCGTTCAGCTTGTTCTTTCAAAAATAAAAGAAATGAATACCAAAAATCTGCCTGTTTTTTTAATGGGCGATTTTAATTCAGAACCTGAAACCAAACAAATTCAGGAAATAAAAAAAGTAATGGATGATACCAAAGATGTTTCTAAAGAAAAGCCTTTCGGGCCTTCGGGAACTTTTAATGATTTCAAACATGATCAGCCCGTAACGTTATTATTAGACTATATATTCATCTCAAAAAATAGCGGATTTACCGTTCAAAAACATGCCGTTTTAAGTGATTCAAAAGATTTAAAATATCCGTCAGATCACCTTCCGGTTTTTATCGAAATTAACTAAATTATAATGAAAAAATTAACCACATTTACCTTGTTGATGGTCTCGTTTTTTGCGGCCGCACAACAAGAAACAATCGATCAAAAAGTAAATGCTTTATTGAAAAAAATGACCATTGAAGAAAAAATAGGTCAATTAAATCAATATACAGGCGATAATTCTGCAACAGGGCCAATTACCATTAATCCAAACAAACAAGCCGAAATAAAAGCAGGTTTAGTCGGGTCGATGCTGAATATCATCGGAACAAAATATACCAGGCAATATCAGGAATTAGCGATGCAGTCGCGTCTTAAAATTCCGTTGTTATTTGGTCAGGACGTCATTCACGGTTACAAAACCACATTTCCAATTCCGTTAGCCGAAGCCGCAAGTTGGGATTTACAGGCGATTGAACTGGCTGCAAGAGTTGCTGCTACAGAAGCTTCTGCAAGCGGAATTCACTGGACATTTGCACCAATGGTAGATATTGGACGTGACCCGCGTTGGGGACGTGTAATGGAAGGTGCCGGAGAAGATACCTACTTAGGTTCTAAAATTGCTTATGCCAGAGTAAAAGGTTTTCAGGGAAATAAATTAGGAGATTTAAACTCGGTTATGGCTTGCGTAAAACATTTTGCAGCTTATGGTGCAGGTGTTGGCGGAAGAGATTATAACTCTGTAGATATGAGCGAAAGAATGCTACTTGAAACCTATTTGCCGCCTTTTAAAGCGGCCTTAGATGGAGGAGCAGCAACTTTTATGAATTCTTTTAATGATTTAAACGGAATTCCTGCTACAGCCAATACCCATTTGCAACGCGATATTTTAAAAGGAAAATGGAACTTTCAGGGATTTGTAGTTTCAGATTGGGGATCGATTGGAGAAATGGTGGCGCACGGTTATTCAAAAGATCTTAAAGCTGCTGCACTTGCTGCCATTACAGCCGGCAGCGATATGGATATGGAAAGCAATGCTTACCGATATAATTTAGCTGAATTGGTTAAAGAAGGAAAAGTTTCAATCGATTTGATTGATGATGCTGTAAAACGTATTCTTCGCAAAAAATATGAATTAGGATTATTTGATGATCCATACAAATACTCTGATCAAAAAAGAGCTGATAAAGCTCTGAATGATCCTGAAAACAGAAAAGCAGCACTTGAAGTAGCTCAAAAAAGTATTGTTTTATTAAAGAATGAAAACCAAACTTTGCCGCTTTCTAAAAACCTGAAAACAATTGCATTCATTGGTCCGATGGTAAAAGAATACAAAGCCAATATGGGATTTTGGTCGGTTGAATTGCCCGATGTTGATTATGATAAATGGGTCGTTTCACAATGGGATGGTTTGCAAAATAAAGTGGGCAAAAACACCAAATTACTTTACGCTAAAGGTTGTGAAGTGGATGGAGAAAATAAAGATGGTTTTGCAGAAGCTGTTGCGACCGCCAAACAAGCTGATGTTGTTATTTTGAGTATTGGAGAAAGACGCGACATGAGCGGCGAAGCAAAAAGCCGAAGCGATCTACATTTACCTGGCGTTCAGGAAGATTTAGTAAAAGCAATTCAGGCTACAGGAAAACCGGTTGTAGTTTTGGTAAATGCCGGAAGACCGCTTATTTTTAACTGGACAGCAGATAATGTTCCTGCCATAGTTTATACGTGGTGGTTAGGAACTGAAGCTGGAAATGCAATTGCAAATGTTCTATTTGGAGATTACAATCCGTCAGGAAAATTACCAATGACATTCCCAAGAGAAGTAGGGCAGGTTCCAATTTATTACAATCATTTTAGTACAGGACGACCAGCCAAAAACGAAAACGAATCGAATTACGTTTCAGCTTATATCGATTTAAAAAACTCACCTAAATTCCCTTTTGGATATGGATTGAGTTATACAAAATTTGATTATTCAGGTTTGAAACTTTCTTCGACAAAAATCAAAAGCAATGAAACCATTAAAGTTTCTTTTCAATTATCAAACGTTGGGAAAGTTGTTGGAGAAGAAGTCGTGCAATTATATCTAAAAGATAAATTCGGATCTGTTGTAAGACCAGTTTTAGAATTGAGAGACTTTCAAAAAATAAAATTAAATGCGGGAGAATCTAAAACAATTGAATTTACAATTGATAAAGAGAAGCTTTCTTTCTACAATGATAAATTAGAATGGAATGCAGAACCAGGAGATTTTGAAGTAATGATTGGAACTTCGTCAGCAGATATTAAACTAAAATCAGACTTTGAATTAGTAAAATAAGAAGTCAGTTTAAGTTGGCGTTATAGGTTTTATAAAGGTTTTAAAATTATTTTAAGACCGTATTTATAAAATCTATAGCGCCAATTCCTTTATAAGATGCAAACAAAGCTTTTTCGAAAGCTTCGCGTTTTTCCTTTTTATTTTTAGCGTCATTTTCAACAATCATTTCGTTGAAAATCTTTTCCTGTTCTTCACTATATTTCATTGAAGCTTCTAAAAGATAGCTCTTGGAAACAAATCCGAAAGAAGTCCAGATTTTGATTCTGATTTTTTCATTTATATTTTTTAACGGATTGGTAATCATATTATTCGCATTAATGTTCTACTTTTATTTTTGATTTAAATACATTACAAAAACAACTATATTTTGCAGTATTATCCTTCTTTTGAATAAAATAATAACAGATCATTTTTTAATTGTGTTATTATGACGCAATGTAATTATTTTTTCAATTCAATTTTTATTTTAAGCAAAAATTGTGAGTTCTACACTTGTCTAATTTTCCTGAATTTTAAGAAATAAACGGTTCATTTATAAAAATGATTTAAATTGCATGTAGAATTGAACCAAAACATTGTATTTAAGAAAAACAGAATGTCGAAAGCAACTATATTAAACAGTGAAAATTACCAGCCTGGACTTTCTATAGATTGTGTCATTTTTGGATTTCATGACAATCAGCTCAAAGTTTTATTAATTAAAACCCCGTATGAAAACAAATGGTCTTTGCCGGGGGGATTTGTTCCTTTAGATATGGATATTGATAATGCAGCAGTTGCAGTTTTAAATGAACGTACAGGAATAGAAGGGATTTTTTTAAGGCAATTTGCCACTTTTGGACGAGTAAAAAGAAATGATCAGCATTTTGGAAATACCGTTTTAGAGTATTTCAAAATTCCAAAAGAAGCCGGAAAATGGTTTACCCAGCGATTTGTAACTATTGGCTATTATGCCTTAGTAGATTTTTTGAAAGCCACTCCACAAAAAGAAAATAGCCACGAAATTATAGAATGGATTGATCATAAAGAAGTTCCGGAACTTATTTTAGATCACAAAGAAATTCTCGATAAAGCTTTAGATACTTTGCGGATCGAATTGAATTTAATGCCAATTGGATACAATTTATTACCGGAAAAATTTACAATTCCTGAGCTTCAAAAATTATACGAAACCATTTTAGATAAAAAACTAGACAGAAGAAACTTTTTGCGAAAAATAACCAACATCGGAATTCTAAATAAACTCGACGAAAAAAAGAATAATGTCGCACACAAAGCGCCGAATTTATATACTTTTGATAAAGATAAATACGAAGAAGTGCTTAAAAGTGGACTGAATCAGGGTTGGTAAATACGTTACGATTACCTCACAATCGTTCTAAAAGTCAAATTTACCCTTGGTTTTGTAGTTGTTTTTGTTGGAGGTAAACGATGCAGCCAATGTGTTTGTGTTTCATCTTTCATGACCAATAAACTCCCGTGTTCTAAAATTAATGAAACAACTTCTTTCGTTTCTTTATGTTTAAAAGCAAACTTTCGTTCAGCACCAAAACTTACTGAGCCAATGGCGCCATTCTTTTTTAAATCTTTTTCAGCGTCACTATGCCAAGCCATTCCTTCATCTCCGGAATGATACAAATTTAATAGACAAGAATTAAAAGTTTCTCCTGTTTTCTCTTCCATAACAGCTTTTAATTCAAGTAATTCTTTTGTCCACGGAAGCGCTTTTTTCGTCGTATTCGAATACGTATATTCAAATTCAGAATCACCGTACCAAGCTACTTTTCTTTTGGTCAGAATTAATTTGCCAAAGATTATTGCTTCGTCATTTTTCCATTCAATAGTATTTAAAAGCACATCCAAATAATGGTTTGCATTTTCTCTCGAAAACAATTTTCCGTAATAATTTACTGTTCCTTCTTTTGGAAGCAAGTTGGTCGTTTCGTCAGTTTCGGGATTAAATAAGTCCATTTTTCCAGTTTAGATATTCGGTTTTCATGCAATGTCCGCAAGGCCTGAAATTGTTTTGTTTGGCTTCGTTTTCAGATAAAAAGAAAACCCGGTTTTCGCGTTTCATTCTTTTGCCGGAAGAACATTTTAATGTTCCGTAAATTTTTAGTTTTTGGTTTCCACCAAAGCAAATTTCCGCATTTTTAATTTTAGTTCGGAGATTTGAATCAGAAATTTTATTGTGTAAAAACATCTATTTTATGCGTTTTTTATCGTAGAGGCGCACAGCAGTGTGTCTAACATGTTGTATGAATTTTTGCCACAGATTACAGGATTAAAAAGATTAAAAAAATCTGCACAGATCTGCACAATCTGCGTGAAAAATTTATCAGATTAAATCAAATAATAACCATTTGTGCGTCTAAACTTATGTGCGTAATTAATAATCGTTACGTAGACGCACTGCTGTGCGTCTCTACGGATATACTGTGTCCTGAAAACCTCTGAACCTTTGCATCTTTGAACCTCAACTCAACGCATCATGAAAAATAATTCCCAATGTATGTCTTTCGCCGGAATGAATTTCACTTACACCATGTTTCATATTCACGCGATAATATCCCTTCGTACCTTTTACAGGTTTGAAATTGGTTGTAAAAACCAGAATATCACCTTTTTTAGGTTTTAAAACAATTGCCTTCGATTGCGCTCTTGGTGTTTGTTGCGTTAAAACAAATTCACCACCGGTAAAATCCTCGTCAGGCTCATTAAGGAAAAGTACAGTTTGAATAGGAAAATAAACATCTCCGTACAAATCCTGATGCAAAGTATTAAAACCGCTTTTTCCGTATTTCAGAATTAAAACAGTCGCTTTAAGTTGGTTATTAGCGTGACATTGTTCGAGTAATTTTTCGTGTGTTTCAGGAAAAATGGTATTGATATTCAAAGCTTTCATCCAAGAATTTGCAATTGGAGCTAATTTAGGATAAATCGATGATCGAATATTTTGAATCAAATCAGGCAGCGGATAATTAAAATATTTGTATTCTCCCAAACCAAACCGATAACGTTCCATTACAACCGTTTTTCGGTATAAAGTTGGATTGTCATAATCGAATTTTAAATCTTCGCATTGTTCATTATTGAGCACATTCGGAATTATGGCAAATCCATTTTCGTGCATAGATTCAGTGATGCTTTCCCAATTAAGAGAAGCAATTTTAGATTGTATATTTTGCATTTTTTAGATTGTTGCTATTTCACAAAAAATGGCCGACAATTCTTCCGGTTTACTAAAAAAAGGTGAATGGCTGGTTGGTATACTATAAACTTTTTCGCAAATAGTTTCTGCATACATTTTTCTTTGAATGAAAGGTGTTACGGCTTTATCTTCAGTACATTCTATGTAAAAGCGAGGAACGCTTCCGTATTTTTTTTCAGATAATTCTAAAGGTGTAATTCCAGATGCTACAGGTTCATGGCTTAATAATAATTTTGCCAGTTGTGTTATCGAATCTTCACAATCATGATAAAGACCTTCTTTGTAAATTTCTGTTTGTAAAGTATGTGCATTTAACTCAGGATATCGGGTTACATACGGTTTTAATACACCATTTATATCTTGAGCAGAATATTCGCTTTGGGTTTTGCCGTTTGGAATTAAATACGCAGCCAGATAAATTAATTTTTTGATTTTTTCAGATCTATATTCTGCAGCCTGCGAAATCATAATTCCGTTTTTGCTGTGCCCAACAAGAATTACTTGTTCCTCTAAACTATCAATTAAATTGCAAATTTTATCGACAGAGGTTTGTAGTGTTACATCCTGAACAGGAGTTTTGTCTCTTCCCATTCCCGGCAAATCGATTGCGATTGCTTTATGTCCTTTGCTTTCTAAAATTGGAATTACTTTGTGCCAGTTCCATGCGCTATGCCACGAACCGTGGACTAGAATAAATGTCTTCATTTTAATACTATTTAATTATTTATGAGACAAAACTACCATTGAAACCACGAAGATAAAATCTGTTTCTTGCTCAATTATAAATCAATCTGAGCACCTTCCCAGCCAATAATAGCTGTTTTTCGGGTATTTCCCCACATGTAACCGCCAAAGGTTCCGGAAGATTGGATCACGCGATGACACGGAATTAAAAACGCCACAGGATTGCTGCCAATTGCAGTTCCAACAGCTCTTGAAGCATTTGGTTTTTCGATTTGCTGTGCGATTGATCCGTAGGTTGAAAGTTGTCCCATCGGAATTTTAAGCAAGGTTTCCCAAACTTTCAACTGGAAATCAGTTCCTTTTAAATGAAGTTTTATTTCAGATAATTTGCTCCAGTCGTTTTGAAAAATGAATAAAGCATTTTGTTGTGATAAATCTAGTTTTCTGGCAAATGTTGCATTCGGAAATTTGTGTTTTAAATCCTCAAATCCGGTTTCTTCATCTTCGGCGAAAGCCATAAAACAAACTCCCTTTTGAGTCGAGGCAACGATAATATTCCCAAACGGACTTTCGGCAAAGCTGAAATTAATTTCTAAATTTTTACCACCGTTTTTATATTCCGCCGGAGTCATTCCTTCGATATTCACAAATAAATCGTGGAGACGGCTTGTGCCGGAAAGCCCTGTATCGAATGCGGCATCAAATAAAGTAGATTGATTGTTTTCTTTCAGTATTTTTTTAGCGTGCTCAACACTAATATATTGCAAAAACTTCTTCGGACTTGTTCCTGCCCATTCTGTAAATAAGCGCTGAAAGTGAAACGGACTTAAATGCACTTTTTCGGCAACTTCATCAAGATTGGGTTGCGTTTTAAAGTTTGTTTTAATATAATCGATGGCATCAGCAATGCGATTATAATTGATGTTTTCCTGTATGTTCATTTTCTTTCCATTTTATAATGCAAATATCGAATGGTTTTTGCAGGGATAAAATCCGAAACTTGCTTTGTTTTACAGCAGAGCACGCTAAGATTTTACGTAAAGGCCGCATCATTTTATATTTCATTTTAGTTGGAATATTTATATTTTGGGCATTCACAAAAAAGAGAAATATAATAATTTAGTTTTTTGATGCCAAAAATACTGATATTTTGAAAAACAGTTTAGACGTCTTATTAAAGTTTACGTTTATTAGGAGAAAACTTGAATACCAAATCCATAGAAATAACATGATCAAAATGAGAATCATTTGGAGAACCAAGATTTAAAAAACTCTGATTATAATTTAAACCAAGATATAAATAAGAAGTAAATTGGTAATAACCATTTAATGTTGCGCCCAATCTTTTATTGGTTCTTTTAAACGTTTCCTCAAAATAATAATGCTGATTAGCAGAATCTTCAGGGTCTGTATAATATTCAGTATGTTTAACCCAGTAATTCCGGGTATAATTTAGACCGTAACCAATAGAAAATCTTTTAATTTTATAATTGTGTGTAATGCCAAAACCTACAGAATTTATTCGCTCATAATTTTCAAAATATTCAAAAGGGTCGAAAGGAGATGAAGCGTTAAAGTTTACGGCAAAATAGTTTTTGTTATTGTAAAAATATTCAAGGCCTAATGAAAGACCTCCGAAACCTGTTTTGTTTATATCAGGTTGTTCACCTAGTTCGAAATGATAATTAGTTAGCAAAGAAAATGCCACCGTAAAATTAATTTCCCCTTTTTTAACTGGATATTCCTTTGTGAAATGATGCTTAAGAGCTTCAAATTTTTTGGTTGTATTTGTTTTTATGATATTAATAGAGTCATTAATGTCAAGAAATACTTTTTGCTGATAAGAGAATCTTTTTTGGTTTGTTAAATCAGTTATATAGGCAACAGGAAAAAAATCAAGAAACAATAAATTACCAAAAAGAAACTTGTAATTTACAGATGGTTTAAGGGTATATTTTTTAGTTAAGCTATCAGAAATTAATTCAATTGGTAAATTCTTTTTAGAATGCTTAACAATAACTTTTGCCGGTAACTGATACAAGCTGTCGTTTACTTTTACCTTGGCATTAGCAGCATTTGTTGTAATTGAAAGTGTGTGGTTTTTTTTATTGAAAATGGTTGTGCAAGAACCTAGCGTTAAAATAATTAGTAATAGTAATGTTCTTTTCATTTAAGGATAGAAATAGGTTTTTGGTTTCGGTTTGATGATTCCAAATATATAGTAATATTTCAAAAACGATGTAAATATCCGGTTAATTTTTATATCCCAAAGTTCTTATAAAAGAAAACCCGACAAGCTTTTAAAAACTTGTCGGGTTTGATCTTAATTGTTTATTGATGAATTCTAATTCAATTTTTCATTTTTAACTTTAACTAAATCATATACTTTTATTCCATAAGCAATTGCATAATCTGAAAGCTTAGAATCTGATGTTATTAAAAGTTTACAACATTTTGCTTGTTCAAGTACAAGTGAATCTGTAAGGCCTAAATCAAAAAAGCTTTCACATTCACTACCAGCTTGTGAATTTATATATTTTTCAGAAGTAGCTTTGATTATTTCAGTTATTTTTTGAGTATATTGATATTTATAATTACCGCCAAAGCTATTTAATAAATTATCTACTTCAGTCCAAATGTTTGGCAAAACAAGAATTTGGTTAAAATCCCCAATTACATGTAACAAATCAAAGAAGTCTTCTTCATCATATATAGATGTTGTTTTATGAGTTTTAAGTAATTTGGGGTCAATTAGGCCAAGTAGTAAAACTATCAAAGCATTTGAATCGATTAAAATCATGCTTTGTTATCAAACATTAAGAAACTGACTACTTCATTTTTCTCGTTTATTTCTAATTTTTTGTACATTCTTAGAAAAGCAAATTCAGGTGAAAGAGCAGAAAATGCTTTAGAAGGTTTGTTTGTGTTTTCTACAAGATAAGAGACAACAACTTCCCATATCTTTTCATCCGGCCTAAAAACGGCTTGTTCAAGTCTGAAATCCGGATTTTCAACAGTAGATAAATCTGCTAGTTCTGTTTGTGCAATTGTCAATATATCTTTAAGCTTCATAAATGTTTTAATTTACTTTACATGTTTAAAATGTAAAAATAGTTAACTTATTTCTTTTTTATATATTATGCAGGATTTTTTTTACATGGAAACATTCCTTAACATAATTTCTGACTTTATATTAAAGACAAAAAAAACCGACAGGTTTTAAAACTTGTCGGGTTTGATATAGATAATCAAAGAAATCTAAAATCTAAAATCAGAAATCTTCAATCTAAAATTTATTTAGTATCTGTAGTATTCTGGTTTGAAAGGACCTTCAACCGGAACACCAATATAAGCAGCCTGATCGTCACGTAAAGTTTCCAATTCAACTCCTAATTTAGCTAAGTGCAAAGCAGCAACTTTTTCATCTAAATGTTTTGGTAACATGTAAACGTCATTGTTGTAAGCAGCGCTGTTTTTCCATAATTCGATTTGAGCCAAAGTTTGGTTTGTGAATGAGTTACTCATTACAAAACTTGGGTGACCTGTAGCACAACCAAGGTTTACTAAACGACCTTCAGCAAGAATTATGATGTCTTTTCCAGCGATAGTATATTTGTCAACCTGAGGTTTGATTTCGATTTTAGATGCACCGTGGTTTTTGTTCAACCATGCCATATCAATTTCGTTATCAAAGTGTCCGATGTTACAAACAACAGTTTTGTCTTTCATTTGCTCGAAATGAGATCCAAGAACGATATCTTTATTTCCAGTAGTTGTAATGATGATATCAGCATTAGCAATTACAGTGTTTAATTTTTTAACTTCATAACCGTCCATTGCAGCTTGTAAAGCACAAATTGGATCAATTTCAGTAACAGTTACAATAGAACCAGCACCTCTGAAAGAAGCAGCAGTTCCTTTTCCAACGTCACCGTATCCACAAACTATAACTCTTTTTCCGGCTAACATTAAGTCAGTTGCACGACGTACAGCATCTACAGCAGATTCTTTACAACCGTATTTGTTATCAAATTTAGATTTAGTAACAGAGTCATTAATATTGATTGCAGGCATTGGTAAAGTTCCGGCTTTTACTCTTTCGTAAAGTCTGTGAACTCCAGTTGTAGTTTCTTCAGACAATCCTTTAATTCCAGGAACCAATTCAGGGAAACGGTCAATAACCATGTTAGTTAAATCTCCACCATCGTCAAGAATCATGTTCAATGGTTTTCTGTCTTCACCAAAGAATAAAGTTTGCTCAATACACCAGTCAAATGATTGCTCATCAAGACCTTTCCATGCATAAACCTGAATTCCTGCAGCAGCAATAGCAGCAGCAGCCTGATCCTGAGTAGAGAAAATGTTACAAGATGACCATGTAACTTCAGCACCAAGAGCGATTAAAGTTTCGATCAAAACTGCAGTCTGGATTGTCATGTGCAAACATCCAGCAATACGAGCACCTGCAAGAGGTTGTTCGTCTTTATATTCAGCACGAAGCGCCATTAAACCTGGCATTTCAGCTTCAGCTAATTCAATTTCTTTTCTTCCCCAAGCCGCTAGAGAAATGTCTTTTACTTTGAAAGCCACAAAAGGCGTAGTTGTAGTACTCATTTATAGTATATTTGTAATTGTAATATTTTTTGCAAATTTACGTAATAACTTTATAATTTTTACTAACTTCTATAAGATTTGTGAAATGTTTAATTTCTTAATATTTAGAACATTAGTTTCGAAATTGATTTTCACCATATAAGTGATGTAAGTTCATTTAAAAAAGATTCCATTGTAAAACTTATTGCTTAAATTTACTAAACAGATTTTCCAGTCACTAAATTATATTTACTTATATCACTTATATGGTTTAAAAATATACAAGCCATAACTTATCCATAATTAAAAAGAATGCCTTTACTTCAAACCATACAATGCAACGAAACGACCAAACTTTTAATTTGGGAAATAACCGAATCTTTTGACGAGTTATTGAGCAAAGTAGTTTTAAAAGAAAAAACAAAGTTGAGGTTGAACGGAATGAAATCTCAGTTGCATCAGCGTGCTTTTTTGAGTGTTCGAATGCTGATTCAGGAAATGGGTTTTACCGATCATGATTTGCATTACGACGAATTTGGGAAACCATATTTCGATTGTCATAATTATATATCAATTACACATTCCTATCATTTTGCGGCTATCATCATTAGTCATGAAACCGTGGGAATAGATATGGAATTGCAACGTGAAAAAATCCTCAGAATTGCAGATAAATTTGTCGATACTGAATTCAAATACCTAAATCAGAATAGTTTAGAAGAATACGTGAAAAAACTAACCGTTATCTGGGGAGCAAAGGAAGCCATCTTTAAAATCAGAAATGAAAAAGGAATCAGTTTTAAAGATCATATACAAGTTGAAGATTTTTCTTTAAACGAAAATCAAACAGAAGCGAGTTTACATTTTGATGATTTAGTAAAAGATTTTAATGTGCATTACAAAGAAATCAAATCAGATCATTTTGATGGGAATTTTACTTTGGTGTATGCTTTTGAGAAATAGTTTTTTAGTCTCAGTTTTCAGTCTCAGTTAAGCAAGCCACAATCTTCTCATTTCAAGGAACGAGAAATCACACTAGGAATTCCGCAAAGTGAATCGTCAATCTTTGTCGATTTAAGAGTGTGATTCTCGTTCCTCGAAATGACATACTTTGCATGTAATTATTTACGAAAAATTAAACTTCACTTTCTTTTTTTCGATGCTCAAACATACTCACGAATAAAAAAGTGCTCATTTTACGTGCGCGTCGTTTTAACGTTTCAACATTTTCGCCTTCAAAATGTTCATCTAATGTCTGTGCCCAATAATTCAGCCAAATTCCGAATTCGTTTGCTGTAATTTTACTTCCAAAATGCTCGTCAACCTCATTATGCACCACATGCGGGTTTCCTTTGTATTTGCGAACCGCAAATAAATTGGTTTCCCAAAAATCGGTCAGCTTTTCTAAATGTGCTTCCCAGTCTTTTATCATCGTATTAAAATAAAAGCCGATTTCTTGATCGGCTCTTATTTTTGCATAGAACTGGTGTACCAAAAAAGAAATATCAGCTCTGTTTTCTATCTGTTTTTTCATAATACTAAACTGTTCAGCAGTATAAAAAAGACGCTTAAAAAAGCACTTAAAATGATAAGATTAAAAATCACTTTATGTTTCATTTGTGCCAAAATTGATGTATTTGCAAATACACAGGCCAAAACAATAATGGCTAATTGAACCATTTGCATAACTGAAGTTCCGTTTGCAAGAACATACATGGCAGCAGCGCCTCCTAAACAGCTTTGACCAATTACTGCCATTGCAGCAGAACCCATGTAATTTTTATTGAAATTTTCGAATGTTGTTTGATATAGTGTCATGATATTGAGATTTTTATACCACAAAGGTACGGTCGCAATACCACTTCATTTTATGACTTTAATCATAAAACAGGAACTATTTTATCTGTATACTTTCCTGTTTATAATCTTCAAAACGCCTTTTTTTTCTAAAGCTTTAATAGTTCGAATAACAGTTTCTACGCGTAAACCCGTTAAATCGCCTATTTGCTGTCTGGTAAAATTGATGAGGTAGCCGTTTGCATCTTTCTTAAAATTAAAATAAGCAATTCCGTGATCCATCAATTTTAAAACACGATGTTCGGGTTCTTGTGTAGACATTTCGGCTGCCATAACTGATTTGTAATACAAACGCTGCGCTAAATTTTCGATTATTTTAAGGCTAATGACAGGATTTTCTTCTAACAATTTCATAAAGTTAATTTTAGAAAGAAGAAGCAATTGAGAATCCTCAACAGCAATTGCATTGGCAGGATATTTTTGATTTAAGAATAATGGAGGTTCGCCAAAAGACTGTTCTTTATAAAATATTCCCTGAATAAATTCGCGGCCGTCATCATTGTAATTGCTCATTTTTACTTCGCCTGAGAGAATTTGGTAATAATGAGTTGGCAAATTTCCTTCCTCAAAAATAATAGCCGTTTTATCAAAAAACTTTTTCAAAGCGCCGTATTTTTCTAATAATTCAGTAGCAATCATAATGTTGTTTTTTGGATTGTCAAAAGCCTTCACGCAAATATAATTCATTCAAAATTGTTCTTCTGCATTAAAAAACTTTTACTTTTACGGCCATTATGCAACAAAAAATACCCAATATCTACGAGCAAATTATTCAAGCTAAAAGAAACGGACAAAAATTATTGGCCATTCTTTTAGATCCGGATAAAATTGTTTTAGAGAATTTAGAAGGATTGTTACTAAAAATAAACCAATCGCCTGCAACACATATATTTGTGGGAGGAAGTATTGTACAGACTACTATCTTAGAAGAATTAATGGCAAAACTGAAACAAAAAACAAATTTGCCCGTTGTTATATTTCCCGGAGATCCTTCGCAAATTTCACCTCAGGCCGATGCTATTTTATTCTTGTCATTATTATCAGGCCGAAATCCGGATTATTTAATAGAATATCAGGTACGTGCAGCTCCAATTCTTAAAAAAACCAATCTTGAAGTTATTTCTACAGGATATATTTTGATAGAAAGCGGAAACGAGACAGCCGTAGCCCGTGTAAGCAAAACAAAACCGCTTAAAAGAGAAAATCCTGATTTGGTTTTAGCAACTGCTCAGGCCGGAGAAATGTTAGGAAATAAATTAATTTATTTAGAGGCAGGAAGCGGAGCGAAGAACGCAGTACCTGTGGAAATGATCGAGTTGATTTCGCAAAATATTGAAATTCCTATAATTGTTGGAGGAGGAATTGTAGATTTGCATGGGATTCAAAAAGCATACAATGCCGGTGCTGATTTAGTCGTTATAGGAACAGCTTTTGAAAACAACAGTCATTTTTTTGATTCTTAAAATAATAACCAAAAACAACCGCCCAAATGATTGATTTTTTTTTAGAAAGTTATAAAAATGCTCCATTATGGCACATTGTTTTAGAGTTTTTAGTTTTTGTATTCGGGATTTTAAGTGTTTGGTTTGCTAAAAAAGAAAATATCTGGGTATATCCAACGGGTTTAATTGCAACCGTAATTTCGGTATACCTATTATATATTGCGGGCTATATTGGTGATATGATTATCAACGGATATTTTTCTGTAATGAGTATTTACGGCTGGTATGTTTGGGCAAAAGGAGGAACAGTAGAAGATAATTTACCGATTACAAGAACGAATGATAATGAAAAAATAATCGGAATCTTACTTTTTTTTGTCACCATTTTTGTAGTTTTCGGCATTTATAAATATTTTGATTATGAAATCAAAGAAGACAATTATGTCGATATGATTTCATCAGGAATATTTTTTGCCGGAATGTGGTACATGGCCAGAAAAAAAATCGAAAACTGGACACTTTGGATTATTGGTGATATTATTGTAGTGCCTCTTTACGCATATCGTGGCTTAGGGATGCTGTCACTTCAGTATTTAATTTTTACAATTTTGGCTATTTCAGCTTATTTAGAATGGAGAAAAATCTTAGACAGCAAAAAACAACAATAATAAAAATTGCTTTATTTGGACCTGAAAGCACAGGAAAAACCACTTTAGCAAAACAACTTGCTGCTTACTTTGAAACCGAATGGGTTCCTGAGTTTGCACGCGATTATTTACAAAAAAAGTGGGAAGAAAATCAGCATATTTGCGATGCTGATGATATGTTGCCTATAGCTTACGGACAAGTTGCTCTGGAAAATCAAAAACTTGCATCATCAAAAAAATATTTGTTTTGTGATACTAACTTAATGGTAACCAAGGTTTTTTCTGAGATGTATTACGGTTTTTGTGATCCGCTTTTAAATGAAGCAGCGCTTGAACATGATTATGATTTATTTTTCCTTACTGATATTGATGTTCCGTGGGAGAAAGATGATATTAGGGATTCTCCAAAAGGAAGAGAAACAGTATTTTCTGTTTTTAAACAAACATTGATAGATACTAAAAAGCCATTTATTACGCTTTCCGGAGATAAGGAATTCCGACTGGCAAAAGCTA
This sequence comes from Flavobacteriaceae bacterium CRH, assembly GCA_001507425.1. GTDB lineage: Bacteria > Bacteroidota > Bacteroidia > Flavobacteriales > Flavobacteriaceae > Flavobacterium. Next base: position 18,165 of record LMAJ01000021.1, read on the forward strand.
CCGCTATTGTAGAGAATTTAACTGTTGCTAAAGAAAAAGGGTTTTCATCCCGTGATTTTGTTGAGATTTATAATCATGGAATTTCTTTTGATACTATATTAAAACAACTTGAAATTTTTAAGGACGGAATCGTAAAAAGTAACTTAATAAGTCCCGCAACAATCAATAACGGAATTTTAAGTTTGACACAAGAAGATTTTAAGGAAAAAGCTAATTTTTTTGATCTTCAAAAATCGAATCTTAAATTAAAGAAATTTGTTCCGGCTTCTGGAGCAGCAAGTAGAATGTTTAAGTTTTTAAGTACATTTTTGAACGATTTCGATATTCAAAAAGAAACTATTAACGCTTACATAAACAGAAAAAAAGACAGCAATTTGTCTATTTTTATAGTAGCGATGGATAAATTTCCGTTCTTTAAAGCTGTAGATAAAAAACTCAGAGAAATTTATCCTGATTTTGAGACCTTAGAAAGAGATAATAAAAATTATTATTTTATAAAATTATTGTTATCTCCGGATTACTTTGACTTTGCAAATAAGCCAAAAGCGGTTTTGCCATTTCATCAATATAAAAACCATATTGCAAATCCTATCGAAGAACATTTAAACGAATGTATTCATTACGCAACCGCAGATCAGGTTTCGAATTTGCATTTTACAGTTTCAGAAATACATCAAAATCAATTTGAGAAAGAAATAGAATCGGTTAAACACAAAGTAGAAAAATCATCAGGAGTTACAATTAAAATTGGGTACTCTTATCAAAATAAAAGCACAGATTCTATAACAGTCGATGCTAAAAATAAAATGGTCAGAGATAAAAATGATTCTTTGATTTTTAGGCCCGGAGGACATGGCGCTCTGATTGAAAATTTAAACAGACTTAATGCTGATATTATTTTTGTGAAAAACATCGATAATGTAATTCAAAATCATATTGATCAGATTGCTTTATACAAAAAAGCTTTGGCTGGAATATTAATAGAAGTGCAACGGGAAGTTTTTGGTTATTTGAAGGCTATTGAAAAGCAGGAAATTACACAAACTGATATTGAAGAAATTATTCCCTTTTTATTGCAAAAACTGAATATCGAATTGACGAATGATTTTAATAAATTTACTTTTGAGAATAAAATCATTAAGATTAAAGAGTTGTTAAACAGGCCAATACGTGTTTGTGGAATGGTTAAAAATGAAGGAGAACCCGGCGGAGGGCCATTTTGGGTTATAAATGATAAAGGATCTGTCTCGTTGCAAATCGTGGAGACATCGCAAGTAGATTTATTAAACGCAAAACAAGTTGGAATATTAGCAGAAGCAACACATTTTAATCCGGTTGATCTCGTTTGCGGAATCAAAAACTATAAAAACGAAAAGTTTGATCTAACACAATTTACAGATCCTAAAACAGGATTTATTGTAGAAAAAAGTGTTGAAGGAAAAACGGTAAAAAGCTACGAATTGCCAGGTTTATGGAATGGCGCCATGGCAAATTGGTTGACTATTTTTGTTGCAGTTCCGTTAATAACTTTTAATCCCGTAAAAACCGTAAACGATTTATTAAAACCAGCACATCAGCCACAATAATGGATATTGACAAAATTATATCAGAACTTGGTTTTAAAGCCGTTAGAAGCAGTGGTGCCGGCGGACAAAACGTAAACAAAGTTTCATCAAAAGTGGTCTTAACTTTTGATTTGAATGCTTCTCAGGCTTTATCTGAAGAAGAGAAATTACTATTGCAAACTAATATAGCGCCAAGATTAACAACTGAAAACATCTTAATTTTAAATTGCGACGAAGACAGAAGCCAGCTTAAAAACAAAGAGATTGTTGTAAAACGCTTTCTGGAAATCATCAAAAAAGGATTGTTTGTTCCTAAAGTTCGTAAAGCAACGAAGATTCCAAAATCTGTAATTAAGAAAAGAATTAAAGACAAGAAGAATATTTCTGAGAGAAAGCAATCACGAAGAAAACCTGATTTAGATTAGTATTATTCTTCATTATGAGTATACAACGCATAACAAATATTGGTTTAATAGTAATACTCTTATTTGCAGGGTGGAAATTTTATTGTTGGAAACATCCAAATTTTCCAACCCGATTTTCGGAAAATACCATCAATTTTCAGGAAAAAGAAACTGAATTAAACGAACTCGTATTACTTGTTCTTAGAGAAATAAACGGGAAAGAAATATCAAATGAAATTTTAAATCTCAATAAAATGTCACCTCTTTTAAAAGAAAAGATGGAACATTTAGGATTTTACAGAATTACATTTAGCGATATTTCAAATCCTTGTGCGTCAAAACGTATTATCTCATTTGAAGTTTTTGAAGATTGGAATATTGATACTCTGAATAAAGTTGAGGTTGTTTATTCGCCTTGTGATATAGAAACCAAAAAAGGATATCATTGGTTTGATGGACGACATATTGATGTTTGGGGGCAAGGAAACAATTGGAAAATAATTTCAGATACAGACTCCATCTAAAAAGCTCACTTCATGAAGTTTCAATTGGAATTTGGAATTTAATTTTTGGAATTTGTTTTTAAAGTAGTTTTGGAATTTGGAATTTCTAAATTGGAATTTAATTTTTAAACACTACATTTGTTCCGTCTCAAAGGGGTGCTCCAAATAACGAGCTGAGATCATACCCAACGAACCTGAGCGAGTAATGTCGCTAAGGGAAATAAACGACAAATTTTAGCGTGCACACTATATTTTGTCGTGAAACACATTTATTAATTTAATAAAAAGAATAATTCCCCCTTTTATTCGTAATTCTTTTACGGATGAAAACTATTTTTAAAGGTACTAAGTTACAAAGGTTCAAAGGTTCAGTGAACTGCAAATCTATTTTCTTTATTCTATTCTCTTTATTCTATTCTCTATTCTCTTTTTCTCAGGAGCAGGATTCTACCAAAGTCAATAAACTTGATGACGTGTTAGTTTCAGCCGTTCGTGTTACTACAAAAACGCCTGTTAGTTTTAGTAATTTAGATAAAAAAGACATTAAATTTAGAAATCTCGGTCAGGATATTCCAATTCTTATGAATTATTTGCCATCGGTTGTAACAACTTCTGATGCAGGAAACGGAATGGGTTATACCGGAATCAGAGTGCGAGGTAGCGATGCAACAAGAGTCAATGTTACCATCAACGGAATTCCATACAATGATGCCGAAAGCCAGGGAACATTTTGGGTAAATATGCCTGATTTTGCTTCTTCGGTAGAAAGCCTGCAATTGCAGCGAGGCGTTGGAACTTCAACAAATGGTTCCGGTGCTTTTGGCGCAAGTTTAAACATGCTGACAGATAATTATGCATCTAAAGCAAATGGAGAAATTTCAAGTTCTTACGGAACTTTTAATTCTAGAAAAAACACGGTAAAATTTAGTACAGGTTTGTTAAACGATCATTTTGAATTAGCGGGACGTTTGTCTACAATAAAATCTGACGGATTTATTGACAGAGGAAGTTCTGACTTAAAATCATATTTTTTACAAGGAACGTATGTGGGTAAAACCACTTTAATTAAAGCTTTGGCTTTTGGCGGAACTGAAAAAACATACCAATCCTGGAACGGAATTGATGCTGAAACGCTAAACGATAACAGAAGGTTTAATTCTGCTGGAATGTATACAGATGAAGCCGGAAATACCCGTTTTTATGATAATGAAACCGATAATTACCAACAAGATCATTATCAATTGCATTGGAACGAATCATTTTCGGATAAATGGAGTACAAACCTGGCTTTACATTACACTAAAGGAAAAGGCTACTACGAAAATTATAAAGAAGATGCTGATATGGCAGATTATAATTTGTTAGCAGTTGGAGCCATAACTACAACAGATTTAGTACGCCAGAAATGGTTAGACAATGATTTTTACGGAACAACTTTTTCTGTAAAATATGCAGCAGAAAAACTGAATGTTATTTTTGGCGGAGGCTGGAACAAATACGAAGGCGATCATTATGGAAAAGTAATCTGGGCACGATATGCATCTCAATCAGAATTGGGAGATCATTATTACGATGATTTTTCAACAAAAACAGACGGGAATGTTTTCGCAAAAGCCAATTATCAATTCACAGAAAAATTAAGCTTCTACGGAGATTTACAATATCGAAATGTAAAATACAAAGCCAATAGTTATGAAACTGGTTTAGTTGATGACAACTTCAATTTCTTCAATCCCAAAGCGGGTTTAAATTTTGAAATCAATCAAAAAAACACTCTGTATTTCTCTTATGCCAGAGCCAATCGCGAACCTAACAGAACCGATTATGAAGGCGGAAATGTAACTCCGGAAAAACTGAATGATTTTGAATTAGGCTGGAGATTCAATTCAGAGAAATTTCAATTGACTTCGAATGTATATTACATGGCATACAAAGATCAATTGATTCTAACAGGAACATTAGATGATGTTGGATCACCAATTCGTTCAAACAGTGAAAAAAGTTACCGTTTAGGATTTGAGGTTGATGCCACTATTAAATTGTCAGATAAATTTATATTGCGACCAAACTTTACTCTAAGCAGTAACAAAAATGTTGACTTGGCTGTTGAAGGCCAAAATTACGGCACAACAGATATTGCTTATTCTCCGTCAGTTATTGCGGGAAATATTATTGTTTATAGTCCAATTGAAAATCTTCATATTTCATTATTGCAAAAATATGTTGGCGAACAATACATGAATAATATAGAATTGCCAGCGGCTAAATTGGCTGATTATTTTGTAAACGATTTTAATATTTCATACGAAATAAAACCAAGATCTGTTTTTAAATCAATTATGATTACTGGTTTAATAAATAATATTTTGGATAAAAAATACGCTTCAAACGGATATATGTATGATGTTTACCCATACTATTATCCTCAGGCGGGAATTAATTTATTAGCCGGATTAACTTTGAAATTTTAATCAAATTAGATAATAAAAAAGCCTGAAAGTTTAAATTTTCAGGCTTTTTTATTTTAGTTATAAACATGAACAACACCTCCGGAATATTCAACGCGGTATTGTTTCATTGGATATTCCTGACCTCCCTGTCCGGTAAATAAATTGTAAGAAACCTTATCGCAGGAACAAACAGCATTAATACCATCAATTGTCATTGCAGTGCAAGATGTTAAAGCCTGATTTGGGCAAGCAGCATCAAAAGCAGTATAACTTCCTTCGCCAGTTCTCATTACGATTAAGCCTTTTGCTCCGTATTCAGGAACGTAAACAGGATTGCTAACATATAGTAGTTTATTATAAGCAGGCAAACTAGTGTTAAGATAAGCATTAACAGAATAATTAGGGATATATGGATTGTTGTTACTTCTATTATTATCGCTACAAGATAAAAGCACAGAAGTTAATACGATGAAGAGCCAGAATTTTTTCATTATTTAAGAAGGTATTAGTAAGACAAAATTAAATTATTTAGTTTTGAATTCTATATGATTAACATATAATTATGTACTATTAAAAATAATAGTATATTTGTAATACAAAATCCCGTTCCGATGGGATTTTTTGTATTTATATAAACGATGAAGTTATGAGTAAAGTATCTTATTACACAGCAGAAGGATTAAAAAAATTAAAAGATGAGTTGGAGCACTTAAAGAGTGTAATGCGTCCAAAGGCATCTCAAGATATAGCAGAAGCAAGAGACAAAGGAGATTTATCTGAAAATGCAGAATATGATGCGGCAAAAGAAGCACAAGGTTTATTAGAAATGAGAATTTCTAAAATGGAAGAAGTGTATTCTAACGCGAGATTAATAGACGAATCGCAATTAGACGTTTCAAAAGCATTGGTGCTTTCTAATGTAAAAATTAAAAACCAAAGCAACGGAATGGAAATGAAATATACGCTTGTTGCTGAAAGTGAAGCCGATTTAAAAACAGGAAAAATCTCTGTAACGTCTCCAATTGGAAAAGGTTTACTAGGAAAATCTGTTGGCGAAGTAGCAGAAATTACAGTTCCAAACGGAGTTTTGAAATTCGAAATCCTTGAAATTTCAAGAGACTAAATTTTTTAAAGTTTAACTGTTTAATCGTTAAATCGGTTAAACGATTAACCCAATAAACGCATAAACAATGTCAATATTTACCAAAATAGTCAACGGAGAAATTCCATCTTATAAAATTGCTGAAGATGAAAATTATTTAGCTTTTTTAGATGTAAATCCAAATGCAAAAGGACACACGCTTTGTATTCCAAAACAAGAAATCAATAAGATTTTTGATATGGATGATGAGCTGTATTTAGGATTAATGAAGTTTTCTAAAAAAATTGCAATTGCTTTAGAAAAAACCGTTCCCTGCAAAAGAGTCGGAATGGCAGTTGTTGGTTTAGAAGTTCCTCATGCACACGTACATTTGATTCCGTTAAACGAAATGGATGAAATGCGTTTTCATAATAAAGTTTCCCTTTCTAAAGAAGAATTTGAAGCTTTGGCTAAAAGTATTGCAGCAAATTTATAGATTATAATCTCAGACTGAGCGAAGTCGAAGTTCAGAGAAAAATATAAAGTGTAGTAAAGTAATTTTTGCTACACTTTTTTATTTAACTGAATTTGAAAAGTAGTTCCTTTTCCAATTTCAGAATGTAAAACTTTTATTTTTCCGCTATGATATTCTTCAACAATTCTTTTGGTTAAAGAAAGACCCAATCCCCAACCGCGTTTTTTGGTTGTAAAACCAGGTTCAAAAATGGTTTTGAATTGCTTCTTCGGAATTCCGGTTCCCGAGTCTTTTACTTTTATTTTTACATGATGCGCATCTTGTTCAATATAAAGATCTAAAGTTCCCTTTCCTTTCATGGCGTCAATAGCATTTTTTACCAGATTTTCGATTGTCCAGCTATGAAGCGCGGGATTTATCATGCCCAAAATGGGCGTTTCCGGAACATGATAGGAAAACGCAACCTGTTTAGAAAAACGAGATTGTAAATAATTATAAGTATCCAGCGTTTCAGCAATAATATCATGAGGTTCTAAAACAGGAATCGATCCAATTTTAGAAAAACGATCCGTAATAGTTTGTAAACGTTCAATATCTTTCTCAATTTCTAATGTAATGGACTGATCGATTTCTTCTGTTTTTAAAATCTCAACCCAACCAATTAAAGATGATAATGGCGTACCAATCTGGTGAGCCGTTTCTTTTGCCATTCCAGCCCAAAGCTTATTTTGAGTTGCCATTTTGGTACTTTTATAGAAATTATAAATCAATGCACCACACAAAAAGATAATTAACAATAAAGCAATCGGATAATATTTGAGTTTATTAAGTAAAGCCGAGTTTCCGTAATATAATTTTTGATATTTCCCGGGAGAATATTCAAAAACAATAGGTTCGTTTTCGCTTTGCAAATTTTTCAAAAAATGCATTGATTTCTTTTCGTCATTTAATATTTCTTCAGGAACATTTCTGGTGGTCAGAATTTTGTCATACATCGTTAATATTACAGGAATAGAAGTGTTGTTGCTCGAAATTTGAAGCGGAAGTTCGAGATCTGTATTTTCATCGGCATTAATTAATGCGATTTGTGCGTTGGCCAAAAGCTTCATTTTGATCCTTTCTTCATTTTTAAAAATCTGAAAAAAAGTATAAGTATTCCAGAGAATCAGAGTAATGATCGAAAAGGAAATGAAAATGATGATCCAACGAGTTGTATTTCTACTTTCAGAAAAACGCATAAAGTAATTTTTGAGGTATAAATATAACGAAATAAACACATTTAATATTTTGTATAGCGTTAAAGATTTTTAGTTTTTAAGTCAAAAACTATTTCTTTTGCTTAAACGATTTCTATACTTTTGTAGTTACCAAAATGAGATTTGGTTAAAAAGAAAAAAGTATGATTAGCATTGATCCAAAAGAGATTTCGACGGTAAAATTGCACGGCTATTTACAAAGCACTGTAGGGCCAAGGCCAATTGCTTTTGCGAGTACAATGAGTGCAAAAGGAATTCCGAATTTATCGCCTTTTAGCTTCTTTAATGTATTCAGTGCCAATCCGCCGATCTTAGTTTTTTCACCGGCAAGGCGCGTGCGTGATAATACGGTTAAACATACGTTGATCAATGTCGAAGCAACCCGCGAGGTAGTAATTAATGTCGTCAATTATGATTTGGTACAACAAACCTCATTGGCGAGTACAGAATATGCAGAAGGCGTAAACGAATTTATAAAAGCCGGATTAACACAAATTCCGTCAGATTTGGTAAAACCATATCGCGTAAAGGAATCTCCGGTACAGTTTGAGTGCAAAGTCACGCAGATTATTCCGTTAGGAACCGAAGGCGGAGCAGGGAATCTGATACTTTGTGAAGTCGTTAAAATGCATATTCATGAATCTGTTTTGGATGAAAACGGAGGTATCGACCAACATAAAATTGATTTGGTTTCGAGGCTAGGAAATAATTGGTATTCAAGATCTAACCAGGGACTTTTTGAAGTCGCAAAACCACTAACAACTTTAGGTGTTGGAGTAGACGTAATCCCGAATGTTGTTAAAGAAAGCCCCGTTTTTAACGGAAATGACCTTGGCAAGTTAGGAAATATTGAAGCCTTGCCTACAACGGAAGAAGTTAGTATATTTGTGAAAGAAAATTTTTCTGTAAAAGGAGTTTTAAGCTCTGATGATCAGGAGAAAATATACTTAGAGGCCAAGAAATATCTTGATAATAATGATGTTACATCGGCTTGGAAAGTGCTTTTAGCAAAAAAATAAGAAAAGAAACAATAATTAATATAGACGAAGATGGAAGTTACAGGAAAAGTAAAAGTGGTTAACCCAGAGCAACAAGTTAGTGCCTCATTCAAAAAAAGAGAATTAGTTGTTACTACTGATGAGCAATATCCACAACATATTTTAATCGAATTTACACAAGATAAATGCGATTTGTTAAGTAGCTATAAACAAGGAGAGGCAGTAAAAGTTTCTATCAATTTAAGAGGAAGAGAATGGGTTAATCCACAAGGAGAAACCAGATATTTCAATAGTATTCAAGGTTGGAGAATCGAAAGAGTAGCTCCTGAAGGACCTGGACAAACTCCTCCAATGCCTGCTGCTGAAGCATTTGCTCCGGCTACTAATTTAAACGAAGACGAACCGGACGATTTACCTTTCTAAAAGAGTTTAAATTTCAAAAAACAAATTCCAAATTCCAATTCATAAAATGTGTAATTGGGATTTGGAATTTTGTTTTTCCTCTCAGTTTGTGTCATTTATCCCTACGGTCGAAAATGACAAGATTGCGCGAGATCTTTGTCAAAGTTTTGAACTTTGACAAAGATTTACTAATTAAGCGTTTGGAATTTGGAATTTTCAATATTGGAATTTCCTTTAATTTATTGGAATTTTAAAAAATGCATTACGTAGATAAAGATTTATACTTCCCGCCAGTTTCTGAAACCGATGAAGAAGGAATTCTTGCCGTTGGCGGCGATTTAAATCCGGAGCGATTAAAATTGGCCTATAAAAGCGGTGTTTTTCCGTGGTTTAATGAAGGAGAACCAATTTTGTGGTGGTCGCCGGATCCCAGAATGGTTTTGTTTTTAGATGAATTAATTGTGTCTAAAAGCATGCGGAATATTTTGAATAGAAGTATATTTAAAGTTACTTTTAATCAGAGTTTTGCAGCCGTAATTTCGAATTGCCAAAACATAAAAAGAGAAGGACAGGACGGAACCTGGATTTCAAACGAAATGATCGATGCATATTGCCATTTACATGCACAGGGAATTGCAAAATCTGTTGAGGTTTGGCAAGATGAAGTTTTAGTTGGAGGTTTATACGGAATTGATTTAGGACATGTTTTTTGTGGGGAGAGTATGTTTTCAAAAGTATCAAATGCATCAAAAGTGGCTTTCATTACTTTAGTAAATTATTTGAAAAAAGAGAATTATAAGTTATTAGATTGTCAGGTTTATAATCCGCATTTAGAAAGTTTAGGTTGTCGCGAAATTGATCGCGATGAATTTATGTCTATTTTAAAAAGTTAATAAGATGAGTGCAATTCATGTTGTAAAAGAAATTTACATTTATCCGATAAAAAGCCTGGCAGGAATAAGTTGCCAAAATGCTCTGGCTGAAGAAATGGGATTTGAAAACGATCGACGTTGGATGTTAATTGATGCTGAAGATCAAATGATAACGCAGAGAGAACACCGCATTATGAGTCAGTTTTATCCACAAATTTCAGATGGAAAAATTAGTATTACTTTTCAGGATCAAAAGCATGAATTTTCTATAAATGAACATTTTGGAAATCCTTTAAAAGTTAACGTTTGGGATGATAAAAGTGAAGTTGTTGAGGTAAATCAGGAAACTTCAAAATGGTTTAGCGAACACTTGGGTTTTGAATGTAAACTGGTCAAAATTATTAAAATTGGAAATCGTAAACATGAAAGTTCTAAATCAAAAGAAACCTACAATGTAAGTCTGGCTGATGGTTATCCGTACTTATTAACAGGAACAGAAAGTTTAGATTTTTTAAATGAAAAATTAGAAGATAAAATAACTGTTTTAAGATTTCGTCCAAATATTGTCATAAGCAGCCAAAATCCTCACGAAGAAGATGATTTTGATACTTTTAAAATTGGAGGAGTTCAATTTAAAAACATAAAACCCTGCGGAAGATGTATTATGGTTAATAATGATCCTCAAAACGGCAAATTAAAAAAAGAACCTTTAAAAACATTAAGCAAATACAGAAACGTAAATAATTCAGTGTTATTCGGAACTAATATCGTGAGTTTGAATTCGGGAATTATTAATGTTGGAGATGAAATTATTTTCTAGAAATTTAGTTTTGTAAAACTCCAATTTAGAGTATTAAAAAGGACTAATTCATTTTTTAAAGTCGGTAATTCCAAAATTAATTTTAGGGTTTCATGCGCCATCATTGTGCCAATAATTCCAGGCAAAGTTCCTAAAACACCGTTCAAATTACAATTTGGAACATCTTTTGGATTTGGCATTTCAGGAAATAAGTCCCGCAGATTTTTACTTCCACGATGATTAAAAACAGCAATTTGACCTTCAAATTTTAAAATACTTCCGTATACTAGTGACTTTTGTAAAGCAACACAAGTATCATTAATCAAATAACGCGTTGTAAAATTGTCTGAACCATCCACAACTATATCATATTGCTGAATAATTTGTGATGCATTTTCTACAGTCAATTTTTTAGGAATAGCCAAGACTTCTATTAATGGATTCAATTTTGAAACGACTTCTTTGGCAATAAGAGCTTTTTCTTCTCCAATTTCATTTTCAGTATATAAAATCTGTCGATGTAAATTGTGAATTTCAATAGTATCAAAATCCATAATCCCAATAAAACCAACTCCGGCAGTTGCAATATATTGTAGAATTGGACAGCCTATACCTCCGGCACCAATTACCAAAACTTTTGCTTTTTTGAGCTTTTCCTGACCTTCATCGCCAATTTCAGCTAAGATGGTTTGTCTGTTGTAACGAAGAAATTCTTGTATAATGCTCATTTTGGAATTTTAGATTGTTGACTTTAGATTGAGGTTGGAATTTGGAATTTAGAATTTTTAGTTTGGAATTTCTTAATTGAAACTTTTGTCCCAATCTTTCCAAACAGGTTCGTAACCTGAATTTGTAATTATTTGTGCAATTTCTTTTGCAGAGCGTTCATCGCTGATTTCAAATTGTTCCAGCGATTGCCGATCAACAACATAACCACCAGGATTTGTTTTAGATCCTGCGCTCATACTCGTTACGCCAATAGGAATAATATTGTTTCTGAATTTTTCGTTTTCTCTGGTTGAAATTGAAATTTCCAGATCTTCATTCCATAAACGATAAGCACAAATAAGCTGCGTCAAATCTTTATCATCCATAATAAAATTGGGTTCAATAATGCCTTCCGCAGGTCGCAGGCGCGGAAACGAAACCGAATATTTTGTCTGCCAATATTTCTTTTGAAGATAATCCAGATGTAAAGCATTAAAAAAACTATCCGTTCGCCAATCTTCTAAACCTAATAAAACGCCTAAGCCAATTTTATGAATTCCGGCCGTTCCTACACGGTCAGGTGTTTCCAATCGAAAATCAAAATTTGACTTTTTGCCTTTTGTATGGTATTTTTTGTAAACTTCCTGATGGTATGTTTCCTGATAAACTAAAACCGAATAAACGCCTGCACCATGCAAACGTTCATAATCTTCTGTAGAAAGTGGCTGAACTTCAACAGAAATAATCGAAAATTGCTCTCGTATTAAAGCAATTGCATTCAGAAAATAATTGATATTTACGGTATAATTTGCTTCGCCTGTAACCAATAAAACATGATCAAAACCTGTTTTTTTTAAAGCTTCAACTTCTAGTTTTATTTCTGAATCAGAAAGGGTTTTTCGTTTAATTTTATTGTCTAAACTAAAACCGCAATACGTACAAATGTTTTGGCATTCATTACTTAAATAAAGCGGCGTATACATTTGAATGGTTTTCCCAAAGCGTTTTTTGGTGATTTCGTGGCATTCCTGCGCCATTTGCTCTAAATAATTTTGAGCAGCAGGAGAAATCAAAACTAAAAAGTCATCTAGATTGCGTTTTGTTTTAGATAATGAACGCTCTACATCTTTTGATGTAGTTTGGTATATTTTAGATTGAATTAAATCCCAATCATAATTCTCAAAAACAGACTTAAATGTTTTCATTGGATTGTATATTTTTTCACGCAGATTTTGCAGATTTAGGCAGATAAAAATTGATTTTAATTCAGATAATGCTCATTTTTTATATTTTATTTGCTATTCTTTTTATATCATTTAAAATATTTAGAGTGTTGAAATTCACAAGTAAACCTAATTTTTTATTAGCGAGTCGAAGATATGTTGCAATTTGTTTATAATGTATTGGCGCCAATTCTTCGACCGATTTTAACTCAATGATTACTTTATCTTCCACTAATAAATCAAGTCTAAAGGCAGGATCTAATATTATTTCATCATAAGGAATTGTTACTTCAATTTGCTTTTGGACTTTTAATTCTAGTTTTTCCAATTCATAAAACAATGCACTTTCATACACAGATTCAAATAAGCCAGGTCCTAAATTGTTATATACTTTAAAAATTGCTCCTCTAATTTTATATGATATTTCATTTTCTGTCATAATTCTTTACTTTTATTCTTAATCAAAAATAAAGAATTTTCTTTCATTACAATTCAGGTATTAAATAGATCAATAAAAAAAATAAATCAATTTTAATCTGCTTAAATCTGCAAAATCTGCGTGAAACAATTATTCATATAAAAAAGAAGTCAAAGGACTAGACCCCACAGCATAATTCTGCTGATTAGCAACTTTAGCTTCAAATGCCTTTCGGCCTGCAATAACCGCTTCTCTAAAAGCTTCTGCCATTAATTTAGGATTTCCGGAAATAGCAATTGCAGTATTAACCAAGACAGCATCAGCACCAATTTCCATTGCTTTTGCGGCGTCAGACGGCGCTCCAATTCCGGCATCGATAATAACAGGTACATTGCTTTGTTCGATAATAATCTCCAGAAAATCAATTGTTTTTAAACCTTTGTTACTTCCAATTGGAGAACCTAAAGGCATAACTGCAGTAGTTCCTGCATTCTCTAAATGTTTGCATAAAACAGGGTCAGCATGGATGTAAGGCAAGACAAAAAAACCAAGTTTTGCTAATTCTTCCGTTGCTTTTAAAGTTTCGATTGGATCCGGCATTAAATACTTTGGGTCAGGATGAATTTCGAGTTTTACCCAATTTGTTTCTAATGCTTCTCTTGCCAATTGAGCGGCAAAAATAGCTTCTTTAGCATTTCTGGCTCCAGATGTATTGGGCAATAAATGGATGTTTGGATGTTTTAAATGTGATAGAATAGCATCGGTTTCAGTTTCGAGATCAATGCGTTTCAGGGCAACTGTAACCAATTCGCTTTCTGAAGCTAAAATGGCTTCTTCCATTTCCAGGTTTGAACCAAATTTTCCTGTTCCTAAAAACAAACGGGATTTAAAGGCTTTATCACCAATATTAAACAATGACGTTTGCATATATTTTTTCTTTTAGTTGCTTCATTAATTTCTTTTTTTGGTCACTTTCAGTAATCATTCCTGAAAAGGCAATTCCATGAATTCCCGTTTCCATTAACGGATTTACATCTTTCAATGTGATTCCACCAATAGCATAAACAGGAATTTCAATTTTATTTTTTTTCATTTTCTGAAGAATTTCAAAATATCCTGACAATCCTAGAATTGGACTTAGTTTTTCTTTTGTAGTAGTAAACCGGAAAGGCCCTAAACCAATATAATCACCACCATTTTTTACATGATTTTCAATATCTTCAAAAGTATTTGCTGTTCCTCCAATAATTTTAGTATTTCCTAAAATGGCTCTTGCTTCGTCAATTTTCATATCAGATAAACCCAAGTGAACACCGTCAGCAACAATTTGCTGTGCGAGATAAATATTGTCATTTACAATAAAATTGGCGAGATATTCTTCGCATAAAAGTTTTACAGCTTCTGCCAATTCAAAAGTGTCTTTATCGGTTTGATCCTTAAATCGCATTTGTATCCAACCGCATCCAGCATCGAGTGCCTGATGAATATTATACAATTGTTCGTCGATTGTTTTTCCCTGTGAAATGTATTGTAGTTTATTATACATAATGATATCCAATTAAAGTTGAAGTTGAACTCAGGTATTTTTCGATGTAAATTTTAGCATTTTTGCAGGCTTCAGGAATAGGTTGATTTAGAGCTAAATTTGCAGTAATTGAAGAAGAAAGTACACAGCCTGAACCGTGCTTTTCAAAACATTTTTTTTCTGAGGGCAAAAAGTTGATAATTTCATTTTTAAGAAATAGCCGGTCTGTACCAATACTTGCCGTATTATGTCCTCCCTTTAGTAAAATACAAGTTTCAATTTCATTTTCTAACAAAAATTTATTTTCAAGAAAACCCGGGAATAAATGTTCCATTTCATTATAATTTGGTGTAATCAAATCAATTTTGGATAGAATTTTATCTAAATTTAATTGATCTTCAATCTTCGTAAATTCAAATTTTGTAGATGATTTTAAGACTGGGTCCCAAACAATTTGTGTTGTTGGAGAAAGCAATTTTATAGTCGTAAGAATTCGGTTTAAGTAATGCAAAGAAGGTATAATGCCAATTTTTACAGCACTAATTTTATAGTTTTGAAATAGGGTTTCAACAGAACGAAGTACAAAACTTAGCTCTATCCATTCAATAGCATGAAACTCATTTTCAGTCTGAATTGTATTGGCAGTAACAATGGCAAAACCAGTAACCTGATGCTGTTCGAATGTTTTGATGTCTGCCAAAATGCCCGCGCCTCCGGAAGGATCAAAACCTGCTATACTAAGTACGAACGGACGATTTTGTGACATAATTTAAATTGTTTTATTGGATTTTTATCGTTCCAGATATTTCCTAAAAGAGCTACATCATCAAAACCATTTTCAAGTGTTTTTTCGATATTTTCAGAATCAATTCCGCCTAAAGCGATAACTTTTGTATTAAAATTTGTTCTTGATTTTAGAGCTTCAAATAGGTTCGTTTTTGGATGATAATTCTGTTTTGAAATACTAGTATAAACCGGACTTAAGAAAGCGTAATCAAAATCATTTTCTAAAGAATTAAAATCTTCTATGGAATGGGTTGATGTTGAATTATACCTGCAAGGTTTTGAAAACTTTGCAGGATGACCAACTTCATTTTTTCTTTCTTTTTCAGAAAAATGAAATCTGTTAATTCCAAAATCTTCAGCCATTTGATGATGATTGTGTAAAACTAATTTGGAACGATGTTCTAATTTTATCTGATGAATAAATGAAGCCATTTCATATTCTGAAAATTCCGGTTTCCGAATATGAAGCAAAGACAATCCTTCTTCAAATAATGAATTAATAATGTTTATTTCATCTTCAATAGAAGAAGGATTTGTAATCACAATCATATCTTTCTCTTCTTGATTCTTTCTTCTTTCCTCTTTCTAAATATAAATCTCTTTCCCCTGTTCAATAAACTCTTCTGACTTTTCCTGCATGCCTTTTTCAGCCGCTGCTACATCACGAATTTCCTGCGATATTTTCATCGAACAAAATTTCGGCCCGCACATTGAGCAGAAATGAGCCACTTTTGCACCATCAGCCGGAAGCGTTTCGTCGTGAAATTCTCTGGCAGTATCTGGATCAAGCGAAAGATTGAATTGATCTTCCCAACGAAATTCAAAACGTGCTTTGCTCAACGCATTATCGCGATATTGTGCTCCCGGATGACCTTTGGCCAAATCTGCAGCATGAGCAGAAATTTTATATGTTATGACGCCATCTTTTACATCTTTTTTGTTGGGAAGTCCAAGATGCTCTTTTGGTGTTACATAACATAACATCGCGCAACCGTACCAACCAATCATAGCGGCTCCAATGGCAGATGTGATGTGATCGTAACCTGGCGCAATATCTGTTGTTAAAGGTCCTAAAGTGTAAAATGGAGCTTCATGACAATGTTCTAATTGTTTATCCATATTTTCCTTTATCATGTGCATTGGCACGTGACCCGGACCTTCAATAAAAACCTGAACATCATGTTTCCATGCAATTTTTGTTAATTCTCCTAAAGTTTCTAATTCGGCAAATTGAGCAGCGTCGTTCGCATCTGCAATTGAACCGGGACGTAAACCATCACCTAAAGAAAAAGCAACATCGTATTGTTTCATGATTTCGCAGATTTCCTCGAAGTGGGTGTATAAAAAGTTTTCTTTATGATGAAACAAACACCATTTTGCCATGATCGATCCGCCACGAGAAACAATTCCGGTAACGCGATCAGCAGTTAAGTGAATGTAACGCAGCAAAACGCCGGCATGAATTGTGAAATACGAAACACCTTGTTCTGCCTGTTCGATTAAAGTATCTCGGAAAACCTCCCAGGTTAAATCTTCGGCAATTCCTTTTACTTTTTCTAAAGCCTGATAAATAGGAACCGTACCAATTGGCACTGGTGAATTACGAATAATCCATTCTCTGGTTTCGTGAATATTTTTTCCTGTTGATAAATCCATAATCGTATCAGCTCCCCAACGGCAAGCCCAAACTGCTTTTTCAACTTCTTCTTCAATACTTGAAGTGACAGCGCTATTGCCAATGTTGGCATTTATTTTGACTAAGAAATTACGCCCGACAATCATCGGTTCACTTTCAGGATGGTTGATATTGTTGGGAATTATAGCTCTTCCGCAAGCAACTTCACTACAAACAAATTCTGGAGTTATTTTACTTTTTGGCGTGTTTGCTCCAAAACTATGCCCGTCGTGTTGACATTGCATGGCTTTGGTTTGCTCGTTTAAAAGTTCGATTCTTTGGTTTTCACGAATTGCGATATATTCCATCTCAGGAGTTATAATGCCTTGTTTGGCATAATACAATTGCGTTACGTTTGCGCCTTTTTTAGCTCTTTTAGGTTGATGCAAATATTCAAAACGAAGGTGATTTAAGGTTTCGTCTTTTAATCGGCTTTGACCGTAATCAGAACTGATTTCGTTTAGAATTTCGACATCATTTCGATCCAGAATCCAACTTTCGCGTAAGCGTGGCAATCCTTTTCTAATGTCAATTATAATATTTGGATCTGTATATGGACCAGAAGTGTCATAAATAGTTACTGGCGGATTTTTTTCGATTCCGCCGTTTGAAAGTTTGGTGTCGCTAAGTATCACTTCACGCATGGCAACTTTTATAGGATGAATTTCGCCACTAACGTATATTTTTTTGGAGTTTGGAAAAGGCGTTCTGGAAATTTGTTCTTCGGTAGTCATAGGGGAGAAGTTATGAGTTATAAATTATAAATTATGAATTATGAGTTATTGTAGAGGCGCACAGCAGTGCGTCTACGTCCTGGATATCAATTGGAATTTGGTCCCGAAGCCTCGGGATTAAAATTGGAATTTTAATTTTAACCTCCTTGTGTAGCAGAAATTATCAGAATTTCGTCGGTTTCGTGTACTAGGTATTCGTTCCAATTGAGTTTTGGAACAACGGTATTGTTAATGGCAACGGCAATTCCGTTTTGTTTGTTGGGAATTTCGAGATCAAGCAATGATTGAACGCTAAGCGATTCAGCATTGAATTGTTTAATTTGTTGGTTGATTTTTAGTTCCATTCCTTCTGAATTTAGAGATTATTGACACGCAATTACTATGCGTCTCTACTCTAGGAATGGCTACAATTACGCATAAAAATGCGCGCAGAAGTCATCTTACTTTTCCCTACGCTAGTATGAACTAGATCAGGTTCAGAGGGTAAAATCTCAGCCTGCTTTTTTAGCAGACACCCCTAAAGTGTGAAGCAAATATAGATAATTTTTGTTTAAAAATTTCAAGTTTCAGGCTTCAGGTTATGAAAAGCTGAAAACTATTTTTAAAATTGAGACTTAAAAACGTATTTTTAGTTTGTTCTTTTCCAGCAATTTTCTGCATGATCATTGACCATTCCGGTGGCTTGCATGTGTGCGTAAATTACGGTTGAACCAACAAATTTAAAACCTCTTTTTTTTAAATCTTTACTGATTTCATCAGAAAGCGGAGTAGTGGCCGGAACGTCTTTTGAGGTTTTCGGATTGTTAATAACAGGTTTTCCGTTGGTGAATTTCCAGATATAATCAGAGAAACTTTCAAATTCTTCCTGAATTTTCATAAAAGCCTGTGCGTTAGAAACGGCTGCTTTAATTTTAAGTTTATTGCGGATAATTCCAGTGTTTTGCAATAATTCTTTGATTTTGTCTTCAGAATAATTAGCAATTTTTTTATAGTCGAAATGATCAAAGGCAATTCTAAAATTTTCTCTTTTGTTTAAAATGGTAATCCAGCTAAGACCAGCCTGAAAAGTTTCTAAAATTAAAAACTCAAACAGAGTAGGATCGTCATAAACAGGAACGCCCCATTCTTCGTCATGGTATTTTTTATATAAATCACTGGCTGTGCACCAGCCGCATCGTATAGGTTCCATTTTTTATTTCAAATGTATAAAAAAACCTCAAATCGATTAAAATTTGAGGTCTAATAATATGGTTTAGACTAGATATTATTTTCTGTTAAAGATGATATATTGATAACTTGTTAACCCATCTACTGTCACAGTTGCATATAATTTTAATTTATTTTCTGTCAATTCCTGAATTTCAAATTTTTGATTTTCATCACTATCAGTTGAAAACTTTATAGTTATATTATTTCCATCTTGATTCCAACCTCCATTTTGACTCTGAGGTTCACATATTCCTTCGTCTGATTCGTTAAAAGTGGTAGTGATTAATTTATCATCTTTAAGGAATTCAATAGTTGGACCTGAACATACTGAACCTTCATTCGGGTTAATAATTTGTTCTTCTCCTCCCACAATTCCTATTCCGACTTGGGTAATTTCCCATTTTCCTTCAATTGATGGGTTATCATCATCGCTGCTACAAGATACTGCGCCTAATCCTAATGTTAATACTGATAAAAATAAAATGCTTAATTTTTTCATTTTGGGGTTTATTTAATTTGTTAAAATTTAGTTAACAAAATTAAAATATTTTTAAGTACAAGCACAAACATTTTGTTGCTTTTTCAGGTTAATTTGTTAAAAAGCAACGGTTATATTAATTGAGGAGAGTTTTTTCTGATAAAGATTTATGATTGTTTAATAATTTTTATCCGTCAGATAAAAAATTTATGATTCTAATACTTTCATATTTTAGTTTTGATTGGATAATATTTCTGATTTAGAAGCAAAAAAAAACCTCAAATCTTAAGATTTGAGGTTTTTAGAATATGTGTTTATTCTAATTATTTTCTAGCGTAAACAGCTATAGCGTATAATGTTGTTGAACCTTCAGTTGATAAAACAGTTCTAATTTTTAATTTGTCATTAGTTAACTCTGTAACTTCATATTTTATTTCTTCAGTGTCGTCACCCTCTGTGTATGTTAAAGTTACATTGTTTCCGTCTTTAGACCACTTTGCATCACTAACAAATGCTTCACATTTTTCTGAATCATCGTTATACTCATTCTCTGTATCAACAAGTTTGCCACCTGCTAAAAATTCATAAGTTGGTGCAGAACAGTCCCCACTATAATTTTCTAATGATTCTTGTCCTTGTGCGCCAAGACCAGCTTGAGTAAGTTCCCATTTACCTTCAATTGATGCGTCATCATCATCACTGCTACAAGATACTGCTCCTAATCCTAATGTCAATACAGACACAAATAAAATGCTTAATTTTTTCATTTTGGTTTGATTTTTTTTGTTAAAATTTTCAACAAAAATAGAATCTTTTTCCAGTAATACATAGCAAAAAATAAGTTATTTCGTGTTTAATTAACATTTTTTTATAACTTGTTGATTGTTAGGAGTGTGCTTTAATGTTTATTTTCCTATTTTCCAATGATATCCTTTTACGCTCGGAATATAGGCTAGATTTCCAATAATAATTAAGTCGTTGTAGATTTTTTTGTTGTATTTAATGCCAATTGCTTTTCCTGAAGTATACATTTTATTTGCCTCGAATTTAATTTTCATTCTGGCATCAGTAAATTTAGCATCAGATATTTTTTCAACAAACCAAGTCGAATTCCATTTTATTTCAATTTCATTCTCTGCAGTTTTGGTGATGCTTTTGATTAGTTTAACGCCATCTTTAGGGATTTTGTGATCTTCTATTAATTCTTTTTGGGTAAGTGTCTCGCCTGTTTTGCATTCATCCAGAAATTTTTTGAAATAGGTAAATCCCTGTAATTTTTCATTTGTACTATTTTCTTCAATACTGTCTTTTGCAACAGCTGATAATTCAGGAATTATGTCGCTATAGTTAATCGTAGATCTAACTATTTTTTTTGTCAGCGAATCTTTGGCAGCTACAATGTTTTCTACGGTTGTTTTTGAAAGCGTTTTTATTTTTTCTGAAATACTCGAAGTCGATTCTACTACTTTATTTCTATCGCTTTTAGTGCAATTAAAAAGGCAGAAACATAAAATAATAAGTAGGAGATATTTTTTCATAGGAAAATAATTTTCAGTCTTTTTGAGCATCATCTTCCTCAAGATATTTTTTAATCAAATGATGACCGGCATAAATGAGCGGAGTTAATAAAACTGCAACCGAAAGTTTGAATACGTAACCCGTTAAGGCTGATGAAATAAAGGTATCAAAATTAATTTTACCGGGCAGCCAAAAAGCAATTCCAAGTACAATAAACGAATCAAATAATTGTGAAATTATGGTTGATCCTGTTGTTCTTAACCATATTTTTTTCTCTCCGGTTCGTCTTTTGAAAAACCAGAATATCCAGACATCAATTAATTGTGAAGCCATAAAAGCTATTAAACTACCTACGATAATCCACATACTTTGTCCAAAAACAGCTTGAAATTGTTCATCATTTACGGGACTAATTCCTTTTGCAGCGGGAATTACAATGGCCATGAATAAGATTAAGAATGCATAAGCAATCAGGCATGCCGTTATTACAGAAAGTTTTTTAACTCCTTTTTCTCCAAAATATTCATTTATTAAATCTGTAGTAAGAAAAACAATGGGCCATGGCAAAATTCCAATACTCATTACAAATGGTCCAATCTGAATTAATTTTCCTCCTATTAATTCTGCTACAACCGCATTGGTTATAAAGATTCCGGCTAGAATTACAAAAACAATTTCTTTTTTGGTTTTAAACATCGTGGTATGGTAAATAATAATTCAAATTTAAGCTATTTCTCTATAATTTAATAATGGATTATTTTTTAAAATGAAGTTTTTGTTTCAAAAATCATCACAAAGTTAAAGTTCTCTTTAAGTTGGTCTTTTTTGGCTATTTTTGAATTACTAAGCATTTTTATTATCCTAAAACCAAATTAATGAGAATGAATAAACGAATGTTAATTTTTATAATGAGTACAACCTTGTTTATGGCAAACGCACAAACCAATTCTAATAATCCGTTAATAAAAAAATGGTCGGGACCTTACGGAGGAGTTCCTGCTTTTAATGAGTATAAAGTTTCTGACTTTAAACCTGCAATAGAATTTGCGATACAGGAAAAATTAAATGAAATCGATACCATTGCTAACAGCCCAAAAGCGCCAACTTTTGATAATACAATTGCGGCTTTAGAACTTTCCGGTAAAACAATTTCGCGTATTAATGCGGTTTATGGAATCTACAGATCTAATTTAAGTAGTCCAGAATTTAATGTTGTTGATAGAGAAATGTCTCCAAAGTTTTCTGAATTTAGAGATAAAATCAATCAGAATAAAAAGCTTTTTACAAGAATTGAAACATTGTATAACTCAAAAGACAGCAAAAAACTCACTAGCGAACAACAACGATTAATTTGGTTGTATTATACAAATTTTGTTCGTGAAGGCGCTAAGCTAAATGAGATTGATAAAGAAAAAGTAACTAAAATTAATCAGCAATTAGCAACTCTTTTTACACGTTTTAGTCAAAATTTATTGGCAGAAGAACATAGCCAATATGTGGCATTAAAAACAGAAAGCGATTTTGACGGATTGCCTGTTGAAGTTAAAAATGCTGCAATCGCCGAAGCAAAAGAGAGAAAAATTGAGGCTTTAGGAATTATTGCCAATACGCGTTCGTCTATTGAGCCATTTTTGACCTTTTCAAATCGAAGAGATTTAAGAGAAAAAGCTTTTGAAATCTTTGTAAAACGTGGGGATAACGGTAATGAAAATGACAATAATTCAACTTTGGTTTCTATTTTACAATTGCGTACAGAAAAGGCAAAATTATTAGGATTTCCAACTTTTGCAGATTGGAGTTTGTCGAATAAAATGGCAAAAGATCCACAAAAAACATTAGATTTAATGTTGTCTGTTTGGGAACCGGCTGTAGAAAAAGTACATCAGGATGTTGCTGAAATGCAGAAAATAGTAGATACTGAAGGAGGTAATTTTAAAATTCAGCCTTGGGATTATCGTTATTATGCCGAAAAAGTCAGGAAAGCAAAATATGACTTAGATCAAAATGAAGTTAAGCCTTATTTGCAGCTTGAAAACTTGCGTGAAGGAATGTTCTGGGTTGCTGGTGAATTATTTAATTTGAGTTTTAAACAAATTACAAATGTTCCTGTTTATCACCCCGATGTTCGTGTTTGGGAAGTAAGTAACAAGATTACAGGAAAAGCAGTTGGCCTTTGGTATTTTGATCCTTACGCACGCACAGGCAAACGTTCTGGTGCGTGGATGAATTCGTATCGTGACCAACAAAAACTTGATGGTAATGTGCTGACAATTGTGTCTAATAATTGTAATTTTATAAAAGGAGCAGAAAATGAGCCCATTTTAATTTCCTGGGATGATGCTTCTACATTATTTCATGAATTTGGGCATGCATTACATGGTCTGTGTTCGAATGTAACCTATCCGAGCCTGGCAGGAACTGCCGTTGCAAGAGATTATGTTGAGTTTCCGTCGCAATTATTAGAACACTGGCTTGCAACTCCCGAAGTGTTGAATAAGTTTGCTTTACATTATAAAACAAATCAGCCATTACCGCAGTCATTAGTAGACAGAATTGAAAAAGCATCGAGTTTTGGCGAAGGTTTTGCGACTGTAGAAACAATTTCAAGTTCTTTAATCGATATGAAGCTACATTTAACGACACAGACTATTGATCCTCATAAGTTCGAGAAAGAGACTTTAGATGCGCTTCATATGCCGTCAGAGATTGTAATGCGCCACAGGATTCCACAATTTGCTCATATTTTTTCGAGTGACGGATATGCAGCAGGGTATTACAGTTATTTATGGGCAGATGTTATAAATGCAGATGCTTATGAAGCTTTTACAGAAGGAAAAGGGCCTTATGATAAGGAAGTGGCAAAGCGACTGTATGAAACTGTTTTTAGTGTTGGAAATACGATTGACAATGAAAAGGGATATGAAAATTTTAGAGGAAGAGCTCCGAAATCTGATGCTCTGATGCGTGCAAGAAATTTTCCTATTGTAGATAAGAAATAATAGAAATATGATTCAATAAAAAAAGCCCGAATAAATAAATATTCGGGCTTTTTATATTGAAATAATATATTAACCTAAAGTAACTCTTTTGAAACCTGTAATTTCAACATTGAATCCTTTAACATAATCACCAACTTTTTTACTGTCATCTTTGATGAAGTTTTGATCTAGTAAAGCTTTCTCCTGATCTAAAGTAGTGTTGTCAGAGATAAAACGCTGAACTTTTCCTGGAATAATTTTATCCCAGATTTGTTCTGGTTTACCTTCAGCTTTCAATTCAGCTTTAGCATCTTCTTCAGCTTGTTTGATAACTTCTTCAGTTAATTGAGAGTAAGAAATATATTTAGGAACATTTTTTAAAGTTTTTCCTAAACGTTTTGCTTCTTCATTATCTTTTTCGATTACAGCAATACGAGCAGCAAGTTCAGATTCAACGAAAGCAGGATCAAAATCTTTGTAAGATAATGTATCAGCTCCCATAGAAGCAACTTGCATAGAAACATCTTTAGTTAAAACGTCAGCGTTAGGAATTGCAGCAGAAATTGAAGTTAATGCAGCAATTTTGTTAACGTGAACATAAGATCCAACAAAAGCACCTTCTAAAATTTCAAAACCACCGATTTCGATTTTTTCTCCGATAACTCCAGTTTGCTCGATTAATTTTTCAGCAACAGTAATTCCGTTGAAATCTGAAGCTAAGAAATCTTCTTTAGAAGAGAAGTTGATAGCTCTTTCAACTAATTCTTTAGCTAAAGTTACGAAAGCCTCATTTTTACCTACGAAATCAGTTTCGCAGTTTAAAGTGATGATAGCTCCTTTAGTATTGTCAGCATTGATAAAAGAAACAGCAGCTCCTTCAGAAGACTCACGGTCAGAACGGTTAGCAGCAACTTTTTGTCCTTTTTCTCTAAGGACTTGTATAGCTTTATCGAAATCTCCATCAGCCTCAACTAAAGCTTTTTTACAGTCCATCATTCCGGCACCTGTAGTTTGTCTTAATTTATTTACGTCTGCAGCAGTAATTGTTGCCATAATATTTTGAATTTTAATGTTAAAAGTAAAAATTCCATCTTTTAAATTCTAAACTCCAATTTTATTAAATTATCAACATAACGTTTTTAATTTGTGTTTGGATTTTAGAATTTAAAATTTGGAATTTAAAATTTGATTTATTCTTCAGTTGCAGGAGCAGCAGCTTCAACAGCTGGTGCAGCCTCTGCAGCAGGAGCAGCCTCAGCAGCTTCTTCTGTGAAAACCTCAGTTTCTTTGTCAGAACCTCTGTCAGAAAGACCGTCGATTACAGCAGCAGTAACTAAAGATAAAATTTTGTCAATTGATTTAGAAGCATCATCATTTGCAGGAATAACGTAATCAACCTCTCTTGGGTCAGAATTCGTATCAACCATTGCGAAAACTGGAATGTTTAATTTTTGTGCTTCTTTTATTGCGATATGTTCAGCTTTGATATCTACTACGAACAATGCAGCTGGTAGTCTAGACATGTCAGCGATTGAACCTAAGTTTTTCTCTAATTTAGCACGTAGACGATCAACTTGCAAACGCTCTTTTTTAGATAACGTCATGAAAGTACCATCTTTCTTCATTTTATCAATAGAAGACATTTTTTTAACTGCCTTTCTGATAGTTACAAAGTTAGTTAGCATTCCGCCAGGCCATCTTTCAGTGATGTAAGGCATGTTTGCAGCTTTTGCTTTTTCAGCAACGATGTCTTTTGCTTGTTTTTTGGTAGCTACGAATAAGATTTTTCTACCTGATGCAGCGATTTTTTTCAAAGCTTCATTAGCTTCTTCAATTTTAGCTGCAGTTTTATATAGATTGATAATGTGAATACCATTACGCTCCATATAAATGTAAGGGGCCATGTTTGGATCCCATTTTCTAGTCATGTGTCCAAAGTGAACACCTGCTTCTAGTAAGTCTTTAACTTCTATTTTGTTTGCCATTTTTGTACTAGTTTACGTTCTGTTGATTAGCAATGTATAAATGGCGGTTTCCCAGGCTTTATACATTTAGATGCTAAACTATTTCCTACCTCAATAGGAGAGCAACAACAACTGTGTTTTTTAATTTCAATAAATTGATGATGTCTTGTACCATATGCACAAGACAGGTAATATTAACGTTTAGAGAATTGGAATCTCTTACGAGCTTTCTTCTGACCGAATTTCTTACGTTCAACCATTCTTGGATCTCTTGTTAATAAACCTTCTGGTTTTAAGATAGCTCTGTTTTCAGCATTTACTTCACACATAACGCGTGCTAATGCCATTCTTACAGCTTCTGCCTGACCAGTTGAACCACCTCCGTAAACGTTTACTTTCACATCAAAGTTATTTACATTTTCTGTCATAGACATTGGTTGTAAAACTTTGTATTGTAAAGTTGCAGTTGGAAAGTAAGTTGCGAATTCTTTTTTGTTTACAGTGATTTTTCCTGTTCCTTCAGAAACATATACACGTGCAACAGCGGTTTTTCTTCTACCGATTTTGTGAATAACTCCCATTACTTAAGATCGTTTAGGTTAACAGTTCTAGGTTTTTGAGCTCCTTGTTTGTGCTCAGATCCTACAACAACATTTAGATTTCTAAAAAGTTCAGCTCCTAATTTATTTTTAGGTAACATTCCTTTTACAGCTTTCTCTACTAATAATGCAGGGTTTTTAGATTGCAATACTTTAGCAGTTAAAGTTCTTTGTCCTCCTGGGTAACCTGTATGACGCATGTAAATTTTGTCATTCATTTTTGTACCTGTAAGGTTAATTTTTTCTGAGTTGATAACAATTACGTTATCTCCACAGTCAACGTGCGGTGTGTAACTTGGTTTGTACTTACCTCTTAAGATCATTGCAACCTTTGAAGCAAGACGACCTAAGTTATGACCCTCAGCATCAACAACAATCCACTCTTTAGTTACAGTGGCTTTGCTAGCTGAAATTGTCTTGTAGCTTAATGCGTCCATAATATTATTTTAATTAAACATTCCATCCCCAATAAAGGGGATGCAAAAGTACAATTAATTATTTTAAAACCAAATACCTTAAAAGAATATTTTATATGCTGAAAATCAGGGGATCAGTTTTATATTTAAAAGAATAAAAAAAACCACCTTCACAATAACGCGAAGGTGGTTCAATATTTAGAATTGTTTTTATCTTAAACAATAAATAAATTGGCAATATCTACAACTTGTTGTGTTGTAAGTGGCTCGTCATAAGCTTCTGACCCTGCGGTAGCTCCAAATAGAGTAGCTGTATTATATCCTGCCTGTACCGTAACGCCTTCGCCAGCGTAAACAGCTTGTGTTGCATCTGGCATTCCTTCGCCTTTTTCGGCATTAGAAATCCAGCCTTTTAATCCGCGTAAGCGTCGTACTTCTGATGCGTGACGTGCTTCTACAGAATGTATTTGCAATGCAGCCGTTAACAAATCCGGAGTAGTAATTAAATTTCCGGCCTGACCTTTATAAGCTCTAACTCCGGTATCTTCAAAAGCTTGTGCCAATGCTAAAAATGTTGGATAATCACCAAAAGGATCAAATGCTCCGCCAACAGTAAAATCAAAAGTTGGTTTAGCAACAAAATTTGCACTTCCTGTTCCGCCTAATCCTGCAATTAAAAAATTAACGTGATCTGATTCGTGTGCTGATATTTGTTGAAAAACTTTTAAATCACGTCCGCCATTTTCTGATGCAGGAATTACTCCTGAATCTAATGCCATGGCGTAAAATTCATTTTCCAGGTATTCTAATGTTAATGCAAACTGCAAAGCTCCGATAGGAGTCGCTGGTGTTGCAGTGATATCTTTGGCTAGTGCCTTGTTTGCCATAGCTGATAATCCAAAAGGAATTGATGCTAATGCCAAATTTCTTCCAATGTTTCCAAACTGATTAAAACTATCTCTTCGAGAACCAGTGCTTCTCATTAAGCTATCATCAGTAAAAGTTTCTATAAATTTTAAAATATTCATAATTTCTAAGTTTTAGCTAGTTAAGATTAAGGTAAATATTTGGCAGTAAATTTTGTAGTAATGAAACTTCCTGCAATTGGTAAAATTTTAGAAGGATCTTTGGCAGCATCCAATCCGTTTGAAGTACTTACGATATCATCACCCGCAAAATCACTAGAATTTGGGTTAATTAAACTTCTAATCGCAGAAGCATGTCTTGCTTCTACAGAAACAATTTTTCCTGCTAATACTAAATATTCAGGAGTTTTTATTAGTTTTCCGGCTCCGTTGTAAGCAGCAACTCCGGTATCTTCTAATGCTTTTGCAGTAGCAAGAACTTCGGTACGGCTATTAAAGTTTAATGCACCATAATTAAATGCCAATGAAGGGAGTAATTGTGAACTCGGATCTGGAAGTCCACCACTTAAAGCAGCCTTAAAAAAATCTCTGTGAATTACTTCGTGGTGATATAAATCAGTCAGTACCTGACGTTCAATCTCATTAAAAGTAGCGTTGAAGCCTGAAGCATTTACAACTTTAGTATAAAAATCTGCTTCTAATTGCTCTAGCGCATACGCGTAAGTTAATACGCCAAAATCTCCAGATCCTAAATCGAA
Source organism: Flavobacteriaceae bacterium CRH (assembly GCA_001507425.1). GTDB lineage: Bacteria > Bacteroidota > Bacteroidia > Flavobacteriales > Flavobacteriaceae > Flavobacterium. The sequence continues at coordinate 46,825 of LMAJ01000021.1, forward strand.
CACACCATTTCTTACTCCTGGTAGAGAGGTGTCATCCATAGGATCATCATTATCGTTATCGCTGCAACCGGCCATAACTAAACCAGCTGTTACTAATGTCAAACCACCGAGCTTAAGAAAGCTCCTTCTGCTATTCAATGAAGGTTCAACTTCATGAATTTTAACTTCGTTTTTCATAATTTCTAGTTTTTTTAAAAAGGTTATTAATAGTGTATTATTTTATTAACGAAATTTTATGAGATGCGGTTTTAAAAAAAGTGATTATTTTTTTACTTTTTTTAAAAAACTTCTTACAAGTAGTAAATTGGGTTTGCACGATTTTTGTTTTATTCTCGGTAATTCTACTATATTTGTATTAATTACATCAAATTATTTTTAAATGAAAGCTAAAGCAACTCTAAAACAAATTGCGAAAGAACTAAATGTTTCGGTATCAACTGTTTCTAAAGCACTTAATGATAGCCCTGAAATTAGTGAGCAAACAAAGGTGAAGATTAAAGAGTATGCCAAACTCAAAAATTATAAGCCTAATGTTATTGGTCTGAATTTGAAGAACCGTAAAACCAAAACAATCGGAGTTATTATACCTAATATATTAAACTCCTTTTTTGCAAAGGTTTTTAGTGGTATCGAAAAAGTAGCCGATAAAAAAGGATATAATGTAATTACGTGTATTTCGAATGAATCTTTAGAAAAAGAAATTCATACACTTGAAATGTTGAGCAACGGAACCATTGACGGATTTATTCTTTCTGTATCAGAAGAAGCTCAGAAATTACAGGAATACAGCCATTTCTCTGCTATTATAAATGACGGGACTCCAATTGTAATGTTCGACAGAATTGCAGATGAAGTAGAATGTGATAAAGTAGTAGTTGATGATTTTGATTCGGCTTTAAATTCTACACAGCATTTGATTAATTTAGGATGCAAAAATATTGCCCTAATTTCTTCTGTAGATAATTTAAGTGTTGGAAAACTGAGAGCTGATGGCTATTTGAAAGCTTTAAAAGACAATAATATTCCGGTAAACGAAAAAATTATTCTTCGTACTGATTCTGAAGATGATATGAAAGCTAAAATTGATGCGATTTTTGACAATAAAATTGATGCAATTTTTGCTTTAGATGAAAATGATTCAGTAGCTGCTTTAAGAGTTAGTTTGAAAAAAGGGTTCAGAGTTCCTGAAGATATATCAATTATTGGTTTTGCCGATGGAATTTTAGCTTCAAGACGTTTGTCTCCAAGTTTAACAACTATTAGCCAGCATGGAATTGAAATTGGAGAAGTGGCTGCCAAACAATTAATCAAACGTTTGGAAGAATCAGAAGAAGAAACTTCAGATTACGAGACCATCGTCATCAAAACAAAATTGAAAGAACGAGAATCTACTCGAAAAGTATAAAACGAAAAAAAATCCATCAGTTGCGGCTGATGGATTTTTTTTATTCCAGATTATAAGGAAACTTTGGGTTTTTATATTTTTTCAGCTTTTCAAACGAAGCTAAAAAAGGTTCTTCACAAGATCGGTCTACTCGGGCAAAAATTGGAGTAAACTCAATGCCTTTTTCGGTAAAATTCCATGAAGGATAATTCCAGTACTCTACATTCGTATAATCGCAAGGATCACTTTCGTCTTTTGGCTTTACAAAATGCTCAACAGAATTGATAACAGCAAGTAATTTTGGAGCAAAATAGCTGTTTCGGTATTTCATAAAATGATCAAAATCACTTTGTTTTTCTGTAGTAACACTTTTATCAAAAGAAAGTATATCATCTATTTCATAGTTTTTCCCGTTATTCAAATCAATTAAATAACCACTGCTTCCAAAATCAGGATGAGCGCCTCCGCAATCCCAAAAATCTGAAACTTGAAAGCCTAATAAGTTTTGATTCAAAAAAGTTATTGTTGAATTTCCTTCTATTCCTCTTCCTTCACTATACTCAAAACTAGAAGCACAATTTAATTGGTCTAAAGTGTTTTCAATATGTATTTTTTCCAAAATAGGATTTATAACAGTTTTGTTTTTCTCTGAAAAATTATTTCCTAATCTAAAAAAGTCTGAATCACAATGCTTTTCAGAGTACCAGTCAAATTCTTTACTTTTATAGGTAGTACTCTTCTGTTTTTTAAATTCCAGAAATTTACATTTTACAAAGTTTAATTTATCATCAGCATAAAGGCCATCTAAATTTGCTCTATAATTTGAAAAATCTATTGTTTTTAATTGAACCGGAAATTGTTTTCCTGAAGCATTATACCATGATCCTTCAAAATTATTTGCGGATTTGTTGAGATAGAATTTTTCAACAATTGCATCATTTGGTTTAAAAAAGAAAGTAAAACTGTTTTTGTTCATCTTTCCATCTAATTTAATATCCTTTAATGAATTTTGGTAAAAGTAAGTTGCATTTACATTTTCATCAGAATTAAAAATTTCGATTTTCATGTAAATTTTACTTTTTGCCAAAGTCCCTTCCAGATAGTAAGTTCTATCCTGGCAAATTGCAATTATGGAATGGAATATAAAAAAGAAGAATATTACTTTTTTCATAATTTTAACTTTCCCAGGCAATGTGGTCCAGGTTTCCTGATTTATCTGTTTTAACTACTAAAAGCTGATCGCAAGGTTCGCCATTAATGTCTATAGAATAATCAAATACAGCATAATAATCTGTATTATATTTACCATCAGGATAAAGTCCAATTCTATTTAATTGTAATTTATTAAGAAGTAAAATTTCTTTTGGAGTACTTACATCATGAATATCTATTATGTTTGATATTTCATCTTGTTCAAGTTCGTCAAAATAAAAGTCGATATAACCTTTTGTTTCACTATTTTCTTCTGTGAAGTCATCATTAATATATGACTTGTTCTGTTCGTCAAATCTGTTGATCTTCTCAAGAAAACTTTTAATTGTTTCAATTTCGCTTTGGCCAATAGTATTTTTTTCAAAGTTTAAATCAATACTAATTTTTCTTTCATTTAAATCAATCTTTGCAACATAATATTCTTGCAACTCTTGCGAATTGATTTCTTCAAAGTATGGTAAGTTAAAATTTGTCATTTTAAAGTTTTTTAATAAATTAATGCGCCGCCAGCCAATCTTTACCCAAACCTAATTCTACATCTAAAGGAACGCTCATCATAAAGGCATTTTCCATTTCATGTTTAATCATGGGCTGGATTTTTTCTAATTCGTCGTTGTGCACATCAAACACAAGCTCATCATGAACCTGAAGCAACATTTTAGATTTCCAGTTTTCTTCTTTTAATTTTTTATGAATATTGATCATTGCAATTTTAATTACATCGGCAGCACTTCCCTGAATTGGAGCATTTACAGCATTTCTTTCAGCAGCACTTCTAACAACGGCATTTGCAGAGTTAATATCTTTTAAATAACGACGACGGCCTAAAATAGTTTGCACATATCCTTTTTCGCGCGCAAATTCTACTTGTTCCTGAATGTATGATTTTAATCTCGGATATGTATTATAATAAGCTTCAATCAAAGCAGCACTTTCGCTACGCGATAATGAAGTCTGGTTGCTTAATCCAAAAGCAGAAACACCATATATAATTCCGAAGTTTACGGTTTTGGCATTACTTCTTTGTTCGCGTGAAACTTCTTCTAAAGGAACATTAAAAACTTTTGCAGCGGTTGCTTTGTGAATGTCTTCTCCGTCCTGAAAAGCTTTAATCATATTTTCTTCACCGCTTAAAGCAGCAATAATTCTTAATTCTATCTGAGAATAATCCGCAGAAATTAAAGTGTGGTTTTCATCACGGGCAACGAATGCTTTACGAATCTGACGGCCTCTTTCTGTACGAATCGGAATATTTTGCAAGTTCGGATTATTAGAACTCAAACGTCCCGTTGCAGCAACCGTTTGCATATAATCGGTATGAACTCTTAGTGTTTTTTTATCTACTTGTTCCGGCAAAGCCAATATATAAGTGCTTTGTAATTTTACCATTTGGCGCCAATCTAAAATTTCTTTTACGATTGGGTTGTCATTAGCCAAATAAGTTAAAACTTCTTCACCAGTCGCATATTGACCTGTTTTGGTTTTCTTTTGTTTTGCTCCGCCAATTTTCATTTTGTCAAATAGAATATCTCCCAATTGTTTCGGAGAAGCCAAATTGAATTTCTCGCCGGCAGTTTCGTATATTTTTTGTTCCAAAGATTTAATCTCAACATCCATTTCTTTAGACATGGCACTTAAGAATTCAACATCTAAGCGAATCCCTTCTGTTTCCATATCGGCCAAAACACTAACTAACGGAATTTCGATTTCATCAAATAACTTTTTAGTTTCTGTTTTGTCTAATTCAGCAGTAAAAAGTTCTTTTAATTGTAACGTAATATCAGCATCTTCGGCAGCATATTCTTTGATTTCTTCTAAAGCGACATCGCGCATCGAAATCTGGTTTTTTCCTTTTTTGCCAATTAAAGTTTCAATAGATTTTGGAGAATATTTTAAATACGTTTCCGCTAAAATATCCATATTATGACGCATATCAGGATTAATCAAATAATGCGCAATCATGGTATCAAAAAATTTTCCTTTTACGGTTACGCCATAATTAGAAAGGATTTTTAAATCGTATTTTAAATTCTGACCAATTTTTTCGATGTTTTCATTTTCAAAAAACGGAATAAATTTGTCAATTAAAACCTGAGCTTCTTCCTGACTTTCAGGAAACGGAACATAATATCCTTTTCCTTTTTCATAAGAGAAAGAAATTCCCACCAACTCAGCGTGCAAAGCATCTAAGCCGGTAGTTTCAGTATCAAAACATACAGAAGTTTGTTTTTGTAAATTTTGAAGCAACAATTTAATACCTAAATCGCCTTCAATAGCCTGATAAGAATGCTCTGTGTTTTCTAAAGTATTGTAAAAAGAAGTTCTCTCTTCTGCATTTTCATCTATAGTGGCACCGCCTCCAAACAAATCAAACTGATCTTCGTTTTTAGGTTGTGGTTTTTTGTATAATTTGGCTTCGTCACCTTTATTGGCTAATTCATTGCCACCGCCAATTTTAAACAAATTATCAAATTGTTCTGCCATTCTTCTAAATTCCAATTCCTGAAAAATAGCATCGGTTTTTTCAATATCAGGGCGCGAAAGTTCATAATCGTTTTCGTTGAAAACAACATCGCAATCACAAATAATAGTCGCCAGTTTTTTAGATAAGATTCCTTTGTCTTTATTAGCTTCGATGTTTTCCTTCATTTTACCTTTTAGTAAATGAGTATTTTCCAAAAGGTTTTCCATCGTACCGTATTCTTTCAGGAATTTTTTGGCTGTAACTTCTCCAACACCTGGTAATCCCGGAATGTTATCGACAGCATCGCCCATCATTCCAAGAAAATCAATAACCTGTTCCGGTCTTTCAATTTCAAATTTTGCCAAAACTTCGGGAACACCCCAAATTTCGATACCATTTCCCATACGGGCTGGTTTGTACATAAATATGTTTTCAGAAACTAATTGTGCAAAATCCTTATCCGGCGTAACCATAAACACTTTGTAGTTTTCTTTTTCAGCTTGTTTGGCAATTGTTCCAATTAAATCATCGGCCTCACAACCTTCAATTTCAATAATAGGAATATGCATTGCTCTCAATAAATCCTGAATATAAGGTATAGCAATTTTAATCGCTTCAGGCGTCGCATCGCGATTTGCTTTGTATTCCACAAACATTTCGGTTCTTACGTGGCTTCCACCTTTATCAAAAGCAACCGCCAAATGATCCGGTTTTTCACGTTTAATAACATCCAAAAGCGAATTCATGAATCCCATGATCGCCGATGTATCCATTCCTTTTGAGTTAATTCGCGGGTTTTTTATAAAAGCATAATATCCACGAAAAATTAATGCATAAGCATCAAGAAGAAAAAGACGTTTTTGAGTTGACATATAAAAAATATTAGTCTGTAAAAATAAACAATTGGGTTCTCAAATATTAGACTAACAAGATTTTTTTTTTCACCATATAAGATATATAAGTTCATTTTAGTACAGGCGCAATCTATCGTGTTTAAAACACTGCTGCTATTAAATGAACTTATATAACTTATATGGTAAAAACCTTCAACCGTTAATATCAAGTTAAATTTTTTTATTGGGAGATTTCTTCATTTTGTCTTCATTTTGCGAGTGTACATTTGATCTGTAAAATAAAAGGTATTAATTCAAATATTAGAAATCATGAGAAATTTATTAATGTTATTAGTGGCAGTTTTAGGAACAAATGTAATGGTAAGTGCGTTTCCTGCAAAAGAAGTGAAAACATCTCCGGCGAAAGAAGTTAAAGCGATCAAACATCCTAAAAAAAACAAATCTGATAAAAAAGTGAAAGCTGAAAAAACTGAAGCTCCAAAATCAGAAACTGCAAAAGTGAAAAAATAAGCATTGTTTTTGTTTTGCTTTCAAAGAATTGTAGGAAGCAAAACAGAGAGAATAATTATTACGATTGCCAATGAGAAAGCTGATGAAGAAATTTGTCAGCTTTTTTTATTCGTTAATTTTTTAATAATGCGCAGTTGTACTTTTTATAATTGTTTAATTTTAATTGCGCTAATAATTTGTGTTTTATGAATATTCTGATTGTTGAAGATAATAAAGAACTTGCTGTCGAAGTTTACGATTTTTTGTGCAATGTGGGCTACGTTTGTAAAATTGCCAATACTTGTGCCGATGCTTTAGAAGAGGTGAATAGCAATGATTATGATGCCATGCTGCTTGATTTGGGTTTGCCTGACGGAGATGGTTTTGATGTTTTAAAAACGGTTAGAAAAACAAAATCTAAAATGGCTGTAATTGTACTTACTGCAAGAGGTGAATTAGACGACAGAATAAACGGCCTTCATCTAGGCGCCGATGATTATTTGACAAAACCTTTTGCCTTAACAGAACTTAGCGCAAGATTATTTGCAGTAATTCGCAGGATTCATGGTTTTACTTTGAATAATCTGGAAGTTCACGGCTTTTTACTTCAGCTTCAGGATTATAAAGTGAGTTATGACGGAACGCCAATAAACCTTACCAAAAAAGAGTTTGATATTTTTCAATATTTGGTTTTGAATAAGAACCGTGTTATTACAAGATTACAATTAACGGAGCATATTTGGGGAGATATTCTGGAGGTAAATTCAGATTCGAACTTTATTGATGTTCATGTTCGAAATCTCCGAAAAAAACTCGACAAGCATACTGCAATAGATTGGTTAGAAACGGTTCGAAATGTGGGTTATCGTATTAACGAATAGATAGAAAATTTTGAAAATAAAACACCAATTAGCTATTTTTAATGCACTGACACGTTTGTTGGTGATTCTGGTTTTATGGCTAATGTTGCCAATTTTGGTTCAAAACGTGGTTTATAAACACATTAATAATGGATTGCTCGAAAAGAAGAAAAAGTTTATTGATCATTTAAACCAAAATGAGATTAATGATTTTATCGAAAACTCAGATGATTCAACCGAAACCTATTCGCAATTTTCAACTTTGCACAGCGAGTTTTTAGTACTTTCGAAAGTTGCCATCAATCCACATCAAAAGAAAACAAACTTTATTAATGATAATCGAATTATTGAAGGCGAAGAAAGCGAATATAGAATTCTGCAATATCATTTTACTTATGAAAAGGTCGATTATCAGCTAGAAATAGGGAGTAGTCTAAGCGAGGTAAATGATTTAACTTTTATCATTCGCTTGTTTATTATTATCGTTTTGGTTGTTATTCTTCTCGTTACTTTTTTGGCCGATACGGTTTATATCGAATATTTACTCAAACCTTTTTATAAAATTATCGATACTAAAATAAGGCGTGTCAACGAACCCGAAGCTTTTGATCATACGCCAATAAAAGCAAAATCGAGAGATTTTAGAGAATTAGATTTGGTTTTAAACCAGATGATGGACCGTATTGGAGAACTTTTCAAAAAAGAGAAACAGTTTATCTCGAATGTTTCGCACGAACTTTTAACGCCAATTGCATTGCTCAAAAACAAGTTAGAGAATTTGCTCCAAAATGATTCTTTAGATGATAATGCTTTTGATAAAATTGCAAGTTCTCTCAAAACGCTTGATATGCTCAAAAAAATCATCAATAATTTATTGTTGATTTCCAGAATCGAAAACAATCAATATGAAGCCAATGAAGAAATTGATTTTCATGAAATTGTAAAAGGATTGCATGAAGATCTGGAAGACAGAATTGAAGATCGCGGATTAAAGTTCTTTAATAATATGCAGCATGATTTTAATTTTAAAGGAAATAAAACCTTACTTCATATTCTGATTTATAATTTGGTTACAAATGCTATAAAATACAATCGGCAAAATGGAGATATTAAGGTTGCTGACGGATTTTTGAATCAGCAATATTTTATTTCTATAAAAGATTCAGGAATTGGTATGGATGATTTTCAAATCGAAAAAATATTCAATCGTTTTGCCCGCATCAGTTCAGATCAGGACGGGCAGGGTTTAGGGCTTGCCATTGCTGAGAGTATTGCTTCTTTTCATCATATAGAAATTAAAGTTACTTCTCAAATAAACGAAGGTACAACCTTTACACTTTTATTTCCTGAGCCTGTAAAGCTTAATTAAAAGTTAATTTTTTCAGGAAGGTTCAATCTTCATTTTATCTTCATTTCCCCATTATACCTTTGACTTATAAATAATGAAAAATAATAATAATCATAAAAATTTAAAGTCATGAAAAAATTAGTAATGTTAGCAGTAGCCGTATTAGGAACAACTGCAATGGTAAGTGCTCAAACAACTCCAGTTCAAACAACTCCGGCAAAAGAAGTTAAAGCAACTAAAAAAGGAGATCATAAAAAAGCAAAAGCGGAGAAAAAAGAAGCAAAAGCTGAGGCAGCGAAACCGGAAGCAGCTAAAAAATAAAGGTTAATTCTTATTTGGGTTCATAAATTATTGGTTTGGTTTATGAATATTTGTTAAATAAATAATTTTTAGTCAGAGAAAAGGCTGGTAGAGAAATCTATCAGCTTTTTTATTATGTATTTGAGTTAAATTTTTGATAATAAAAAGCCATAAAATTTTCATTCTTTGTTACTTTGTTAAAAACTAAACCTACATGATATTTCGCTTTCTAATTCTTTGTGCTCTTTTCTTATTTATTGAGTTCTATTCTTACCAGGCCTTTCGTACTTTAATTAAATTAAGATGGGTTTTGGTTAGTTATCAGGTTATAAGTTTACTTGTTTTAATATTTATTATCTATTCTTTTTCACAAGTAGACCGATCTGTTGGGCAAACCAGACAATTTATGTTTACCACAGGATTAATGTTATTGGTTTATGTACCAAAAATTGTAATGACACTTGTTTTATTTGGTGAAGATATTTTTAGAGTTGGTGCAAGTATCTTAAATTACTTTATATATAATGCTCCCAGAAAAGAAATGATGCCGGACAGACGAAAGTTTGTGAGTCAGATTGCTCTGGGCTTGGCAGCAGTTCCGTTTTTATCTTTAATTTACGGAATTTTTGAGGGCAAATATAATTTCAAAGTAATTAAGCAAACTATATTTTTTCCTGATTTACCGGATGCTTTTGATGGATTTAAGATTACACAAATTTCAGATGTTCATAGTGGGAGTTTTGATAATGCTGAAAAAATAAATTATGCCATCGACTTGATAAATGAACAGGAAGCAGATATGATTTTGTTTACGGGAGATATTGTAAATACACATGCAAACGAAATGCATCCGTGGTTAAAAACGTTCAGTAGAATAAAAGATTATAAATACGGGAAATTCTCTGTTTTAGGAAACCATGATTATGGCGAATATGTTACATGGCCATCTGAAAAATTAAAAGATGAAAATTTTCAGGAGATTAAAAGTTTATACGGACAAATTGGTTTCAAGCTTTTGCTGAACGAACATACTTATATTCAAAAAGGCGATGATAAAATTGCTTTAATAGGAGTAGAGAACTGGGGACAGAATTTTAAAAAAGCAGGAGATTTAAATAAAGCATCTCAAAATGTCGCTCAGGAAGATTTTAAAGTACTAATGAGTCATGATCCGAGTCATTGGGAGTATGAAATAAAAAATCATCCTAAAAACTTTCATTTAACGTTATCAGGGCATACACATGGTATGCAATTTGGAATAGAAATTCCGGGATATTTTAAATGGAGTTTAGCACAATATATTTATAAACAATGGGCCGGACTATACAAAGAGTTTGATCGTTATGTTTATGTGAACCGTGGCTTCGGATTTCACGCTTATCCTGGACGAGTTGGTATTATGCCGGAAATAACGGTAATTGAACTAAAAAAGGGCAAGAATGTGGCGTAATTCGTTAAAAATGCTACATTTGTATTAATTATATCTTTTTAAGAGATTAAAAGAATTAAATTTTTGGTTTTATGTCAAAATTTGGAGAACTTATAAATGCTCAAGTTCCAGTGTTAATAGATTTTTACACCGATTGGAACGAATCATCTGTATCGATGCATCCTGTAATAAAAGATGTTGCTGCTGCGCTTGGCGATAAAGCCAAAGTCATTAAAATTGATGTAGATAAAAACCAGGAACTGGCTGAAGCATTGCGTATAAAAGGACTTCCTACTTTAATGATTTATAAAGAAGGACAAATGATCTGGAGACAATCCGGAGAGCTTGATGCGAATACAATTATAGGAATCGTTCAGGAGCAATTTAGCGTATAAACTACTTTACGTGATATTGTTTAGTGAATAATATCAAAAGCAAATCCGTTTTCTTTTAAAAAATGCAATGTTTTAGGCAAAGCAAATTTTAAATTTTGTGATGCCTTTATACTGTCATGAAAAACAATTACACTTCCTGATTTTACATTTTTAGTAACGTTTTCAAGGCATTTTTCAGGACTTATGCTCTGATCGAAATCAGCGCTTAAAACATCCCACATTATTATTTTGTAACCTAAATTTCGTAAGATTTTAGATTGTTCCTTTTTAATTTTTCCATAAGGAGGACGAAATAATAACGTTTCTACATTTTTTTCTTCCTCTAATACAGCAGCACAATTTTTCACATTTTCGATATAGTCATTCGTGTGGCTTTTCCATCCGTTAACATGATTCATCGTGTGATTTCCGATTGAATGTCCTTCTGTAATCAGTTTTTCAAATAAAGATAAGTTGGCTTTTATGTTTTTTCCGATGCAGAAAAAAGTGGCTTTTGCATCAAATTTTTTCAATTCAGATAAAACCCAATCTGTGATTTCCGGTGTAGGGCCATCATCAAAAGTGAGGTATATTTTCTTTTCATTGTTCGGAATATCCCAACAATATTTAGAAAACACCCTTTTTATGAATGAATTTGTCTTTACCCAATAAAAGCTCATCCTGAATTGATTTAGATATATGTAAAAATAAAAAAATGTAGCGCTATTTTTCAATAATGCTACATTTTTTTAATTATTATATTTTTCGTATATTATTCTTTTTCTCTTCCAAAACGTTCAAAAACATTTACATAAGTATTAAAAGTTACTTTATGTTTTTCGTAGAAAGCAAGGTCTTTATTGTTTTTCATTACCTCCAACAAGCTTCTGTATCGCTCAATATCAGTAATAATGTCAATTGCAATATCCGTTTGATCTCCGGCTGTTAAGGTTGCGTAATAATTTAAGTTCTCCTTATATTTCTGAACTAATTTATTAAGCAAATCTTGTGCTTTTGCAGATTCTCCAACCTGGTAATATCCGCCTGCAAAAGGCTCAACTAAAGAATAATAACCATATTTATCTATAGGCATTTTTGTCATTGCTAAATTAATAACGTTTTTAGCTTTGTCAATTTTTCCTTCTTCAATAAGCTGATACATTAAACGAGATAAGTTCGTACGATATGTAATACTGTTTCTGCGTGTTTCAGGATCGTGATAAATTTTGTCACTTTCACTATTGCCCCAATCCCATTTCATTACAATATCATACATTTTATCGGCATCAATTTGTCCCATATCCATTGGCCCTCCATCTTTAGATGGTTTGTTTTTAATAGGGACTAATTTATAAGCCATTCCATCCAATTGTAAATAGTCTTTTAACCATAAATAATCTTCATCGTCAAAAGCACCTCCACTAAAATAGATTGGTCTTTTCCAGTTGTTATTGGCTAAAATGTCTAACATCATTAAACGATTTTTGTAAATCGCACTTCCTTTGATATCAATATCCATGTAAGGAACAATAGAATCGTTGTATTTAGGATTGACAACTTTATTTTTGATAATTAAGTTTTTATCAATCGTAACCCTGATTTTATTAGTTGGATAAAAATGAATTGTTTGTCCGTTTTGTAAACCCACAGTCGATTTTGGGTTTTTGATAAAACTGATGAAGTCATTAATATTCCAACGCGTTTCTATTTTAGGAATATGAGCTACATAATCTAATTTATCTCCAACATATTCTGCATGCGTAAATGAAATAGGCAACGGGTCAGATTCATATGATTTGGCTTTCATTTGATCAATGTACCAATCCGTCATAAATAAACTCGTATTTACAATTTTTACATCGGTTCTAAAATGTTCAATTTCCTGAACATACCATAATGGGAAAGTATCATTATCTCCAATTGTAAATAAAATAGCGTTTTTATCACAAGAATCTAAGTACGCTTTTGCCATTGCAACTGCTGTACGCTTGTTAGATCTGTCATGATCGTCCCAGTTTTGAGAAGCCATTAAAACAGGAGCTGCCAGAAACGTTGCTGCTATAATAATAGGTCCGGCGATTCTTGGTTTAACATAATTGCTTATAGTTTCGTATAAAGAATATACTCCAAAACCTATCCAGATTGCAAAAACATAAAATGATCCTACAAGGGCATAATCTCTTTCGCGAGGTTCAAAAGGTCTTTCGTTTAAGTAAATTTTTAAGGCAATTCCGGTAAATAAGAATAACGCTAAAAGCACATAAAAACTTTTAAGATCTCTATTGGCATGATACATTAATCCTATAAGCCCTAAAATAAAAGGCAAAAAGAAATAAACATTTCTTCCTTTGTTATTTAAAACATCAGATGGTAAATTATCCTGAGAACCAAGGTGTAATGAGTCCAGAGCTTTTATTCCGCTAATCCAGTTTCCGTCCAGATTATCGTATTTTCCCTGAACATCGCTTTGGCGTCCAACAAAATTCCACATCAAATATCTCCAGTACATATAACCGAATTGATATTCAACCATAAAGCTAAAATTATCAACAGTAGTTGGTTTTTCGATGATTAAATAATCACCATAACTTTTTAAGAATTTCACATAACCTTCGTTGTCAATTTGCTTTCGAGCATAAGCTTTTCTGAATTCAGAAACTGTTTTCTCAACTTCATTTCGCAATTGAGCAGTTGCTTTGTTGTATTCTTCTTCGCTTAATTGACTGGCATCAATTCCGTATTTTGCCAAATCATCTTCATAAGGATAATCCGGATTTATCTTGAATTGAGGAGGATTTGTAAAGCTAATGTAGTTTTGAATGTGTCCTGTTTCGGTACTCCACATTCTTGGCAAAACCGTTTTTTGATTATCGTCAGTATTTTGTTCTGCGTTTTTATAATTGTTGGTAATAATGTATTTACCGGTTTTATAATCTCTTTCGTAGTTAGGATTTTTATCCAAATAAGGCGTTTTTGCATCTAATCCAGCAAAAACTTCCGTGTATTGAGGTCCGTAAAACAATGGATTTACGCCGTATTGTTCACGATTATAATACGCTAAAACCTCAGTAGCATCAGATGGTTTATTTTCGTTAATTACCGTATTTGCATTCGCACGAACCGGCAACATCATCCAGGTAGAAAAACCAATTAAGATAAATAAGATGCAAAGGATAATAGTGTTGTAGAAAACTAAACCTTTTTGTTTAGTATATTTTAATCCGAAATAAAAGAATGCAATAAAAACCAAAGCAACAAAGATTGTCCCTGAATTAAAAGGTAATCCCATGCTGTTAACCATAAATATTTCGGTTTTACCAAAGAAAGCCATGGTTAATGGTAACAGTAATTTAAATATAAACAACAAAATGGCAATTACAACGGCATTCGCAATAATGAAGTTTTTTATGGTAACTTTTTCGTAATGCTTAAAGTAATACAGAAAACCAATTGCAGGAATAGTTAATAATGCCATAAAGTGAACTCCAAAAGAAAGCCCAATAACAAGCGAAATTATTAATAACCATTTATTACCTTTTGGGTTATCCATATCTTGTTCCCAGCGTAAACCAAGCCAAAATAATAATGCAATTAACAACGAAGCCATTGCGTAAACTTCGGCTTCAACGGCATTAAACCAAAAACTATCTGAGAAAGTATAAGCCAAAGCTCCAACAAAAGAACTTCCTAGAATTACAATCGAATTATTTTGATTAATTTCGTCAAAACGTGCAATAATTTTTTTCAAAATCATAGACGAAGACCAAAACATGAAAAGAATAGTAAAGGCGCTTGAAAAAACAGACATCATGTTTACCATTACAGCCACATGTTGAGCATCTATAGCAAACATAGCAAAAAAAGCACCCATCATTTGAAATAACGGCGCTCCTGGCGGGTGGCCAACTTCTAATTTAGCGGCTGTGGCAATATATTCGCCACAATCCCAAAAGCTCATGGTAGGTTCTACAGTTAGTGTATAAGTAATTAAAGCGATTGCAAATGCAAACCAACCAATAATTGTATTCCATTTATTGAAATTGAATTGTGCCATATTTAGGTGTTAAAATTTTGTATGTTTTCTATCCTACAAAGAAAATGTTTTTTTGTGTAAAGAAACGACCATTAACAAAAAATTCTATAAAACTATTTGATGAAAGTAACCTGTTGTTTGTGAAATACTTGTGTGTTTGTGGTGGGTTTGAAAGAAAAAAAATCAAAAAAAAATAAAATTTTTTGGTCAAAAAGTTTGTACAAACTAAATAAAACCTTAAATTTGCACTCGCTTAACAGCATTGCTGGTCTATGGTGTAATGGTAACACAACTGTTTTTGGTGCAGTCTTTCAAGGTTCGAGTCCTTGTAGACCAACATAAAAAGCCTCTCAATCGAGAGGCTTTTTTTTTATGCAAAAAAAAGTTAGCTTAAAAATTTGCATAATTTAAATAAAGGTTTAATTTTGCACCCGCTTAACAGCATTGCTGGTCTATGGTGTAATGGTAACACAACTGTTTTTGGTGCAGTCTTTCAAGGTTCGAGTCCTTGTAGACCAACATAAAAAGCCTCTCAATCGAGAGGCTTTTTTTATGCAATAAATTTAATAATGTATTTTTAGGCATAGGCTTCTTAAATTTTAAAAGTAATAACAGGTTTTACGGTATGATTCACTAAACCTTCACTAATGCTTCCGTTAAAAAAGTGGGCAAAACCGGTTCTTCCGTGTGTACTCATTCCAATAATATCAGCATTTATGCTGTTAGAGAAATTGATAATTCCTTTTTCGATATTAGTATCATTGTAAATGTGTGTTTCGTAATTAGTAAGATTAAATTCAGATGCAAACTCATTTATATCCTTTTCAATAACGTGAGTTGGTTTAAAGCTATTTGGGGTGCAAATAGTGACCAAATGAATTTTTGAATCGAAGAATTTCGTAAAAGCTAACAGCTTTTTAAATGGTTTTTTGGTCTCGCTAGTAAAATCAGAAGCAAAAACAATTTCGGAAGCGGTAAAATTTGGTGTGCTGTTTTTGATAACAAGAACCGGGATTTCAGAGTTGCGAATTACTTTTTCGGTATTAGAGCCAATGTGTAATTGATCAATTGCAGAAGATCCATGTGATTCCATTATGATTAAATTTACATCATGCTCTTTGCTTATCTGAATAATACCATGGCTTGGCTTGTCCATTTTTGAAATTTCCGTGACCTTAATCCCGTCAAGATAAGGTTTTGCTGAAATTTCGTCAAGTGTTTCATTGGCTTTTTTCATGAAGAAAATCGCTTCCGGAATACTTGCGCCTCCTAAAATTGCATCATTCATTTGGTGAGGTAATTCAAGAGTGTGTAAAATGATGATTTCTGAATCGTTTTTTTTAGCAATCTGTGCGGCTACTTTTAAGGCGTCTTCCGCATGTTCCGAGAAGTCGGTAGGTACTAGAATTTTTTTCATAATTTTATCGGTTAAATAATGTGAAATTCTTTGTTTTTAATGCTTAGATAAAGATAAGAAATATTTTAGAGCAATGTATTTATTTTGATTTATAAAAAAAACACTATATTTGCACCGTTATTTATTAAAATCTAAATAATGAGGGGACTAAGTGTCCCCTCTTTTTATAAAATTATGACATTTAAAGAAAAAGTAAACGAACTAATCACAGAAGCTCTTCTGGAAAAACCTTCAGTCTTTTTGATTGATTTGGCTATTTCGGATTCTTTTAAAATTAGTGTAGGTTTAGATGGTGATAATGGAGTGGCGCTGCAGGATTGTATTGATATTAGTCGTGCAATTGAGAATAACCTGGATCGTGAAGAACAGGATTTTTCGCTTGAAGTAGCATCGGTTGGAGTAGGATCGCCTTTAAAATTGACAAGACAGTACAAGAAAAATGTAGGTAGAACGTTGATTGTTACTACAAAAACTGAAAAAATTGAAGCAGAATTAGTGGAAGCTAACGATGTTTTTATAATTTTGTCTTGGAAAGCACGAGAACCGAAAAAAGTAGGAAAAGGAAAAGAAACAGTTCAAAAAGAGCAACAAATACCTTATACAGAAATTAAAGAGGCAATTGTTACAGTAACATTTTAATTAAAGAATTCGCATGGAAAATTTAGCATTAATCGATTCATTCTCAGAGTTTAAAGATAATAAACTTATTGATCGTGTAACGCTTATGGCAATTTTAGAGGACGTGTTTAGAAATGCATTGAAGAAAAAATACGGTTCTGATGATAACTTCGACATCATTATAAATCCTGATAAAGGAGATATGGAGATTTGGAGAAGAAGAGTAATTGTTGCTGACGAAGATCTTGATTTTGAGAACGAAGAAATTACTTTGACTGAAGCAAGAATGATCGAAGCGGATTTTGAAATTGGTGAAGAGGTTTCTGAAGAGGTAAAATTGATTGACTTAGGAAGAAGAGCTATTTTAGCTTTACGCCAAAACTTAATATCTAAAATTCACGAACACGATAATACAAATCTTTACAAGCAATTTAAAGATATTATCGGTGATATTTATACTGCCGAAGTGCACCACGTACGTCCGAGAGTAGTTATTTTAGTAGATGATGAAGGAAACGAAATTGTACTTCCGAAAGAAAAACAAATTCCGTCTGACTTTTTCCGTAAAGGAGATAATGTTCGTGGAATTATTGAAAGTGTTGAATTAAAAGGAAATAAACCTCAAATTATTATGTCCAGAACTTCTGAGAAGTTTTTGGAAAAATTATTTGAACAAGAAATTCCTGAAGTTTTCGACGGTTTAATTACGGTAAAAAATGTAGTGCGTATTCCTGGTGAAAAAGCAAAAGTAGCGGTAGATTCTTATGATGACAGAATTGATCCTGTTGGAGCTTGTGTTGGTATGAAAGGTTCTCGTATTCACGGAATTGTTCGTGAATTAGGAAACGAAAATATTGACGTCATTAACTATACAAGCAATATTCAATTGTTTATTACAAGAGCATTAAGCCCTGCAAAAGTTTCTTCAATCAAAATTGATGAAGAAAATAAAAGAGCTGAAGTTTTCTTGAAATTAGAAGAAGTTTCTAAAGCAATTGGTAGAGGAGGTCACAATATTAAATTGGCGGGTCAGCTAACGGGTTATGAGCTAGATGTTATCAGAGAAGGTGATGTTGCTAGTGGTGAAGATGACGACGTTGAATTAACTGAGTTTTCAGATGAAATTGAAGGCTGGGTTATCGAAGAATTTGCAAAAATTGGTTTAGATACAGCTAGAAGTATCTTAAAACAAGAAGTAGAAGATTTAGTAAGAAGAACAGATTTAGAAGAGGAAACAATTCTTGATGTTATGAAAATACTAAAAGAGGAGTTTGATAGCTAGTTATCTGCTCCAACAACACAACGAAAAAGGTAATAATAAAAAGGTTATATGTCTGAAGAGAGAGTAATAAGAATAAACAAGGTTTTAAGGGAATTAAATATTTCGTTAGAAAGAGCTGTTGATTATCTAAAAGATAAGGGAATTGCTATTGATGCAAATCCAAATGCGAAAATTTCTGATAGCGAATTTAATATCCTACAAAGCCAATTTGCGGGCGATAAGGGGAATAAGGAAGCTTCTAAAGAGGTAGGAGAAGAGAAAAGAAAAGAAAAAGAAGCATTGCGTGTTGAACGTGAGAAAGAAATTGAAGACAAACGCAGACAAGACGAAGAGCGCCAAAAACAACAAGAAGTTATAAAAGCGAAAGCTGTTGTTACCGGGCCTGTTCAAGTTGGTAAAATTGATTTGAATCCAAAGAAACCTGCAGTTGTTTCTCCTCCTGTTGAGGAACCAGTTAAAGCTGAAGAACCAAAGGCAGTTGTTGCTCCGACTCAACCAGAAAAACCTGTTCAAAAAGAAGTTGTACAGCCTGAGCCAATTGCTCCTCCTGTAGTTTCTGAAGAGAAAAAGGTAGAAAAACCTATTATTACAGAGAAAAAAGAAGTAAAAGTTGAAGCTCCTAAAGTAGTAGTGCAGGAACCTGTTGTTTCAACGGATCCGACGACTGCTGAAGAGACTATCACTACTCAATATCAAAAATTATCAGGAACTACACTTACGGGTCAAACAATTGATTTATCTCAATTTAATAAGCCTAAGAAAAAGAAAGAAGATCCTAAAATCACTCCTAATAAGCCAGGAGCTCCGGGTGCAAATAATAACGCTAACAAAAATAAGCGTAAAAGAATTGCTCCTAAGCCAGGAGCGCCGGGTGCACCAAAACCTGCTACAGGAAATGCGCCGGGAACTCCAAACCCTAATAAAATTACACCAAATACCGGTGGTGGAGGTTTTAATGCTAACAGAAGTGCCAGACCTGGTTTTGTAAAAGGAAACCGTCCTGCAATCGTGGCAAAAGTTGAGCCTACTGAAGAGGAAGTAAAAAACCAAATTAGAGAGACTCTTGAAAAACTTCAGGGTAAAGGTGGAAAATCTAAAGCTGCTAAATACAGAAGAGATAAAAGAGATACCCACCGTCAGAAATCTGATGAAGAGCAAAGAGCTATTGATGAAGGAAGTAAAACTATTAAAGTTACAGAATTCGTTACTGTAGGTGAAATTGCAATCATGATGGATGTGCCGATTACTAAAGTAATTGGAACTTGTATGTCTCTTGGTATCATGGTTACCATGAACCAACGTTTGGATGCTGAAACATTAACTATTGTAGCTGACGAGTTTGGTTATGAAGTTGAATTCATCACTGTTGATATCGAAGAAGCTATTGAAGTAGTTGAAGATAAAGAAGAAGATTTAGTTGTTAGAGCGCCAATCGTTACCGTAATGGGTCACGTCGATCACGGTAAAACATCTTTACTGGATTATATTCGTAAAGAAAATGTTATCGCTGGTGAGTCTGGAGGAATTACACAACATATTGGAGCTTACGGAGTAACTTTAGATAATGGTCAAAAAATCGCATTCTTAGATACACCGGGTCACGAGGCGTTTACCGCAATGCGTGCACGTGGAGCTCAGGTTACCGATATTGCTATTATCGTTGTAGCTGCGGATGATGATATCATGCCACAAACCAAAGAAGCAATTTCTCACGCACAGGCTGCGGGAGTGCCAATTATATTTGCAATCAATAAAATTGATAAACCAAATGCTAATGTTGAGAAAATCAAAGAGCGTTTGGCTGGTATGAATTTACTAGTTGAAGATTGGGGTGGAAAAATTCAGTCACATGATATTTCTGCAAAAGTCGGAACAGGAGTGAAAGAATTATTAGAGAAAGTTTTATTAGAAGCTGAAATTTTAGATTTAAAATCGAATCCAAACAAAGCAGCACAAGGAACTGTTGTTGAGGCTTTCTTAGATAAAGGAAAAGGATATGTATCAACAATTTTAGTTCAACACGGAACTCTAAAAGTTGGAGATTATATGTTAGCAGGTAAGCATCATGGTAAAATTAAAGCCATGCATGATGAAAGAGGCCATATTGTTAATGAAGCGGGTCCTTCGACTCCGGTATCAGTTTTAGGTTTAGATGGTGCGGCTACTGCGGGAGATAAGTTTAATGTGTTTGCAGATGAAAAAGAAGCAAAACAAATTGCATCTAAACGTTCTCAATTAATGCGTGAACAATCTGTACGTACGCAAAGACATATTACGCTTGCTGAAATTGGTCGACGTATTGCTCTTGGTCAGTTTAAAGAATTAAACGTAATCCTTAAAGGAGACGTTGATGGATCTGTTGAAGCATTATCTGATTCGTTCTCTAAACTTTCTACAGAAGAAATTCAAATTAATATTATCCATAAAGGTGTTGGAGCAATTACTGAAACTGACGTTATGTTGGCTTCCGCTTCTGATGCAATCATTATCGGATTTAACGTTCGTCCTGCAGGAAATGCAAGACAGCTTGCAGATAAAGAAGAAATCGATATCCGTTACTATTCTATTATCTACGCTGCTATCGATGACTTGAAAGATGCGATGGAAGGAATGTTAGCTCCAGAGATGAAAGAAGAAATTTTAGGAACTGCTGAAATTCGTGAGATTTTCAAAATTTCTAAAGTGGGTTCAATTGCTGGTTGTATGGTGATGGATGGTAAAATCATGAGAACTTCTAAAATTAGAGTTATCAGAGAAGGAGTAGTAGTTCATACAGGAGAGCTTGTTGCCTTGAAACGTTTCAAAGATGATGTTAAAGAGGTTTCTAAAGGTTATGATTGTGGTATCCAAATTAAAGGATATAATGATATTGAAGAAAGAGATGTTATTGAAGCATACCATGAAGTTGCTATCAAAAAGAAATTGAAATAATATTCAATACTATATTAAAAAGTCCCAATGAAAATTGGGACTTTTTTTGTTTGTGCTCTTATCTTGTGATTTATATTGAAAAGAAAGTTGTCTTTATTGTTTTGATGTCTTAAATCGATTTAAACAAGGTTATGATGCGGTTTGCGTCAATGTTTTAAGTTGTTTTTTTTTGACTCTAAGCGTAAAAAAACCACCGATAGGTGGTTTTGATTTGTCGTATTTAAGCTTTTATTTGCTTGGCTTAATTAAAAATACACTTTTGTATTTATTCTTAATTTCGGCTAAATTTCGTTCTGCTTCAATTCGTGTTCTGAAATTTCCAACCCAAACCTTATAGTTTGGTGTGTTGAAAATTATAGTACCGTCAATGTTGGTATACTCTCTTTTAAAATCAGTTAAGGTTTTTTTTGCCTCTTCGCTTTTTCCGCTGAAGATTTGAATTTTATAAGTATCGTTTGTGCTTATTGACGTGTTAATTTTACGTTTATCATTAAGTAACTGCTCAAATTTAGGGTCCTGATTAAGTGTTAAATTTTGGTCTTGAGCATTAATATTATATGCCAAAAGAAACATTGGGATTGTTAAGAAAACACTTTTTGAAGGGGTTAAAATTCTCATAATGTGATGGTTTTTATGCAAAAATAGTATTTAAAGTTTGTATTTAAAATTTTGATATTATTTAGAATTGATATAAATTGATATTTAAGAGTATTTTAAGGTTTTGAGAATAGTTCATAAGTCGTATTTTTGTGCAAGTTTTAAAAGAAGGTGTTCGGTTTTTACTAAATTAATATAGAAAAAACCATACCAAAAATTAGTAGATAATTATTATACTATATGAAAAAGGTGGGTAACCATAATTCGATCTCAAGAAAATTGCTGCTTAGCTTATCGCTAACGCTGATTTTCTCCCTAACTTCATTTGCTCAAGAAGCTGCTGCTCCGGCAGCACCTGCAGCTGCTGGTCCGGCCGCAACAACAGGTGGTGATCCAGTAAAAGGGAAGGAACTTTTTAATGCAAATTGCGCTGCATGTCACAAATTAGATGCTAAATCAACAGGTCCTGCTTTAAGAGGAGTTGCTGCGAAGCATGAAATGGCTTGGATTTACAAATGGGTTCACAACAGTTCTGAAGTTATTAAATCAGGTGATGCTGTTGCTGTGAAACTTTTTGAAGAAAACAACAAGTCGGTGATGACTGCTTTTCCTCAATTGTCAGAAGGTGATATTGATAATATTATCGCTTATACTTCTGAAGTAAAAGTTGATAATAAGCCTGTTGCTGGTACCGGTACATTGCCAAGTGGTGATCCTCAAGAAGGAAGCGGAATTTCTAATAACATTATTTTAGGGGCTCTTGCTCTTGTGATGGCTATTTTAGTTGTTATGTTGTTCATGGTGAACAAAGTATTAACTAAAGTTGCAGGTAATAATGGTATTGTAGTTGCTCCTAGAGAAGCTAGAACACCAATCTGGAAAGCTTTTGCTAAAAATCAATTTTTAGTATTAGTTACTTCTATATTCTTACTTTTAGCAAGTGGTTACTTTGTTTATGTATTCTTAATGCAAGTTGGTGTAGATCAAAACTACGAGCCAATTCAGCCTATTCATTATTCTCACAAGATTCACGCTGGTGATAATGAAATCAATTGTAAATATTGTCACTCTGCTGCACGTGTAAGTAAGAACGCAGGTATTCCGTCTTTAAATGTTTGTATGAACTGTCATAAAAATATTTCTGAAGTTGCTGAAACTACTGCTACTGCTGAATACAGTAAAGCGTTTTATGATGCTCAAATTCAAAAGTTATATGATGCTGTTGGATGGGATAAAACTAAACAAGCTTATACTGGAAAAACACAGCCTGTAAAATGGGTTCGTATTCATAATCTTCCTGATTTTGTTTACTTCAATCACTCACAACACGTTTCTGTTGCAGGAGTTGAATGTCAAACTTGTCACGGTCCTGTACAGGAATTTGAGATCATGAAGCAATATTCTAAATTAACAATGGGATGGTGTGTTGATTGCCATAGAAAAACTGATGTTAAGATGGAAGGAAATGCATATTATGATAAAATTCATGCTGAACTTTCTAAAAAATACGGTGTAGAAAAATTGACTGCAGCGCAAATGGGAGGTTTAGAATGCGGTAAATGCCACTATTAATCGAATTATTAAGATTTTAATATTTATATACAATGTCATCAAACAAAAAATACTGGAAAAGTGTTGAAGAACTAGAAAATAGTTCTATTGTTGAGGCGCTTAGAAATAACGAATTTGTTGAAGAAATTCCTACGGATGAATTCTTAGGGAATGCAGATGCTTTAGCTTCATCTGGAACTTCACGTCGTGACTTTTTAAAGTACGTAGGATTTAGTACTGCAGCCGTTACACTTGCTGCTTGCGAAGGTCCTGTTCACAAATCGATACCTTATGTGTTACAACCGGAACAAATCATTCCTGGTGTTGCAGACTATTATGCAACAACTGTTTTTGATGGTTTTGATTTTGCTAACTTATTAGTAAAAACTCGTGAGGGTCGTCCAATTAAAATTGAGAACAATACTATTTCTGGAGCTAAATTTTCTGCCAATGCTAGAATTCATGCGTCTATCTTAGCTTTATATGATAGTATGCGTTTGAAAGAGTCTAAATTGGATGGAAAAAATAGTAGCTGGTCTGCTGTTGATTTAAAAATTAAATCAAGCCTTGCTGATGCAAAAGCAAAAGGAGGACAGGTAGTATTATTGACAAATACTTTGGCTAGCCCATCTACTGAAAAATTAATTGCTGAGTTTATCGCAAAAAACCCTAATGCAAAACATGTTGTTTATGATGCAGTTTCTTCATCTGACGCATTAGATGCATTTGAAACGGTTTATGGTGAAAGAGCTTTAGTTGATTATGATTTTTCAAAAGCTTCTTTAATCGTTTCTGTTGGAGCTGATTTCTTAGGGGATTGGCAAGGTGGTGGATACGATGCCGGATATGCAAAAGGACGTATTCCTCAAAACGGAAAAATGTCTCGTCACTTCCAGTTTGAATCAAATATGACATTATCTGGGGCTGCTGCTGATAAGCGTGTTCCTATGACTACCGCAGATCAAAAACAAGCTTTAGTTCAAATATATAATATTGTTGTTGGTGCTTCTGTTCCTGTTTCTTTAGAAGCAGCTTACAAAGCAGAAGCTGTTAAAGCTGCTCAACAATTAAAAGCTGCTGGCTCTAAAGGAATTTTAGTGTCAGGAATAGAAGATAAAAATGCTCAATTATTAGTTTTAGCTATCAATCAGGTATTGGCTAGTGAAGCTTTTAATACGGCTGGAACAAGACAAATTAGAAAAGGTTCTAATGCTGTTGTATCTCAATTAGTAAAAGATATGAATGCTGGAAGTGTTCATACTTTAATTATGAGTGGTATTAACCCTGTTTACACATTAGCTGATTCAGCTTCTTTTGTATCTGGATTGAAAAAAGTAAAAACATCAGTTTCTTTTTCTCTAAAAGAAGATGAAACTGCTTCAATTACTACAATTGCTGCTCCTGCGCCTCATTACTTAGAATCTTGGGGAGATGTTGAAATTACAAAAGGAACTTATAGTTTGACTCAGCCAACTATTCGTCCAATATTCAATACAAAACAATTTCAAGATGTTTTATTATCTTTAAACGGTATTCCTGGAAATTTCTATGATTATCTTAAAGTTAATTCAGCTGGAATTATTGCTGGTTCTTCTTGGAATAAAGTTTTACATGATGGTGTTTTTGTAATTGGTTCTACAGGATTAATCGCTGGTTCATTTGATTATGCTGCTGCTGCAAATGCAGTTTCAAAATCAAAATCTACAGGAGATTTCGAATTAGTACTATATACTAAAACAGGTATGGGAGATGGGCAACATGCAAACAACCCTTGGTTGCAAGAGTTCCCGGATCCAATTACTAGAGTTTCTTGGGATAACTACGTTACAGTTTCAAATGCTGATGCTAAAAAATTAGGATTGTCAAATGAAATTGTTGCAAACGGAGGTTTAAACGGAAGTTACGCTACAATCACTACTGCTGATGGTTCTAAATTAGAAAATGTTCCGGTAATTGTTCAGCCAGGACAAGCTATTGGTACAGTTGGTTTAGCAGTTGGTTATGGCCGTAAAGCAGCTTTAAAAGAAGAAATGCAAGTAGGTTTAAATGCTTACGCTTTATATAAAAATTTCAATAGTGTTCAATCTGTTTCTATTGCTAAGGCAAATGGAGAGCATGAGTTTGCTTGTGTTCAGGGACAAAAAACATTAATGGGTAGAGGAGATATCATTAAAGAAACTACTTTAGAAATCTTCAATAGTCAAGATGCAAAACACTGGAATGAACAACCAATGGTGTCATTAGATCACCAGGAAGTTGAAGCTACAACAGTTGATTTATGGGAGTCATTTGATCGTTCTACGGGACATCACTTTAATCTTTCTATTGACTTAAATGCTTGTACAGGATGTGGAGCATGTGTTATTGCTTGTCATGCTGAAAACAACGTTCCTGTTGTGGGTAAAGCAGAGGTTAGAAGAAGCCGTGATATGCACTGGTTGCGTATTGACAGATATTATTCTTCTGAAAGTACTTTTGCGGGAGATGACGAAAGAAAAGAAAATATTGCAGGTTTATCTAGTTCATTATCTACATTTAATGAAATGGAAAAACCAGGAGATAATCCACAAGTTGCTTTCCAGCCAGTAATGTGTCAACACTGTAACCATGCGCCATGTGAAACAGTTTGTCCAGTTGCTGCAACATCTCACGGTCGTCAAGGTCAAAACCATATGGCATACAACAGATGTGTTGGTACTCGTTACTGTGCAAATAACTGTCCATACAAAGTACGTCGTTTCAACTGGTTCTTGTACAACAAAAACAGTGAATTTGATTATCACATGAATGATGATTTAGGTCGTATGGTTTTAAATCCAGACGTAAACGTTCGTTCTCGTGGAGTTATGGAAAAATGTTCATTCTGTATTCAAAGTACTCAAGCTGTTATTCTTGAAGCAAAACGTCAAGGTAGAGTAGTAGCAAAAGATGAATTCAATAATGCTTGTGCATGTTCAGCTGCTTGTTCTTCTGGAGCTATGGTTTTTGGAGATGTAAATGATAAAGAAAGCGAAGTTGCTAAATTAGCAGAAAGCGAAAGAATGTATCATTTATTAGAGCATGTTGGTACAAAACCGAATGTTTTCTATCACGTAAAAGTTAGAAATACTTAGTAAAATTATTAATAAGAAACAATATAAAGGATTATGTCGTCTCACTACGAAGCACCCATTAGAAAACCTTTAGTTATAGGTGATAAAACTTATCACGATGTAACTGTAGATGTGGCAGCGCCTGTTGAAGGACCTGCAAATAAACAATGGTGGATTGTATTTTCAATCGCATTAATAGCCTTCCTTTGGGGGTTAGGTTGTATAATTTACACCGTATCTACCGGTATTGGAACATGGGGATTAAATAAAACAGTTGGTTGGGCTTGGGATATTACGAACTTCGTTTGGTGGGTTGGTATTGGTCACGCTGGAACATTAATTTCTGCGGTATTATTACTTTTCCGTCAACGTTGGAGAATGGCTATTAACCGTTCTGCAGAAGCAATGACTATCTTCTCAGTAGTTCAGGCAGGTTTATTTCCAATTATTCACATGGGACGTCCATGGTTAGCATATTGGGTTTTACCTATTCCAAATCAATTTGGATCTTTATGGGTAAACTTTAACTCACCATTGCTTTGGGACGTATTTGCAATTTCAACTTATCTTTCAGTGTCATTAGTTTTCTGGTGGACTGGTTTATTGCCTGACTTTGCAATGCTACGTGATAGAGCGATAACACCTTTCAACAAAAGAGTTTATTCAATATTAAGTTTTGGATGGAGCGGTAGAGCAAAAGACTGGCAACGTTTTGAAGAAGTATCTTTAGTTCTAGCAGGTTTAGCTACTCCTCTTGTACTTTCTGTACACACGATTGTATCGATGGACTTTGCTACTTCTGTAATTCCGGGATGGCATACAACCATTTTCCCTCCTTACTTCGTTGCCGGAGCGGTATTCTCAGGATTTGCAATGGTAAATACATTGTTGATTGTTATGAGAAAAGTATCTAACCTTGAAGCTTATATTACACTACAACATATCGAGTTAATGAATATTGTAATTATGATTACAGGTTCTATCGTTGGTGTAGCTTATATTACTGAGTTATTTGTGGCTTGGTACTCAGGTGTAGAATACGAACAATATGCATTCTTAAATAGAGCTACCGGGCCTTACTGGTGGGCATATTGGTCAATGATGACTTGTAATGTTTTTTCTCCACAATTCATGTGGTTTAAAAAATTAAGAACAAGTATCATGTTCTCATTTATTATTTCGATTGTAGTAAACATCGGAATGTGGTTTGAAAGATTCGTAATTATTGTTACTTCTTTACATAGAGATTACCTTCCATCTTCTTGGACAATGTTTTCACCAACATTTGTTGATATTGGAATTTTCATCGGAACTATAGGTTTCTTCTTTGTATTGTTTTTATTATACTCTAGAACATTCCCTGTAATTGCTCAGGCGGAGGTAAAAACAATCTTGAAAGGAACAGGAGATAATTACATAAGAGAAAGAGCAAATAAAGATACACATCATGAGTAATAAAGTAATATACGCCATTTATAATGACGATGATATTTTGATGGATGCAGTAAAGAAAACAAGAGCTGCTCATCATCATATTGAAGAGGTTTTTACTCCATTCCCGGTTCACGGATTGGATAAAGCAATGGGTTTAGCACCAACAAGATTAGCAATTTGTGCTTTCTTATACGGTTGTGTTGGTATTTCTTTTGCAACATTCATGATGAGTTATATTATGATTCATGACTGGCCACAAGATATTGGGGGTAAACCAAGTTTTAGTTTTATTCAGAATATGCCATCTTTTGTGCCAATTATGTTTGAAATGACAGTATTTTTTGCTGCCCACTTAATGGTAATTACTTTTTATATGAGAAGTAGATTATGGCCATTTAAGCAAGCTGAAAACCCTGATGTAAGAACAACAGATGACCACTTCTTAATGGAAGTTGCTGTAAATAATAATGAATTAGAACTAGTTTCTTTTTTCGAAGGTACGGGAGCTGTTGAAGTTAAAGTAATTGAAAAGAATTAATTGTAGCTATGAAAAGGATATATAAAATAACACTTTTAGTTGGTATAACTATTTTAGTTTCATCTTGCCACAATAATTCGGCACCAAACTATCAGTATTTCCCTAATATGTATGAGTCTGTAGGTTATGAAACTTATTCAGAAGCAAAAATATTTAAAGGAGGAAAAGAAGGACAGCTTCCTGTAGAAGGAACTATCAATAGAGGTTTTGAGCCTTATGAATATGAAAATTCAACTGCTGGTTATGAATTGGCTAAAGCTAATTTGAAATCACCTTTAGATTCTATTGAAAGAAATTCAGGAAAAGGAAAAGAACTTTTCGAAATTTATTGTATTAGTTGCCATGGTGCAGCTGGTAACGGTAAAGGTAAATTGGTTGAAAGAGAGAAATTTCTTGGAGTGCCTAGCTATAAAGACAGAGAAATCACGGAAGGAAGTATCTTTCACGTTGAAACTTATGGTTTAAATGCAATGGGTTCACATGCAAATCAATTAAGTGCCCACGAACGTTGGTTAGTTGCTGACTATGTTCTAAAACTAAAAAGCCAATTATAATTGTTGAACAAACTGATCGTAATAGATATGTATACATTTTCAAGTAAATTAAAAACTTTTTCTATCATCTTAATGGCCGTTGGTGTATTAGGAATTGGATATGGTTTTTTAACTGCTCCTAAAGATATTCAAGAAGTTGAAAAAATTCTAGCTGCAGATGCACATGGCGCTCATGGAGCTGCACATGAAGCAACAGCAGAGGCTTCTCATAAAGAAGCTGGACATCATGAAGCTGCTGAAGTTTCGCATGAATCACACAAGGGTGCTGAACATGCAGAAGTTAGCGCTGCTGATGAACATAAAGAACATTTAACACATGTGTTGCACCAATTGCAAAATAAGCCTTGGTCTGCATTGTATGTTGCTTGTATTTTCTTCTTACTACTTTCTATGGGTGTTTTAGCATTTTATGCTATTCAACAAGTTGCTCAGGCAGGTTGGTCTCCGGTTTTGTTTAGAGTTATGCAAGGTATTACGGCTTATTTGCCTGTAGCTTCTGTAATTTTCTTTATTATATTAGTTCTTTGTGGATTGCATTTTAATCACATATTTGTTTGGTTAGCAGAAGGAGTTACTGATCCTAAAAGTCCTAACTATGATGAAATTATTGCTGGTAAACATGGTTATTTAAATTTTCCTTTCTGGATTGTTAGAGCTGGTATCTTTTTATTAGGATGGAACTTATATCGTTATTATTCGAGAAAAAACTGTTTAGCTCAGGACGAAGCTAATGACGATTTAAATTATAAAAAGAACTTTAAATTATCTGCTGGATTCTTAGTATTTTTTATAGTGTCTGAATCTATCATGTCTTGGGATTGGATTATGTCATTTGATCCACACTGGTTTAGTACTTTATTTGGTTGGTATGTTTTTGCTTCTTTCTTTGTAAGTGGTATTACTACTATAGCATTAGTTACTATATATTTAAAATCTAAAGGATATTTAGAGTATGTAAATACAAGTCATATTCACGATTTAGCTAAATTTATGTTTGGTATCAGTATTTTTTGGACATATTTATGGTTCTCTCAATTTATGTTGATTTGGTATGCAAATATTCCTGAAGAGGTTACTTATTTTATAACAAGAATCCAATTATATAACTTGCCTTTCTTTGGAGCTGTAGTTATGAACTTTGTTTTCCCATTATTAATTTTAGTTAATACTGATTTTAAACGTCTTAGCTGGGTTATTGTTATGGCTGGAACAGTTATTTTATTGGGTCACTATGTTGATTTCTTTAATATGATTATGCCTGGTACAGTTGGAGATAAATGGTTTATTGGAATTCCTGAAATTGCATCTATTCTTTTCTTCTTAGGTTTATTTATATTTGTTGTATTTACTGCATTAACTAAAGCGCCTCTGTTAGCAAAAAGAAATCCTTTCATAGAAGAAAGTAAACATTTTCATTATTAATATTTAAAGAAATAAACAGATGACAAGTTTGTTGGTAATTATAGTTTTAGTTTTATTAGCAGTTGCATTATGGCAATTGACCAAGATATTTGATCTTACTCAAGTAGGATCTTCTTCGGACGATTCTCAGGTTGCATCAGATAATGATAATAATATTCAAGGGTATATTATGTTTGGCTTCTTGGCATTCATATATATATTTACCATTTACGGTTTACTAAAATGGGGTGGTTTAGCCCTTCATACTCCTGCTTCAGAGCATGGACTTTTAGTGGATAATTTAATGAATATTACTTGGGTTTTAATTTTTGTGGTTCAATTTATTACACAAGGTTTATTATATTGGTTTTCTTTTAAAAATAGAGGGAATAAAGATAAAAAAGCATTATTTTTTGCTGATAGTAACAAATTAGAAGCAATCTGGAGTATTATTCCATCTGTAGTTTTGGCTTGTTTAATTCTTTACGGATTGTATGCCTGGAACAATATTATGTTCGTTGATAAAGACGAAGATGTAATCGAAATTGAACTATACGCTCAACAATTTAAATGGACAGCAAGATATGCTGGGAATGATAATGTTTTAGGAAAAGCTAATGTACGTTTAATTGAAGGTATTAATACTTTAGGTGTAGATATGTCTGATCCTAATGCTCAGGATGATATTATTGTTTCTGAATTGCACATTCCTAAAGGTAAAAAGATACATTTCAAAATGCGTTCTCAGGACGTATTACACTCAGCTTATATGCCTCATTTTAGAGCGCAAATGAACTGTGTTCCAGGAATGGTTACTGAATTTGCTTTTATTCCAACTTATACAACTGCAGAATATAGAGAATTGCCATTTATGATTGAAAAAGTTGCCAACATCAATAAACTTAGAGCTGAAAAAAGCGTTGAGTTACTTGCTAAGGGTGGTACAGCTTTAGATCCTTATACATTTGATTATTTATTATTATGTAATAAAATTTGTGGTGCTTCTCATTATAATATGCAAATGAAAGTTGTTGTTGATTCTCCGGAAGACTACAAAAAATGGTTAAGTGAAAAGACTACTTTAGCTCAGGATATTAAAGCCGCTGCTGCAGCTGAAAAACCTGCTGAAGAAGTAAAGGCTACTAAAGATAGCAGCGTTGCAAAAGATACTGTTAAGGCGGTTATCGATACTGTTAAGGCAGTTGTAGCTAAAGTTGCTATGAAATAATATTTATTAAGAAAATTTAAAGTATACATATATGTCAGCAGAAGCGCACGATCACGGACACGATCACGAGCACGAACATCATCATAAAGACACTTTCATTACTAAATATATTTTTAGTATTGATCATAAAATGATTGCTAAGCAATACTTGATTACCGGTATTTTTATGGGTATAATTGGTATTGCAATGTCCTTGCTTTTTAGAATGCAATTAGCATGGCCTGAAGAGTCTTTTAAAATCTTTAATGTTTTACTAGGAGATAAATTTGCACCAGATGGTGTAATGGCAAATGATATTTATTTGGCTTTAGTAACAATTCACGGTACCATAATGGTATTCTTTGTACTGACGGCTGGTTTAAGTGGAACTTTTAGTAACTTACTTATTCCACTTCAAATTGGAGCTAGAGATATGGCATCCGGATTCATGAACATGATTTCGTACTGGTTGTTTTTCTTGTCTGCTGTAATTATGTTGTCTTCTTTATTTGTTGAAGCTGGACCAGCTTCTGCAGGTTGGACAATTTACCCACCATTAAGTGCTTTACCTCAAGCGATTCCAGGTTCTGGAACAGGTATGACTTTATGGTTGGTTTCAATGGCTATTTTCATTGCATCTTCTTTAATGGGATCTTTAAACTACATTGTTACTGTAATCAATTTAAGAACTAAAGGAATGTCTATGACTAGGCTTCCTCTTACTATCTGGACATTTTTTGTAACAGCTATCATTGGTGTTATTTCATTTCCAGTATTATTATCTGCAGCATTATTATTGATTTTTGATAGAAGTTTTGGTACTTCATTCTTCTTATCTGATATCTATATTGCTGGAGAGGTTTTACATTACCAAGGTGGGTCTCCGGTTTTATTCGAACACTTATTCTGGTTCTTAGGACACCCTGAGGTTTATATTGTAATTTTACCAGCAATGGGTCTTGTTTCTGAAATTATGGCTACGAACTCTCGTAAACCAATCTTTGGATACAGAGCAATGATTATGTCAATTCTTGCAATTGCATTTTTATCTACAATTGTTTGGGGTCACCATATGTTTATTTCAGGTATGAATCCTTTCTTAGGATCTGTATTTACTTTTACCACTTTATTGATTGCAATTCCATCTGCTGTAAAAGCTTTTAACTGGATTACAACTTTATGGAAAGGTAATTTACAATTCAACCCTGCAATGTTATTCTCAATTGGAATGGTTTCTACTTTCATCACTGGAGGTTTAACGGGAATTATTTTGGGAGATAGTACTTTAGATATTAACGTTCACGATACTTACTTTGTAATTGCTCACTTTCACTTAGTAATGGGTATATCTGCACTTTATGGAATGTTTGCTGGTATTTACCACTGGTTTCCAAAAATGTACGGAAAAATGTTGAATAAAAACTTAGGATATATTCACTTTTGGGTAACAGCAGTTTGTGCTTATGGAGTTTTCTTCCCAATGCACTTTATTGGATTAGCTGGTTTACCAAGACGTTACTATACAAATACGAACTTTCCATTATTTGATGATTTACAAAATGTGAATGTTTTGATTACAACATTCGCTTTAATCGGAGGTGCGTTCCAATTAGTATTCTTATACAATTTCTTTAGCAGTATTTTCTACGGTAAGAAAGCTGTTCAGAACCCATGGAAATCTACAACATTAGAGTGGACAACTCCAGTAGAACATATTCATGGTAACTGGCCAGGTGAAATTCCTCATGTATACCGTTGGCCATATGACTACAGTAACCCAAATCACGATGTAGATTTTGTACCGCAAAATGTACCGATGAAAGAAGGTGAAGAAGTTTTACACCACTAAAAATATTAAAAAAAGACTGTCTATTTAGACAGTCTTTTTTGTTTTGGTAAAACAGTTGGTGAAGTAATTTTGAATATTGTAAATTTCCAAATTCCCTAGTATTCGTTATGCTATGGAATTTGGAAATTTTTATTTGGAATTTATCTATTTTACAAACTGATTACTTTGTCTATCTTTGTAAAATGAATGAGAACCTAGATCCCACTACAAACGGGTACAACCCAGAAGAATTAGATCTTGAAAAAAGATTACGTCCGCTGTCATTTGATGATTTTGCCGGGCAGGATCAAGTTTTAGAAAATTTAAAAGTTTTTGTTGCTGCCGCCAATCAACGTGGAGAAGCACTGGATCATACTTTGTTTCATGGTCCTCCCGGATTAGGAAAAACTACTTTGGCGAACATTTTAGCAAATGAACTCGAGGTTGGAATCAAAATTACTTCTGGTCCTGTTTTAGACAAACCAGGTGATTTAGCAGGATTACTAACTAATCTTGATGAAAGAGATGTTCTGTTTATTGATGAAATTCACCGTTTGAGCCCAATTGTTGAAGAATATTTATATTCGGCAATGGAGGATTTCAAGATTGATATTATGATTGAATCGGGACCAAATGCTCGAACAGTACAAATCAATCTAAATCCTTTTACGCTTATTGGCGCTACTACGCGTTCAGGATTATTGACTGCACCGATGCGTGCACGTTTTGGAATTTCATCCCGTTTACAATATTACACTACTGAACTTTTAACGACTATTGTTGAAAGAAGTGCTTCAATATTAAAAATGCCAATTTCATTAGACGCTGCAATCGAAATCGCGGGTCGTAGTCGTGGTACGCCTCGTATTGCAAATGCTTTACTGCGCAGAGTACGTGATTTTGCACAAATAAAAGGAAATGGAACTATCGACCTTGAAATTGCACGTTATGCCTTAAAAGCACTTAACGTAGATGCGCATGGGCTTGATGAAATGGACAATAAAATTCTGTTAACTATCATTAATAAATTTAAAGGCGGTCCAGTTGGGCTTTCTACTTTAGCAACTGCCGTTTCTGAAAGCAGCGAAACGATTGAAGAAGTTTATGAACCGTTTTTAATACAAGAAGGTTTTATCATGCGTACACCTCGTGGCCGTGAAGTTACAGAGAAAGCATATAAGCACTTAGGGAAAGTAAATACTAATATTCAAGGTGGATTGTTTTAATAATTATATTAATGTCTAACAATAAAAAATATAATTATCCAAATAAATTGTCAATAGGTAGGTTTCTATTAGATGCAGAAGGAGTGCGTAGAAATCCGATTCCGTATCATAAACGATATTTTGATAAATTTGGAGACTCTTTCTCTATTAAGATTGGGTTTTCAAAGTATATAATTTTATCAAGAGATAATGAAGTTGCCCAACATATATTACAAAAAAATCATAAAAACTATCATAAGTCTAAATTTCAATCGGTTTACCTTTCAAAATATTTAGGGAAAGGACTTCTGACAGTTGATGGAGATTTTTGGCTAAAGCAGAGACGACTAATTCAGCCTGCTTTTCATAAGCAAAAAATGAATCAGTTGGTGGAAAACATGAATCAGACTATTATTGCAGAATTAGATGATTTAGTGGAAGATAAGACAATTGATCTTTTTCCTGTAATGAGTCAGTTGGCTTTTAATGTGGTTGCAAAATCTTTATTTGAGCTTTCAATCTCTGAAGAAAAGTTAAATAGGATAAAATTTATTATTGAAGAAGTTCAGAATTTCTTAATCAAAGAAATCAGACTTCCACATAAAGCGTGGTGGTTTTCTTTAAGTGGTCAGGTTAAAAAGCATCAGCAATTGGCTTTAGAAAATAATGCTATTATTAAGGAAATTATAGATATTAGAAATTCTTCTCAAGAAGAATTTAATGACTTGTTAGACATGCTTCTTGAAACTCGCTATGAAGATACGGGGGAGCCAATGTCAACAAGACAATTAATTGACGAAATTAAAATTTTGTTTATAGCCGGACATGAAACTACTGCTAATGCATTAACTTTTGCTGTTTATCTTTTAGGAAGATATCCCGAAGTGCAACAAAAAGTTTTCGATGAAATTAAGGATATTGAATCGCAAACAGATAATATTGTTGAGCAGCTTCAGAAAATGACTTATACAAATGCTGTTTTGAATGAAGCAATGCGTTTATATCCACCTGCTTGGATTACTGACAGGCAAAATGTAGAAGACGATACACTTGCTGGATTTGATATAAAAAAGGAAACTCTAATTGGAGTCTCATTTTATGAATTACATAGAAATCCGAAATATTGGAATAAACCGGATGAATTTGATCCGGACCGATTTCTTGGTGATCAAAAGAAAATTTCAATGCAATATTTTTATCCTTTTGGAGCTGGGCCAAGAATGTGCATTGGTTCAGGATTTGCTATTTATGAAATGTGCCTGACAATCGGTCATATCGTAAAAAAATATGAGATTAAATCTAACAATAATGATGTTAAGTTTAATCCTTTGATTACTTTAAAACCTGTTGATGTAGAAGTTTTATTCTCAAAAAGATGAGTATTAATGCTAAAGAAACATATTCGGAATTTATAAAATCAGAAGCAAAAAGGCTTGGTTTTATTTCTTGCGGTATATCAAAAGCAGGTTTTTTGGAAGAAGAAGCACCTCGGCTTGAGAATTGGCTGAATAAAAACCATCATGGCCAAATGGCTTATATGGAAAACCATTTCGACAAACGTTTAGATCCTACTTTGCTGGTAGATGATGCGAAAAGTGTAGTCTCGCTTTTGCTGAATTATTACCCACCTGAAACTCAAACTCAGGAAAGCTTTAAGATATCAAAATATGCTTACGGGCAGGATTATCATTTTGTGATCAAAGAAAAGTTAAAAGAATTCCTTGCTTCTATTCAGGAAAATATAGGAGATGTCTCAGGTCGTGCTTTTGTCGATTCAGCACCCGTTTTAGACAGGGCGTGGGCTGCAAAAAGTGGTTTAGGCTGGATTGGTAAAAGTGGTAACTTAATCACTCAAAAAGTGGGTTCTTTTTATTTTATTGCCGAGCTTATACTTGATTTAGATTTAGAATATGATCATGCAACAACCGATCATTGTGGTTCTTGCACGGCTTGTATAGATGCTTGTCCAACACAAGCAATAGTATCCCCTCATGTAATTGACGGAAGTAAATGCATTTCTTATTATACCATTGAACTCAAAGAAAACATTCCTTATGAAATGAAAGGTAAATTTGACGAATGGATGTTTGGATGTGATACTTGTCAGGATGTTTGCCCATGGAATAGATTCTCAAAATCACATTCCGAACCATTATTTAACCCAAATCCTGAATTACTTTCTTTCTCCAAGAAAGACTGGGTTGAAATTACAGAAGAAACTTTTCGAGCAGTTTTTAAAAATTCTCCTATCAAAAGAACAAAATTTGAAGGTTTAAAACGTAATATTAAATTTTTGCAATAGATTCAAATTAATATTTCAATTGAATTTTATTGCATTATTTTTTATGTTTTTTACTTTTATTCTCCATTTATTTTATTTTAAACATTATCATAATATTCTTTTAAAGTAGCTTTTTTCTCATGTCTTATTTAAAAACAATGTTTTATTTATTAAATGTAAATGATCATATATTTGTTTGAAAAAGTAATAAAATTTCGTAAGATATTGATTTGTTTGTAAATTATTTAACATATTGATTTTTAAATAATTATAGGTAAAATTCAATAATTGTATTGTAGGATTAAATTATGATTTTATAGCTTTAATTCTTAATTACTGATAAATCTATAAAAAATTAAGAATTTTATCCTGTTTTGTTGTCAAATAGTTAAGTTTACTGAGATTCAAAGTTAATTTCTACCGATTAAAAGTGTTGTTTAACGTTTTTCTGAGTAGTTTGTCGAAAACATATCTAGTATTCAGGTGTTTGAGGTATTTTCGCAACTCCAAAACTACTAATTTAACCTAAAGACAACTTTTTTAGTCTTGAACCTATTGCACATTATGGTCCAACTACTATTCCCTTGTAATATTGATTTTGAAAATTCTTTTTTTAAACTTTCAAAATCCATTTCCTTTATTTTATCGTATTTGTCCTATATGTTGAAAGCCTCTTTTGGTTCTTCATCTTGTTATATTTCTATTGCCAAAATTAATATCAATATTGTCTATGCGTAAAACTACTTTTAGAAAGCCAAATTTATCTAAGCTTATCTCACTTGTTTTATTATTATTTATTACGACTCAAACTAGAGCTCAGTTTCCTTATTCGCAATCATTTAAGAATTCGACTGCACCAGGCGTGTTGTTTGGAGGTAGTCCTGTTGCATTTTTAACAGGTGGTGCAGGAACCAAAGATGGATTTACAGATGCAGACGGATCAGGTTTTTTAAGACTTACAAATAGTCAGGGTAGTCAAAAAGGTATCGTGTATTCGGATATGTATTCGTTTCCATCTGCCTATGGTATGACTATTACATTTGAATATTATACGCATGGAGGAAATGGTGCCGATGGTATAGCATTTATATTATTTGATGCTACAGCTTCACCAGTTGCTACAGGGGCTTTCGGAGGTTCATTGGGTTATGCGCAAAGGAATACAGAGACAGGATTTTCTAAGGGATATCTTGGAATTGGTATTGATGAATTTGGAAATTTTTCGGCCAATAATGAAGGAAAAAGCGGAGGCGCTGGTGTGCTTCCAAGCAATGTTACTTTAAGAGGGGACGGAACAGGAACTACAGGTTATGCTTATTTAACTTCAGTTCAAACTACAACATTGGCTAGTGCATTTAATGTTGCAGGAAAAGACAGAACAGCAACTGATAATTCTAAAGCAGGATTTAGAAAAATGGAAGTTATATTAAAACCTCGTTCAGGCGGTGGTTTTTTTATTGATGTTTATGTAAATCATGGAAATGTAAGGGATTTGATTATTAATAATTTCGCTTATACAACTACTGCACCTTCAAACTTAAAATTTGCGATTTCCTCTTCTACGGGAGGATCTAATAATTTTCACGAAATTCGTAATTTAAATATTACAGTAGATCAGTCAACACTTTTGACACCAGTAGCTAATGCTGATTCCTTTACAGGTTGTATTGGGGTACCTGCAACTTCTGGAGACATAACTGCAAATGATAACGGATCTGTTAATACATTAGGAACTGTTAATAAAGCTTCAGTCGATTTAGATACTGCTACTGCAGGAATTCAGACTACAAATACGGTTGCAGGAAAAGGAACATTTAGTTATGATTCGTCAACGGGATTTGTAACATTTACGCCTTTAAATAATACAATTGTTGGATCAACATCCATAAATTATACTTTTAATGATACTTATGGAAAAACGTCTAATTCTTCGACAATAACCTATACTGTTCTTACGCCAATAACCAATAACACTATTACGGCTCCGGCGACAACTTCTTTTTGTGAAAGCGGAGATCCTGCTAATATAGTGGGAGCTGCTGCAGGAGGAGGAACATCGACTTTAACGTACCAATGGCAAAGCAGTAATGATAATATAACTTTTACAAATATATCCGGAGTAACAACACAAAGTTATGATCCGCCTTCACTTTCAGCAACTACTTATTACAGACGTGTTGTTACTTCTACACCTTGTCAAAGTATAAGTAATGTAGTTTCAATTGTAATTGGAAAAAGTGTTACGAATACAACATCAAATGCCGCAATTTGTGAGTGTGCGACAAAAACATTGTCTGCAACTCCGTCAGGTGGAACATGGAGTATTATCTCAGGTGGAGGATCTATTGCCGGAAACATTTATACTCCTGCAGATGTAACAAATGATACTAATGTAATACTTAGATATTTAGTGTCTGGAAACGGAACTTGTACAGTTAATTCTGCAGATGTTGAGTTTACTGTAAGTTCAGATAATGATAGAGATGGTATTGTGGATTCAGTTGATTTAGACGATGATAATGATGGTATTTTAGATACTGTTGAATGCACATCTACTGAATTAGTTTCTAATTCTAATCTTAAAGACGAAGGAACGGGCGATAAAACCTCTATAGCAAGTTGGACTATGTCTAGTGGAAGTAGTGTATATGTAGATACCGCAGGTCTTCAATTTGCATCGAATAATACTACCCAAACCTTTTCTCAAAATATCACTAAATTTTATCCTGATATAAACGGTAAAAAGGTAATCAATGTTGGATTTATCACTATGACTGGAAATCCTATCGCATCTTCTGATAATATTCAGTTTACAATACGATATAATAATGTTGATTATGCGAGGATAGAAACCGTGAGAGAATCAGCTACCGCTACAACGGCGGCGGCTAATGCTACTTTGACTTATTTAAATGGTGCTACGGGGAATTTACCTAACTTAATTCCACATGATAATAGAACAGGGGCTTCAGAACCTATACAAAATCTTCAATTATCTTTACCTTCAGGTACACCTTCGGCTGGTGCCATATCATTTTACTTTAATGCATTGTTACCAGGAAACCCAACGGATAATATTAATGATGATGATGTACTTTTGGTTTCGGTTTCTGTTGGTTCTTGCGGTAATTCTGATTCAGATGATATACCTAACTTCTTAGATTTAGATTCAGATAACGATGGTTGTTCAGATGCAAACGAATATTACGGATCAAATAATGCCGATGGGAATATTTCAGGAAATGATAATGCAATGTACGGTACAGGTTCGCCTGCAGTTGATGCTACCGGAAAGGTAACTGCAGCTAGTTATTCTGGAAGTTATACGAATGTAATAAACGCTTCTGGTACAGCAAGTGTAATGAATGCTGCTGCCCCAGCAGATCGTAGTGTTGCAATTGGTGCAAATACTACCTTTACGGCGACTGTAACTACAGCAGGTTCAGGAACGACAATGCATCAATGGCAAGTAAGTACAGACAATGGCACTACTTGGGATAATGTTAGTGGAAGTGTTTATTCTAACGCTACGACAACAACTTTAACGATTACTGGCGTAACCGCAACAATGAATGGTTATAAGTACAGAGATTTGGTTTCACAAAGTGATAAAGTTTGTGCTATAGCATATTCAAGAGTTGCAAATTTATGCGTTATTCCCGTAACACCTCTTATAACTGCAACAGCTCCTACTTGCTCGGCGACCGGCAGTTCTTCAGTATCAAATTATAATGCATCCTTAACATATACTTTTAGTCCAACAGGACCAAGTGTAGATGCTGGAGGTGCTATCACTAACATGACAGTTGGAACAAGCTATACTGTTACGGCAAGCAATGGGACTTGTACTTCAGCTGCTTCTGCATCATTTAGTAATGCTGCGATGCTTGCTACACCTGCAGCACCGGCATTAGGCACAATCACACAGCCAACGTGTACAACTGCTACGGGAAGTTTTACAATAACCAACTACAGCGCATCAAATACGTATACGATAACACCGGCAACGGGCGTTACAAGATCAGGCAATACAGTTACAGCGCCTGAGGGAAGTTATACGATCACAACTTCGGCAAACGGATGTACATCTGGTAATACGTCATTTACCATTAATGCACAGCCTGCTACACCTGCAGCTCCGGCTTTAGGCACAATCACACAACCAACGTG
>LMAJ01000022.1 GCA_001507425.1 Flavobacteriaceae bacterium CRH
ATACAGATGTAGCACTTCCTGTGTGTCAGTGGCTGAAATTACTTCAAAGTGATCTACTAAAAAATCAGGAAGCATAAATTTTAAAAGCTCTATAGGAGTCATATCGAATTCTTAGATTGCAAATTTCTGATTTTATTTTGACATTTCTCCCCAGGTTTTGTGCTTGATCCTTTAAAAATATTGGAATTTACAAACTTACTCTAAAGCAAAAATCCCCAAACAAATTGTTTGAGGATTTTGAAGAGCGAAAGACGAGGCTCGAACTCGCGACAACCAGCTTGGAAGGCTGGAGCTCTACCAACTGAGCTACTTTCGCATTAACAGGGTGCAAATATAAACAATTAAATGATTCAAAAAAATAAAAATCAAAAATTATTTTATTTTGATAAAAAAACCGAAACAATTAAGTCTCGGTTTTTTAGAGCGAAAGACGAGGCTCGAACTCGCGACAACCAGCTTGGAAGGCTGGAGCTCTACCAACTGAGCTACTTTCGCATTACTGGTGCAAATATAAAAAATAAGTTCAGTTCAAAACAAGCTTTTTTTGAAAAAAAATTAATTAAAAACAACAATTTGTTATAACCTATTTAAAACTAAAATGTTATACATTTATTTATTTTTCACAAATTATGAATCTCATTAAAGAAATACTATCAAAAGAAACTTATATCGTTCGTCAACCTGTTCTTAGAAACGGAAAACCTATTGAAAGCTGCATTTTTGAAGGCGACGATTTAGAAACCACTCACCATTTCGGATTATTTGAGAATGAAGAATTAACAGGAATTATTTCGTTATTCTCACAAACCAACACTATATTTGCCGAAAAAAAACAGGCTCAAATTCGCGGAATGGCTGTTTTAGAAACGCATCAAAAGAAAGGCTTTGGCGAAGCTTTGGTAAAACATTGCGAAAATTACTGCCATGAAAAAAATATTGATTTAATCTGGTTTAACGCCAGAACAGCCGCTGTTGGATTTTACAAAAAAATGAATTATCAAATAATTGGCGCACCATTTGATATCAAAGATGTGGGCGAACATTATTTAATGTCTAAAAAATTATAAAATGAAGAAACTTTACTTTTTGTTAGTAATATGTGTTTTTATTAGCTGCAAAAAAGAGGAACCAAAAGCAGCTCCTCGAAAAATAACCCCTCCACCAACGATCATACTTACTGACGAAAGAAAAGTGGAAATTGATACTGCTTTGATAAATGTCTTTAAAAGCGAAACGCTTCAGCAATTTTACAATTCATCAGGAAATAAAACCGTTTGGGGAAATCTTAAAAAGAGGACTTATGTTTTATCTCAATTAAAAAAATCAGACGAATTAGGCTTAAATCCAGACGATTATAAAGCATCAACTCTTGAGAAATTTGAAAAAAGAATCAGTTCTTTAAACGACAAAGAGTTGGCTACTTATGACATATTACTTACTTATAATTTCGAATTATATTTAAAGCATTTGTATAAAGGCAAACTAGATCCGAAGAAATTATATACTAATTGGGACTTGGAAGAAAAACTTTTTGACGTAAATAATGTACTTGTAAAAGCTTTTAACAAAAACAAATTAGACAGCATTGTAGAAAACATTCAACCAAAATCGTATACCTACAAACAGTTATTAAATGCGCTTCAAATCATCAATACTTTTCCTGATGAAGAGCAGATCGATACCATTAAATCTGTCGACAAAATAGTATTAAAGGATACTAATAATGCTTTAATTAGCATCAAAAAGAAACTTTTATACTGGAAAGATCTAACAGGAAAAGACAGTCTGACCAATATATATGACCAGAAAACCTTTGAAGCTGTAAAAAGATTTCAGGAAAGACATGGTTTAGCTTCTGACGGTGTTATTGGAGTAGGAACTCTAAATGCTTTGAATTTTTCTAAAGAGAAAAGAAAACAGCAAATCATTTCCAATTTAGAGCGCTGGAGATGGTATACTACTGATTTGGGAGAAAGTTATTTTATTATCAATATTCCAAATTACAGCTTGAATGTTGTTGAAAACCAAGACACAACTTTAGTTCGAAATGTTGTTGTAGGAACCAGCAAAAGAAGAAC
This sequence comes from Flavobacteriaceae bacterium CRH, assembly GCA_001507425.1. Classification (GTDB taxonomy): domain Bacteria; phylum Bacteroidota; class Bacteroidia; order Flavobacteriales; family Flavobacteriaceae; genus Flavobacterium. The sequence goes on from LMAJ01000022.1 coordinate 2,079, forward strand.
TCCTATTATAACATCAAAACTTAGAACAGTTGTTTTTAATCCGACATGGACGGTTCCGCCAACTATTCTAAAGGAAGACATTGTTCCGGAAATGAAAAAAAACAGGAATTATTTAGCTAAAAAACACATTACTATATTTGACTCTGCCGGTCGTGAAGTCGATCCGAAATCCTGGAATGCGAACAAACCACATAGTTACAAATATGTACAAAGCCCGGGATATAACAATTCTTTGGGTTTAATGAAGATTTTGTTTCCAAATCATCATAGTGTTTATCTGCACGATACCAATCACCGTAATTATTTTGGAAGAACAAATCGTTCGTTAAGTTCAGGTTGTGTTCGTATTGAAAACCCGTTGGAATTAGCACAGCATATTTTAAGTGATACTATCCCTGCAAAAAATTGGTCGAAAGAAAAAATTGATTCTATTATTGAAACTAAGAAAACAATAAACATCAAAATTGCCAAAAAGTATGCTTTATACCAATGGTACTGGACCGCCTGGAGCGAAAAAAATCAGCTCCTGTTCAGAGCTGATATTTATAATTTAGATTCGGATTTATATGCTAAACTAAGAAATTAGTTTTTCTTCCATCGTAAAAGTTCTTGACGGATGATAGATAAACAAACACGATTTATCTTTAATAGTTTGGATTATTTCATCCGTTAATTCGATTGGCAGTGCCGGACAACCCTGGCTTCTGCCTAATCTTTTATGCTCTCTTATAAAAGATTCCGAAACATAATCTGCTCCGTGCATAACAACTCCCCTTTCGCGTGCATTGTCATTAAAACCTTTTTCCAGACCATCTAAACGTAATGAAGAACCATGTTTTCCCTTATAAATTTCGCCTGTAGAATAAAATCCAAGACTGCTTTTAAAAGATGAATTGATATTTGAAAATGCAGTTGCAAATTCTTCTCCGGTATTTCTGCCGTGAGCAACTAAAGACTGAAACAAAATTGTATTGGTCGATAAATCAATCACCCAAAGACGTTTGGTGTTTGATGACAAACTAAAATCAATTAAGGTTAAAATGTCTTTATGAATTAATCCTTTTTCTTTCAATAAATAAAACCCTTTTAGAGCTTCAGAAAAAGTTCGTAGTTCAGGCAGCTTAAAATTGTTAGGATTCAATGCACTATAAACACTTTCAATTTTAGCGTCGATAGTAATTTTCTCAACCTTAGCAAAACTTTTTGCAGTTACCTTTTTTAATTCAGGAGTGCTTTTTGTGTCTTTTCCAAAAGACAATAGCAAAAACACCAATAGTGGATAAATTTTGTAAATCATTGAATATCTTTAGGTTAATAATAAATTTGGGTAGGGCAAAAGTATAAAAAAATCATAGTTGACAAAATAGAAGCCTGAAAATCAGGCGTTTTTTCATTAAACTTTAACATTATTAACTAAAAAAAGGCGTTTCTGTAAGATATTTACTTATGCTAAAAATCTAAACGTTTAATGCTGTTTTCTTAAAGAAAATACAAGAAAACAGTACTTTTACATTCGAAAACTGTAACTTTTATTGCAAAAGTGAGTCTATTATTCCAATAAATAATCCAATTAACAATTAGTTTCTTTAAATTGTCATGAGAAAAATAGCCTTTTTATGTCTTCTGTTTTCTTGTTTTTTGAGCCACAGCCAAAAGAAAACACTGCAAGCACAGTCTATTTCGCAAAATATTCTTGTCGACGGAAAGTTGGATGAAGCTGCATGGGAAAATGCCGCAACAGCCTCAGACTTTGTTATGTTTGATCCCGATAACGGAAAAGCAATACCCGATTCTAAAAAAACAGACATCAAAGTTTTATACAATAATGACGCTATTTATATTGGCGCCATAATGTATGATGATGAACCTGAAAAGATTTTAAAAGAAATTTCGCAACGGGATAATTTTGGTACTGCAGATATTTTTGGTGTCTTTATTAATGGTTTTAATGATGGCCAGCAAAATTTTGAGTTTTTTGTTTCTGCCGCTGATGTTCAGGGTGATTGTATTATGACCGATGCCATTGGCGAAGATTTTTCCTGGGATGCTGTCTGGATTAGTAAAGCAAAAATAACAGACAAAGGCTGGATTGTAGAAATGAAAATCCCGTATGCCGCTTTGCGTTTTTCTGCAGAAAATAAACAAACGTGGGGAATTAATTTTTTCAGAGAGATAAAAAGAGAACGCAGAAAATATACATGGACATTAATTGATACTAAAGTAGGCACTTTTACCCAACAAAATGGTAATCTGGAAGGAATTGAAAACATCAAACCTCCTACCCGATTGTTTTTTATGCCTTATGCTTCTTATTATTTAAATGCTGCTGATGGCCAAAAAACGTATGGAACAATAAAAGGCGGAATGGATATTAAGTACGGAATTAACGATGCTTTTACGCTGGACGCTATTTTAATTCCTGATTTTGGACAGACAAAATACGACGATCAGATTTTAAATTTAGGTCCGTTTGAGCAGGAATTCAATGAAAACAGAGCTTTTTTTACTGAAGGAACTGATTTGTTTAATAAAGGAAAAATGTTCTATTCGAGAAGAATTGGAGGAAAACCATCTGTTGAACCGGATTTGAATGATAATGAAGAAGTAATTGAAACGGTTCAGAACGTGAATCTTATTAATGCTTTGAAAGTTTCTGGAAGAACCAAAAGCGGATTAGGAATTGGAATTCTAAACGCAGTTACTGAAAAAACATTCGCAACCATAAAAGACACTATAACCGGCGCAACCAGACAAGAAATTGTAGAACCATTGACGAATTATAATGTATTGGTTTTAGACCAGCGTTTTCGTAAAAATTCTTCTGTAACGCTTATTAATACAAATGTTTCCAGAAATGCACATTACAGAGATGCCAATGTTACGGGCCTTGCCTGGGATTTAAACACAAAGGCAAACACTTATAATTTATTTGGAAATATAAAATATAGTACTATAAATGGCCCTGAAGATAAAACTGGTATTTATTCTACTATTAGCTTTGCTGAAACTAGTGGTAAGTATCGTTATAGTTTTGGTACTGATTTTGTTACGAAAGATTTTGACCCAAATGATTTAGGGATTAATTTCTACACCAATTATTATAACTTTTTCGGAAATGCCAATTATAGAATTTTAAACCCTACAAAGCTTTTTAATAGTTTTAAGATTAACTACAATATGTATACGGAATTCAATAAAGAATCCGGAAAAGTACAGGACAATAGTATCAACGCAAACATAAACCTGACTACGGTAAAAAATAATTATTACGGAATGGGCATAACCGTTTATCCTGTAGAATGTTATGATTATTATGAGCCAAGAGCTGAAAACAGATATGTTACAATTCCGAAAAGAATAGAATCATGGTTTAGTATATCAACGAATTACAATTATAAATTCGCTTTAGATTTAAATCCTACTATTATTTTTGCCGACGAGCCCGGAAGAGTTGCATACGGTGTTGATGTTGGTCCGAGATATCGCTTTAACGACAAACTTTTACTGACGTATACTTTTAGCTTTTTAAAAAGAAATAACAACAAAGGATATATTGACAGTTTTGATGACGATGACAATGAAAATACTACTGATAAAATCATTTTTGCGAATAGAGATGTCATCACTTATGCCAATACTTTATCCGGAAAATATGCCATAAACAGTGCAATGACGCTTAATTTAGCAGTACGCCAATATTGGTCTTCGGCAGAAAACAAGAATATTCTTGAACTTCAGCAAGACGGAACTTTAGATCCTTACACTCCATATACAGAGAACAAAAATTCTAGTTTTTATTCCTGGAATGCAGATTTATCGTATTCATGGTGGTTTGCGCCCGGAAGCCAGCTTTCTGTATTATACCGAAATAATGCTTCAAATTTTGAACGCATTATTGATAAGGATTTCAAACATAATGTAACCAATTTACTTACGAACGATTCCTTAAAACACATTTTTTCGATCAGTGTAAAATATTTTATAGACTATAATGCTGTCAAAAATAAGATTAGAAAGAGAGCTTAGCCTGAATTAATTTTAAAAAATAAAGACTAATATAATTAATTTAATATTTTTAAATACAGTTCATTTTATTAAACATAATTGTAACAAAGCTTTCTTTGCAAGTTTTATAAATGGCTTATCTTTGTAGAAAACAAAAATCATGAACAAAAAAGTTATACTTATGATTTTAGATGGTTGGGGAAAATCTCCTGACCCTAAAGTTTCTGCAATAGACAATGCACACGTTCCTTTTATAAACAGTCTTTACCAAAATTACCCAAGTGCACAACTTAGAACTGACGGCTTAAACGTTGGTTTGCCAGAAGGACAAATGGGAAACAGCGAAGTTGGCCACATGAATCTTGGTGCCGGAAGAATCGTATATCAGGATTTAGCTAAAATAAACCTGGCCGTAGCGCACAAAACACTTGCCAAAGAACAAGTTCTTGTTGATGCTTTTACATACGCCAAACAAAACAATAAAAAAGTACACTTTTTAGGATTAGTTTCCGATGGTGGAGTTCACTCGCATACTTCGCATTTACGCGGATTAATTGATGCTTCTCAGGAATATGGCCTTGAAAATGTTTTTGTTCATGCTTTTACTGACGGACGTGATGTTGACCCAAAATCCGGTGCAAAATACATTCACGATCTTGAAGAATATATTAAAGAAACTCCGGTAAAAATTGCCTCGATCATTGGTCGCTATTATGCAATGGACCGTGACAAACGTTGGGAACGCGTAAAACTAGCGTATGATTTGGTTGTAAACGCACACGGAACGCCATCTCAAAATGCTGTTGCAAGTGTTCTTGACAGTTACGCACATCATGTTACCGATGAATTTATCGAACCAATTGTAATGGTTGACGAGCAGGAAAAACCATTGGCTACAATTATTGAAGGCGATGTTGTCATTTTCTTCAACTTTAGAACTGACAGAGGCCGTGAACTTACAGAAGCACTTTCTCAAGTAGACTTTCACGAGCAAAACATGCACAAATTAAACTTGTATTATGTAACGCTTACCAACTACGACGAAACGTATCAAAATGTAAAAGTGGTTTACAATAAAGATAATATTACCGAAACTCTTGGTGAAGTTTTAGAAAAAGCCCACAAAAAACAAATTCGTATTGCCGAAACGGAGAAATATCCGCACGTAACATTTTTCTTTTCCGGAGGAAGAGAAGTTCCTTTTGAAGGAGAAACCAGAATTTTAAGAAATTCTCCAAAGGTAGCCACTTACGATTTACAACCGGAAATGAGTGCTTTTGAACTTACAGAAGCTCTTGTTCCTGAACTAAATAAAGGTGAAGTTGATTTTGTTTGCCTGAATTTTGCAAACGGCGATATGGTTGGTCATACCGGAATCATGAGTGCTGCAATTTTAGCTTGTGAAGCTGTTGATGCATGCGCTAAAAAAGTTATCGAAGCGGCTCTTGCCAATGATTATACTACCATTGTAATTGCTGATCACGGAAATTGCGAAACAATGATTAATCCTGACGGAAGCCCAAATACTGCACACACAACAAACCCAGTGCCGATTATTTTAGTTGATAAACAATTAAAAAACATTAATGATGGAGTTTTAGGAGACATTGCTCCTACTATTTTAGAATTAATGGGCGTTCAGCAACCTGCTGCAATGACTTGTCATTCTTTGTTGTAATTTTTTTTAACCATATAAGTGATATAAGTTCATTTAAAAGAAAGCTTTTAATAACTTTATTACTTTATGGTTTATTTTTTTAACCTCCTAAGCATAGCTTATAATAACTTATATCACTTATATGGTTTAAAAATTTTATACCATAAAATAATGATAAAGCTGCTCAACACCATAAATGATAAGGCCAATTATTCCGCCAACCAAAGTTCCGTTTATTCTGATGTATTGAAGGTCTTTACCAATTTCTAATTCTAATTTTTCAGAAACCTCTTTTCCGTCCCAGCTTTTTACCGTTGATGAAATTAAATCCCCAATTACTTTTTTATTGTTCAGAAGTACTGATAATAAATCGTTTTTGATAAAATTATTGATCTTGTCAATCATTAAAGGATCTTCTTTAATTCCGCTTCCGAAACCCTGAATTAAGCTTGCAATATTGTTTTTAATGGAAGATTGATCACCCTTTTCAATATCATTTGAAATCGAGAGTTTTATTTCGTCCCAAATTCCGTTAATATAATCCTGAACTTCTTTTTTTCCCGCAAAACCCAGAATCAAATTATTTATTTTGATTCGCATTTCTTCAGAGTTTTTTACTTTATCAAGAAAATCACGAACATAATCGTCAATTTTAATTCGTACTGCGCTTTCCGGATTTTTAGCTTCATTTAAAAATTCGGCCAAACCATTGAAGACACCTTCTGAAATACTTTTATCAGCAAGTCCAAAACTTAAAAAAGGCGTTGATTCCTTTACTTTTTTCCGGATCAAATCTTTATTATTAGCTAATTCCTGACTCATCACTTCCAAAAGATTTGTCAATAATTGATCCTTAACCTCACTATTTTGTAAAGGTTCTAAAGCCAGTGCAACCCAATCCCCAAAATTAATTGCTTCTAGTTTTTCTTTAAACTGAACCTGAATAAATCGCTTAATATCTTCATCTTTAATCGTTTTTAAAATTCCGGGAATAATATTGAGCGCAACTGAACTGGCAATTTTATTAGCGTTTTCTTCTTGCGAAAGCCAGTCCGAAGCTTTTGTAGCAAAATTGAATTCGTCTAATTTAATTTCTAATTTTTCGCGGTTTAGAAATTCTTCCGAAACAAAATTTCCAAGATTTTCTCCAATTTCATTTTTCTTTACCGGAATAATCGCCGTATGCCAAATCGGAATTCCCAACGGATGACGAAATAAGGCTACAACAGCAAACCAATCTGCAATTCCTCCCACCATTGCAGCTTCGCTAAAAGCCTGCAACATCGGAATCTTAAAATAAATAGCAACAATAAATAATAACACTGCAACACCTAAAAGTGCCAAAGCGCTATTTTTCATTTTATTTAAAGCTTTCTGTTTCGATTTATTTTCCTGATCTATAGTAGTATTCATGATGCAACGTGTTTACTACTAATTTATGGCTTTTTTCTGAGATATTAAACTAAAAAGAACAATAACCTTGCTATTAAGAAATAAAGAGGGTTGACGCGAATTATATTTTAGAAAAATTTAAAGCAAATTAAATTCGTGTCAATTCGTGAAATTCGTGACAAAAAAACATAACATATTAATTTCAAAATCAACTTTAAAAAAATAATATTAAAATCGTACTTTTGCGAACTGAAAATCTGAAAAATATGATTATCCAAAAAAATAGAGAAGAAATCGAATTAATGCGCGAAAGTGCTTTGATCGTATCTAAAACATTAGGAATGATTGCTTCTGAAATTAAAGAAGGAGTTACTACATTACACCTTGACAAATTAGCAGAGGAATTTATTCGTGATCACGGAGCTGTTCCAAGCTTTTTAGGTTTATATGATTTCCCGAACTCGCTTTGTATGAGTCCGAATGCACAAGTTGTACACGGAATTCCTAATAATACACCTTTGAAAAACGGAGATGTAATTTCTGTTGATTGCGGTGCTTTTAAAAACGGATATCACGGTGATCACGCCTATAGTTTTGAAATTGGAGAAGTTGCTCCGGAAACTAAAAAACTTTTGCAGATTACTAAAGAATCTCTTTACGTAGGAATCAGAGAATTTAAAGCTGGAAATCGTGTAGAAGATGTTGGAAATGCGATTCAAAAATATACAGAATCTCACGGCTACGGAGTTGTTCGCGAATTGGTTGGACATGGTTTAGGGCAAAAAATGCACGAAGAACCTGAAATGCCAAATTACGGAAAACGCGGTCGTGGAAAACTTTTTGTTGAAGGAATGGTCGTTGCCATTGAACCAATGATCAATATGGGAACTAGAAACATCAAACAACTAAAAGACGGCTGGACAATCCTGACTGCCGACGGAAAACCTAGTGCGCATTTCGAACACGACGTTGCCCTAATCGATGGAAAACCAGAAATTTTATCGACTTTCTACTATATCTATAAAGCTTTAGGAATTGAAAGTACTGAAGAAGATGAGTTTAGACAGGTTCCGTTAGTATTATAACACGAATTACACAAATTTACACAGATTAATATTGTGTCTGAAATTTCACCGATTGATTGAGAATTAGAATGATGAGTGAGTTATATTTAAAAGATGAGTCTTATAAAATTATTGGGATTTGCATGGAAGTCCATAAAATTTTAGGTAAAGGACATAGTGAGAAAGTTTATGGCGATGCTTTAGAATATGAATTTCAAAGAAATGAGATTCCTTATAATCGGGAATTAAAATATAACATCGCTTACAAAGACATTATTTTACCAAGTTATTATTTTTGCAGACTTTGTTATTTTCGATGAAATTATTTTAGAATTAAAAGCAATTACAGCACTTTCTACAAGTGAAATTAAACAAACATTAAATTATTTAGCTGCTTCAAAAAACAAATTAGGATTACTAATTAATTTTGGAGAAGACAGCCTAAAATACAAAAGAATAATACTTTAACCCAAATCAAGGTTCGTGAAATTTCACACACAGCGGTAATCCGTGGTAATTTGTGAAATTCGTGTTCAAATTTATTTAACCGTGAAGAAACTTTTTAAGCTTATTTTAAATACCATTCCACGCCCATTATTAATTCGTTTGAGTTATGTGGCGCGCCCAATTTTGGCTTTATCATTAAAAGGAACCAAATATACTGATCCTATTGACGGGAAAAGTTTTCGATCATTTTTGCCATACGGATATGGAAAACAGCGTAATAATGTCCTGTCGCCAAGTACACTTTCGTTAGAGAGACACCGTTTGCTTTGGTTGTATTTAAACGATCAGACTGATTTTTTTACGGCACCAAAAAAAGTGCTTCATTTTGCGCCGGAACAAGCTTTTTATAAATTATTCCGCAACCAAAAAAACCTTGATTACACTACAACCGATTTACTTTCTCCTTTGGCAGATGTAAAAGCGGACATTTGTAATTTGCCTTTTAAAGACAATGAATACGATGTTATTTTGTGTAATCACGTTTTAGAGCATATTCCGGACGATACAAAGGCAATGCAGGAATTATTTCGTGTATTAAAACCGGGCGGAATGGCGATTCTTCAAATTCCACAAGATTTGTCGAGAGAAGTTACTTTTGCAGATGATACGATTACAGATCAAAAAGAGCGCGCTAAAATATTTGGACAATACGATCACGTTCGTATTTACGGCCGCGATTATTTTGATAAATTAAGAAGCATTGGTTTTATTGTTATCGAAGAAGATTATACTAATAAAATGACTCCGGAATTGGTCGAAAAATATTGCCTTGCAAAAGGAGAAATTATCCCTCTTTGTTTTAAGCCGGAAAACCAAAACAATTAGATTTTTTTTCACCATATAAGTGATATAAGTTCATTTAAAATAATTGATCTTATTTTTTAAAAGTAATTAAAAACGAAAAATAACGTAAATGGAAAAGTTTTTCTATTCTAAGTTAATTTATTCGAACCGTTTTTAATGAACTTATATCACTTAAATGGTTTAAACAACTTCCCAAATTACAACCAAACCAAACCCCAAATCTTGGAATCTTCAAAATCATTTCAATTTTGTTTTGACATCAGTTTTGAAAAAAATCTGAATGTTTATATCCCAACAGCCTATATCATTGAGAATACCAATGAAATCAAATATTTAAATAAAAAAGCAACTCCCGGTGTACTTGAAAGTTTTGGAATTGTTTCTGAAAATTTAGGTTCCAATACAAAAAAAATACTCACAGCTTGCGAATCTTTAAAACCTGACTTTATTTTTAAAAAATTCAGTGCAAAAATCAAATCGGCAAAAACAATTGCTGATTTTCAAAAAGATTCAAAAATTGACTTTGCTATTCGCAAGCATTTACAACTAAATTTAGGTTCTTTTTACGCCCTAATTGTGCAGGAACAATTTCCTTTATCAATTAATATGGGGGTTGAAAAAGACTTTTATCGCTCAAGAGTCGATATTAATCCGCTCTATTTTGAACCTCAAATTCAATTTGACAAACACGCCGAGGGAATTACGTATACACTTTCTTTAAAAGAAAATGAAACTACATTTTTACCTATGAATAGTAGTGTTGATGTTCTTTTAGATGATCCGGGCTGGTTAATTATCAATAAAAAATTAGGACAGTTAAAAGAGCTTAATGCTAAAAAACTTTCGCCTTTTTTAAAGAAAAAATCAATTGAAATACCTTCAAAATTAGTTGATGATTATTTTAAGAATTTTATTCCGGAAATTGCCAAAAAAATAGACATTGAAGCAACCGGTTTTGAAATCGAGCTTCGTGATACCATTATTTCGTGCACTATTCAGCCTGTTTATGATTTCTTTAAAAACTGTTATTATCTTAATCTTTATTTTGATTATAACGGCTATTTGTTTGATGCCAGTAAAACAAAGAAATCACATTCGTTTGTTGACTTTAGCGTTGCGAATGAACCCAAAATAATTCAGTTTAAACGCAGTTCTGACGAAACTTTATATACAGAAAAGTTACTTGAAATTGGTTTGATAAAAATCAAAAATGAATTGTTTGGGTGGAATTCTGAGTCGGAAATTAATGATCCTTATTATAATATTCAATTGGTAATTGATCATAAAGAGGAACTGGAAAGTTTGGGTTTTACCATTCAAAATCTAAAACTGGAAAGCAAAGAAATCATTACAGAAAACCATATTGTTTCTGCTTCAAAAACAGAAACAAAAGAAGATTGGTTTGACATTAAAATAGTTATTACGATTGGAAATTTTACGATCAATTTCAGTGAAATTATCCCAAATATAAAAAGCAAGGAAAGGCTCTTTTTACTGCCTGACGGAAATTATTTTTTAATTCCGTTAGAATGGCTCAGTAAATATAGTTCGCTGGCAAAATTTGCCAAAACAGAAGATGGGAATCTACTTTTACGTAAAAGTAATTTTACTGCTCTGGACGCAATTCCGGAAATTAAAAGCGATTTAAATACCGTTTACAAAGCTGAATATGTATCTTCAGATTTGCTAAAAGCAACTTTAAGACCTTATCAAATTGATGGCGTAAAATGGCTTTTAGGTCATTTTAATTCTAATCTGGGCGCTTGTCTGGCCGATGATATGGGTCTTGGTAAAACGTTGCAAACTTTAGCCGTTTTGGTTGCTGTACAAGAACAATTGGGTTTTACAACTAAAACCACGAATTTTGATTTGTTTGCAAACGAAACAACTGTCGAAAGAGAACCTTTAAAAACCTTAATTGTTTTACCTTCTTCATTGGTTTTTAACTGGTATAACGAAGCTGCAAAATTTACACCGCATTTTTCAAAAATGCAATATGTTGGTAACGACAGAAAATTATTAGCGAGCAGATTAGCATCGACTGATTTGATTTTTACCAGCTACAGTATTGTGCATCGTGATATTGCGATTTTAGAAAAATATGATTTCCGATATTTAATTCTGGACGAAAGCCAATACATTAAAAATAAAGATTCTAAAATTTTTAAAGCCATAAATAAAATAAATACGGCTCATAAAATCGCGTTAAGCGGAACTCCTATCGAAAATTCGCTAGACGATTTATGGTCGCAAATGCAATTTATAAATCCGGATATTTTGGGAACTTATGCTTTTTTTGCAGCCAATTTTAAAATTCCGATTGAGAAAAAGCAAGACGAGAATAGTTTATCTGAATTGAAAAATCTTGTTCAGCCTTATATTTTGCGACGAACCAAAGAACAGGTTTTAAAAGATTTACCCGAATTATCAGAACAGATTTATTATTGTGATATGGATCCTGAACAGGAGAAATTATACGAAAAAGAAAAATCAAGAGCTCGTAATTTTTTACTAAAAACAGATGGCTCCAGCCCTGATAAAATTAGCATTATCAACACGCTGATGAAGTTAAGGCAGCTGAGTAATCATCCCAAAATGGTCGATCAGGAGTCTGAAATTGATTCCGGAAAATACATTGCAGTCACTAATTATCTGGAAAATTTAGTAAAAGGAAAACAGAAAACCATCATTTTTAGTTCGTTTGTTACTAATTTGAGTTTTTATACCGATTGGTGCAAGGAAAATAAAATAGCCTTTTGTGAAATTACAGGCGAAACTCCTGCCAAAAAAAGAGAACAGCAGGTTAATTTGTTTCAGGAAAAAGAAGAGCCTTTGTTGTTTTTTATTTCGCTAAAAGCGGGAGGCGTTGGTTTAAATATTACCAAAGCTTCTTATGTTTTGTTTTTAGACCCATGGTGGAATCCTTTTGCTGAAAAACAAGGAGTTGGAAGAGCGCACCGAATTGGGCAATTGAATAAAGTCAACGTTATCAGGTTTATTTCGAAAAATACGGTTGAAGAAAAAATAATCAAGTTACAGGAAAACAAAAAGCTATTGTCTGATTCGCTTTTAGAAGAAAGTTTTGTTAACGACGAAATCGAAGTTAATTTAGAATACATTTTAGGTTCTTAATAAATTGTTTAAAAATAAAATGTCCTATTTTTCGTTATATAAATTGTTATATTTACAATCTTAGAACATAATTAAGATGCTAAAATTTTTATTTCAAAACCTTTTTTTGTTTTTCATTTTTGCTTCGGCGACAGCCCAGGAAATTCAAACTGAAGTAGTTCCTCCCTATAATATCAAAACTGTTACGTTTGTTCAGGGCGGCAGTAATGTTGTTTCGATATTTGAATTGGGTTCTTCATTTGAATTTCAATTTGATGATTTATTTGGTAATGAAGCCAATTATTATTTTGAAGTAACGCATTGTGATTATAACTGGAAACCAACTGATATTCCTAAAACAGATTACGTTAGAGGTTTTGATAATCAAAGAATTACAGATTATTCCAATTCCTTCAATACGCTTCAGGTTTATTCACATTATCGATTGGCTTTTCCAAATCAATTTACCACTCAATTACGCATTTCAGGTAATTATATGCTGAAAATTTTGAATGAAGACAGAGAAGTTCTTTTCTCGAGGAAATTTATTTTATATGAAGACCATTCTACGGTTGCAGCTCAGGTTAAACGAAGCCGAAACGTAAGTAATATCGATTATAAACAAAATTTGGATTTTTCGATACTTTCGAATGATATTGTTTTTCAGAATCCGTTGCAGAATATTAGAGTGTTGTTGTTGCAAAATGGCGATTTTAGTACCGGCATCAAAAATATTGTTCCGCAATATACTATTGGAAACCAAATGGTTTATAAATACGATAAAGAAACCCAATTTTGGGCCGGAAATGAATTTTTATATTTTGAAAATAAAGACATTCGTTCTGCCAGCAATAATGTGGGAAAAGTGGGTTCTAACAATGATATTTATAATTCTTATTTATATACCAATGCGGCCAGAGCGAACCAAATTTACACGAATTATCAGGATGTAAATGGAAACTTTGTCGTAAAAAACATAAATGGCTCGGATAATTCTATAGAAGCAGATTATGCCTGGGTTTATTTTACGCTTTCGGCTCCAACTTTTAGATTAAATAAAGACATTTATATTGCTGGAATGTTCAACAATTACAGCTTATCTCCGGAATACAAAATGGACTATAACCAGGATAAAGGAGTTTATGAAAAAGCCGTAATGATTAAGCAGGGTTTTACGAATTTTGAATATAAAATAGCAGACAAAAAAGGCATAATTGATTATGAAAATGCGGTTGATGGTAATTTCTATCAAACAGAAAATGAATATACTATCCTTGTTTATTACAAACAAAGTTCTGATCGTTATGAGAGAGTAATTGGAAAAGGTAATGCCAACTCTATAAATATCATCAATTAAAACATTGTTAAAGGTTTCTGTTCAATGATTTTTTTTTGTAAGTTTGCCGTTATAACACACACATATATACCACTTTAGTATGGTTTCTCAGATTACAAGAGGCATAAAAATATCCGTTTTGACTAGTTTTGAAGGTACTTACTTCAAAAACTATAAGATTCACTTTGCCTTTAGTTATGTAATTACAATCGAAAATCATAGTAAAGATTCTGTTCAGTTAACTTCTCGTCACTGGGAAATTTTTGATTCTCTAAATGATCTTGAATTTGTTGATGGAGAGGGTGTTATTGGAAAAAAACCAGTTTTAAAACCTGGCGAAAACCATACTTACAGCTCTGGTTGCTTGCTTTCATCTCCCTACGGCGCTATGAAAGGTCACTTCAATATGATCAATTTTACGACTACAAAAACATTCAAAGTTATTGTTCCTACTTTTAGAATGTGCGCTCCTTTTGCTTTAAATTAATTAAGCATAAATATTTTATTGGGGCAATGCTAATATTGTGAAAACCGTAAAAAATATACTCAATAATTTTTACTGCAAAGAACGCTAAGTTTTTTTCTCTTAGTTTTTATAAAATTGTAAAGTTCGCAAAGCTTTGTATTGACTTAGCTATTCGAACTCATTCGTTTTCATGCTGATCCTAAATTAATTTATAGTAACTTCTATTATTCCCTCTTTGGTAATAGCATATGCTTTGTCATTTTCTGTTGGAATTACATAAGAATTTCCGGTAAACTCACCAAAGGATGGAAAAATCAATTGCTTTGGTTTTTGAAAAAAACATGATAAACTCAAAAATTGTCGTCCCAATCCTCTTAATTGTATTCCGGGGTGAATATGACCGCAAAAATTAAAAAAACCTTCTTTTTCTGTTGGATGATGTGTCAATAAGAAATTTTCTATTACTAATTCACTATAAATTTCTATATTCAAATCTGCATAATATTGCTTTGAAATAATATCGTGATTGCCTTCAACCAAAATTATTTTCTGCGTAAGTGTTTTTGTCCAATTAACAAAAAGATCCCATTCGTTATTTATTTTACTATGAAATAAATCGCCCAGAAAAACAATGGTTTTCGGATTGAATAATTCTAAAACGTTGTTTAATCTGGTAAAGTTTTCAAAAATAGCATCTTTCGGGATTCCAATTCCGTGTTTTCTAAAATGCGCCACTTTCCCTAAGTGCACATCTGAAATTAAAACTATTTTTTTTTCTTCCCAAAAAGCAGCACCGGATTGATGTAAAATGAAGTTTTGATTGTTTATTGTAATTCTCATACTTAAATTTAGTAAACCTTTTTTAATCCTGAAAATTATTTCATGTAACTGGCGGTCATTTTTTTGATTCTTTCGGCTAATGTTTCACTCGATAATTTTTCTCTCAATCGGTCTGTAATTATAGGAAAACTAAAAGGCGTTGGTTTTTTGCATTGTTTCCAAACAATGGTCTGATTATTAATTCTTTCCAAAGCCTGAAGCAAACGTCCTTCTTCTAATTGATGTTCAAAAGTTTCAATATAAGCTTGTTGCAACAATAAATTGTCGGGTTCATAATCTCTGAAAACTTCAAAAAGCAATTGCGAACCACTTTGTAAATGTTTTGTTTTTACAGGTTTTCCAGGCATTCCGGTAAAAACTAAACCGGCAATTACTGCAATATCCCTGAATTTTCTGCGCGCCATTTCGGTAGAATTTAAACTTTTTTGCAAATCGTGATGTATATATTCTGATGAAAGCAAATCATTATCAAAAACAGCTTCCATGTCAATTTCCTGATCCGAGAGCAATTCAAATCCGTAATCGTTATAAGCCAGAGAAAAAGTAATTGGCGACAATAAACTTATGCGATACGAAAGAATACTCGCCAATGCTTCATGCACAAACCGCCCTTCAAACGGATAAAAAACGGCATGAAACCCTTCTCTTGTTTTAAAGGTTTCTATTAAAAACTCATTCGTATCCGGAACAATACTTTCTTTTCTTTGTCTTGCAAAAAGAGGTTGCAACGCTATTAATTCAGGCGTTAGATTCTCTGTATTGGCAGCATATAATTCTTCCCGAAGCAATTCGCTCATTTGTACTGATAAAGCCATACGGCCGCCCATCCAGCTTACTACCTTTGAAGCTTTTTTAGGATCTGCTTTTCGCACTAAAACCTGCATGTTTTTTACACGGAATAACTCAAGCCTTTTTCCGGCAAAAGTAAAAACGTCTCCGGGTTGCAATTTTGAGGCAAACCATTCTTCAATAGAACCAATATAACCTCCGCTTAAAAACTTTACATTAAGAGATGCATCGCCCACAATAGTTCCAATTTGCATTCTGTGGTGCATTGCAATCAATCGGCTGTTGATTTTAAAACGTCCGTCTTCTTCCACCTCAACTTTTTTAAATTCATCGTAGGCTTGCAGACTTTGGCTTCCGTTGGTGATAAAATTCAAAATCCAGTTCCAGTTTTCTTTTGTAATGTTTTGATAGCAGAATGTTTGACGTACTTCTTCAAAAATTTCATCCGGAAAAAAACCGTCAGAAACTGCTAAAGTATTTAGATATTGCACCAAAACATCCCAACTGCTTAAATACGGAATTCTATCTTCAACGATCGTTTTCTCAGCTGCTTTTTTAAGTGCCGAAGCTTCAATTAGTTCTATAGCGTGAGTTGCCAGAAAGTAAATAACGCTTTCTTTTCCGGGTTGATGCCCGCTTCGTCCGGCTCTTTGCAGAAAACGTGCAACACCTTTTGGTCCGCCAACCTGAATAATGGTTTCGACGGGTGCAAAGTCAACTCCCAAATCTAAACTCGAAGTACAAACTACTACTTTTAATTCTTCATTTCGAATGGTATTTTCAACCCACAAACGCGTTTCCCTGCTAATACTTCCGTGATGCATGGCCATATCTCCGGCAAACTCAGGATATTTTTCGAGTAACGCCTGAAACCACATTTCGCAGGCAGAACGTACATTGGTAAAAATTAAAGTCGTTTTGCTTTTTCTGATGATTTTGGCAACCTCATCAATTAAATGAAGTCCCATGTGTCCGCGCCACGGATAACTATCCATTTTTTCCGGCAATATCGAAAGTACTTTTATCTTCTTATTAATATTTGCTTTGATCAAAACTGAATTTTGATAAGCTTCAGAATTTAATCCTAATAATACTTGCTGTGCTAATTCGAGATTTCCGATTGTGGCAGAAATTCCCCAAATTCGCATTTTTGGTGCAACTGTTTTTAAGCGTGATAAAGCCAATTCCATTTGAACACCGCGTTTTGTTCCTAGCAATTCATGCCATTCATCTACCACAATCGCAGAACAATTGGCAAAAGTTTTCGCAAATTCTTTTGATGCCAAAAGCAATTGCAAACTTTCGGGAGTTGTAATAAGCAAGTCCGGCATTTTCTTGCTTTGCTTTGCTCTTTCGCTTTGCGATGTATCTCCAGATCTAATTCCAACTGTCATTTGAGTATCTAAATCATGAACAATTCTGTCTGCAGCTTGTTTAATTTCTACAGAAAGGGCGCGTAAAGGCGTGATCCAGATTGCTTTTAATCCGGGTTTGTGTTTGGTTTTATAATCCGGGTTTTTCTTCATGTAATCGAGAACTATCGGAAACCATAAAGCATAGGTTTTTCCACTTCCGGTGGGAGCGTTCAATAACCCGTTTTTTCCTTGCAGAAAAGCGGTCCAGGTTTGGGTTTGAAAAGGAAATGCTTTCCAGCCCTGCGCATGAAACCAGTTTTCTGCAATGGTATAAAGTTCGTCTCTGTTCATTTTTATGGTTTTGACTTATATTAAAATAATGCCACAGATTTCACAGATTAAAATGATTTGTAAATTCGTGGATAAAAACAGTCGCAAATTTAAACACATAGAAACATAGTTTTTGAAACCGCACAAAGGCGCTTCACTTGCATTAACAAACATAGCTATGTGTGGAAACTTGTTTCTTTTGCATTCTTATTTGAACATATTTTAACCTATGTTTCTATGTGTTCAATTTTTTCACAACATTCAAATATTATGAAATCATACTTTTTAAGTCTTCGATTGAATTGGCTTCGTCAATTTTTTTGTCTTGTCGCCATCTTAAAATTCTTGGGAATCGTGTTGCAATTCCGCTTTTATGTCTTTTTGAAAGTGCTATTCCTTCAAAACCAATTTCGAAAACCAATTGTGGCGTTATACTTCTTACGGGACCAAACCTTTCCAACGTATTTTTCTTTATAAAATCATCTACTTTTCTAAATTCAGCATCGGTTAAACCGGAATAGGCTTTTGCGAAAGTGACCAATTCTCTTTCGCCTTTGTCGTTATTTTGCCAAAGTGCAAAAGTATAATCGGTAAAAAGATTCGAGCGTCGTCCGTGGCCTCGCATGGCGTAGGTTAAAACGGCATCAATTACCAGAGGTTCAATTTTCCATTTCCACCAATCGCCTTTTTTTCTTCCAACCTGATAGGTTGAGTCGTTGCGTTTTATCATCAAACCTTCGCTTTTCATTTCCCGGGCACGCATTCTTTCAGCAGTTACATCTTCCCAGGAATGGAGCAAAACTCTTTCTGATAATTGAAAGTGAGGTGTTTTATCTTTTATTGAATCGTATAATTGTTCTAACAATAATCTTCTTTCTGAGTAAGGTAAATTGCGAATATCTTTTCCTTCCCATTCCAGAATATCATACGCTTTTAGAATTACGGGCACTTTTTCTAATAGCGATGCAGAAATAGTTTTACGTCCAATTCTCGCTTGTAAGTCGTTAAAAGTTCCTATTTCTTTTTCAGGAAAGGCTAAAATTTCAGCATCAATAACAGTTCCGTCAGGAATAATTCCAACAAAAGATTTAAATTCAGGATATTTATCCGTGACCAACTCCTCGCCTCTTGACCAGACATAAATTTCGTTTTCACGGATAATGGTTTGCGACCGAATTCCGTCCCATTTATGTTCGACTGACCAATCTTCCGGATTTCCGAGATTCTCCACTTCGCCTTCTATTGGATACGCCAAATAAAACGGATATGGTTTTGATAAATAGTCACTGCTTTTTTCGTCTAAAATCAATTCCTGAAAAGTGATTGTGTTAGGATCCCAATTTCCCATTAATTTATAAGCCAAAGCATCTTCATCAACATCTTCTGCCTTAGATAAAGCACGTGTCATTAATTTTTGGCTTACACCGATTCTTAAACTTCCGGTAATTAGTTTGGTGAAAACGAATCGTTCGTAATAATTCAGTGCCAGCCAATTTTCATGTAAATATTCTTTTTTCTCCGGATCAGATTTCTTTTTTAAAGCGATAATTTCCTGTAGATATTCGGTTAAACTTTTGTCCGAATGTTCTTTTGTTGTTGGAATTATCAAAGCAATCGTTTCGGCCAAATCGCCCACAATATGGTAACTTTCTTCAAAAAGCCATAATGGAATATTCGCTAATTCATTTGCCCAAATTCGCAATAAGGTCGTATTTACAGGTCTTGGAGGTCGACGATGCGAAAGAATCGCAATGGTCCATACTTTATCTTCCGGCGATGCATTTTTAAAATACGTCGTTAGTGCATCGACTTTTACGTTCGTTTTATTCGAACTATCAAGTGTTTTTATGAGTTGGGCAAAATTTTTCATTTACGTATATTATTTTAAACTCGTTGCGCATAATTATTAAACACATAGGAACATAGTTTTAAATTAAAGAAAAAGATATTTTAAAAAATCTAGATTTTCACACATAGCTATGTTTGTTTAAATAAATGAAATGCCTTTAACCACAAAGAAAAACTATGTTTCTATGTGTTATTTTTTATGAATTAATTTTCAGTATTAATCAAAGTTTCATTTTGATCTATTGCCGCTTCTTTTTCATCTTTTTCCATTTCTGCCGCTTCTCCTTCATACTGGGTTTTTTCGGTTCTGGCGTCGTAACCCAGTTCTCTTAAATATTTAGAGAAAATATCGGTATAACCGTGCGTGCAGATTATTTTTTCTGCGCCAGTCGCTTTTATGCTGTCTAATAAAGAATACCAATCGCAATGGTCGCTTAACACAAAACCTTTATCAATAGCACGTCGGCGTCTTGCTCCCCGAAAAGCCATCCAGCCGCTTGCTGAACCGGTCACAAAGGGAGTCATTTTTCTGATCCAGATACTTCCGTGCGCGCTTGGGGGTGCTAGAACAATATTTCCGGCAAAATCTTCTTTTTTGGTTTCGCGGGTAATTAAAGTTGTTGGAGGAAAATCAACCATTGGTCGCAAAACGTTGGTCATATTTTCGATTGCGCCGTGTGTGTATATTTTTCCAATATCAGTATCCAGATATTTTAAAAGTCGTTGTGCTTTTCCTAAGGAATATCCAAAAAGAATGGATGTTTTTCCTTCGGCTTTATTTTCTGCCCACCAATTGTTGATTTCTGAGATTACCTCAGCTTGAGGTGTCCAATTGAAAGCAGGCAAACCAAAAGTGCATTCAGTTATAAAAGTGTCGCATTTTACGACTTCGTACGGAACAGAAATTCCATCGTCTTCTGTTTTATAATCTCCTGTAAAAACCCAGACTTCTCCTTTATGTTCTACCCGAATTTGAGAGCTTCCAATAATATGTCCTGCGGGATGAAGCGAGAATTTTACATTATTGATGACAAAGGTTTCTCCCCATTCTTTTCCGGTAACATTTATTTCTCCTAAACGATGGCGAATGATTGGTACATTGGTATGATGTGTAATGTAATTTTGATGCCCCCAACGCGAATGATCTGCGTGACCGTGTGTAATTATGGCGTTTTTTACAGGACGCCACGGATCGAGATAAACATCGGCCTGCTGGCAATAAATTCCTTTATCATTAAAAGCTAAAAGTGGGATTTTCATCTTATTACATTTTAAAAACAATCACAAAACAGAGAGTCCATTAACTTCAAATTTAGGCATTTGTACAGATACTTATTTTACAACCTGAAGCTATTACTTTATTAAATTACAACTTTTTAATATTGTCTTATGATATAATCAAAATATCATTTGTACTTTTGTGGAAAATTAAATAATTCGTAATTTTAAATACTTTCAACCCATGTTAAAAGGATTCTTTCATGTACCAAAAGCGGTAAACGAGCCAGTTAAGGCATACGCACCGAACTCACCAGAAAAAGCAGCTGTTCAGGCAGCATACACTTCAATGTGGAACTCTAAAATTGATGTACCATTATACATTGGTAGTGAAGAAATCAAAACTGGAAATACAAAAACAATTTCAGCTCCTCACGATCACAAACATATCGTTGGAACGTATCATTTAGCTGAAAAACAACATATCGAAAAAGCAATTGCCAATGCTCTTGAATCAAGAACTGCATGGGCAAATATGGCATGGGAACAACGTGCTGCTATTTTCTTAAAAGCGGCTGAACTTATTGCCGGTCCTTACAGAGCTCGTATTAACGCAGCTACCATGATTGGACAATCTAAAAACATTCACCAGGCAGAAATTGATGCTTCTTGCGAATTGATCGACTTTTTACGTTACAACGTAGAATTTATGACTCAAATTTACAACGATCAGCCAAAATCTGATTCTACTGTTTGGAACCGCTTAGAATACAGACCTCTTGAAGGTTTTGTTTACGCGATTACTCCATTTAACTTTACTGCTATTGCTGCCAATCTTCCTGCAAGTGCTGCCATGATGGGTAATGTTGTGGTTTGGAAACCAAGTGACAGCCAGGTGTTTTCTGCAAAAATCATCATCGAAGTTTTCAAAGAAGCTGGTGTTCCTGATGGTGTTATCAACGTTGTTTTTGGAGATGCTTTAATGATTACGGATACTGTTTTGGCAAGCCGCGATTTCGCCGGAATTCACTTTACAGGTTCAACTCACGTATTTAAAGATATCTGGGCTAAAATTGGAGCAAATATTCATAACTATAAAACATATCCAAGAATTGTTGGAGAAACTGGTGGTAAAGATTTTATCATTGCTCACCCAAGTGCTAACGCAAAACAAGTGTCTACAGGAATTACCCGTGGTGCATTTGAA
This sequence comes from Flavobacteriaceae bacterium CRH, assembly GCA_001507425.1. Lineage (GTDB taxonomy): Bacteria > Bacteroidota > Bacteroidia > Flavobacteriales > Flavobacteriaceae > Flavobacterium. The sequence goes on from LMAJ01000022.1 coordinate 24,008, forward strand.
TATCAGGGACAAAAATGTTCTGCAGCTTCAAGAGCTTATATTCCGCAAAGTTTATGGCCAGCTGTAAAAGAACAATTAATTGCTGATGTAAAATCTTTTAAAATGGGTTCTCCGGAAGATTTCGGAAACTTTATTACAGCCGTTATTCACGAAGGTTCTTTTGACAAATTAGCAGGTTTTATTGACCAGGCTAAAAAAGATGCTGATGCTGAAATCATTGTTGGAGGAAATTACGATAAATCTGTTGGGTACTTTGTTGAGCCTACAGTTATTGTAACTACAAACCCAAAATATACTACAATGGAAACCGAATTATTCGGACCTGTTATGACTATATATGTATACGAAGATGCAAAATGGGAAGAAACTTTAGAATTAGTTGATACTACTTCTGAATATGCTTTAACAGGAGCTGTATTTAGCCAGGATCGTTATGCTACTGAAGTGGCTACTACTAAATTGCAAAATGCTGCTGGTAACTTCTACATTAATGATAAACCAACCGGTGCTGTTGTAGGAATGCAGCCTTTTGGCGGAGCAAGAGCTTCAGGAACTAACGATAAAGCAGGTTCTGCTTTGAACTTACTACGTTGGGCTTCTCCAAGAACCATTAAAGAAACGTTTGTAACTCCAGAAGATTACAGATATCCGTTTTTAGGATAATAATCTGATTTTAGATTTTTAGAGTTCACACTTTAGAGTTATAAAAAAGCCGAATCTTTTTAAAATAAGATTCGGCTTTTTGCTTTTATCCTTTTTTTACAAGAAAAACACACAACCTAAAATACTGAAATACAATCTAATAATAAAAAATAACAAATTAAAAATATTATTTTGTAATACTTTTCTTATAACATTGATTATCAATATATTATAAACCGAAAAAATCTTATTCTGTTATTTTTAAAACTTCTTGTTCCCTTATATAACACAGCATGATTCTACATTTGCTTGTATAAAAAAAAACAATAAATTAAATAAAAATACAGTCTTATGAGAAATTTAAACAATGTTCCTGAAATAATTTCAGAATCAAAAAGTATTGGCAGTGCAATTGATTTTACATGGAATAGAAAGAAAATAGATAAATTTTTAGATCCTATTGAGCAAGATGCCGATTTAGAAAATGCTTTAGTGCGTATCAATCATAAAGGTTCTGTTGGGTTAACTGCGGCTTTATTAGAGTGGATTTACTGGCGTTTTACAGGTTATACACAAGCAACTCATGATACTCAAAAACGTATTGAAGCGCTTTGGTGTTCTATCAACGACCGTGAACAAACGAATCCATTATTGTTTGATACTGATCTTGAAATACCAGCTGTAGGTTCTGTTGACGGAGTATTATGGATTGCTTTAATGAATGTGAGAATGGTTGATGTGAGATACCGAAAAGGGTCTTACTTTTTACAAAATGAACTTATAGGATTGGTATTACTGGCACGTCATATTACACCAAAAAAGAAAGTTTTTGATAAATGGTTTAACAAAGTTATTTCTGACTTAACCCGTGTATGTCCTTGCCAATATGATTATACTGATTTAGATGAATCTGATGAAGCAGTATACAATTCATCAAATGAACCTGTAGTATGTCGTGAGTTTTTCTTTGATGCTAAATTTGAATATTCTACTGAAGAAGCAGAGAAAGCACTTTATAAATTTATAGATAATTTAGATCATAAAGCAAATCCGTTTTTAGACTTGTCCAAAAAGGCATCTTAATATATTAATTATTCAATTCGCAAATAACCCGGTAAAATAAATTTTATCGGGTTATTTTATTTTTCACTTTCTATTTCTACTGGAAAAGCCTCATGTTTTATTCTTATTTCAGTTCTTTCCTCAGAAATAAAACTAATAGCAGTATAATTTTTATCATGTTTATGTTTTTAAGCGAATATAATCTATAGGTAAATCCTCTATTTTGTGCGCAATTGAAAATATAGTTTTAGCATACAAAGAATACTTTTTAAACCAATATTTGATTCGTATGCTCAAATGACTTTTTTAGAAGCAAAAACGCACTATTTATAGTTCGCAACCAAGCTTACTTCTATATTTTATTATCTTGCCCGCAATTAAAATACTATATGAATTTCATCCAGAAAATTGATTTAAAAAGAGTAGTTCTTCACTGCTTATATTGGACTTTCTTTTTATTCTTTTATGTTTCGAATAAATCTGATAATGAAGGTTATTATGAATATATTTTTGTCTATTGTTGGAAAATTTTAGCGCAGGCTACATTTGGATACGGTTTGATTTATTGGATTATTCCTGAAACATTAAATAAAAAAAGATATTTACTTTTTCTAAGCTCAGCGTTAGGCTGGTTTTATCTGATTTTCACACTTTTAATGACTTTTAAATATTTTTATCTTGAACCAAAATTCCCTGGTTTTTTCGATGATTGGCTGGGGCATAAAATGACGGTTCCGGAAAGGCTGACTTCATTTAAATTAATATTGAGAGAATTCTCTTTTCTTACCTATCCGGTTATTATATTGGGTTTTATAAGTTTTAACAGAAAACAACAACGCCTTTTAAAACTGGAAGAGGAAAAAAAATCAATGGAATTAAAGGTTTTAAAAAACCAGTTGAATCCGCATTTTCTCTTTAATACTTTAAATAATCTATATACTTTAACTTTAAAAAAAGACGATAAAGCACCCGAAGTGATTGCAAAATTGTCTGAAATTTTAGATTTTGTTTTATACCGCTGCAACGAAGATTATGTTTCTGTTGAAAAAGAAATTTCATTAATTGAAAATTATATTTCGTTAGAAAAACTTCGATATGCCGAAAACAGATTAGATCTTTTGTTTACGAAAGACATTCAGCAAAGTAATAAAATTTCTCCTTTGATTATTTTGACTTTTATAGAGAATGCTTTTAAACATGGTGTAATTAATGAAACTGAAAAAGCAATTATTCGGTTGAATCTGGAAAGTAAAAAGCAACAAATTATTTTTAGCATTGAAAATACAAAACCTCAAAATGAATTGGGCAGTATTTCAGACAAATCTAAAATTGGTTTAGAGAATGTTCGAAAACAATTGGATTTGCTGTATCCTAAAAAACATCATTTAGAAATTCAAGAAACGCAAACCAACTATACCGTAAAACTTTATCTTACTATTTAATTATCTATCTCATCTCATGAAGAAAAATTTAATTCATCTCTTTTTCGTTTGTTCTTTTATTTCAGCAAATAGCCAGTCTAAAACGATAGATACTTTGGTCGATGTTGGAAATCATAAATTGCATTTTAAAATCGTAAAAGGCACAGGAATGCCGATACTTTTTGATTCTGGCGGAGGAAATGACGGATCGGTTTGGAAATCAATTCTTGATAAAACTTCTAACATTACAAATGCAACTCTTATTACGTATGATCGTGCAGGATTTGGGAAAAGTACAATTGATACTTTACAAACTGACGAATCTAAGCACGGTATTATAAGCAGTATTGAAGATTTAGAAATAGGGCTGAAAAAACTGGGTTATGATAAAGAAATCCTTTTAGTTTCACATTCTTATGGAGGTTATCTTTCTGCACTTTATGCGACAAGACATCCTAAATTGGTTAAAGGCGTTGTGCTTATTGATGTGAATCACAACTATTTTGAAGATGGTGTTATCGAAAAGGAACTAATCAAACAGGAAAAATTGATTCCCGAATGGAAGAAAAACAATAAAGGCACTTATTATATGTCGGCAACTATTCTTGAAACCGTTAAGATAATGAGCAAAATATCCATCCCTCAAAACATTCCCGTTATTGATTTTGTTAATGGAATTCCTTTCTTAAAAACAACCGAAGAAATCGAACGCTGGAAAGAATGCCATCGAAAATATGTTGCCAATAATCCGAATGTTACAGGCATCACCGCCAATGATTGTGGGCATGGTATCTGGATGGGAAATCCGCCTTTGGTAATTAATTCAATTGCAAAATTGTACGCCAACACATCTAAACAAAAAGCTGAAATTTTAGAGCGCGCTTTGCAATATTCTATAACGGCTTGCAACGAAGAAAAAGCAGAGGTTTTGGCTTTTAATAATTCTGATTACGATTTGAATACCTGGGGTTATCAATTATTAGGTAAAAATGAAAACCAAAAGGCTGCAGAAGTTTTTAGGCTTAATATGATACTTAATCCAGCAAATGCCAATACTTATGATAGTTATGGGGAAGCACTTTTAAAAACAAATCAAAAAGAAGAAGCTATTAAAATGTATAAAAAATCAATCGAATTAAATCCTGAAAATAAAAATGCCAAAGAAGTTTTAGAAAGAATAACAAAAGACAACTCAAAACCTTTAAATTAGATTTTTAGAATTTAAATTATTTATTCTTTTTTGAATGAAATACAAATGCATTATCGTTGATGACGAACCCTTGGCGAGAGAATTAATTGCTTCTCATTTGGTGAATTTTGAAAGTTTTGAATTAATCGATTCATTCGAAAATGCACTAAAAGCGTATACTTTTTTAGAAACAAATACGGTCGATTTAATTTTTTTAGATATCGAAATGCCTTTGCTAAAAGGAAATGATTTTTTGAAAAAATTAAAAAATCCGCCCAAAGTAATTTTTACAACGGCTTACAGAGAATATGCGATTGAAGGTTATGAACTTAACGTAATTGATTACCTTTTAAAACCTATTACGTTTGATCGGTTTTTTGTTTCGATAGAAAAATTCAAACAATTACAAACTCCACAAAAGGAAATAAAACCAATTAACGAGAATCATGTTTTTGTAACGAGCGGAAGTAAAAACATCAAAATTGTATTTGATGAAATTTTATATGTCGAAAGCCTGAAAGATTATATTACGATTCATCTCGAAAACGGAAAATCGCATCATATCAAACAGAATATTTCTGTTTTTGAAAAACTATTAGATTCTAATTTTGTTCGAATTCATCGTTCATTTATTATTCAAACCAAAAAACTAACGGCATATTCTAAAAATGAAGTTGAAGTAAATTCAGTTGAAATTCCAATTGGGAATAGTTATAAAGAAAACTGGTTACATCATTTAGACAGCAAAATTCTACAATAAAAAAATCCGAATCTTAATAAGATTCGGATTTTGCTTTTCGTCAAAGATTTTCAACCTGAAACCTGAAACAATTTCAAACTTGAAACTATAATTATGCCTGAAACTTCAAAGGCAAATGCACCACTTTTTTGGTTTCAAAAAACTCATCTTCAAAAATAGCAGACAAATCATATAAAGTTGCTTTTGGGAAATCTTTTAATTCTTCAGCCAAATCTCCTCCTTTAAGGTACAGAATTCCGTTTTTCAAAGTATGTTTTTGTTGTTTTTTGATTTTGCCTTTTACCCACGAAACAAAATCCGGCATATTGGTTACGGCACGGCTTACAATAAAATCGAAATCCCCTTTTACCAATTCGGCACGTTTTTGTTCTGCTTTTACATTTTTTAATTCTAATGCATCAACAACGCCCTGAACTACTTTTATTTTTTTTGCAATTACATCAATTAAATAAAAACGGGTTTCCGGAAAAAGAATAGCCAAAGGTATTCCCGGAAATCCTCCTCCTGTTCCAACATCAAGAACAAATGTTCCCGGCTCGAACTTCATGATTTTTGCAATTCCAAGCGAATGCAAAATGTGTTTTGTATATAAGGCATCAATATCTTTACGTGAAATGACATTGATTTTTTCATTCCAATCGTGGTATAAAAAGTCTAATTTTTGAAATTGTTCGATTTGAATCTCGGTCAAATCAGGAAAATATTTCAATATCTCATCCATTGCTCTAATTTTTTAACAAAAGTACTACTTTACGGTTGAAATATTTAACTCAAATTTGCAAATTGAAAATTTATAATAATTACCTTTGAAAACTATTTAAATTTATTATGAATAACACTGCACCTACATTTGCTAAGCAAGACAATCTGAAGTTTTTCAGAACTCTTAACTCACGAGTAAACAATTACTTCAAAGAGAATAACATTCAGAAAACCGGAAACTGGAAGCTGCACTTAAAAGCAGTTATTCTATTTGCTGTTTTCCTGACGCCTTATTTTTTGATCTTAACCCTTGACATGCCTTTCTGGGCACAATTGTTATTAAACATTTTAATGGGAGTTGGAATGGCCGGAATTGGAATGAATGTGATGCACGATGGTAACCACGGATCGTATTCTTCTAAATCATGGATTAATAAAATCATGGGCGGAAGTATTTATGTTTTAGCCGGAAATGTACACAACTGGCAAGTACAACATAATGTATTACACCATACTTATACAAATATTCACGGTCATGATGAAGATCTTGACGCGGGAAGAATTATTCGTTTTACACAAAATGCTGAATGGCATCGTTTTCATAAATTTCAACATTACTATTCTTTCTTTTTATACGGACTATTGACTTTCAATTGGGCTTTAACAACCGATTTTAAACAAATGAAAGGGTACTTAAAAAGAAAATTATCTTATGGAACACCTCAAAGCCCAGCAAAATTATGGACGGTTTTGGTGATCACAAAAATAATCTACGTTTTAATCTGGATGGTTTTACCAATGGTTCTTGGCGTAACATGGTGGAAAGTTGTCGTTGGATTTTTCGTAATGCATTACGTTGCCGGATTAATTTTGAGTATCGTTTTTCAATTGGCACACGTTGTTGAAGAAACTTCAAATCCGGTTCCCAACGAAGAAGGAGAAATGGAAAATACATGGGCCATTCACCAATTGTATACAACAGCTAATTTTGCTCCAAAAAACAAAATCGTAAACTGGTTTACAGGAGGATTAAACCACCAGATTGAGCACCATATTTTCCCGCATATCAGCCACATCCACTACGGAAAAATCGCTGAAATTGTAAAACAAACTGCTAAAGAATGCAACTTGCCTTATCATGAATTCAAAACCATGAGAGGAGCTGTTATTGCACATTACAAGCATTTGAAAGATCTTGGAATAAAACCTGAACTAGCATAAAAATCTATTAATAATTAACCTTCCTTAATTAAAGTTGAAATTAAGGACATTCAAAAATTTTATAATGAATCATATTCTTTCAGACAGAATCAACAACTTAGCAACATCACAAACTTTAGCAATGGCTGCTTTGGCACGTGAATTAAAATCACAAGGAAAAGATATCATCAGTTTAAGTTTGGGTGAACCTGACTTTAATACACCCGATTTTATTAAAGAAGCTGTTAAAAAAGCAGTTGACGAAAATTACAGCACCTATTCTCCGGTAGAAGGTTATTTAGAACTAAGAGAGGCAATTTGCAGAAAATTCAAAAGAGATAATGATTTAGATTACAAACCAACTCAAATTGTAGTTTCTACAGGAGCAAAACAATCTTTATACAACATTGCGCAAGTAATGCTAAACGATGGCGACGAGGTTATTTTACCGGCACCATACTGGGTTTCTTATTTCGAAATTGTAAAACTTTCAGGTGGAGTTCCTGTTGAGGTTCCAACATCTGTAGATACTGATTTCAAAATTACACCAGCACAATTAGAAGCTGCCATTACACCAAAAACAAAAATGATGTGGTTCAGCTCTCCTTGTAACCCATCAGGATCTGTATACAGCAGAGAAGAATTAACTGCACTTGCAAAAGTTTTAGAAAAACATCCAAATATATATGTTGTTGCCGATGAGATTTATGAGCACATCAATTTCTCAGGAACTTTCTGCAGCATCGGTTCTATCCCGGGAATGTTCGAAAGAACCATTACTGTAAACGGAGTTGCAAAAGCATTCGCCATGACAGGATACAGAATTGGTTACATCGGAGCACCGGAATTTATTGCAAAAGCATGTACAAAAATTCAGGGGCAAGTAACTTCAGGAGCAAATTCTGTTGCGCAACGTGCAACAATTACGGCTGTAGATGCTGATCCGAGTGTTTTAAACCACATGGTTCAGGCTTTTCACGAGCGCAGAGATTTAGTAGTTGGATTATTAAAAGAAATTCCAGGTGTAAAAATCAACGTTCCGGAAGGAGCATTTTACGTTTTCCCTGACGTTTCTTCTTTCTTCGGAAAAACTTTAAAAGGAACTGAAATTAAAGATGCCAACGATCTATCAATGTATCTTTTAGGCGAGGCTAACGTAGCAACTGTAACCGGTGGCGCTTTCGGAAATCCAAATTGCATTCGTTTCTCTTATGCAACTAGCAACGATATTTTAAAAGAAGCATTACGCAGAATCAAAGAAGCTTTGGCTGCATAACAATATCAATCATTTTACTAAAACGGCTTAAGGTTTAAAGTTTCATCACTTTATACTTTGAGCTGTTTTTTTTTATGGGCCTATCCCTCCGGGTCGCCCCGAAACTTCGGGATCGCTACAAGTCCTCGCACTTCCTTCGTCTGGCTATGGACTTTTCGCTGCTATCCATCACGTAAAACGACAAACTAGAAAATTTCATTTCAAAAAGAAAATTAAAAATTTCTTCCGCCAAGCAATCAAATAATTCGTGAAATCTGTATAATTCGTGGCAAACAAAAAAAAGAGTTTCAAAATTCCCATTCTACAATCTTATAAAACACTAAGATAATTCTGTAAAATTAAAGGCTTCATAAAGTCCCATCTTTGTAATATAAAATTAATTAAAAACTATTATTATGATACATACAGATGAAACCACAAAAGAAGCAGTTAGTACATTAGAAGGATTAATTTCAATTCTTGAAGACGGAAAACTAGGATATATAAATGCAGCTGAACATGTTGAAAGCCCAGCCATTAAAACAGATTTTTTAGATTATGCCCGTGAACGTGCGTTATTTATTGTAGAAGTACAAGATGAAATCAACAAATTAGGAAAATCAACTGATACCTCTGGCGGAGGTCCATTAGGAGCTTTGCACCGTACCTGGATCGATATTAAATCATCTTTTAGCGGCGGAGATACAGAAGCTATTATCAATGCCTGTATTACCGGAGAAGAAGCTGCTATTGAAAAATATAAAATGGCTTTAGAAAAAAATGAGCTTGAAGCTAGTCAAATCGCTATTGTTTCAAAACAATTAAACAGTATTGAAAATACTTTGACTAAAATCAAAATGAAAAAATTGTCTTAATAATTGACACTGTTTTTTGAGAAGGAAAACTATCTGGTTTATTATAACCGGGTAGTTTTTTTGTTTTAACACAATTCATATTTAAAGCGGATTAAAATCCGCTCCTACAAAATATTCCGAGCTTCCAGCTCTTCTATGCCCAAGTCCCAGAGGAACGATTCATTTCGTAGCAACGGATTTTAATGTGTTGAAAGCAAGATAAAACACAATCATTCCATATTAAGTTAACAATTTCAAAAAAATCCCTCCATCATTAGCAAACTCGAATTATTTATAAGAACTTTGCAAACTTTTTTGCGTGAATACCACAAAAGCCTAAAGTACTAGAAATGAAGAAGAAAATTGAAATACTAGCTCCTGCTAAAGATTTAATTGGAGGAATGGCAGCCATAAATAGTGGCGCCGATGCTGTTTATATTGGAGCACCACAATTTGGAGCACGCTCTAATGCAAACAACTCTATTGAAGATGTTGCCGCATTAGTACAATATGCGCATTTATTTAATGCTCAGGTTTTTGTAGTTATGAATACCATTTTATACGATAACGAATTAGAAACGTGTCGCAAAATGATCTGGGAGTTATACGATATTGGTGTCGATGCCCTGATTATTCAGGATATGGCGATTATGGAAATGGACTTACCTCCTATCGTACTTCATGCCAGCACACAAGCCAACAATCGTGACGCAGACAAAATTAAATTCCTAAAAGATGCCGGCATCAAACGTGTGGTTTTAGCGCGTGAATTAAACCTGCATCAAATTAAAACGATTTACGATGAAGCTGATGTTGAATTGGAGTTTTTCGTAACCGGTGCTTTATGTGTATCATTTAGTGGAAACTGTTATATGAGTGTGGCCAACGGAGAACGCAGCGCCAATCGTGGTTCTTGCGCACAAAACTGCCGTTTGCCCTATAACTTAATCGACGGAAACGGAGAAACTTTAATCAAAAACAGTCACTTACTTTCAATCAAAGATTTAGATATTTCAGAGCAAATTCCGAATTTAATTGAAGCCGGAATTGTTTCTTTTAAAATCGAAGGAAGATTGAAAGATGTAGTTTACGTAAAAAACAATGTTTCTTATTTACGTCAAAAATTAGACAGTTATTTAGAAGGACCTGGTAGCGATAAATACACGAAAGCTTCATCTGGAAAATGCACTTATACTTTCGATTCGTCTTTGAGCAGAACTTTCAACCGCGGTTATACCGATTATTTTGTAAACGAAAGACACAGCTCCATTGGTTCTTGGGAAAGCCCAAAATCAAAAGGACAATATATTGGTAAGTTAATCAGAACTGTTGGAAACGCTTACGAAATCGAAAACGGCGAATTCTTAAACAACGGTGACGGACTTTGCTTCATCAACGAAAACAACGAAGCTGACGGAATTTATGTAAACAAAGCCGAAAACGGTAAAATATATCCAAACGTTTTAAAAGAAATAAAAGACGGAACTTTTATTTACAGAAATAACGATGCCGCTTTCATTAAAATTGTAGAAAGAGAAGACAGTGCCGTTCGAAAAATCAGCACAACTTTATTACTTACAGAAGCTGAAACAGGATTCGAATTAATCGCAACCGATGAAGACGGAAATGTAAGCATCGTAAATTTAGAACATGCAAAAGAGCAAACTAAAACAGGCGAATCAATCGAAGAAAACATCAAAACACAATTGGCAAAAACAGGTTTTACACCTTACACCGCTAATGAAATTAATATAATGTTCTCTCAAAACTGGTTCCTTCCTATTTCAAAAATCAACGAAATGCGAAGAACAGTTTACGATCAGTTAACTGAAATTCGTTTGAAAAATTACAAACGCGAGGAACACCAACTGGTAAAAACTTCACACCCATATCCTGAAACCAAATTAGATTTCATGTACAACGTTTCAAATAAAACGGCTCGTAAATTCTACGAACGTCATGGTGTTACCGAAATCGAAAAAGCATTCGAATTACAATGGGATCCGGGAAAATCTCGCGTAATGACAACTAAATATTGCATCAAATACGAATTAAAAAAATGCCCGATACACCAGAAAGACATTGTTGGCGTTAAAGTAAAAGAACCATTAGTATTAAAACAAGGCGAACTGGAATATAAATTAAAATTCAACTGTAAACCTTGCGAAATGGAAATTTGGGAAAAAGACGCCGAATTTGAAATTGAGGAAGATCATTTTCATTAATATACAAAACCGATACTTTTAAAGTGTCGGTTTTTTTATTTTGGTTTGGGCGTGACCACAAGGGTCGGGCTATCCGTTACAAGTCCTCGCACTTCCTTCGTCAGGCTGTGGGCTTTCCACTTCTATCCCTCACGCGAACGGTTTCATAAGAACTTTTACGTTTATAACACCCTCAATCTTGTCATCTCGAGGAACGAGAAATCGCACGCGGGATTCCGCAAAGTAAAGCGCCAATCTTTGTCGAGCTTCTAGTGTGATTTCTCGTTCCTCGAAATGACAAACTACCCGGTTACTTTGTTTAAAAATTAAATTAAATCTTCCGAATCTCCAAAATCTGCGTGAGAATAAATTCCATTTTTTTATCTTTACTCTCAAAACTAGATTTAAATGGAAACAAAAAACAACATCCAAAAATATTCGATTATTGCTGGGATTTTTGTGACCGTTTTTTTTCCATTATTAATATTTTCAGACAGCTATTTTATTTTTCAATGCATACAAATTTGCAATTTTGGTATGTTTTGGAATCCAATTTTCTGGGGGATTTTGTTTCCATTATTTATAATTTTTTTATTTTGGAGTACCTCAAAAAAAATAAGCCCATCATTAAATCAAGTACATTATTTCAAAGCTTGTTCCCAATTTTCTTTTGGAGTAAGTTCAAAAATTATAATTGCTCTTTTTACAATATATGGTATTGGATTATTCGTAAACGGAATTTCATCAGTATTTAACACTCAAATTCCTTATCAAATTTTATTTTCATTAGTAATGATTTTATTCTTATCATTAGTAATAATGATTCTCACTTTTATTAGCAGTTTAATAATTGTAAAAGCAAGCCAAAATACCCAAACTTTAAATCAAACAAAATGAAAATACTTCTCCTCGGTTCAGGCGAATTAGGCAAAGAATTTGTCATTGCCGCACAACGAATCGGACAAACCATAATAGCAGTTGACAGTTACGAAAATGCACCAGCCATGCAGGTTGCTCACGGTTTTGAAGTCATCAATATGCTCGACGGCGAAGCCCTTGACCGAATCGTTGCCAAACACAAACCCGATTTTATTGTTCCTGAAATAGAAGCCATTCGCACGGAACGTTTTTATGATTACGAAAAACAAGGAATTACCGTTGTTCCTTCTGCGAAAGCGGCCAATTTCACTATGAATCGTAAAGCCATTCGTGATCTGGCTGCAAAAGAATTAGGTTTAAAAACAGCCAAATATGAATATGCAACTTCAGCAGAGGAATTGCAGAAAGCCGTTCAGGAAGTTGGAATTCCGTGCGTTGTAAAACCTTTAATGTCTTCTTCCGGAAAAGGACAATCAACAATAAAAACGGAAAGCGATATTGAAAAAGCCTGGGAATATGCTGTTGCAGGTTCGCGTGGCGATGTTATTGAAGTTATTGTAGAAGCTTTTGTTGCTTTCCATTCAGAAATCACACTTTTAACGATTACTCAAAATAATAATCCAACGTTGTTTTGTGCTCCAATTGGTCACAGACAAGAACGCGGCGATTATCAGGAAAGCTGGCAGCCCGCTTTAGTTTCAGAAAAAGATTTATATGAAGCTCAGGATATGGCTGAAAAAATCACCGAAGCGCTTGGCGGCGCAGGACTTTTTGGTGTTGAATTTTTCCTGACCAATGAAGGCGTTTATTTCTCTGAACTTTCTCCTCGCCCGCACGACACCGGAATGGTAACTTTGGCAGGAACACAGAATTTTAATGAATTCGAATTGCATTTGCGTGCGATTTTAAGTCTTCCCATTTTCGAAATTACTTTAGAAAAAGCCGGAGCAAGTGCCGTAATTTTAGCTTCTGAAGATTCTACAAATCCTACTTTTAGTGGAATCGAGAAAGTAGCTGCTTTACCAAAAACTGATTTCAGAATTTTTGGAAAACCTACTTCAAGACCTTATCGACGAATGGGAGTTGTACTCAGTCATGATTCTTTAATAACTCCTATAGAAGAAGTTGTAGAACGCGCTATCGCAGCTTCAAAATTAATAACTGTAAATTCTTAAAAAATGAAAAAAATAATAGCATTAGCATTCTTGTTTATTGGAATTGCGACACAAGCCCAAGACAAAAAAGTAATTGATAAACCCCAAATTGTTGAAGCATCTTGCGGAGAATGTCAATTCGGAATGAAAGGCAAAAGTTGTGATTTAGCGGTTCGTATTGAAGGAAAAACTTATTTTGTTGACGGAACAACAATTCACGATCATGGCGATGCACATGCTGAAGATGGATTTTGCAATGCCATCAGAAAAGCTTCTGTAACCGGAACTATCGAGAAAAATCGTTTTAAGGCGACTTCATTCACTTTGATAAAAGAATAATAATGGAATTAATCCTTGAAAACATTGCCAAACACGTTTCGTTAACACCCGAAGAACAAGCTCATTTTTTATCTAAAACGGAAACGAAAATCTATAAAGCCAAAACCATTCTATTAAATGCCGGCGAAGTATGCAAACATTCTTATTTTGTGAATTCGGGAATTTTAAGAAGCTTCAATATCAATGATAATATTGTTGAACATGTTCTTTCTTTTTCATGCCCGGGTTGGTGGATAAGCGACATGTACAGTTTTTTTTCGCAAAAACCGGGACAATTATTTATTGAAGTTTTAGAAGATGCAGAAGTAGTTTCATTATCAAAAGAGAACCAAGAACAGCTTTATCTGGATATTCCAAAACTAGAACGTTTTTTCAGAATTTTAATTGAAAACTCTTTAGTTGCTAATCAGCAAAGATTAATGGACAATTTGAGCTTACCTGCTGAAGAACGTTTCGAGAAGTTTACAAAAAAATACGGCTCACTAGTTCATAAAGTGCCTCAAAAACAAATCGCCTCTTTCATTGGAGTTACGCCAGAATTTTTCAGCAAAATGAAAGCTAGGCTTTTAAAGAAATAAAGTTTTCCGCCACGACCCAAGCGATAGCGAACGGGCGAAGCAATTCACGAATTATTTTTTATAATCTTTGAAATAAAAATTCGTGAATTCGTGGCGGAAAAAAAATTAAAATTGCTCAACCTCCGTAGAATGTTTCATGGCAGTTATGGTTGATTTTCCTATCATTACTGTATTTTGTACAGCATCAAAATAAGAAGTTCCCACAAAAGCCTGATGTTTTACTGCTCTGAAACCGTTTTTCTGCAAAGCAAATTCTCTTTCCTGCAATTCAGAATAACCTGCCATGCCGCGTTCTTTGTACGCTTTAGACAATTCAAACATACTGGTATTCAAAGCGTGGAAACCTGCTAAAGTGATGAACTGGAATTTATATCCCATTGCAGCCAGATCTTCTCTAAACGTTTCCATTTCAGCAACCGTTAATTTTGCCGCCCAGTTGAAAGAAGGTGAACAATTGTAAGCCAACATTTTGTCCGGAAATTCTTTTTTCATCGCATCTGCAAACTTTTTAGCATAAACCAAATCCGGATTACTGGTTTCCATCCAAATCAAATCGGCATATGGTGCGTAGCTTAATCCTCTTGCAATTCCCTGATCGATTCCGTTTTTTACGTAGAAAAAGCCTTCGTTTGTTTTTTCTCCGGTAATGAATTTAGCATCTCTTGGGTCTGCGTCGCTGGTTAATAAATTAGCCGCGTCAGCATCGGTTCTGGCAACAATTAAAGTCGAAACTCCCATAACATCCGAAGCCAAACGCGCTGCAATTAGTTTATTAATTGCTTCTTGTGTAGGCACCAAAACTTTTCCGCCCAAGTGTCCGCATTTTTTAACAGAACTCAGCTGATCTTCAAAATGAACTCCGGAAGCTCCGGCTTCAATCATTGATTTCATTAATTCGAAAGCATTCAGGTTTCCGCCAAAACCAGTTTCGGCATCAGCCACAATCGGAACTAAGTAATCTTTTTTATCTTCGACATTGTTTACGGTCTGAATTTGATCAGCACGCAACAAAGCATTATTTATTTTTTTAACTACCATTGGCACACTATTCACCGGATAAAGAGATTGGTCCGGGTACATTTCGCCAGCCAAATTTGCATCGGCCGCCACTTGCCAGCCACTTAAATAAATCGCTTCTAAACCGGCATCGACTTCCTGAATCGCCTGATTTCCTGTCAATGCGCCCAAACCAGCAACATAATCCTGACTTTTTAACTTTCTCCATAATTTTTGCGCTCCCATTTTGGCAATAGAGTGCTCAATTTGATAAGACCCCTGAAGCGTAACTACTTCTGTAGCTGTGTAAGGACGTTCAACACCTTTCCATCTTGGGTTCGTGATCCAATCGTTAATCAATTCCTGAATTCTGTCTTCTGTTGTTTTCATAAATAGTATAGTTAAAGTGGTTAGTAAGTAATAGTGTTTAGTCGAGGTTAATATGTATTCAGTTTAACTGGACTCAAACAAATAGTATTATAAAAATCTGCGCAGATCTTTTATTCTCATTTTATCTGCCTGATCTGCTAAATCTGCGTGAAAAAATTATTCGCTCGCAGATTTGGCAGATTGAGCAGATTTTATTTATATATTCTGTGTGTCTAAAAAATCACAAATATTTATAACACGGGATCGTCAAGAAATCAACGAAATCAGGATTAATTACTAATCTTTCCAACACTTTTTCAGCTAATGGAAACTGTTGTTTTTCGTGATTTTCTTCTCCTAATTCATTTTTAATTTTTTGATATTCGTCTAAAGCCAATTCGTGATAATAGGCCAAATCTAATTTTCTGTCATTATCCAAAGTCACTTTATGCTGAAGCCATTGCCACAATTGCGATCTCGATATTTCGGCAGTGGCAGCATCTTCCATCAAATTGTGTAATGCTGCCGCACCTTGTCCGTTCAACCATGACGCCAAATACAAAATTCCTACGTTGATATTTTTTCGAACGCCACTTTCTGTTATGATTCCGATTGGTGGTTCAAGCAAATCTGCTTCCGTTATTTTACGATGTTCTCTTTTAATATGAATTTGATTTGCAGTTGGCATTCCGGCATCAAAAACAACTTTGGCTAAGGAAACTAAATCCGGATGAGCTACCCAGGTTCCATCATGACCGTTACGAACTTCACGCTCTTTATCAGTTCTTACTTTTGCGAAAGCGGCCGCATTAGCTTCTTCATTATTTTTTATGGGAATTTGCGCAGCCATACCGCCAATGGCATGAATGCCTCTTTTATGGCATCTTTGAATTACCAAATTCGAATAGACATTCATAAAAGGCGAAGTCATATTTACCTGATCACGATCCGGAACAATGAACTTTGGGTTCTTACCGAATTTCTTGATATAAGAGAAAATATAATCCCAACGTCCGCAATTCAAGCCAACAATATGTTCTTTCAATTCGTAGATAATTTCATCTAATTGAAAACTTGCCGTTATCGTTTCAATTAAAACCGTCACTTTTATCGTTCCTCTTTTCAGTTTCAAATAATCCTCGGTAAAATCAATTACATTATTCCACCAACGCGCTTCGAGGTAATGTTCTAATTTTGGAATATAGAAATACGGTCCTGAATTATTTTCTAAAAGCTTTTTATGATTATGAAAAACATACAATCCAAAATCTACCAAAGAACCTGAAACTTCTTTTCCATCAATTAAAAGATGTTTTTCAGGCAAATGCAATCCTCTCGGACGAACAATCAGGGTTGCTATTTTTTCATTTAACTGATACGATTTGTTTTTAACCGAATCGGTATAAGAAATCGTTCTGTTTACAGCGTCAATTAAGTTCATTTGTCCATCCATTAAATTTTCCCAGGTTGGAGAAGTACTGTCTTCAAAATCGGCCATAAAAGTCTTTGCTCCAGAATTCAATGCATTGATAATCATTTTGCGATCAACTGGTCCGGTAATCTCCACTCTCCTGTCTAATAAATCTTTCGGAATTTCCCCAGCTGTCCAATTACTTTCTCTAACGATTTTAGTTTCTGAAGGAAAAGAAGGCATTACACCAAGATTCAGAGCGACTTGCTTTTGGTCTCGTTGCAACAGCAATAATTTTCGTTGCGATTCGAATTTTCGATGCAAATCGCATATAAAAGCAATTGCTTCTTCTGTCCAAATACTTGGATAAGAAAGGTTCTTTTCGGCTAAAAATTCCATTGCCGTCTCGGTAATCTCTAATTGGTTTTTCATAGCTGTAAATTTTATTTTAATGAGTAACAATTGAATCGTTTAATATCTTTCTTAAAACATTTAACTATAACAATCTGATATATAATGATTTCTACACCACAATATTAGAAAAAAGTTTTTTACAAAACAAGCGAACGTTCGCTAAATATTAAAAATAATTTTTTGGCGATTATTTTTTAAATGGCTATATTTGATTCATGGATATCGAAAAAGACTATATAAAGCTGATATTTGGGCTAAAACTGAAGCAAGTCAGAACACAAAAAAATCTTTCGCTTTTTGGCTTAGCCAAATTGACAAATCTTTCAAAATCGTATTTAAACGAAATTGAAAAGGGAAAAAAATATCCAAAAACAGATAAAATTTTGCTTTTGTGTACTCATTTAGACGTTTCTTACGATCAATTAGTATCTCTAAAACTTGATAATAACCTCGCCCCGATTGGTGAAATCCTAAAATCAGGAATTTTAAAAGAAATTCCTTTAGAACTTTTTGGGATTCAGGAAGCTGATTTAATTGATATTATTGCCAATGCGCCAGCCAAAGTCAATGCCTTTATTAGTACTATTATCGAAATAGCACAACATTATAATTTAAGCAGAGAAAGTTTCTTTTTAGCGGCTTTAAGGTCTTATCAGGAAGCACACAGTAATTATTTTGAAGATTTAGAAGAGAAGGTAATTGCATTCTCGAAGTCGTTTCAGATTAATTTAGATTCTAAAATTACAATTGAAGAATTAGAAGCAATTCTCAAAGAAGAATACGAATACACTATAAAAGAAATTGCCTTTACAGATCAGGAAGCTTTGGGGGATTTACGCTCGATTTATGTTCCGAAAAGCAAAACTTTATTACTTTCAACGGAAATTGATAATCCGCAAAAAGCTTTTGTTCTGGCTAAAGAAATCGCTTATAATTATTTAAAAATTTCTGATCGACTATTGACTTTCAGCTGGATAAAATTTGATAATTTTGATCAGGTTTTGCATAATTTTTATGCTTCTTATTTTGCCGGTGCTTTATTGTTACCCCGAAAATTAGTTGTTGACAAAATCAATGATTTCTTAAATAACGAAAAACCAAATCCCGAAGAATTTGTCGCTTTAATCGAAAGTTTCGAAGTTTCTCCGGAATCTTTTTATCAGCGATTAACTAATTTATTACCTAAAGATTTTCAGCTTAAAAATTTATTCTTTTTAAGAATGTCACATCCAATTGGTTCTGATGTTTATCAAATTAAAAAAGAATTACACATTACCAATCAGCAAGAACCACACGCCAACGAAACCAACGAACATTATTGCCGAAGATGGGTTTCGGTAAAAACCATAAATGAAGCTATAATCCAAAATAAATCTCATTTTTTTGATGCTCAAATTTCGAGTTATGTTCATAGTGGCAATGAATATTTAGTTTTTTCATCGGCCACAAAAGATCCTTTTGTTGTAAATAATATTCGTAGTATTTCTGTCGGGATCTTAATCAATCCATCAATGAAAAAGAAATTCAAATTTATTGACGGAAAACCGTTGGTAAAAAGAATTGTCGGCGTTACCTGCGAAACTTGTGACGTAAAAGATTGCCTGGAAAGGGCTGCGCCACCAATTGCTTTGGAGAAGAAAAAACGTCATGAGAATACGGATGCAGTGGTTCAGCAGTTTATAAGTCAATATAGCTAATAACATAGATTATGAAATACTTTCTTTTAATAGTTACTTTCTTTTTTATCAATTTCAGCAATCAAGAAAACGATAAGCTTATTGGTCGCTACTATTACTTAATAGAAAGCAACAATTTCTATATTCAAAAAGACAAAATTACCTTTAAGGATAGTGTTTTTGTTTTTGACAATAAGTATCTGCCAAAAGGAAAAATTTCATATGGCAACATAATACTGTTGGAGAATTTCATAAATACTGATTTAATTATAACCATTCGTAAAGATCAAATTAAAAAAGATACTATTCTATTTTACATGCATGACAAGAATGGTGGCGGAAATTATCTTGACATTTCATCAGGAAAAGGTAAATTGATTAAAATTAAATAATAGAAGCTCGATAAAGATTGTCGATTATATTGATGGAGTTTCTTGTGCGATCCTTCGTTCCTCAGGATGACAAACTGGAACTCTTGAGCTTTTGCCTCTTTTCAACGTACGCAACAAACTTATAAAAACAAAATTTCTAATATAGCCCCGATAGAAGTGAAAATCCTTTTGTGCCGGGGTTCGGCATAAAAGATTGAAACGGATAGCGGGACCAGAGGTCTTTTGAAAACCAAAATTTCTGCTCCGGAAAAAACCTTAGCCCCGAGGCTTCTGGATAGCATCTCAGAACCTCAGAATCTTTTCTTAATCTAGGTTAAGTGCTTTTCATAGATGTTGATCGTAAATTTGTACCATAATAATAACACAAAGAAAAACATCATGGAAAATATAGTATTACATAAAGCAGAAACAAGAGGAAATGCAAATCACGGCTGGCTTAACGCTTATCATAGTTTTAGTTTTGCGAGCTGGTACAATCCGGATAGAATTCAGTTTGGAGCGCTTCGTGTTCTGAACGATGATACGATTGCGGGCGGAATGGGTTTTGGAACGCATCCGCACGATAATATGGAAATCATTACGATTCCGCTTGAAGGCGATTTAGCACATAAAGACAGTATGGGAAATACTGAAATCATTAAAAATGGAGACATTCAGGTAATGAGCGCAGGAACTGGAGTTCAGCATAGTGAATTTAATCCAAATGCAGATCAACAAACTAAATTATTGCAAATCTGGTTGTTTCCGAATAAAAGAAATGTGGCGCCACGTTATCAACAAATTACTTTGGATGTTGCTGACAGACACAATAAATTATCCCAAATTTTATCTCCTAATGCTGACGATGAAGGGGTTTGGATTCATCAGGACGCCTGGTTTAATATGGGAAATTTTGATTCTGGAATTGCAACAGAATATAAAATTAAAAAAGAAGGCAATGGAGTTTACGCTTTCATTTTAAAAGGAAACGTAACGATCAACGGTCAGGAATTAAACACTCGTGATGCAGTTGGAATTTCAGGAACTGACATTTTAAATATCAAAGCAAATACAGATGCGGAATTTCTTTTAATGGATATTCCGATGAACTATTAATTCAAAAAACATTTTTCAAACAATAAAACAAAAAAACTGATACTCAAAAAGTTACTTCGTTATTTATTTCTTAATCTAGGTTAAGTGCTTAATGAAGACAGTCGAAGTAACTTTGTCCTATCAAAATGAAATTAATTATTTAAAAATAAAAATTATGGCAACTACAAAATGGTCAATTGACCCAACACATTCAGAAATTGGTTTTAAAGTTAAACACATGATGTTTACAAATGTTTCAGGTAAATTTGGAACTTACGACGCAACAATTACTACAGAAGGAGAGGATTTTGAAAATGCAGCAATCGAATTTTCTGGCGATATCGCTTCTATCGATACTGCAAACGCAGACAGAGACGGGCATTTAAGAAGTGCAGATTTCTTTGATGTTGAAAACAACCCAAAATTGACTTTCAAAGCTTCGTCTTTCAAAAAAATTGATGCTGGTGATTACGAAATTACTGGTGATTTAACTATCAAAGGTGTTTCTAAATCTGTAACTTTTCCTGTAGATTTTAGCGGAATCATGACTGATCCTTGGGGAAATACTAAAGTTGGTTTAAGCATAGAAGGAAAAATCAATCGTAAAGATTGGGGATTAAACTGGAACTCAGCTTTAGAAACTGGTGGGGTTTTAGTTGGAGAAGAAGTAAAATTAAACATTGAATTACAATTTGTAAAACAAGCTTAATATTTTATAATAGGTTTTAATTTGGTTGGTTAAAAAGCCTGTACTTTTTTAGAAAGTGCAGGCTTTTTTTTATAGCCACGAATTCACGAATTATTTTTTTTCTTTTGCCACAGATTAAAAAGATTTTCACAGATTTAATCTCAATAATCCTTTAAATCTGTGGCAAAAAAATTCGTGAATTCGTGGCTATAAAAAATTACCGCACTGTATTTCGAAATTCTGTTGGCGATAATCCCGTTTGTTTTTTGAAGAATCTGGAGAAATACGAGTAATCTTCGTAGCCGACTTTGAATGCTACTTCGTTAACTGCTAATTGTTTGTCGATCAACATTCTTTTTATTTCTAAAACCACGCGATCTGTTATAACTTCTGTTGCCGTTTTTTGTAAAATTTCATTACAAATTCTGTTTAAGTGTTTTAGCGTAATATTTAGTTTCTCTGCATAAAATGAAGGCAGTTTTTGAGTTTTAAAATATTCTTCTAAAAGAACTTCAAATGTGCTTATTTTAATATTGTATGAATGCGTTTGATGCGAATAAGTTTCACCATATTTGCGGGCAATTTCAATATGAATGCAATCTAGCAAATTCAATAATTTATCTAATTGCAATTTATTATTGTGAAGATTCTCCTGAATCAATAAATCAAAATAGGGTTGGATTTTTGGAATTTCTCGTGTTTCAAAAAACATTTCGGGCCTGTTAAGAATAGAATTATAAAAGTTATAATCTTTGATTTTTTTCTGTCCGAAATATAAGTTATATAGTTCCTGCGAAAAGATAATGACAAATCCCTCAATATCTTCAGACAAACTCCAATGATGCATTTGTCCGGGCTGTAACACAAATAAACTTCCCCTTTTTATTTCGAATTGATCAAAATCAACTTCATGCGTTCCGGAACCATTGGTAAAAAAAACCATTAAATAGGAATCGTGTCGGTGCGGTTCTTCGACAAAACTGTGACTTTTTAAATGTTCTTTGAATGTATTAACGTAAAAATCACGATGAATATCATTACAGCTAAAATTCTGAACACTATAAATTGGGTACTTTTTCATATGCGATTAAATTTTAGATTGCAGATTTTAGATTTTTTGATTTGTTATTTGGGATTTCATATTTTGGAATTTTAATCAAAATGTCTTTATTGTGCTATAAGTAGCGAAGATATAAAAAAGACTTTTATCCTACTCTGAATTATCTTTGTATAAATAAAAAACATCAAGATCATGTCACATGCATTAACTCATATTTTAAGTAACGAATGTCCGGTTTGTCACACAGGAAAAGTGTTTAAAGACAAGAATATTTTCCTGAATTTTGGTTTACCAAAGATGAACGAATATTGCAGTCATTGTAATTATAAATTCCAGAAAGAACCTGGTTATTTCTTTGGCGCCATGTATGTAAACTACGGATTGACTGTAGCGCAAGGCATTGCTACTTATTGCGTTGCACAAATGTTTTTTGAACAAACATTCGATTTGCGAATTATTCCTATTATTGCCGTTGTCATTACTTTACTTACTTCTTTCAATCTTAGATTTTCAAGATTAGTATGGATTTACATGTTTAAGGATTATACGAGCTAAAAAAATAGTATTTTTGCCTTTCAATTGAAACTAATTTTCAATTCAAAAAAAATTCAATCTTAAATTAGACAAATGAAGGCATACGTATTTCCGGGTCAGGGCGCACAATTTACAGGAATGGGCAAAGACTTATATGAATCATCGGCTTTAGCCAAAGATTTATTCGAAAAAGCTAATGAAATTTTAGGTTTCAGAATTACAGATATCATGTTCGAAGGCACTGCCGAAGAACTAAAAGAAACTAAAGTTACGCAACCGGCAGTTTTTTTACATTCGGTTATTTTAGCTAAAACTTTAGGTGAAGATTTTAAACCAGAAATGGTTGCAGGACATTCTTTAGGAGAATTTTCAGCATTGGTTGCTAACGGAGCTTTATCTTTTGAAGATGGCCTTAAATTAGTTTCTCAACGTGCTTTGGCAATGCAAAAAGCCTGCGAAATTACTCCGTCTACAATGGCTGCCGTTTTAGGCTTAGCTGATAATATAGTTGAAGAAGTTTGTGCTTCTATTGATGGAATTGTGGTTGCTGCAAATTATAACTGTCCGGGACAATTGGTAATTTCAGGAGAAACTTCTGCAGTTGAAAAAGCTTGTGAAGCTATGAAAGCTGCCGGAGCAAAACGTGCTTTAATTTTACCAGTTGGAGGAGCATTTCACTCGCCAATGATGGAACCTGCAAGAGAAGAATTAGCTGCTGCAATTGAAGCTACAACTTTCTCTACTCCTATTTGTCCGGTTTATCAAAATGTTACTGCAAATGCAGTTTCTGATGCAAACGAAATCAAAAAGAACTTAATTATTCAATTGACTGCTCCTGTAAAATGGACTCAATCTGTACAAAAAATGATTGCTGATGGTGCTACTTTGTTTACTGAAGTTGGTCCGGGAAAAGTATTAGCAGGTTTGATTAATAAAATTGATAAAGAAGCGGTTACTGCGAATGCATAACTAGTATTCACTCTCAGTTCTTAATTATTGATGATATAAATTAAAAATCCCAAATAATCTAAATTGATTTTTTGGGATTTTTTTTTGAACCGTAAGACGCACTGCCGTGCGCCTCTACAGCATCATCTTTATTTTTTTTAAGAGCGAACTTTCTGTTCCCATTTCCAGGCGCTTGCCATTGCTTCGTCTAAACTTAATTCTGCTTTCCAGCCTAAAACATTGTTTGCTTTATCTGTATTTGCATACGCTTCTGTAATATCGCCTTCACGACGTGGCTTAATTATGTATGGCAATTTTTTATTGCTTACTTTTTCAAAACTGTGAATTACTTCAAGAACAGAACTTCCTGTTCCGGTTCCTAAGTTAAAGGTTTCAACTTTTTCAAGATTTTTTTTGTTCAACAAACGCTGTAATGCAATAACATGCGCTTTTGCCAAATCGACTACGTGAATGTAATCACGAACCGCTGTTCCGTCCGGAGTTGGATAATCATTTCCAAAAACAGACAATTCCTGACGCAATCCCATTCCGGTTTGTGTAATAAAGGGAACCAAATTTTGAGGAACTCCTAATGGTAATTCTCCAATTTCTGTACTTGGGTGTGCTCCAACCGGGTTAAAATAACGTAATAAAATTGCACTTATATTGGTTACTTTAGCGGTATCTGTAATAATTTCTTCTCCAATTTGCTTTGTGTTTCCATAAGGAGACATTGCCGTTTGTACCGCAGCATCT
Source organism: Flavobacteriaceae bacterium CRH (assembly GCA_001507425.1). Taxonomy (GTDB): domain Bacteria; phylum Bacteroidota; class Bacteroidia; order Flavobacteriales; family Flavobacteriaceae; genus Flavobacterium. Next base: position 48,565 of record LMAJ01000022.1, read on the forward strand.
TCTGTAATTGGCATTTTTTCTGCCTGACCGTAAACGGTACAAGATGAACTAAAAATAAAACTTGCTTCTGGTTTTTCTTTTAATTCCTGTAATAAATACACAAGAGAATTAATATTGTTTTCGTAATACAATAATGGGTTTTCAACACTTTCTCCCACTGCTTTTGAAGCCGCAAAATGAATTACTCCCGTAACATCACTATGTTTTTTAAAGAAATTTTGAACTGCCGCTTTTTCTCTTAAATCTATTTTTTCGAATAAAGGCGTTTTTCCGGTTATGTTTGTAATCCCTTTTAAAACATCTTCTGTAGCATTAGAAAGATTATCAATTACCACGACTTCAAAGCCTTCATTTTGCAATTCAACTACGGTGTGCGAACCAATAAATCCTAATCCTCCTGTTACTAATATTTTCATTTTACTTTTCTTATCTGGTTATATTTTAAAAGCTTGTCTTGCAATCAGTATCCAATTATTTTTTTGTTTTTGCCAAATCAGCATTATTCCAATTTTAATATCTTTATCAATTCCTCCATCTTTGGTATGTGCTTCTAAAATATGTCTGACAATTGCTACATCGCCATTGACAGAAATGGTTTGGTTTTGAAATTCTATCGTTACAAAATCAGATTTTCCGCTAACGATACCTTCTACAAATTCTGTTTGATTTTGAAAGTTACCGTTTGAATGGACATATTCTAATTTTTCAGAAGTCAATGCTTTTAATTTCACGCCATCTGCATCAATCATTGCCTGACGTAAAATCTCGACACGATTATTGACGGTTTCTTCTTCTTTGGCATTCGATTTTTGAGCAAAAACCGAAACCTGAATCAGAATCATTAAAATTAAAATATGGAAAGATCTCATAATTATTTGCTTAAAAACTCAAGAACTGAATCTGTAATAAATTTAATTTGCTCATCATCTAATTCTGTATGCATTGGCAAAGCAATTACTTCTTTTACCAATTGATTTGTTACAGGAAATTGTTCTTCTTTATAACGCGTATCTACATAAGCTTTTTGAGAATGTAACGGAATTGGGTAATATATCGCACACGGAATTCCTTTGTCAAGCAAATGCTGCATTAATGCATTTCTGTCTGCATCAAGAATTCTAAGTACATATTGATGAAAAACGTGATCATTTTGTTCTGCATCAAATTCAGGAGTTACAATGTGTGCATTTCCGGCAAAAGCTGCATTATATTTTGTAGCTGCTCGACGACGTGCTTTATTATATTCATCCAACAAAGGTAATTTTGCATTTAAAACTCCTGCCTGAATACTATCTAAACGCGAATTAACACCTACAACATCATGGTGATAACGCTCATACATTCCGTGATTTACAATTCCGCGGATAATGTGAGCCAGTTTATCATCGTTTGTAAAAATTGCTCCACCATCTCCATAACAACCTAAGTTTTTAGACGGGAAAAATGAAGTTGCTGCAACGTGACCAATTATCCCTACTTTACTTTTTGTTCCTGATTTCGAAACATAATCGGCACCAATTGCTTGTGCATTATCTTCAATAACATATAAATTATGCTCTGCAGCAATTTCCATAATCGCATCCATATTAGCCGCACGGCCAAATAAATGTACCGGAACAATTGCCTTTGTTTTTGGTGTAATTGCTTTTTTAACTGCCTCGATATCGATGTTCATATTGGTAACATCCACATCAACTAAAACCGGAGTTAATTGCAGTAAACCAATTACTTCTACAGTTGCAGCAAAAGTAAAATCTGCCGTAATAACCTCATCACCTGGTTTTAAATCTAATCCCATCATGGCAATTTGCAAGGCATCAGTACCATTTGCACACGGAATAACATGTTTTGCCCCTAAATAATCTTCTAGATTTTTTTGAAATTGATGAACCAAAGGCCCATTTATATAAGTATTTGTATCTAAAACTTCTTGAATTGAAGCATCAACTGTAGCTTTTATTTTTTCGTATTGACTCTTTAAGTCAACCATTTGAATTTTTTTCATTTCTATTTCTTTATTTAAAACTTAAGATTTGTTTTTGGAACTCAATCTTTAAAACGAAGAACAAAAATAGTTATTTAATACCTTCAAACCAATGAAAATAATCGAAAGAAATGTATTTTTGCACCAAACTTATACAGATGCTTTTTCTATACAATATTGTTGTTTCTATTACTGGCTTTTTTCTAAAAATCATTGCGCTTTTTAGTTCAAAAATCAAGCTTTTTATTGACGGACGAAAAAATGTTTTTACCATTTTAGAAGAAAAAATAAAGCCTACAGATAAAACAATCTGGTTTCATTCTGCATCACTTGGCGAATATGAGCAAGGTTTGCCTGTTATAGAAAAAATCAAAGAGAAATATCCTTCACACAAAATTATAGTTACTTTTTTTTCACCGTCAGGTTACGAAGTACGCAAAAATAATAACGTTGCCGACGTCACTTTATACCTGCCTTTGGATACCAAAAAAAATGCAAAACAATTTTTAAAATTAGCACATCCTGAATTTGCATTCTTTATTAAATATGAGTTTTGGCTGAATTATTTAAAAGAACTTGAAAAAAGCAAGACACCAACCTATTTAATTTCAGGTATTTTCAGAGAAAGCCAAATGTTTTTTAAATGGTATGGCGGCTTTTACAGAAAAGCATTAAAAGCTTTTACGTTTTTCTTTGTACAGAATGAAGCATCAAAACAAAAAATTGAATCTATCGGATTTGAAAATGTAATAGTTTCGGGCGATACGCGATTTGATCGTGTAAATGCTATTTTAGAAAGAGATAATTCGCTTGATTTTATTGAGAATTTTAAAAACAACAAAACCACAATCGTTATTGGAAGTTCGTGGCCTAAAGACGAAATTCTAATCGCCGGGTATATTAATCAGGCTCCTGAAAATGTGAAATTCATTATTGCACCGCATAATATTAAAACGGATCAAATTTCCAGCCTGAAATCACAAATTACAAAATCAAGCATTTTGTTTTCAGAAAAAGAGAATATCGATTTATCTAGCTTTCAAGTTCTTATCATTGACACAATAGGGTTATTAACTAAGATTTATAGTTACGGAACGATAGCTTATGTAGGCGGTGGTTTTGGAAATCCCGGCATTCATAATATTTTAGAACCCGCAACATTTGGTATCCCGATTATAATTGGGCCAAATTATTCCAACTTTGCCGAAGCAATTCAATTAGTCGAACTAGGCGGTTGCATCGTTATTTCTAATAAAGAAGAATTAAAAAGCAGCCTTGATGAGTTGATTACAAATGAAACTTTATTAAACAAAAAAGGCGAAATTTGCGAGTCGTATATTCAGAATAATACAGGAGCAACAAACACCATTATAAAAATCGTTTCTTAAGCTTTTAAAAATACCAAAGCTTGGTTTTGAGTCGTTTTTACAGAGAAAAGATCTTAAAAGCGCTAATTTTAGCTTTTTCGACCCGTAGAATAATCAATCAAAAGCAAAATAAACCGCAACTAAATGAATCCAAAAAGCTAATTCTCTTATTGATTATTCAACAAAAAATAATCATAGCAAAAAATACCGTAATATAATATATTTTTACCGTTTTGGCATTATATTTGATAACTAAGATAATCGTGAGCAATGAAAATATTTAAAAAAAAAAATAAAAAAATATTTTACATATTAAAAAATTTATATCTTTGCCACGAATTAATAATTAACCTTTTATAATAAAGTAAGATGAAAAAAGTATTTTTAAGTTTAGCTGTTGTTGCTGTTTTAACTGTTGTATCTTGTAAAAAAGCTGACGCTGCAGCTACTGAAACTGTAGATTCTACTGCTGTTGCTGTTGATTCAGCTGCTGCTGTAGTTGATTCTGCTGCTGTAACTGTTGATTCTGCTGCTGCAAAAGTTGATTCTGCTGCTGCAAAAGTTGAAGAAGCTGCTAAAGAAGTAAAAAAATAATTAGAACTTAAATTCTAAAAATTTTAAAACCATCACTGCGATGGTTTTTTTTATGCTTAAATTTTTCGATTGAGTATAATCGTACAAAAAAAAAGGGGTTCGCAATTGCGAACCCCTTTTTTTATTCTATTTCATCTTCAAAAACAACTTCAACTTCATCTTCAAAAATCGAATCACCAGAAGAAAAGTCTAAAATCTCCGCTCTTGAACCATACGTAACAATTTCCTTGATTCCTTTTTGCAAAAGCAATTCTGTTGTGTATTTTCGGCTTGTTGCAAAATGAACATCGCTCAACATCAATTTAAAGAAATACTTCCCCCCAGAACCTTTAAATTTCAAAAATTTAGCCTGATCAATATTTGCTTTAAATCTTTCAATATCTTCTTCGCCTTCAAATTTCAATTCATAACTCAAACTTGTAAATATTACTTTTCCTTTCCTGGAAGTAAATACAAATTTATATTCATCGTTAAATCTCTTACTAATTACAAAAGCACCCATTTTTTTTTGATTTCAGATTAGATTCTTAGATTCTTAGATTCTTAGATTCTTAGATTCTTAGATTCTTAGATTCTTAGATTCTTAGATTCTTAGATTCTTAGATTCTTAGATTCTTAGATTCTTAGATTCTTAGATTCTTAGATTCTTAGATTCTTAGATTCTTAGATTCTTAGATTCTTAGATTCTTAGATTCTTTAAAATAAATTTACTGCGTAAATTTATTTTAAAGCTTGAGAGTTTACACAATAAAAAAAGCCTCTTCAAAAGAAGAGGCTTTAGTACTCAGAGCGGGACTTGAACCCGCACGAACATTGCTGTTCACTGGATTTTAAGTCCAGCGTGTCTACCAATTTCACCATCCGAGCATTATATGGCTTTGAGCGAAAAACGGGGCTCGAACCCGCGACCTCGACCTTGGCAAGGTCGCGCTCTACCAACTGAGCTATTTTCGCGTTTCAAATTCTTGTAAGAACTGCAATACTTGACTTGTTCTGTATTGCGAGTGCAAATTTAGGACATTTATTCAATTACACAAGCCTTTTTTGAAAAAAAATTACACTTATTTTATAACTTTCTGATAACCTAAACTTTAAATATGAAATTTTATTTCTTAACCAACATCCTTTTTATTTCATTAAGCTTCATCAATGCTTCAACGGGTGTTATTGCATTAATATCAAGGCTTAATATCTCTTCTTTGATTTCTTCTAACAAAGGATCATCTAAATTAAAGAAACTCATTTGCATTTCGTCTGCGGCACTTTTTACTCCGTTTAATGCATCGCTTGAATGATTCTTCTCTAATTTCTTTAATAATTTCTGCGCTTTCAAAATTACAATTTGAGGCATTCCCGCCATTTTTGCAACGTGAATTCCAAAACTATGGGCACTTCCTCCTTTTACCAGTTTTCGAATAAAAAGAACGGTGTCTTTTAATTCTTTTACGGCAACGTTATAATTCTGAATTCTCGGCAACGATTCCGTCATTTCATTTAACTCATGATAATGCGTTGCAAATAAAGTTTTAGGTTTTGATGGATGTTCGTGCAAGAACTCAGCAATAGCCCAGGCAATTGAGATTCCGTCATACGTACTCGTTCCCCTTCCAATTTCATCTAATAAAACCAGACTTCTGTCTGAAATATTATTCAAAATCGAAGCCGTTTCATTCATCTCGACCATAAAAGTAGATTCTCCCATCGAAATATTATCCGATGCTCCTACTCTGGTAAAAATCTTATCTACAATTCCCATTCTAACGCTGTCTGCCGGAACAAAACTTCCCATTTGAGCCAACAATACAATCAGTGCTGTTTGTCTCAAAATTGCCGATTTACCAGACATGTTAGGTCCGGTAATCATAATAAGTTGTTGCGTTTCCCTATCCAAATAAACATCATTGGCAATATAAGGCGTTCCAACCGGCAATTGTTTTTCGATTACAGGATGTCTTCCGTTTTTGATTTCAAGTTCAAAAGTTTCATCAATTTCAGGGCAAACATATTGATTTTCGACAGCCAATTGCGTAAACGAACACAAACAATCTAATTGCGCTACCAAATTGGCATTCATTTGAACCGGTTTTATGTAAGTAGAAATCCAGGCTACTAATTGCTCAAAAAGATCTGATTCAATTTTATAAATTTTTTCTTCGGCACCTAAAATCTTGGTTTCGTATTCTTTTAATTCTTCGGTAATATAACGTTCTGCATTTACGAGCGTTTGCTTACGAATCCATTCTTCCGGCACTTTATCTTTGTGTGTATTTCGAACTTCAATATAATATCCAAAAACATTATTAAAGGAAATTTTCAGGGAAGAAATTCCGGTTCTTTCTGATTCTCTTTTTTCAATTCCTTCCAGATATTCTTTTCCTGAAGTAGAAATAGCGCGTAAATCGTCTAATTCTTCGCTAATTCCTTTTGCAATTGCATTTCCTTTAGCAACCGCTACCGGCGCATCCTGATTTAAAGTAGTTTTAATTTTTTCTCTCAATAAATCACACGCATGTAGACTATCTCCAATAATTTTCACTGCTTCCTGCGGACTTTCAAGTGCTAAGGTTTTTATCGGAATAATAGCATCAAGAGATTCTTTCAAATAAACAATTTCGCGGGGAGAAACTTTCCCGGCTGCAATTTTAGAGATCAAACGCTCTAAATCTGAAATTTGCTTGATTTGATATTGAATTGTATGTAAAATTTCAGGATTTGTTTTTAAGTACGAAACTACATCGTGACGTCCTTTTATTTTATTACTGTCTTTTAATGGTAAAGCCAGCCAACGTTTTAGCAAACGGCCGCCCATTGGCGAAAGTGTCCTGTCAATAACATCTAGAAGCGTCACAGCATTTGGATTATAACTGTGGTATAATTCTAAATTTCTAATCGTAAAACGGTCCATCCAGACATAAGCATCTTCTGCAATACGCTGAATGGCGGTGATATGTTGTACGCGATTGTGTTGTGTTTCTGATAAATAATATAAAATTGCTCCGGAAGCAATAATTCCTTCTTTTAATTCTTCAATACCAAAACCTTTTAGAGAAATGGTTTGAAAATGTTTGGTAAGCGTTTCTAAAGCATAATCTTCTTTGTAAATCCAGTCTTCAAGATAAAAACTGTGAAAATCTTCTCCAAAAGCAGCTTTAAAATCACCTTTATTATTTTTCGGAACCAGAACTTCACTCGGATTAAAATTCTGCAATAATTTATCTATATATTCCGCATTTCCCTGAGCTGTTAAAAACTCTCCGGTAGAAACGTCTAAAAAAGAAACTCCGATACTTTTATTTGCAAAATATACCGATGCTAAAAAGTTATTTGTTTTTGATTGTAAAACCTCATCGTTTAGCGAAACTCCGGGAGTTACCAGTTCTGTAACGCCTCGTTTCACGATTGTTTTAGTCATTTTTGGATCTTCAAGCTGATCGCAAATTGCTACACGAAGTCCGGCTTTTACTAATTTTGGCAAATAGGTATTGATAGAATGATGCGGAAAACCAGCCAAAGCGGTTTCGGTATCAGAACCTGCTCCTCTTTTAGTTAGTGTGATACCCAGGATTTTTGACGCTCTAACAGCATCTTCTCCAAAGGTTTCATAAAAATCTCCTACTCTGAAAAGCAGACATGCATCAGGATATTTTCTCTTGATTTCGTTGTACTGTTTCATTAAAGGTGTTTCTTTCACCACTTTTTCTTTAGCTGCCAAATTAGTATGTTTTTAAATGAAAATTAAGACAGCGAATTTATAATATTTTGAAGGAATATCGAAGGGGTTCAAAAATTAAAATATTTTAAGATTTTTTTAAGTTCAGATATAAGATTTTTATATAGATTTGTTCATAATTAAAAAAGACTCTTAAAAGATGAAAAAAATAATCTTAATCGCTATGTTAGCTGTAGTTGGAATTACAGCTTCTAACGCTCAAAGCACTAAAAAAGCCAAAGCTGCAAAAGTTGCTAAAATTGAAGGAGCTGGAATGGCTTTTGAAACTGAAACTATTGATTACGGAACTATCGCTCACAATGCTGATGGAAAACGTGAGTTTGTTTTTGTTAATAACGGAACAAAACCATTAATCATTACTAACACACAAGGATCTTGTGGTTGTACTGTACCAACTACACCAAAAGAGCCAATCGCTCCGGGTGCTAAAGGAATTATTGGTGTAAAGTATGCTACTGACAGAGTTGGTGCATTTACTAAAACGGTTACTGTAACTTCTAATGCTGAAGGACAACCAACAAAAGTACTTACAATTAAAGGTACAGTTTTACCAGATCCAGTAAAAAGCTAATCTGAAAAACAATAAAATAATAGAAAAAGCTTCCTTATCTTTGGAAGCTTTTTTTATGACTTGAAATCAACCCAAATGAGAAAACTGGAAAATAGCGAACTAGACCGCAAATCGATTGAAGATTTTAAAAAATCAGACAAAACACCTCTAATTTTAGTATTAGATGATATTCGCAGCCTTCATAATATTGGGTCTGTATTTAGAACTGCTGATGCTTTTTTGATCGAAAAAATAATTTTGTGCGGTATTACAGCCACTCCTCCAAATAAAGAAATTCACAAAACAGCTCTTGGCGCTACCGAAACTGTTACATGGGAACATCATGAAAATGTTTTGGAAGTTATTGAAAACCTTAAAAAAGAAAAAGTATTAACTCTTGCGATCGAACAAGTTGAAAGCGCCATTTTTCTTCAGGATTTTAAAGTGGAAGAGAATAAAAAATATGCTTTGATTTTTGGGAATGAAGTATACGGTGTTTCTCAGGAAGCCGTTGCAATTTGCGATGGATGTATTGAAATTCCTCAATTGGGAACCAAACATTCTTTAAACATTTCTGTTAGCGCGGGAATTGTAGTTTGGGATTTGTTTCAAAAAATGAATTGGCCTAAATAATTTTTTATTTTTAAAATTATCGAAAAGAGATTTTCTTTTGAATTTCATCTAAAATAAAAAGATAGTCTTCATGTTTCTTAACAAAATCACGGTTCGAAACATCAATAATCAGAACATTTAAATCGGTTTGAGATTTAATATATTCTAAATAACCATTATTTATTTTATCTAAATACCCGGCTTCGATATTTTGCTCATAATTTCGTCCGCGTTTCCTGATGTTTTCGAGCAAACGTTCTGTATTTTGGTATAAGTAAATATACAAATCGGGCTTTGGCATTTCTTTGTAAATAATATCGAATAAATTTCGATACAAACGATACTCGTCTTCTGCAAGGGTAATTTTGGCAAAAATCAGGGATTTAAAAATATGATAATCGGCTACTATAAAATCTTTAAACAAATCAAATTGCGCCAAATCATCTGATAACTGCTGGTATCTGTCGGCCAAAAAAGACATTTCCAGCGGAAAAGCGTAACGGTTTTGGTCTTTATAAAATTTAGGCAAAAACGGATTATCTGCAAAACGTTCCAAAACGGTTTTAGCATTAAAATCTTCGGCAATTTTATTGACCAAAGTAGTTTTTCCGGCACCAATATTTCCTTCAAAAGCAATATAATTAAACCTTTGTAACGGAATTTCCTGCAACGGATTTTTCAAATCCTGTACAACGGTACAAACACTATCATCTGGTGTTATGGAAATTAACTCGGCTATTGTTTTATGAAATATCGGATGTTTCCAGTTTAATTTTAAATCCTGCATTGGCAACAATACAAACTTTCTGTTTTGCATTAAAGGATGTGGAATCTGCAATTTTTCAGATTCGATGATTTCATTATCAAAAGCAATTAAATCAACATCAATAATTCGGGATTGATAACCTTCCTGATTTAATCTGATTCTTCCTAATTGTTTCTCAACTTTTAAAACCTGATTTAGTATTTTTTGTGCAGATGAATTGGTGTGCAAAAGCAATGCACAATTATAAAAAGCATCACTTTCAAATCCCCAGGAAGGCGTTTCGTATAGTTTTGAAACCTCAATTACGGTTCCTACTTCCTGATGTATCAAAGTAATACAACTTTGGATGTTTGCTAACCGATCTCCTTGGTTACTGCCTATAGATAAAACGACCTGATGCTGTGATTTCATAATTAATGCAAATTAACTAAAACTATTTTAGAATTAACAATATATTTGTGAAACGAGTCTGCATTTTAATTGCGGATTTGTCCTGAAAATTTGTAACTTATTACTCTTTTTCGCTACTTATTAAAAAAATATATTTATGAAATTTCTAGGAAATGTAATTGCCACAGTAATTGGTATTTTTGTATTTATCATGTTATTCTTTTTTGGAGTAATACTTATTGGTGCTATTTTTGGAGGAGACGACAGCGTTTCTGTTAAAGCTGATTCGGTTATTGAATTAAATTTAAAAAAAATCAATAATGATTATGCCGGAAAATACAAAGATCCGTGGGTTAGTGTTTTTTCTGACAAAGAAGGAGTTGGCCTAACCGATGTGATTAATGCCATTGAAGCGGCTAAAACTGATGATAAAATTAAAGGAATATCAATCTTAAATGATGAATCGTCTTTAGGACTGGCTCAATATAAAGATTTGAGAAATGCGCTGGAAAGCTTTAAAAAATCAGGAAAATTTGTTTGGGCTTATGCCAATACGTATTCTCAAAAAGAATATTATTTAAACTCCGTTGCCAATACCATTTATTTGAATCCTGCGGGAGATTTAGACTTTAAAGGGCTTTCGTCTGAAGTCATGTTTTTTAAAGATTTTCAGGATAAATCAGGTATTCATATGGAAGTGATTCGTCACGGAAAATACAAAAGTGCCGTTGAACCCTTTTTAGAAAATAAAATGAGCGATGCCAACAGAGAGCAAATTACGGCACTGTTAAACTCTATCTGGACAAATGTTTCTACAGACATTTCAAAAAGCAGAAATATTCCGCTTCCAAAATTAAATGAAATCGCTAACGGTTTATTAGCCAGAACTCCGGAAATGGCAAAAGCGCAACATTTAGTAGACATCGTTGCTTATGAAGATGTGTATCATAACGCCATCAAAAAAGCATTGAAAGTTACCGGCGATGACGATTATAACAAAATCTCGATTTTAGATTATACTCAAAATAATATCACAACAGCTTTATCTAATTCTTCAAGCGATCAAATTGCGATTATTTATGCGCAGGGCGAAATTCAAAGCGGTGAAGGCGATGTAACCGTTATTGGAGAAGGCGCCATGCGTCGTTCTCTACAAGAAGCAAGAAAAGATGATGATGTAAAAGCAATCGTACTTCGAATTGATAGTCCGGGCGGAAGCGCTTTAACTTCTGATTTGATTTGGAGAGAAATTGAAATTACCAAAAAAGTAAAACCAGTTGTAGTTTCTATGGGAAATTACGCTGCATCAGGAGGATATTATATTGCCTGTAATGCCAATAAAATTTTTGCTGAAAAAAATACCATCACAGGTTCCATTGGGGTTTTTGGTATTTTACCAAACTTTAGTCCGTTAGCCAATAAATTAGGAATTAATACAGAACAGGTAAAAACACACGAGAATTCAGCAAATTACAGTCCGTTTGTTCCGGTTGATGAAAAATTCAAAGCTTTTACTTTAGAAGGTGTAGAACATATTTACAATACTTTTGTAACGCATGTGGCCCAAGGCCGAAAAATGACTTTTGCACAAGTTGATGCCATTGCACAAGGAAGAGTCTGGTCAGGTTCTGAAGCCATAAAAATTGGTTTAGTAGATCAAATTGGAGGTTTGAATGATGCGATTGCCGAAGCTGCAAAAATTGCTAAAATAAAATCGTACAGCACACAAAACTATCCTGAATACGAAAAATCTTTTAATGATGTATTATCAGGCTTGCCTTTTGCAAAATCTAAAGAAGCTTTTATTAAAGAAGAGATTGGCGAAGAAAACTACCTTCTTATAGAACAGGTAAAAAGGCTTCAAAAACAAAAAGGTGTCCAGGCGATGTTGCCTTTTGGGTTAAATATCAAATAAACTGGCCTGTAAGAAATAATTTCTAAATCCGTTTGATTAACCTCAAACGGATTTTTTTATTTAAATAAAACAATTTCTTAGCATACGAGGGCGTTTATACTAAACCGCTATTATTAAATTAACTCAAAATTAATTTACGCTTAACGCCTTTAGCACTTTGTCCTGCCTATTTTAGCAAAAAATTAGCGCATCAGACAAAATCGTATACGCCCACATATAAAGAGATAGAAAATTAATTTATTTTTTTTTAATAGCTTGCCCAATAATCGAAATTCGATTTACGGCAGGCTATTGTTTTTTTTATGAAAAATTTCAAATAAACACAATTATAAAAAGTCTATTTTTGCAGGAATAGTACATATTAAATTAAGAACCTTAAAACCTCAAATCTATAATTAATTATGTTAAAGAAAATTTTAAAAATCGCAGCCATTGTCCTTGTGGTAATTATTGCCGCATTATTTGCTATTCCATATCTTTTTAAAGATCAGATAAAAGCAAAAATTGCAGAAGCTATTAATGAAAGTGTAGATGCAAAAGTGAGTTTTGCTGACGCTGATTTAAGTTTGTTTAAAAACTTCCCGAATGCTACCGTAGGAATTGAGAAATTAGTCATCATCAATAAAGCTCCTTTTGAAGGTGATACTTTGGTTTCTTTAGGCGAATTGAATTTGAAAATGAGTATCAAGGAACTTTTTAAAGGAAAAGACGAACCTTTAAACATTCAGGGAATTAGTTCTCAGAACGGTTTAATCAATATTATCTTTAATAAAGATGGTGTTGGAAACTTTGATATTGCATTAAAAGATAAAAAAGAAGAAACAGAAAAAGAAGAAGCAAGCAAACCACTTGCTTTAAAAATACAGAACTATAAAATCGAAAATTTCACTTTTAGATATATTGATCAGGGTTCTAAAATAAAAATGGTTATTGATAGTTTAAACCATGAAGGCACAGGGGATTTTACCAATTCTAAACTTGACTTAAACACAAAAACAACAGCGAATGTTTCATTAGATATGGACAAGGTTAATTATATGAAAAATATAAAATTGACTTTAGATGCTGTTTTAGGAATTGATTTAGAGAAAAGTAAATATACTTTTAAAGAAAACAAAGCTTTAATAAACCAATTGCCTTTAGAATTTGACGGATTTATTCAGATGGTTGAAGCAGGTCAGATTTATGATTTGAAATTTAAAACACCAACTTCATCTTTTACCAATTTCTTAGGCTTAATTCCTTCGGCTTATGCTTCGAGTTTAGAAGGCGTAAAAACGACCGGAGATTTTACAATTGTTGGTTTTGCAAAAGGAGAATTAACAGAAACTACAGTTCCTAAATTCAATATTGCAATTGCATCAAACAATTCCTCTTTCCAATATCCGAACTTACCAAAATCGGTTCAGAATATTGTTATTGATACCAAAATCATCAATGAAACCGGTATTTTAAATGATACTTATGTAAATTTAGATCAATTATCATTCAAAATTGATCAGGATGTTTTTAGTGCTAAAGCAAATGTTAGAAATATTACGGTAAATCCGTTGGTAAAAGCGGCTTTAAAAGGAACTATTAATCTAGCCAACCTTTCAAAAGCATATCCAATAAAAATGGACAAACCATTGGCTGGTATTCTTAAAGCTGATGTTACTACAGAATTTGACATGGCTTCGGTAGAAAAAAGCCAATACGAAAACATCAAAAATGCAGGAACAATGAGCTTGTCAGGATTTAAATATACTGACGAGAATAATAAGTCGATGAATATTAGTACGGCTTTGGTAGAATTTAATCCGAGTAGAATTAACTTAAAACAATTTGACGCTACTACAGGAAAAAGTGACATTAGCATAAACGGGGTTTTAGAGAATTTCTACGGTTTCATGTTCAAAAAACAGGAACTAAAAGGAAACTTTAATATGAGCTCAAACCAATTGGCTGTTGATGATTTTATGACTTCAGGAGAACCTGCACCTGCAAAAACAGGAACAGAAACAAAACCTACAGAAACAAAATCAGGAACTGCAAAACCTGCAGAAGCAATGAAGATTCCGGCGTTTTTAAATTGTACGATAAATGCAAAAGCAAATACGGTTTTGTATGATAATTTAAAACTAAAAGATGTTTCGGGAAGATTGATCGTTAAAGATGAAAAAGCATCTTTAGAAAACTTTAAAACATCTATTTTTGGAGGAACGATTGGCTTAAACGGAGCTGTTTCGACGAAATCGAAAGTACCTACTTTTGATATGAATTTAGGTTTCAATCAAGTTGATATTGCACAGACTTTTACGCAATTAGACATGATGAAAAAAATTGCTCCATTGGCAGGAATTGTAAATGGGAAAATTAATTCGACTATAAAATTGAATGGAAACCTGGATGCAAATGAATTGACTCCGGACTTAAAATCAATTTCTGGAGATTTAGTTGGTCAATTGCTTTCTACAAGTGTAAATGCCAAAAACTCAACTTTGTTAAATTCTTTAACTTCAAACATTAAATTCCTTGACGCTAGCAAATTGAATTTGAATGATTTGAAAATGGCTTTGACTTTTGATGACGGAAAAGTAAATGTAAAACCATTTGACATTAAATACCAAGACATTAAAGTAACTGTTGGAGGTTCGCACGGTTTTGACCAAACGATGAATTACAACTTAAAATTAGATGTTCCTGCTAAATATTTAGGGTCTGAGGCAAATGCTTTGATTGCAAAAATGTCTCCTGCAGATGCTGCTAAACTGGAAAATATCCCGGTTAATGCATTAATTACAGGTAATTTTTCGAATCCGAAAGTATCAACAGATATGAAAAGTGCTGTTAACAGTTTAGCTTCTCAGGTTGTGACCCAACAAAAAGAGAAACTAACACAAAAAGGTGCTTCGGCTCTTAGTGATTTGATCAATAAAAACACAAAAGCGAAAGACACTACAAAAGCGGCTGCAACGGAGAAAGAAAAGAATACTCAGGAAGCGACCAAAAAAGCAAGTGACTTATTAAATGGTTTATTTAAAAAGAAAAAATAAGGAATCAAATTATATTAAAAAGGCCATTCACATGAATGGCCTTTTTAATTTTAAACTGCTTTTGAATATGTTTTTAATTTTCCGTTTGCTAGAATTGAATTCAGAATTTTGAAATATTCTCCCGGAGAACAATTTTCAGTATCGATTCCGACACTACTGCCATCATAAGGTTCGTATTTTTTGATGTTTGAAACCGAAAACAAACCAATTGTTGGAGTTTGTACAGAACTTGCCAAATGCATAATTCCGCTGTCAGCACCAATAAATACATCTATGTTTGCAATTACTGAGCCTATTTCGCGGATATCTTTACTGTAATATGTTGGAGCATCAAATCCGATTTGAGAGACGTTTTCCACGGGTAAAATTTCTACGATATTATAATCTTTATATTCAGACTTTAGTCTTGAATAAAAGCTTAACCACCATTCTTCTGAAAAACATTTATTTCCTGTAGCAAATGTAAATATGCCAATAGTTCGTTTGGATGGATCGACTATAAGATCGATGATTTTCTTTCCATTATCAAGCTCAAAAGGGTTAAGCTTAAGATTTAACGGTGGAATTATTTTATTACTTTTTGCTAATCCTAATTTCGTTAAATAGTTTCGAAAATTGTATACGGGATATTTAGCAATATGTTCATAATCATTTTTTGTTTCTGAATATTGCTCATCAAGATCTCCGTAAAACTTATACTTTGCATTTGAAAATTTTACTGCCAATCGGCCTGAAGAAGAATTTTGATCGACATTTATAGCCATGTCGTAAGGTTGTTGTTTTATAGAAATCCAAACCTTCATATATTCTAATAAACTTTTAAAAGGTTTTTTAGGGAGATGAATTGTTTTATTAACAGCCTCGTAGTTTTCAAAAATGATTGGCGCCAACGTTCCTTTTACAAACAAATCGATTTTACAATTTGGAAACATCTCTTCAACTTCCTGAACAAGAGGAGAAATCAGCAAAAGATTACCTAGTCGTCCGTTGGGTCTGCAAATCAAAACTCTTTTTATTTCGGCTTTATCCACCAAAATAATATTTCTTTCCGTTTTGGGTTTCCCAATATTCTTAGTCAGATTGCGCATTGCGCCTCGTCTAAACTGGTTTATTTTGCCTAAAACACTCATCTTTAATAATAATTTTTAGAATTAGAAATCTCCAATTAATTTTAAAAAAACCTATGCGTTTAATTAGTTTAAAACTAGGTAGTTTTCTTTTTTAAAATTAATTTCTTTCAATAAGCTATTATTACAAAATTGTAAGTAAATGTATCAAAATTTACACTTATTTGCGCTTGAAAGTGATTTAAAATTAAAGTAATTATTACGTAATCAATAAATTATTAGACAGTTAGCCAAAAATACCAGACGGTTAGGTGATATTACTAGACGTTTATATTTACAACATAGCCTTCTGAACCTCTAATATTAAAAACGGTTCCGTTTTCGAAAATCAGATATTGGCCTTTGATTCCTACTAATTTTCCCTGAAATGAAGGCGTTTTATCCAGATTTAAACTTGCTACTTTAGCCGGATAAGATAAAACCGGATATTGCAATTCGTATAAATCATTTTTCTCTCTGAAAAAATATTCACGGGCTTCTGCAGGAATTAAAGCTTCTACTTTTACTTTTTCTGCAATCAGGTCAAATGCTTGGGTTGTTTGCTGAAGCATTTTTCTCCAGTTGGTTTTATCTGTATAGAAACTTTTCAGTGCCACTTCGGTAATTCCTGCTAAATATCTATTCGGAACCTCAACTACGGCAATGGCCTGGCTGGCGCCCTGATCGATCCATCTTGTCGGAACTTGTGTCTTGCGTGTTACCCCTACTTTTATTTCACTTGCTACAGCCAGATAAACTACGTGGGGCTGTAACTGCACTTTTTGTTCGTAATCTAAATCACGATCAGCAATGCCTAAATGTGCCGTACTTAATTCAGGTCTCATAATCCAGTCGCCAACGGCCGGGCTGGAATAAAAACAATCGTAACAAAAACCTTGTCTGAATATTTTTTTCTTTTTACAGCAATTCAAACATTGATAACCCACAAAATTAATTTCAATGTCTTTATTCAATAACTGATTAACGCTTAGAAAACTATCTTCAAAAACCAAATAATATTGAATTGGACTTCCGAGTTCTGTCTGCATTTTTGTAAGTACGCCTTGATATGTCATTTGAATTTAGATTGGTGATTTTAGATTTTAGATTGCAGATTCGCTTCTTAGATTTTTGAATATTAAAATTTACATTTTTAAGTAGAATCTTATGGTAAATAGAATTGTTTTTTATAAAAAAACACTATTTTTGGTACAACAGCAAAGTTACCATTTGTCTGTAGATATTCAAATTTTAATTTTTTTGTTTACTTCATAGTAAAGAGAAAAATCTAAAATAAGCCATCCAAAATCTAAAATTTAAAATTTACCAATGCCCATATCAATAATTAACTCGTTCGCCTCTTGGGTTCTCAAACAAAGAATTCACCAAATAGAACTTTTTTTAAAATATCCAAATGAAGTTCAGGAAGAATTATTGCATAATCTAATAACGGCATCTGAGAATACGGTAATTGGAAAAAAATATGAATTTTCATCTATAAACTCTTATCAGACTTTTGTAGAAAGAGTTCCAATTTCGACTTATGAAGAATTACAACCTTTAATAGAACGCACGCGTCAGGGCGAACAAGGTGTTTTTTGGGAAACTCCAATTAAATGGTTTGCAAAATCCAGCGGAACTACGAATGCTAAAAGTAAATTTATTCCGGTAAGTAATGAAGCTTTAGAAGATTGCCATTATAAAGGAAGTAAAGATTTACTTTGCCTGTATTTGAATAATAATGAAGACTCTGAATTGTTTTTAGGAAAAAGTCTTCGCTTGGGCGGAAGTTCTCAAATTTACGAAAACAACAATACTTTTTTTGGCGATTTATCGGCCATTTTGATTGAAAATATGCCTATTTGGGCTGAATTTAGCAGTACGCCGAGCAACAAAATTTCATTAATGACCGAATGGGAATCTAAGATTGCGGCTATTATTAATGAAACTAAAAATGAAAATGTAACCAGTTTTGCGGGAGTTCCTTCCTGGATGCTGGTTCTAATGAATAAAGTTTTAGAAAATACCGGAAAACAAAATTTACTTGAAATCTGGCCTAATCTTGAAGTATATTTTCATGGCGGCGTGAGTTTTTCTCCATATAAAGAACAGTACAAAAATATCGTACCTAGTAAAGATTTTAAATATTACGAAATATACAATGCTTCTGAGGGCTTTTTTGCGATTCAGGATTTAAACAATTCCAACGATTTATTACTGATGCTGGATTATGGCATTTTCTACGAATTTATTCCGATGGATACTTTTGATTCTCCAAACCCAAAAGTACTTCGTTTGGCCGATGTTGAACTGAATAAAAACTACGCGATTGTTATTACAACCAATTCTGGTTTATGGCGTTATTTAATTGGAGATACGGTTCGGTTTACTTCATTAAATCCGTATCGAATTCGTGTTACAGGAAGAACCAAACATCATATTAATGTTTTTGGGGAAGAATTAATGGTCGAAAATACCGATCAGGCGATTGCCAAAGCCTGCCAGATTACTCAAACTGAAGTTATTGATTATACGGTTGCCCCTATTTTTATGCAGGACAAAGAAAAAGGTGCCCACGAATGGATGATTGAATTCAAGAAAAAACCTGCTGATGTTGGTCTTTTCCAAAAAGTGCTTGATGAAACTTTGCAGACTTTAAACTCTGATTATGAAGCAAAACGTTACAACAACATGACATTGAATCCATTGGTAATTAATGTCGCGCGTGAGAATTTATTTTACGATTGGTTGAAGGAACGTGATAAATTAGGCGGGCAACATAAAATTCCGAGACTTTCGAATCAGAGGGATTATTTGGAGCAGTTGAAGGAGATGTGTGTAGTGAAGAGTTAAAACACGGATTTCACAAATTATCACTAATTGTAGGCTTGAACAAAAAATGTCGATAAAAATAGTTAATTCCACTAAATCGCATGAGGGATAGAAATGAAAATCCTTTTGTGCCGGGGTTCGGCACAAAAGATTGGAATGAATAGCCCGGCCCGGAGGGACATGCCCATAAAAAAACCTTAGCTTTTTATTGAAAAACTAAGGTTGTGTTTTATTTTGATTGCGGAGTTTCTTTTGTGATCCTTCCTTTCGTCAGGATGACAAAAATGCGCGAAACGTATTGGATCTACATCATATCAATATACCTGTCATGATATCCCAACAGGTACAAAACACCATCGAGACCTAAACTCGAAATTGAGGTTGAGGCACTTTCTTTTACTTTTGGTTTTGCATGAAAGGCGATTCCTAAACCAGCTAAGTTTAGCATTGGCAAATCGTTGGCGCCGTCACCCACTGCAATAGTTTGGTTGATATGAATTCCTTCTTTCTCTGCAATAGCTCTTAAGTGTTGGGCTTTCTTTTGGCCGTCTACTATATCGCCTAAATATTTACCGGTTAATTTACCGTCTATGATTTCCAATTCATTGGCATGAACATAATCTATACCTAATTCTTTTTGCAGATATTTTCCAAAATAGGTGAATCCTCCTGATAAAATAGCGGTTTTATAGCCATAATATTTTAAGGCTTTCATTAAACGGTGTGCCCCTTTTGTTATGGGTAGATTTTCGGCTACTTTTTGCAAAACATCTTCGCTTAAACCTTCTAACAATGCCATTCGCTGTTTGAAACTTTCGTTGAAATCTATTTCTCCATTCATTGCCGATTCTGTAATGGCACGAACTTGTTCTCCTACTCCATTTAGTTCTGCCAACTCGTCGATAACTTCGGTTTGAATCAAAGTAGAATCCATATCGAAGCAAACCAAACGTCTGTTTCTTCTGTAAATATTGTCTTCCTGAAATGAAATGTCAACATTTAAAGTTCTTGAAATTTCCATAAAACTTGCTGTCATATGAATTTTATCTACAATTTCGCCTGTTACGGATAATTGTATGCAAGAACGAGGATATTCTTCTTTTTCAACGATAGAAGTCCTTCCAGTTAATCGTATTATAGAATCAATATTCAAATTTTGATCTGACATTATTTTAGTTACCGCTGCCAATTGAGAAGCTGCCAGTTTTTCGCCTAAAATATTGATGATGTAGCGTTGTTTTGATTGTGATTTTACCCATTTTTCGTAGTCTTCTACAGAAATTGGAATAAATTTTACTTTAATTTCTAATTCATAAGCTTTAAAGAGCAAATCTTTTAGAACGGGACCTGAAGAAGAACCGGCTTCAATCTCGAACAAAATCCCTAATGATAGTGTATCGTGAATATCAGCCTGACCAATATCTAAAATATTAGCATCATAGGCAGCCAAAACAGCTGTTAAACCCGCTGTAACTCCTATTTTATCATGTCCTGAAACTTTTAATAAAATAATCTCTTTATCTTCTATTGCCATTTTATCTTTGTTATTAAGAAGCGACAAAAATCGGTAATCTATTGTTGATAAAAAAGGATATTGTTTGTTTTTTTGAAAAGAAAAAGCACATAAGAATGTGCTTTTTGAATTAATTTAACAATTATGTTCTGGTATTATAATAACGTAACTTTTTTGTTATTTATCAGGCTGATTTTCATCAAAATTAACCATCCAGCTTACGTTAAATTTATCTTTGAACATTCCGAAATAAGCGCCCCAAAAGGTTTTATTCATTGGCATATAAACGGTTCCGTTTGCCGAAAGTCCATTAAAAATTCGATCTGCTTCTGCCTGGCTTTCTACATTTATTGAGATTGAAAAATTTCCTCCAAAAGCAACGTCGCCAGATTGTTCGTTGCTGTCACTTCCCATCAAAATGGTATCTCCAATTGGTAATGAAACGTGCATTATTCTATTGGCATCTTTCTCTGATATTTCGGCACAACCTCCATCTTCATTTGCGGGCATGTCTTTAAATTTTCCGATATACGGAAATTCTCCTCCAAAAACGGATTTGTAAAACAGAAATGCTTCTTCGCAATTTCCATTAAATATTAAATAAGGGTTTACTGATGTTGCCATGATTACTTATTGTTTGTTGTTTTTTTGTTTTATTACAATCTATTCTCTTTTTTCTATCCTCTTTCTTCTCAATTCTCAGAAAGTTCTTTTACAATTTCTAACCCTTTAGGAAAAGTTTCTTTAAAATAATCGATATGATTTTCAACTACATCAACCTCAACTATAAGATCTGTAAATTCATCGTCAGGAGTTAATCTATAGGTTTCCATTGCACCAATCCACTTTTGACTTTCTTCATCAATAGGTAGTTCTTTAAAATCTTTAACTTCTCCCAAATGCTTAAAAGCCATATACTCATTGGGAATTTTTTTCTCGATTATGCTATTCATTCCTCCTCCATTAGGACCCAGAAATTGTATTTTCCCACCTTCGTTCCAATCACTTATTGCATATGATCCTTCATAAAAAACTCCTGCCCATTTTCTATAGGTTTCATCATTCCATAAAACCGACCATACTTTTTCAGCCGAAGCTTTAATTCTAATTTTAAATTCTAGTGTTTCCATATCTAATTTTATTTAGGCATTTTACTGAAATCCATATATAAAACATTCCAACGATGACCGTCTAAATCAGCAAAACCGCAACCGTACATCCAGCCTTGGTTTTCTGCAGGACGACTAAAAAGGTTACCGCCTGCTAATTCTATTTTTTCTGCCAATGCATCAACCTCTTCTTTGCTTTCAGCATCAATCGAAATTAAAATCTCTGAACTTGATTGTGTATCTGTCAGTTTGTTTTGAGAAAAGCTCGTAAAAAGTGATTCTTCAAAAAGCATAACTACAAAATTTCCGTCTCCCACCAACATGCAAGTCGAACTTGGCGTGTCGTGTTGTTCGTTAAAGGAAAAACCAATTTTTGAGAAAAAGGTTTTCGATTTTGCCACGTCTTTTACGGGCAAATTCAACCAAATTTGTTTTGTCATTTTTTGATCTTTTTCGTTAATTTTTTTTGCCACAAAGTTTTTAAAACCTTTGAACCTCTGTTACTTTGCACCTTTGAGCCTAAAAAGCTATTTAGCTTCTACATAACTTTTAAAATTATCTAAGATTGCCTGCCATCCACCGCGCTGCATTTCTTCTGGATTTTGTGTTTCAGGATCAAAGCTTTCTATAACTTCTACTCCGTTTGGTGTTTCTTTAAAAGTGATTTCAACTTTTCTTCCGTCTTCAATTACATATTCAATTGCTTTGTTTATTTCGACCAGAGTATATTCGCCTCCAAAATCAAAGCTCATACTGCCATCTTTTGCTGCCATAGTCGATTTGAATTTTCCGCCTTCTCTCAAATCGTTTTCTGCATAAGGCGTATGCCAATCCGGAGAAGCAAAACTCCATTTTGTGATGTGTTCCGGCAATGTCCAGAATTCCCAAACTTTATCTATTGATGCGTTAATTGTGTTTTGTACTGTGATCATTATCTGTTTTGTTTTGTAATTTATAAATTGACTTATTCTTTAAAATTTTCGACATATTCCTTAAAATTCTGAATGATAGCAGTACAAAATTGTTCTTCCAAATCGGCTGAGTTTTTTGTTGTCGGTTCAAATGTTTCTGTAATTTTCACCTCTGTACCCTCGCTTTCAAAACGAACATTCGCAGTTCTGTTATCGAAAAGTTTATATTCTATTAATGAAAATTTTTGGATGTTAGTATATATTCCTTCAAAATCAAATCCTTCGCTTCCATCTTTGAGAGCCATTGTAAATTTAAATTTACTTCCTACTGTCAAATCATTTTCTACATAAGGCGTATGCCAATCTTGAGAAGCGTTATTCCACTTTTTAATGTGTTCAGGCAATGTCCACAGCTCCCAAACTTTTTCTATCGGAGCATTTATTGTATTTTGAACTTTTATCATACTTCTTGATTATTACATTTTATCCGGTATCTGATCCTCATCTATAAAAGAAAATTCCCAATGATGTCCATCTAAATCAAAAAAAGATCTATAATACATCCATCCGTAATCTTTGGCTTCAAGATATTCTGTAGCGCCTGCTTTTAAAGCATTTTCAATAATTTCATTTACCTTTTCGCGGCTTTCTGTTTGTACAGAAATAATTACTTCATTGGTTGTGTTTGTATTGCAAATTTCTTTATGTGTAAAAGTTTGAAAAAACTCTTCGCTTAGCAACATTGCATTACTATTTTTACCGATAATCAAACAAGTTCCCTTGTCGTTTGTAAATTGTGGATTGAATGAAAAACCTAATTGGGTAAAAAATGATATTGCACGATTTAAATCTTTTACAGGAAGATTCAAAAATATTTTTGTTTCCATGACTATATAAAATTACAAATTCTTAAAACAAATTTAAAATTTTACAACAAGACTAAAACTACATTAAAAGTCAACTTTAGGGTCATTTAAGACAAAATTTATATCTTCGTGATACTGTAAATCAAAAATCATGAGCAAAAAAGTAGGTTTAATTGTTCCGCACGATTATAAATTATTAAGTATAGCCGCGATTTTAGAAGTTTTTGAAACTGCTAATAAATTAAGTAACGAAGCTGAAAAACCTTTTGATATAATGCTATTTCAATCGGCTGAGCAAATCAGCGAAAAGCATTTATTTGGCTATGAAGTTAAATCCATCGAAACTTCAAACGAAAATTTAGACCTGATTTTGATTCCTGCTTTTACAACGGATAATATGAGTGAAATGATTGCAAAAAACCGCCATTTTATTCCGTGGCTACAAAAGCAACATAAAATTGGGGCTGAATTGGCGAGTTTTTGTACAGGTGCTTTTTTATTTGCCGCATCTGGTTTGCTTAACGAAAAATTAGCAACAACTCATGTCGACGCTTGCAGTGCTTTTACAAAAGCTTTTCCATTAGTAAAATTAAAATCAGAAGAAACCTTAACTGCTGATGGCAGTTTATATACAAGCGGAGGCTCGACCTCAACATTTCATCTTTTAATTTTATTGGTTCAAAAATATTGCGGAAATGAAATTGCCGTACAAATCGCCAAGATATTTTCTATTGATTTAAACCGATACAAACAAAGCTATTTCAGCACTTTCAGGCCAAATCATTTACATAATGACAGTTTGGTTGCGATGTTGCAGCAAAAAATTGAAAGTCAATATCATAAAATTGAAAAGCTGAAAGAAATCACCAAAGATATTCCAACCAGCGCGCGCAACATGACACGAAGATTTAAGCAGGTAACGGGAATTCCGCCAATTGAATATTTGCAAAATATAAGAGTTGAAAGCTCTAAAAAATACCTGGAACAAACGCAACTTTCGATTTCTGAAATTATAGAAAAAACGGGATATAACGATCCGAAAGCTTTTAGAAAAGTATTTTATAAAATGGTTGGTATGAAACCTATTGAATATCGGGAAAAATTTAGGGTTCAGTAATTTTTAGGAGCAGAAATTTCATTTTCACAAGAACCTCCAGTCCTGCTCTACACTATATCTTTTGCTGTGAACCCCACAGCAAAAGGATGCCGTTTCGATCAGGGCTATGCAAGAAATTTTATTTTCTCAGGAATAAATTTCTTATGACTTAATAATCCACATTAAAACTTTTTTATTTGTTTTCAAAAGTTTGTCGATTTCTTTCATATTTTCATTAGAAACGGCTGGACATCCCCAACCTTCGGGAGTTCCTTCCGGATAAACTTCAGTACTGGGAATTGCATCCCAGGAATGTAAAACTATCGCCCGGTTTCTCGCATTTGAGTTCGATTTATCTTTTCCCTGTAATATATAATTTACTTTAATCCCCCATTGGCTTACGCCTCGATCTAAAATAACAAACTTGCCTGTCGAAGAACAATGTGAATCAATTTCGTTACTTATTGGTGCGTTATCTTTGGATGACGTTGCACCCCATCTATTATCACCGCAACCATGACTTACCATAAAGGAGTTTAAAACTTCACTTTTCTTAAAATCATAAATAAAAAATCTTTTTAAACCGGAATGCAATCCTAAATCTATCAAAATAAATTTACTCTGATTCAGATTATTTCTTTTACAATATTGCTGTGCTTCTTTGTAATAACTGCTGTAGTTGATTTCTTTAATTTCACTGCGAAGTTTCTCTTTTTTATTAAAAGAGAATAACAACAGCATAATTGCGATGTACAATATTTTTTTCATGCTGCCAATTTACATAAAAATGGAAATGAAAACAATTTCAAAAAAGACATAAAAAAAACCTGTTCAAATAAATGAACAGGTTAAATATTAATCTTTATCAAAACTTTGACAAAGTTATATCAATATCTTAAGAAGCAATTTCCATACGTTCCGATAAATTTCATCAAATTAAAAAGCTACAAACATCCACTACAACTGTAATCTCCTATTTTTTCAACTAGTATCCATTTATTCCCTTCTCTTTTCATTACAACAACAATTTGAGGGTTACCACTAAACAAGTAATCGTCAATATGATAAAAGAACATAACATATCTTTTGTTATAATAATATATAGGTTCAGATAAAACAACTACATTTTCGACATCTTTTAAATCTGGATATTTTTTAGAAAAAGTATACGTAAAAAGTTGTTCTCTTTTTCCTTCTACAAATCTATATTTGGGAAAATCTTCATTTTTCCAATATTTTTTAATAGTATCATTAGCATATTTTAAATATAATTTTCTCCAATGCTTTTCATTAAACAATTCACTTGTATAATCCGTTTTATTTGGATATACCTTATGTTTAGATCCTTCTCCTCTATTAAAAATCCTTAAAGTCTGATTATTACTTTCCTTTACCCTTAAAATATAGTTTTTCTTACTAGAAACATTTTCTAATTCTAAAAAAGTATTTACCGGCTCATAGCTTTTAAGATATGGAGAAGCACAAGACAGAAAAAAAAACAAAAAAAGTATAAGTATTATTTTTCCGTAGCACATGAGTTTAGAAAAAACGTTTAAAAAAAAACTTATAAATACTAGAGTAGTAAAAGATTTGTTCATGGCTTTAAACATTCACACATTGTAAGTTTTTGATCACAAATATAACTAATATTTTACGCTATACTAATGTATAAACTTGTCATTTGAATCTTAGTAATATTTTTTTTATTTCAAAAAAAACCTGTTCAAATAAATGAACAGGTTTAAAGGTGAACTTTGAGAAAGTTATATCTATATCTTAAGAAGCAATTTCCATACGCTTCAATAAGTTTTTACTTAAAGTATGTTCTGCATAATCTTTGTCGATTGTTAGAACTTTATCGTCTGAACTTGGTAATTCATACATAGCGTCTGTTAAAATTGCTTCGCATAACGAACGCAATCCACGAGCTCCAAGTTTGTATTCTAAAGCTTTATCAACAATAAAATCTAATGCTTCATCACTAATACTAAATTCAACATCGTCCATCAAAAATAATTTTTGATATTGTTTGATTAACGCATTTTTAGGTTGAGTCAAAATGGCACGTAATGTTTCTCTATCAAGAGGGTCCATGTGTGTTAAGACTGGTAAACGACCAATGATTTCAGGAATTAATCCAAAATCTTTAATGTCTTTTGGAATTATGTATTGTAATAAATTGTCTTTGTCGATATTATCTACATTTTTAGATGTTGAATACCCAACTGCCTGACGGTTCAAACGCTTAGAAATAATACGTTCTACTCCATCAAAAGCTCCACCTGCAATAAACAAGATGTTCTGTGTATTTACCTCAACAAATTTCTGATCAGGATGTTTACGTCCACCTTTTGGCGGTACGTTTACAACTGTTCCTTCTAACAATTTCAATAATGCTTGTTGTACTCCTTCACCAGAAACGTCACGTGTTATTGATGGATTATCACTCTTACGGGCAATTTTATCAATTTCATCAATAAATACGATTCCTCTTTCTGCTTTGGTTACATCATAATCAGCGGCTTGCAGTAAACGTGTTAAAATACTTTCAACATCTTCACCAACATAACCTGCTTCTGTAAGTACAGTTGCATCTACAATAGCCAAAGGAACGTCTAACATTTTAGCAATAGTTTTTGCTACCAATGTTTTTCCGGTTCCGGTTTGACCAACCATGATGATGTTACTTTTTTCAATTTCTACTTCGTCGTCTAATTGCTGCTGCATTAAACGTTTGTAGTGATTGTAAACCGCAACCGACATTACTTTCTTTGTCTGATCCTGACCAATAACATATTGATCTAAGAAAGCTCTGATTTCTTTTGGTTTCTTTAAAATTAAATCACCTACAAGTTTTGAACTTCCACTTGATTTTAATTCTTCTAATACAATTCCGTGCGCTTGTTCAATACACTTATCACAAATATGTGCATTAATACCTGCAATCAATAAATTGGTTTCTGGCTTTTTCCTTCCACAAAACGAACATTCTAATACTACTTTAGCCATTCTTTTTTAGTTACTAAGCTGCAAAGTTACTAAGTTTCTGAGATTTATCACTAAAACCTCATAAACTTAGTAACTTTTAACTTTATTTTTTGTTTCAAGTTTCAAATGTTTCAGGTTTAAAGTTAAGGATAGCAACTTGAAACCTGAAACCTGAAACTACTTTTTAACCTCTTCTTAAAACTTCATCAATCATTCCGTATTCCTTAGCTTCGTCAGCTTTCATCCAGTAATCACGTTCACTGTCTTTGTGTACTCTTTCAAAAGATTGTCCTGAATGTTGAGAAATAATGTTATATAATTCATCTTTCAGTTTCAACATTTCTCGTAAGTTGATTTCCATGTCAGTTGCAACTCCTTGCGCTCCTCCAGATGGCTGGTGAATCATAACTCTTGAATGTGGCAAAGCCGAACGTTTTCCTGCCGCTCCTGCACATAATAATACAGCACCCATTGAGGCTGCCATACCTGTACAAATTGTTGCTACATCTGGTTTGATGTATTGCATTGTATCATAAATTCCTAATCCTGCGTAAACGCTTCCTCCAGGAGAATTTAGATAAATTTGAATATCTTTTGTTGCATCAGCACTTTCTAAAAATAATAACTGAGCCTGAACGATATTTGCGATTTGATCGTCGATACCTGTTCCTAAAAAGATAATTCTGTCCATCATTAATCTTGAAAACACGTCTAATTGAGAAATATTCAACTGGCGCTCTTCAATAATGTATGGAGTCATGTTTGTTGGGTTCATTGCTGCTACGATTTTGTCGTAGTACATTGCGTTTACTCCCTGGTGCTTTGTAGCAAATTTTTTAAATTCTTTACCGTAGTTCATATTTAAGTGTTCTAAGTTTTACGTAATATCTTTATATTCTTCCATCAAAGGTTATACCTCTTTCTAAAGGATGTCAATTTGTCTTAGTTTTTTGGTTCAGGTTTATTTTGTTTCAAGTTTGAGGTTACTCCTCTTTGAGAATTGAACTTGAAACCTGAAACTTGAAACAAAAAATAAGCGTCAAGAAAAAAAATCTCCTGACGCTCAAATATAATTAATTTTTAGAAATTATTCTCCGTAAGAAGCGGCAATAAATTCTTCGTAAGTTACTTCTTTTGTTGTTGGATTTGCTTTTTCTTTAAACACTTCTAACAATTTTTCAGCTACAACTTGCTCAGAAAGTCTTTTTACTTCTTCCTGGTTAGATAAAACTCTAGCCACGATTCCTTGTACTTCTTCGTCAGTTGGATTTGTTTGTCCAAATTGAGCCATTTGTTGTCTGATTGATTTTGATGTAAAACCTTTCAAATCTTCAAATGTAATTTGGATATTGCTTTGAGCCATTGCTTTTCCTTCAATCAATTGAAAACGTAAACCTTTTTCAGATCTTGCGTATTCAACTTCAGCTTCTTCTGCAGAAAGTTTTTTCTCTCCAACAGTTTGCAACCATTTTTTAAGGAATTCAGCTGGCAAATCAAATTTTGTATTTTCGATAAGGAAATCCTGAACGTCTAATAATAATTTTTGATCTGCTTGTTGCGCGAATTGAGCTTCAGCATCTTCTTTAATTTTAGATTTCAAATCTTCTAGAGAAGCTACTTTTCCTTCACCAAAAAGTTTATCAAATAAATCCTGGTTCAATTCTGCCAATTCTGCTCCATTGATAGAGTCGATAGTAAAGTTTATTTCAACATCTAAACCGTGAACGTCATCATGAGCTACTTTTAAGTAATCCATTAATTGGTGATCATCTTCGAATAAACCTTTTGTGCTTACTGTAACCACATCTCCAACTTTTTTACCGATGAATTTATCTCCGGCTTTTTTATTGAAAGCAGATACAGAAATTGTAGTTGTATTTTCAATTCCTTTTTCTTCATTTGAAAAAGTCCCTGTCAAATCAGAATCTGCAGATACAACTTCTTGCGGTACTGGCTTTCCAAATTGTTTTTGGATACGTTCTACTTGTCCGTCGATTAATTTATCATCAGCAGTAACGATATATTTTACGATATTGTTTTTAGCTTCTAAATCAATTTCGAAGTTTGGCACTAAACCAATTTCGTATTCAAAAGTTAGTTCTTCAGCATCCCAATCAAAGTTTTCGTTTTCTTTAGCAAGAGGAGTTCCTAAAAGATTTAATCTTTCAGACTGAACAAAACGCTCTAAAGCCAAATCAACTACTTTCTTAACTTCTTCCTGCTTGATCGCTTTTCCGTATTGTTTTTCAACAAGGTCTTTAGGTACTTGACCTTTTCTAAAACCTTTTACAGTAGCCAATGGCATTTTTTCGTTTATTCTTTTTGCTACCTGACCTTTATAATCCATGTGAACAACTGTCATTACAATAGTTTCATTCACAGCGTCTTTTGCTATTCTTTTAATATCCATCTTCTTCTTTAATTTACGTAATAAAATTGGGTTGCAAAATTATAAAATTTTTGCAACCCAACCAAGTTTTTAATCTATTGTATTTAGCGCTGTTTTTAAAGTCGCTTTTTATTCTGTTTTATTTATCGTCTCCTAATATTTTATAAGTAATAGACTGAAGTACAGACAATATAACACTAAATATTAATGCCGTCCAGAAAGAATCTACTGCAAAACCTCCAACAATATTAGTACAAAGCAAAATAATGATTGCATTTATAACCAATAAAAACAATCCTAATGTAATAACTGTTACCGGCAATGTTAAGATAACCAATATTGGTTTTATAAAAAGATTAAGCAATCCTAAAACCACTGCAACAATTACAGCTGTTGCAAAACTCGCGACATGCACGCCTGACAAAAGATTAGCAATTAGTAAAACCAGGGCAGCAGTAACAAGAAGTCTCAGTAATAGTTTCATATTTTTTTAAATTTAAAATTTTAATAAAAGTACTAAATTTTCATCAACCTGATTACTCCTTTAAAAATGCAGTTGTCAATTCAAAAAACAATTTAGGATTTTCGGCATGAAGCCAATGTCCTGCATTCGGAATAGTTTCTACTTTTAAATCCGGAAAATGCGTAAGAATCTGATCAATATCTGAATCCTGAACATAACCGGAATTTCCACCTCGAATAAATAATGTTGGTTTATCAAAAACCAAATCATCTGCCAAAGCTTTTCCAATAGCTTCCAAATTATTATTGAAAACTTCCAAATTGAATCTGAAAGCCAATTGTCCCGGTTCAATCCAATATAAATTCTTTAACAAAAACTGACGCGTTCCAAAATCAGAAACATATTCGGATAAAGTAGCTTCAACATCATTTCGGCCAGGTTTTACAGAAAAATCGACAGCGTTTAAGCCTTCCAAAATATCCTGATGGTGTTGTTTGTAAAATTTCGGACCAATATCTGCCACAATTAATTTATCTACAATTTCAGAATGTGTGGTTGCAAAAAGCATCGCTACTTTTCCTCCCATCGAATGTCCTAAAATATCAATTTTATTTAATTGATTGGCCTGGCAATATTCGAATACATCCTGAACCATAGCTTCGTAACTCCATTCATCTGAATGAAAACTACGTCCGTGATTTCTTAAATCTAAAATATGAACCTGAAATCCGGCATCGACATATTGTCCGGCCAGGGTTTTCCAGTTATCTGACATTCCAAGAAATCCATGCATGATAATGAATGGTTTTCCTTCGCCTTCTATTTTTGAGTAGAGCATATTATTTTTATTTTATTCATTATGAATCTTTGTGAAAACTTTACGAATCTCCGTGAAATAGCTGTTACACAGAGATTCGCAAAGTTAACAAAGACTCAAAAAATATTATTTCAATTTATTCAAATACATATTTACCACATTGTCCAAACCAAGATAAAGCGCTTCTGCAATCAACGCGTGACCAATAGACACTTCTAATAATCCAGGAATATTTTGTTTAAAAAACTGAATATTATCTAAACTTAAATCATGTCCGGCATTAATTCCTAAACCTAATTCATTCGCCAATTCTGCTGCTTTAACATACGAATCAATTCCGTTTTTATTTCCTAAATCGTATTGATGCGCAAAAGCTTCTGTATATAATTCGATTCTGTCTGTTCCTGTTTTTTTTGCTCCTTCAATCATTTCAGGAATAGGATCAACAAAAATCGAAGTTCTGATTCCGTTACGTTGAAATTCCTGAATAACTTCGGTTAAATATTCTTGATTATTTTTGGTATCCCAACCTGTAGAAGATGTAATTGCTCCAATGGCATCCGGAACCAATGTTACCTGAGTTGGTTTACATTCTAAAACCAAATCGATAAAATTGTGCTGAGGATTTCCTTCAATATTATATTCGGTATAAACGATAGATTTTAAATCTCTTGCATCCTGATAGCGAATATGACGCTCGTCCGGACGCGGGTGAATGGTGATTCCTTGCCCTCCAAATTTCTGAATATCTGTAGCGACTTTTAATAAATCGGGAACGTTTCCGCCACGCGCATTTCTCAGGGTTGCAATTTTATTGATATTTACACTTAACTTTGTCATATAAATAGATAATTAATTCTAGTAACACTATATTTGTTACGACAAAAATACAAAGTAAAACGTAGCAGTTTTTGCTATTTTTTGATTATTTTGCATCAAATATCTTCAATTGATTTATGACAGAAATTACTAACTATATCACAAACGACTTTCGGGCAATTGATAGCCAGGAAACGATAGCATCGGTTCAGGACTTTTTTGCTGATGTTAATTTTTCTCATTTTCCTGTTTTAGAAAATGGCATTTTCATTGGCAGTATTGCTTCTGATGATGTTGAAACTTTTGACCTCGACAAAAAAGCCATTGATTACAAATATACTTTAGAGCGTTATTTTGCCAGAAAATCAATGATGTGGCTTGACGTTTTAGAAATTTTTGCTAAAAATCATACGAATACAGTACCTGTTATTGATGAAAATAATACCTATATAGGATATTATGAAATAGAAGATATCATGAAGTTTTTTCAGGAAACTCCATTTTTAAAAGAACAAGGCGGAATTATTATTGTTCAAAAAGGTCTTTTAGATTATTCAATGGGTCAGGTTACTCAAATTGTAGAAAGCAACAATGGCAAAATCCTGGGTTGTTTTATATCTGAAGCTGATTTGGAGAATGTTCAGATTACAGTAAAAATTGGCATTGGACCAATGAATGAAATTATTCAGACTTTTAGACGATACAATTATGAAATAATCTCAGAACATCAGGAAGATGCATACATCAATAGCCTGAAAGAACGTTCTGATTAT
The DNA here is from genome assembly GCA_001507425.1 of Flavobacteriaceae bacterium CRH. Taxonomy (GTDB): domain Bacteria; phylum Bacteroidota; class Bacteroidia; order Flavobacteriales; family Flavobacteriaceae; genus Flavobacterium. The sequence continues at coordinate 81,190 of LMAJ01000022.1, forward strand.
TTAGACAAATACCTTAATATATAGTTTTCTATGTTGAACCGGTTAATTGTTTAATCGTTTTGACAAAAAAATTAGCATTAAACAATTTAATAAAACCGATTCAATATCAGATGAAAGTAGCCATTTACGGACAGTATTATCAGAACAGTACCGAACCCATTATCAAAGATATATTCTTGTTTTTTAACACTAATAATGTCGAAATGGTTATAGAAGAGAACTTTCTAAAAATGCTTCACGAAAAGGAACTTGTAGAAAAGAAATACAAAACCTTTTCTGCAACCACATCCTTAGATAGCAGTTTTGAAATGCTGATTAGTATTGGCGGCGACGGAACTATTTTGAGAGCTGCTACTTTAGTCCGTAATTCAGGAGTTCCTATTTTAGGAATAAATGCAGGAAGACTTGGTTTTTTGGCTACAGTTCAAAAAGAAAATATCGACAGCTTTTTGCAGTTTGTAATTGATAAAAATTACACTACTTCTGAAAGAACTTTATTAAGTATAACATGCGATCCCAAAAATGATGCTATTGAAGAGGATTTAAATTTTGCCATGAATGAGGTTACAGTAAGCCGAAAAGACACGACTTCGATGATTACCGTTGAAACGTATCTTAATAATGAATATTTAAACTCATACTGGGCAGACGGATTAATTATTTCTACGCCAACAGGTTCTACAGGATATTCTTTAAGTTGCGGCGGCCCATTGCTAACACCCGATGTTAAAAGCCTTGTAATTACCCCTATTGCACCTCATAATTTAACAGCCAGACCTCTTGTAATTCCTGACGATACCGAAATTAAGCTTCGTGTTTCAGGTAGAGAAGATCAATATTTGGTTTCGTTAGACTCCAGAATTGCTTCTGTAAAAAATGAATCTGTTTTAACGATCAAAAAAACAGATTTTAAAATAAAAATGGTCGAAATTCCAGGAGAAACTTTCTTGAAAACCTTGAGAAACAAATTGCTTTGGGGAGAAGATAAAAGAAATTAAGCTCTTTTCTAATTTGACACTATACGATTATAGTACTTTTTGCCGTTTTGCATATATCGAATCATTATTAAATGTCTCAAAATCATATTGTATATTGAAAAAAAAGCACATTTAACTAAAGGAACGTTGATTCGTATTGATAATTATTATATTTGCACGCAATTTTGAATTAAATGAAGAAAATTTTTAATTTATTGTTATGTTTTTTCCCCCTTATTACACTTAATGCTCAGATTAATGAGATAGGTGTTTTTCTTGGTGGAAGTAACTTCGTTGGTGACGTAGGAAGTACAACCTATATTAATCCGGATAAACTGGCTTTTGGTATTTTGTACAAGTGGAATAAAAGCCCTCGTCATTCCTATCGTTTTTCGTACACACAATCTTCTGTTACAGGAAATGATTTAGATTCAGAAGAAACAGGACGAAACAAAAGAGGATACAAGTTCGAAAATAACATTAAGGAGCTTTCTGCTGGTTTAGAATTCAATTTTTTCGATTTTAACCTTCATGATTATCATCCAAAAATTACTCCTTATATATATTCAGGTTTAAGTTATTTCTTTTATGATGAATTATACATAACGGGAGGACAAACAAGGAAAGAGAAAACAGCTAGTTCAATTGCTATTCCTATGACGTTAGGAATAAAATCAAATGTATCTCCAAAACTTATTTTAGCACTTGAAGTTGGAGCTCGTTATACTTTTACGGATAACATTGACGGAAGTAATCCGGGCAATGAAGACTTGCGATTTGGAAATTTAAATAATAATGACTGGTATGTTTTTTCAGGTGTAACATTAACGTATACTTTTGGATTAAAACCTTGTTATTGCGCAGAATAATAAAATGAATTTAATAGACTCCATAGATCAAACAAACTTACCCAAACATCTGGCCATTATCATGGACGGCAATGGACGCTGGGCAAAGCAACAAGGTTTTTTAAGAGCTTTTGGTCACGAAAACGGGACAAAATCTGTAAAAAAAACAATTACAACTTGTGCTAAACTTGGTATTGAATACCTAACACTCTATGCTTTTTCGACAGAAAACTGGAACCGCCCTAAACTGGAGGTTGATACTTTGATGAAAATATTGATCAATTCATTAAAAAAAGAACTCATTACTTTGCAAGAAAACAATATCAGACTAAATGCTATTGGAAATCTTGATAAATTACCAAAAAGTGCTCAAAAAGAACTTTTGGATGTTATAGAAAAAACGAAAAACAATACACGTCTCACCTTAACACTGGCTTTAAGTTACGGATCACGAGAAGAATTGGTAAATGCTGTAAGAATCATCAGTGATAAAGTTAAAAATAATATAATTTCAATAGACACTATTGACGATTCAATTATAAATGAGCATCTTTACACGCAAAATTTACCAGACGTAGATTTATTAATACGAACAAGTGGAGAACATAGAATAAGTAATTTTTTGCTTTGGCAGATAGCCTATGCAGAGCTATATTTTACTAATGTCTTATGGCCAGACTTTAAAGACCAAGATTTATATGAGGCTATTATTAGTTATCAAAAAAGAGAACGTAGATTTGGAAAAACCAGTGAACAAATTAAATAATTTTTTAGTGTTACAAAAAAGAATACAAATAGTCTTTACCCTTCTTCTTTTGGGTAGTTTTTCACAAATAAAAGCACAAGAAAGAGTTCCTTTTGATCAAGGAAAAAAATACATTCTTGCTAAAGTTTCTGTTGTTGGTAAAATAAGCTTCAATGAACAAACTGTTGTTACTTTCTCCGGTCTTCAAAAAGGACAGGAAATTACGGTACCCGGTGAGGAAATCAGTGGTGCAATTAAAAAATTAGGCAAACTTGGCCTTTTTGATGAAATCTCTTTTTACGTAAATAAAATTGACAATGATAGTATCTATCTTGACTTAAACATTATTGAACTTCCAAAGTTGAATGAAGTTAAATTCGTAGGCATCAAGAAAAGTAAAGTGGAAGGATTAATTAAGGATAATAATTTGACAAAAAACAAGATTGTCAACGAAAACTTAATTACGACTACTAAAAATTATATCGAAAATAAGTACAAGAAAGAGGGTTATTATAACACTAAAGTAACCATTACAAATACCCCTGACACTACTGCTGGGAACCATGTAAATATGCTGGTCCGCGTAGACAAAGGTGATAAGGTAAAAATTAGTAAAATTGATTTCATAGGCAATGAAAAACTTACTGACAATCAGTTAAGAGCGGCTATGAAAGATACGAAGCAAAAAAATATTCTTCGTATATTGAAAAAATCAAAATTTATTCCAGAAAAATACAAAGCCGACTTAGAAAAAGTTATTGCTACATATAAAGAAAAAGGATACCGCGATGCTCGTATTATATATGACTCTGTTACTTATAACAAAGAGAAAAATATGCTTGCAATCAAAATTAATCTGGAAGAAGGAAACAAATATTACTTTGGAAATATTAAATTTTTAGGAAATACTGTTTATTCAGATCAACTTTTGAACCGTTATTTAGGAATTAAAAAAGGTGAAACTTATAATGGAGTTTTGCTTGAAAAAAGAATCGCTGACAAGACAAAACCTGACGCAGAAGATATTACGAATTTATACCAAAACAATGGTTATTTATTCTCTAATATTAATGCCGTAGAGGTAAAAACAGTTAACGATACAATTGATTTCGAAATTAGAGTTACCGAAGGACCTATTGCATATTTCAATAAAATATCGGTTGTAGGAAACGACAAGACAAACGACCATGTTATTTACCGTGAGTTAAGAACTAAACCAGGTGAAAAATACAGTAAAGAACAATTGGTTAGAACTATTCGTGAAATTGGACAATTAGGATTTTTTGATCCTGAAGCTATCGATCCGAAATTTAAAAACGTAGATGCAGCAGCAGGAACTGTTGATATTGAATATCATGTTGTAGAAAAAGGATCTAGCCAGGTAGAACTTCAAGGAGGTTACGGTGGTGGAGGTTTCATTGGAACCTTAGGTTTATCGTTTAATAACTTCTCTGCAAGAAATATATTTAAGAAAGAAGCTTACAAGCCTTTACCAATGGGAGATGGACAAAAAGTATCTCTTCGTTTACAAGGAAGTACTTATTTCCAAACATACAGTTTATCTTTCTCTGAACCTTGGTTTGGTGGGAAAAAACCAGTACAATTTAGCTCATCTATTTCATACAGTACACAATTCTTAAATAATTATGTTACAAGAGATGTGGATAAAAGCAAAAGTTTTAATATTTTTACAGTACAAGTTGGTCTAGCTAAAAGGTTAACAGTGCCAGATGATTATTTTGTTTTATCTCAGTCGATAAGCTACCAACATTATGATTTGAACAATTACAACACAGGTTTATTTACCTTTGGTAATGGAGCATCTAGAAACTTAGCGTATACGATCGGAATTTCAAGAAGTAATAAAGGGGTTAATCCAATATTCCCTACTTACGGATCAGAATTTAGTATTTCTGCAAAAGTAACACCTCCATATTCATTATTTAACAATATTGATTACTCAGATTTACAAAATCAAAAAGAATACAAAACAAGATATACTGGAACAACAACAACTACAGGTTCAGATCAACAGCCTATAAGTCCTGGAGATTACACGAAAACGACAACTGTAAATGGTCAAGCATATACTGTAGGTGTAGGATCTGATTATCAAAGCGCATCTACTGATGTTGGTAAAGTCGATCAAAAAAGATACAATTGGTTAGAATATTACAAAATTAAATTTAAAGCAGATTGGTATACTAAAGTATACGGTAAATTAGTTCTAAGAACATTAACCGAATTTGGTTTCTTAGGAGCTTATGATCAGTCAAGAGGTGTTGTTCCTTTCGAACGTTTCTATTTAGGAGGAGACGGAATGGCCAACTACTCTATGGATGGTAGAGAAACTATCCAGTTAAGAGGTTATCCAAATAACTCATTAACACCAGTAAATAGCGCAGGAGAACAAATTGGAGCTACAATTTATAATAAATTCTCTATGGAATTACGTTATCCAATTACATTAAAATCATCAGCATCTATTTATGCGTTAACATTCTTAGAAGCAGGATCATCTTACCCAACATTCAAAGATTACAATCCGTTTGACTTGAATCGTTCTGCAGGTGTTGGTTTACGTGTATTTATGCCTGCTTTTGGATTATTAGGTATTGATTTCGGTTATGGTTTTGATGCTTTGCCTGGATCTGTTACCAATAAAGCAAATGGCTGGGAAACACATTTCATTATTGGACAACAGTTTTAATACAATTTTTAGTACATTTGGCTAAAAATTTGAAAATAAAGTAATGTTATGAGGACACAATTTTTATTTATATTTTTAGCATTGATTGTAGTAAATACAAGTCAGGCACAGACGAGAACGACTAGGATTGGGTATATTGACATGGAGTACATTTTGGAGAATGTCTCTGATTATAAAGAAGCAAAAGCCCAATTAGAGTTAAAAGCTCAGAAATGGAAACAAGAAATTGAAGCAAAAAAGTTAGATATCAATAATCTTAAAGAAAGTCTTAAAGCTGAAAAAGCTTTACTTACTAAAGAACTTATTGATGAAAGACAAACTGAGATTAAATTTCTTGAAGATGAAATGCTAAGCTATCAGGAAAAACAATTTGGAGCTGACGGAAATTTAATCAGACACAAAGCTGCTTTAGCAAAACCTATACAAGATCAGGTTTTTACAGCTGTTCAGGATATTGCCGAAGCAAAAAATTATGATTTTGTGTTTGATAAATCATCAGATTTAACAATGCTTTTTAGCAATAAAAGATTTGATATTAGCGATCAGGTTTTACGTATATTGAACAGAACTGATAAACGTGAGCAATTGACTAAGAAACAATTGAAAGATCAGGAAGCTAAAGAAAATCGTGAGAATGAAATTGATGAAAATCCGGCAATGGCAGACAGACAAAAAGTACTGGATGAAAGAAAAGCGGCCAGAGAAAAATTAATTGAAGACCGAAGACTGGAACAAGAAGCTAAGAAAAAAGAATACGACGATAGAAGAAAAGCAATTGCTGCCGAAAGAGAAGCTAAAAAAAATGGCACGGTTTCTGAACCTGCAAAAACGGAAACAACAAAAACTGAAGCTGGTACAAATGCAACTACGGCAAAACCTGCATCGACAACAACAGATCCGGCAGCAACAACTACTGAACCAGCAGCTGTTGATAAGGCAGCAGAAAGACAAAAACTTTACGAGCAACGTAAAAAAGAATTAGAAGAGAGAAAAAAGAAAATTTTAGAAGAGAGGGAAGCGGCTAAAAAAGCAAAAGAAGCCGAAACACAAAAATCAAATACGACCAATAATTAATTAATATTTTAAAAATGATGAAACAAATCAAAACTTTACTAATTGCTGCGATACTAGTTTTAGGAGCAAGTAACACAATGAATGCACAGGCTAAGGTAGCTCATGTTGATGTTAGCGAGATTATGTCGAAAATGCCTGCAATGCTAGATGCTCAAAATCAACTTCAAAAATTAAGTGGTACATATGATGCAGAATACAAAAAAATGGTTGACGAATACCAAGTAAAAATCAAAAAGTATGAAGCTGAAGCTGCTACTGTAACTGAAGCTGTAAACGGTGAGCGTTCTAAAGAAGTTCAAGACATGCAAAAAAGAATTGTTGACTATAGAGACAATGCTCAAAAAGAACTACAACAAAAAGAAACTGACATCGTAAAACCATTAATGGAAAAAGTAAGAGCTTCTATTCAAAAAATTGGAAAAGCTAAAGGTTTCCAATATGTATTAGATGGTTCTACTCTTTTATTAGCTGATGGTCCAAACATTACTGCTGATGTTAAAAAAGACTTAGGATTCTAATAAAATAGATTCGTATTGAAAAAGGCTCAACTTAAGTTGAGCCTTTTTTTGTTCTATAACTTTATTTTTACCCCTCCATTAATAGTAAAACCTTCAGTGTGCATCCAGATATCGTCAAAAGTTGGTGCATTGTGCGGATCATTTACCACTCTTTTATAATTGCTCTGTTTGGTATCTGTAAAGTTTTCAAAATTGATAAAAAAGGCGAAATTCTTCCATAATGTTTTTTCGATCATGAATCCAAATTCCCAATATGTGGGTGTTTTTACTCCATTGTATAAAAATTGCTCATCGGTAAAATATCCTTCTAAACCCATTTTAAAATTATTCTCTTTCTCGTAGATCAATGCCAGGTTTACTTTATTTTTTGGCATTAAAGGCAAAACCTGATTACCGGTTAGATATTTCGCTTTTGCATCTGTAAAAGTATATCCGACAAAAAGTTTAAAATCGTCCTGATAGATAAACTTTAAATTTGTCTCAAAACCATTACTTAAGACAGGTTCTGAAGCATTGACAAAGAAAGAATAATCAACTTCATTTTGTAAAACCAAAGGCTTGTTAATTTGCGTTATAAAAAACATTTGATTAATGGAAAACTTTAAATCAGAGAAGATATTTCCTTTATAATTGATATCTGCAGTTCCTCCAATACTTTTTTCAGCTGTTACATTTTGCAAAGCCTGAACATTTTGGTATTGCATAGTTTCTGTTTGTTCTGTAAAAACAGTTGGTATTTTATATCCTAAACCACCGCCTACTCTACTGCTCCATTGAGAATTTATTTTAAATAATGCGGAGATCTTTGGCAAGAAGAAAGTTTGATTTTTCGAAAAATTAATATTTGAATAAGATACATTATCAATCCTTAAACCATTTTCTAATTTTACACCTTCGGAAATATCCCAGGTATGCTGAACATACAATCCTGTAGTTAATGATTTTGAGTCTAAAATACCTAAATTTCTTTGTTCAAAATTATCATAAACCAAATTTGCACCGCTTATAAGTGTGTATTTTTCTTTATTAATAACATATGAAGCATCTGTAAAAGCATTCGTATTGAGCCCTGAAAATTCATAATCAGGAATATTGATTACTCTGTCAAAGAGACTCAGACTTTGTTTCAATTTAAAGCTATTCAGATTTTCGAATTTCTTATCCATTTCAAAAGTTGTGGTGTTACGCATTGTTTTGTTTTTCTCAAAATAAACATGGTATGCGTCAGCCTTTCCGTCAATTACATTCATATCTCCACCTTTCATACTTGTACTTGTATAACTGTTTCCAAGCATAAAACTCAAGGTTTCTGAAGGATAGTAAAACAAACGTGGATTAATGGTGAAATTATGCGATTTTGGTGTTTCTGAAAAATCATCTTTATCTACATCATAAGCATTTTGAAAATTTACTAATCCTAGTAAAGAGTACCCAAATTTTCCTTTTCGTTGCGATGCATACGCTCCAATATTAGTCTGAACAATATTAGATTGATTTAGAATAAAGTTATATTCGCCTTTTTCTTTAGGTGTTTTTGATATAAAGTTAATTACACCGGCAATTGCCCCGCCTCCGTATAATGTTGATGACGGCCCTTTTATTACTTCAACTTGTTGTAAATCTAAAGGTGGAATTTCAAGAATACTTAAACCACTTGCAAAATTACCAAAGTTTGAATAACCATCTTTTAACAATTGAGTGTAACGTCCGTCGAGACCTTGTACACGAATACTTGCACTACCACTGGTTGCTGATGTTTGCTGTACTTGCAAACCTGTGCTTTCGTGCAAAACCATACTTACATTTGCTGGTTTCATATTTGCCTTTTCGTCTAGTTCTTCGGCATCTATAGATTCTATGCGGGTTGGCGTATTTTTTATTGTTCTGCTTGTACGTGTAGATTGTACAATAACTTCATCTAATTCTTCTTCCTCAGCGGGAATTAATTTTACGATTAAAGCTTCATTATTTTTTTGAGGGAAAGTTACATTTAAGAGAAAGTTTTCATAACCTAAAAAACTAAAACTTAGTTTATGTTCTCCATTTTCAATGGCATTTAATTCTATGGTTCCATTACTATCCGTTATTCCTGAAATAATGGTTTCCTGAACCTGAACAGAAACTCCAATTAAATTTTCCTGGGTTTTACTATCTTTTACAATAATTTTTAAAGTGTTCTGGCTATAAACAAACGAGCACGAAAGCATAGCCAAAATAATAATATATTTTGTCATTTGATTTTAAATTAAATAAATACTAAATAATACCCGGGCAAAAAGCTACGAGTAAAAACAATATTGATTTAACTTAATTTTGGAGGTTGCCAAATCCCTAAATAAATTGCTTTGTAAGTAGTAGAAACATAAAAATCATTTTGTTTTTTAGCTTCAACAAAACTTATGTTCTTATCGATTATAAAAATACTTTTTTGAAATTGAAAGCCATGTACTCCACAGCAAGCACACGAACATAATGGCGCACACTGATCGTTTTGAAAATCTGATTTTTTCTCTTGAGAATGGTTTTTGTGAAGTTCGGTTTTTGCTAAAGAACTACAATCATCTATATCATTACAAGGGAGTAATGACAATGAGACCAGATAGATTGAAAATAAAAACCAAATTAATTTCATGCTCCAAATATACTACTATTTCTGCATTTTGATTCATTAAAAAAGGAGTACTAACACTCCTTTCTTGAATATTTAAAACCTAAGTTAACATGAAGTTGTTAGTGGTACACACTTCCAAAGGAGGTTACCTGCGCTATCTTCTCCGAAATAGCAAACTTTGCCAACCGGACAATAAGGAGCATTACCGCCCACAATTTGTTTTTGCTCTTCTTTTGTTAATTTCTGACAATCTTTGATAAATTTCATACTTATAGTTATTTAAGGTTAAATGTAAATATAGTATTTTTTTTTACATTTTAATAACTCAATTATTTAAAATCCACATTGTAGAGAAACATAGAAATATGTAACTTTGCTTTATGACAAACAACAATCCTATAGGCGTTTTTGATTCTGGTATTGGCGGAACTTCCATTTGGAACGCGATTCACGAGTTACTTCCCAACGAAAAAACCATTTATTTAGCAGACAGTAAAAATGCTCCTTATGGTCAAAGAACCAAAGAAGAAATTGTTGCTTTAAGTAAAAAAAATGTTGATTTTTTAATTGCAAATAACTGCAAAATTATTGTTGTTGCCTGTAATACTGCAACCACAAATGCCATTCAGGAATTACGCTCTGAATATGATATTCCGTTTATAGGAATTGAACCTGCCATCAAACCTGCCGCTAATAATTCGAAAACACAAGTAATTGGAATTTTAGCTACAAAAGGAACTCTAAACAGTGAGTTATTCAATAAAACTGCCGAAATGTTTCAGCATACTACAATTATTGAACAAGTAGGTCATGGATTGGTTCAACTTATTGAAGATGGTAATTTAAATTCTCCGGAAATGACTCAATTATTAGAATCTTATTTACGACCAATGATCGATGCTAATATTGATTATCTGGTTTTAGGTTGCAGTCATTATCCGTATTTAATTCCACAGATTAAAAAAATACTTCCTGAACACATCCAAATTATCGATTCCGGAGAAGCTGTCGCGCGACAAACCCAAAATATATTGCGCGAAAAAGCAGGTTTCTCAGATGCTGAAAAAACAGCCCCTGTTTTTTATACAAATGGAAATTCTGCTGTATTAAAATCAATTTTAAACGATAAATACGATGTTATTGAAAAAGATTTTTAATCGTTATTCAAATTTTCGCTTGACGAACCATATTCCGTCCAAAGATAAATTTATTGATATTTTATGATAATTTTCTTTGATAAGATTATCTGAAATTCTTCCTTTTTGGCCGTAAGAATACGATATATTCAGGGCTGAAAAAGTATTTTCAATAGGCAATGAAAGTCCGAAAGAAATTGCAGCGTTATTTATTCTTTTTCCATCGACTTCAAGATAACCGGTGTCAAAATTTGCTCCTGCAGAGTATTGAACGCGATCCCAATATTTTCTGGCATTCTTCTTTAGACTATAGGTTAAACCAAACGCATATCTATCCTGATTAACAAAATTTCCGTATAACTCAGATTGATTGGTGCTCTGCCATAAACTCTTTTCATAATCTATTGTCATATTTATATTATTCTTAAACCGTTTGCTTATTCCTACTCCAATTTCCAAAGGCATATAATAATCATCTGTATCTGAAGCAACATCCGATTCAACCGTAGTTACAACTTCATTTGCTATTGTTTCAACAGTCTGCACCTTTGACGCCTTAACTCTTGTTGGAGCTTTGAAAGTCGAAGCAATTGTAAAAGTAGAATCAATTTGATATTGAGACCCTATCGTTGCACGCACGCCACTGTAATCTGTTTTTTTGCTAATCGTTGTAATTGAATTCGAAATTAAATAAGCCCTGTCATCTGAAGTGTTTCCAAACAATACCGTTGCAGTAGCTCCAACCGCTAATTTTTTACCAAATCTATATCCATACGAAAAATCAAAATTGTTTAATCCGCCAGAACCTGCTGCTGTTAAATAATAATATTCCTGACTATCTGTTATGGGCAATTTTAGGTTAGAAATTTTAAATGTTGCACTTGAATATGGTTTTAAATCTACACTAAATCCCGAATTTTTAGTAACAGGAAAAGCAAAAGCAATGTGCGAGAACTGAAAATTGTTACGTTTTTCAGATCTTGATCCACTCTCATAAGTTGTTGCAATTGCTTTACCTCCAATATCAAACATAAAATGATTTAAAGGTAAATATGCTAACGATGCAGGATTCAAATTATTAATAAACACATTTGATGGCAAAGCAATTCCTGAAGAACCAATAGACGGAATTGTACCAAAATCTGAATCATACAAACTCCCTAAACCATATAATGAATAAGGCGAACTTGATATACTTTGAGAAAATGAAGTTAACGACATTAAAATGAAGCAACTTAAAAAAGCTATTTTATTTTTCATTTAATATGAGATGTAATAAATTTTCAACTGAATCTTATTGTTCAAATGTTTTTGATCTCCTAAAACAATTCTGTTGACAGATTTAGAAATTCCGGGCAATGTTAGAATAAGAGAAGATTTGGAGTCAGATTGTTTCCACATTTCTTTTTGAAGAAAACCTCCCACAGAAATTGAGTATCCTACATTTTCATTAAACTCATCTGTTTTTTGATTTAATTTACCATAAACTGTAGCTCCTGCAGAATTTAACAATGTGCTACTAATTCTATTTAAATTATCACCCACGAAAACACTTAAGGAATCAGCCAGAGGATATTTTTCTGAGTAAGAATTGTTGACTGGTTTTAAAATTAATTCGGCATCGACAATTGCACCTTTCTCCGAAATATATTTAAGTTGTTTTATATTAGGAAAATCAATCCTGCAGGCAACTCCGGCTCCAGACTGAATAAATCCTTGCTTATTGGTTAAAGAACTCGATAATTTACTGGATGAAATGGGTAAATTCTGAATTAATGTCCCAGTTTTATCAGATGAAATCGAGTTAAATTGTTTTGCACCATTACTAATCGAAAAATCAATATAATAAGACTTCTCTTCATCACTTTGGTATTTAGAATAATACATCCTGACGACACTTGTGGTAGTATTAAACCCTATAAGACTTGAAGAAGAATTACTAGTCGAAGAAACCAACACAAGTCCTTTTAAATACTCGGTAAAATTATCTAAACCTGTAATTTCTCTCTTTTTAAATTTTTGAAAAATTGCTTCTCCAAAAACAGCATCCATTTTTATATTGATAGAGTCTTTGCCTACAGGTCTCGGAATGTATGATATCGAGCCTAAACTTTCCGTTCCGTAACTTAAAGTGGAGTTATTGTAAAAACTATCATCATCTGTGTTAGGCTTTACTGTTTGTGTAATTCTATGAATATCAAATTTCTGAACACTTGTTGTATCTCCGTAATGGTAATTATCATATTTTAAAATCATCGAAATAGAATCGAAAACATAATTTACAGATTCTGTATCAGAACCTGCGCTCAGCAAAGCATAAGAATTTGCTGCCAATTGAAAATAACTGTCTGATTTGATTTTTCCAAATATAGGATCCTCATAGTTACCAACTAAAATTCGGCCCTGACTTGAAGTAACAAGTGAGTCAAAGTTTATGGTAGACATTTCTACTGTTACAGTATCAATTAAAATCACCTTATTATTTACGGCCAAATAATCAGCCCCAACGACAAATTCACCGTTATCTGTATCTGTACCACACGAAAGTATTGTAAGAGCAAAAAGCAACATCAATATAAACTTATGCATAATCGTATTTTTTCAACAAATATAAATGGCACTATTCTGCATTACACTATAACATATACAGTCTAGCCTTTTTTGCCTACAAATGGCAAAAAAACATCTACAATAGGTTTATGCTAATGAAAAATTGGTTCAGCCATAAAAAACGGTATTTAGTCTATCAAAAAGTGCCATACATATATCTTCTTTTTTTTAAAACCATTAGGCACCTACTTTTGAACCAATAATTAAGCAATGAAAATAAGGCTATTAATAGGTACACTTTTTTTGATTTCGTTTTTTAATATGAAAGCCCAGGAAAAGTTTTCAGTTAATATGAATTTAAAAACAGAGCCAACCGACAAAATTGATTTTAATGAAGCAAGTGCTGGAATATTTTTTAAGGCAGCAATTGATTCAAAAAATGAAATAAAGAATACAATTGAATATTCGAATTTGAAAGTGAATTACGAAGCGGGAAGTTTTGAGGCATTTGAAAATCTGGATCAGTTTATCCAGATAAAAAACAAATTTGAAATCGCTCATAAATTCTCAAGCACAAAACTGAATCTTGCTCTTATGCCAACTGCGAATTTTCAAACAAATTTAAAAGCTTCAGATATAACGCTTTTAGGAAGTTTTGAAGTTAGTCAGCAAATTGGTTCAAAAGCAAACCTAAACATTGGAGTTTCAAGAACCTCAATTTTTGGTTATCCTAAGTTCATTCCAACTTTATCATTTCAATATAAAGTAAACGACAAAAGTGAATTGCTGATTGGTTTTCCGGATTCTAAGATTTCATATTCTAATAATATTCGAAATGCATTTAGTTTAACCAATAGCTTTAATGGTAATTTTTACAACTTAGACAATTCAGTTAATCAGGTAAACAATGCTGCAAAAGTTAGTGTATCGCAAATGACTTCGGCACTTGAATATGAGAGAAATGTAGATAAAAATTGGTTTATAAACTTTAAAGCAGGTTACGATTTTAATAAAAAATACAATCTTCTTGACAACGACAATCATAAGGTTTATGATTTTAATACCGGAAACGGATATATTTTAGGAATTGGCATCAAATACAAACAATAAATAAATTTAATACACTATGAATAATTTAAAAAATGGAATATTATTCGCGGCATTATTTACCAGCTTGCTTTTTATAGGCTGCAGCAAAAGTGATGACGACGATGATTTAATAGGAAACTGGGTTAAAAAATCTGCTTTTGATGGACCTGCAAGATCTAGTGCAACTAGTTTTGTTATTGGAGATTATGCTTATGTAGCAACCGGTTATACTGGAGATGAGTATTTGAAAGATTTATGGGCTTATAACTCAACAGGAGATTATTGGGAACAGAAAGCTAATTTTACAGGAGTTGGAAGAAGTTCTGCTTCAGGTTTTACACTTAATGATAAAGGATATGTAGGACTTGGATATGATGGTACAAATAAATTGAAAGATTTTTACCAATACGATCCTACAAGTAATAGCTGGACACAAAAAACTGATTTTGCAGGAACGGCCCGTTATGCTGCTGTAGGTTTTCAGGCAGGTGGAAAAGCTTATTTTGGAACAGGTTATGATGGAAATTATCTAAAGGATTTTTACCAATATGATGATCAGGCCAATACCTGGACACTTGTAAATGGTTTTAGCGGAAACAAAAGACGTAATGCTACTGTTTTTGTAATTGACAATAAAGCTTACTTAGGAACTGGTATTAACAACGGAGTTTATCAGGAAGATTTTTGGCAATTTGACCCATCTACGGATGTTTGGACACGTAAACGTGATATCGATCAGGATGACGATGACGATGATTCATACAACGATGATTACGCTATTGTTCGTGCTAATGCTTCAAGTTTTACGATGAACGGATTAGGATATGTTGTTGGTGGAGAAAGTGTAAAAACAGTTTGGGAATATAACCCTATTACAGATCTTTGGGTTGAAAGAACACCAATGGAAGGCGCTACAAGAACTGACGCAGTTGGTTTTGCCATTAACAACAGAGGTTTTTATATGTTGGGAAGAATAGGAAGTACTTATTTTGATGATGCATGGGAATTTAAACCGCTTGATGAACAAAATGACGATGATAATTAATATTAAAAAACAATTCTTCTGGAGTAAAATCCAGAAGAATTTACTGTTTTTTTTACTTGTTTTACTATTCGCAGCTTGCAACAAAAGTGAAACATTAAAAACCGAATCATTCAAAACCACATCAGGATGGGGATATTCAATTGCTTATAAAAATAAAATTGTAATCAAACAATCTGTTATTCCGGTTTTAAGCGACACCAAAAGCTTTTCTACAGAAGAAGATGCTCTAAAAGTTGGTAATTTAGTGGAAAAAAAACTCCGTGATGGCATTTCGCCTACGGTAACAAAAAATGATTTAATTTTATTAAAAATAAAAATCTAAATGAATATAGGCGCCATTAAAAATACAAACTCTAACAAAATTTTGTTCCATAGTATTATATGGACTTTCTTTATTTTGACTTCTTTAATTCAATTTTACGAAAGTCCTTTTAGGATCAATAATGATTTCTACGTACAATGGGCAACCGGAATTGTTTTGTTTTATCTTAATTATTTTTATCTGGTTCCGGTACTTCTTTTAGAAAAAAAATACTGGCTCTATTTTGTATTTGTATTTGCCTTAATTTTAGTTTTTATGGTTATCAGGATTAATTATTTTATTCCTGAATTCAGACACTTAAGACCAAGAGGAATGATGCCCCCGCCAGAAGACATGAAATTCATGTACAAAGGTGAAAGAGTAAGAGCTGCAATGGGAAAACAACCTTTGTTTTTTAAAATTGGCCCTTCATTATTTTATATTTTAATTATAACAATAAGCGCTATTATTAGAACACTATCAGAGTTTTATAATAATCAGCAAAACAAATTAATTGCCGAAACACATAGAACAAATACAGAACTGATTTATTTGCGTAAACAAACCAATCCGCATTTTTTATTCAATTCTTTAAATAGTATCTATTCTTTGGCACATAAGAAATCTGATTTGGTTCCTGATGCCATCGTAACATTATCAGAATTAATGCGGTATATGCTGTATGAAACCGATAATAAAACGGTGGCTTTAGAGAAAGAAATCAATTATATTCAGAATTATATTGAATTACAAAAACTCAGGCTCAATGATATCGAAGACATTGTTGTAAATGTTCACGGAAATACCAAAAACAAATTTATTGAGCCTTTGTTATTGATATCATTTGTAGAAAATGCTTTTAAATACGGAACCGATTATAAAGGAGCCGCTCACGTAAAAATCAAGATTTTTATATTAGAAGACAATCTCGATTTCTGGATAGAAAATACAATAGAAAGCTATGTAAAGGACCCTGATAATTCAGGAATTGGTTTAGTAAATATTCAAAGCAGACTTGATTTACTTTATCCAAATGCGCACGAACTTAATATTACACAAGACAATCAATATTATCGCGTGCACTTAAATTTGAACCTTGATAAAATTCAGACAGCAATAAATTAATATAATGATTATGGACAGAAAAAAATTCATACGAAACAGTATTTTAGGAATTGCATCATTAGCAACCGCTACAAAAATATTAGAATCCTGCTCTAAAAGCGACAACGATGATAACGGATCAGAGTCTTCTGACGGAAGTTGTACTGTTTCGCCTGCAGAAACAAAAGGACCTTTCCCTATAAAAACACCAAGTCAGTTAGTTTTAGAGAATATAAAATCTGACCGAATTGGAGTGGCACTACTTATCAATTTAACTATCGAAAATCAAAGCAAAGATTGTGCTCCATTAGAAGGCGTTTTGGTAGATGTTTGGCACTGCGATAAAGATGGAAATTACTCTGAATACGGCGGTACTTCTATGCAACAAACAGATTACACAACGGTACACTTTTTAAGAGGAAGACAAACTTCTGATGTTAATGGAAACATTTCCTTTATTTCGATTTTTCCAGGTTGGTATCAAGGCAGAGCTCCGCATGTACACGTAGAAGTTTTAACTTCCGGAGGTTCTTCATTATTGGTAACACAAATTGCTTTTCCTGAAAATGTTTCAAGCGAAGTATATTCAAGTACAAATTATGCTGCTCACGGTCAAGCCGATACTGCAAATACAAAAGACAACGTTTTCTCTGATAGTTTATCTGATGAACTGGCTACTTTAACAGGAAATTTGACAGATGGTTATACATTAAGCAAAACTATTACAGTAAAAGCATAATTTATAAGGAACAAAACCAGTATTTTATGATAATTTTAAAACATAATTCACTGGTTTAAAACTACTTTTGAATACCAAAAACAATTTTCTAAAATTTAATCCAGAACAGATGAAATGTGTAATTATAGACGATGAACCTTTAGCGGTTGAATTATTAGAAGATTTTGTTCGAAAAGTAGATTCTCTAGAATTGGTTAGCACTTTTAATAATGCAATTGATGCTGTCTCATTTATCAATCAGACTAATATTGATTTGGTTTTTTTGGATATTGAAATGCCACATTTCTCGGGAATTGAATTTTTAAATACTATAGAAAAGAAACCCTTAATTATTTTTACTACAGCTTATTCTGATTATGCCGTTGAAGGCTTTAATCTTGGTGCCGTTGATTATTTAGTAAAACCAATTCCGTTTCATCGTTTTTTAAAATCGGTGGTGCGAGCGCAGCAAATTTTTAATCCAACTGCTGCCATTCAGGCTATTTCTGAAAACACGACCGCACCAGAAATAGAACAGGACTTTATGTTTGTAAGAGCTGAATACGAAAATGTAAAAATGAACTTTTCAGATATTTTATTTATCGAAGGCTTAAAAGATTATGTAAAAATTTATACCACAGATAATAAATTCACCCTGACGTTAATAAGCTTAATAAAGTTAGAAAACTTACTTTCAAGCAAAGGATTTTCAAGGATTCACAGATCTTACATCATCAATATAAAACATGTGAAATCAATTCAGAAAAATAAAGTTTTGATTAGCGATAAACGAATTCCGATTAGCGAAAGTTATAAAAATACTTTTTTCGAAAAAATCAATTTGTGATTTTTTAAATTCCAAAATAAAAATTCCAAATTCCAATAAAGAGTCAACCTCTTTGGAATTTGGAATTTTTATTTTGGAATTTATAATCTATTCTTCATTTTTAAACCAGCCCGAATACATTACGTAATTATTAGAAATACGTTCGATTTCGCCCGCAAAATCAGACTGATCAATATCTTTTACTTTTTTGGCAGGAACACCGGCATAAATACTTCCTGAAGTTACAACTGTATTTTGGGTTAAAACGGCTCCGGCTGCCACAATCGAATTACTTTCGATAACACAGTTATCCATCACAATAGCGCCCATTCCTATTAAAACATTATCATGAACCGTACAACCATGAACAATGGCGTTATGCCCTATTGAAACATTATTGCCAATAATTGTTGGATGTTTTTGATACGTACAATGAATAATAGCCCCATCCTGGATATTAACTTTATTTCCTATTTTAATAAAGTGAACATCACCGCGAATTACAGCATTAAACCAAACACTGCAAGAATCTCCAAAAATAACATCGCCCACAATAGTCGCATTTTCGGCAACATAACAATCTTCTGGAATTACAGGAGATTTTCCGTTTACAGATTTAATTAGCATAATAAAAAGTGTTTAATTAATGGCAGGACAATTACAATCGTAACGCTCCTTTGTACAAAATAAATTGATTCCTAAAGTAATCTGATGATAACCACCAGTATCAAATTTTACATCTCCTGTAACCTGCGAATACGTATACGCAAACATAAAGTTTTTATAATTGACACCAATAATAGGCGTAATATATTGCAGTTTTTGGGAAGCTACTCCACTTCCGGCGCTATATTGTGCACCGTCGAAGCTTCTTCTATAGGATAATGCAGCCCAAAGACTTCCAAAATCCATGTTTTTGTAAGCTTTTAAATTGACATCAATCGATTTTTCTTTCGTCTGATCAAATATCTGAAGCAAAACAGAAGGTTCCCAGGTAATACTTTCTCTTTTACCAAAAACATATCCGGCGCTAAATAAAAACTTTCTTAGATTATCACTTTCATAATCTGTATAAATCTCTCTTCTGGTTTCAATAACTCCCTGAACCGTAGCATGCGCATAGAAATCAAGATAATTATAAGATGCCCCAATATCAACATTAAAATAAGAATCTTTTTGAATCTGTCCAAAAACAATAGGATCAAAAGTTCCTCCAAATTTTGTCTCGTCTAACTGGCTCTGAATTACACCTCCGCTAATACCAAATGAAAGCTGATTTAAATCGATTTCATCTCTTGAAAACATAATATGGTGCGCATAGGTAAGTTTCAATCCTTTTTGAGAATGATAGCCGTTTTTATCGTTAAAAACTATAATTCCGGCGCCAGATCTCTCGCCTATTCTTCCGTTAAAACTTAAGGTTTGAAGTGATGGTGCATCTTCCTGACCAAACCATTGTTTTCTGGCCGTTAATCTTATTTTGGCACAATTTGCCGCGCCAGCCATCGATGGATGAATTAGGTAATAATTATCTGATAAATAATCCGAGTAAACAGGAATACCTTCTTGGGAAAAAGAAAAAAAGGATGTCAATAAAAAAATCAATAAAAGCCTGATTCTGAATTCCATAAAGGCAATAATATTTAAAAACATTATCGACTCTTTTATTTTAATACGATTAATTTGAAAAGAGTCTTAATTATTTTATTAAAAATTCAAATATAGCCATTAGTAGAAAATAACTTTCTTAAATTTGTAAAAAATATACAGTCATGACAAAAATCACTATAAGAGAGACTCAAAACCCGACTATCTTGAAGTTTGAATTTGAAGATTTCATCACTCAAAACCAAAATTTCGAGTTTAAAAATATCGATGAAGCACAAGCATCGCCATTAGCACAACAATTATTTTATCTTCCTTTTGTAAAAACAGTTTACATTTCAGGAAATTTCATTGCTATCGAAAGATATAGTATTGTAGAATGGGACGACGTGCAAGACGCTGTTGCCGAGCAAATTGTAGCATTTGTAGATAAAGGCGGAGTTATTATTAAAATTGATGAAACTCAAACTAAAAAACAGCCTATTACAGTTTACGGAGAAACAACTCCAAATCCGTCAGCATTGAAGTTTGTAGTGAGCAGAATGTTAACTAAAAATCCGGTTGAATATAAAAATATCGATCAGACTGCTTCTTCTCCACTGGCAAAAGAATTATTCAAATTTCCTTATGTAAAAGAGGTTTTTATTGATGAAAACTATATCTCGGTAACAAAATACGACATTAACGATTGGCAGGAAATTACATTAGAAGTTAGAACTTTCATTAAACAATTTATTGAAAACGGAGGAACTGTTCTAAATGAAAGCTTAATTGAAGTTACAACCAAAAATGATGTTACCAAAGATGAAAATTTTGATAAATTAGATGTGACTTCACAACAAATTATTAATATTTTGGAAGAATACGTGAAACCGGCAGTTGCTGCTGATGGAGGAAATATTGCTTTTGATTCATACAATGAAAATGATAAAACTGTAAAAGTTATACTTCAGGGTGCGTGCAGCGGATGTCCGTCATCTACTTTTACTTTAAAAAGCGGTATCGAAAATATGCTAAAAAGCATGTTGAATGATGAAGGTATTAAAGTTGAGGCTTTAAATGCATAAAAAACACATCAAAAAAATATCAAAAGCGCTTCAAATGAGGCGCTTTTTTTATAAATATATATTGCTCTAATTTTCAATAAATTATTTTAAAGAGACGTTTTTCATATCCTCTAAATAGTTATATTGTGTTCTAAACTAATAACCAAAAACTAAACCTATGGGATTATCTTCATTCTTTAAAAATTTATTTGGCTCGGCCAAAGAAACTACCACCGATTTGGCAAATAAAGCCGAAAGCACTTTTGAACAAGCAAAAGAAGAAGCTGCTCCGCTAATTAATAAAGCAGAAGTTTTTGCAGAAGAAACTTTTACTAAAGTTAAAGAAGCTGCAGAACCAATACTTGAGAGTGCTGTAGAATATGCCAGCAAAGCAAAAGATATTGTAAGCGAATATGTTGAGAAAGCTTCAGATTCTTTAAGTGATGTAATCGATTCTGCTAAAGAAAAAACTGCCGAAACAGAAACAGTGGTTTCAGAAACAGTTGTAGACACCAGCGAAGAAACCAAAACGGCAACCGAAGAAGCTGTTGATAATACCGATGGCAAGGAATAAAAAACTACTTTTTTTATTATAGAAATAAATATTTTTATATTTGCACTTTTAATACCACCTTCTCCAAAGAGAAGGTTTTTTTATTCTGAAAAAATGGACATCAATTCAAATGAACTTAGCAGTTACGCAACACGATTTATTAACGTATTGCTTGATTATTCTCCAAAATTAATTTCTGCGATCTTAATTTTATTTATCGGCTTATATGCCATAAGATTAATAAACCGAATCATTAGAAAAGTAATGATAAAGAGAAATCTGGACCCTACACTAACCAAGTTTCTTGCAGATATTTTATTATGGGCACTTCGCGTTTTATTGTTTATAACCTTTATATCAAAACTCGGAATTGAAACTTCGTCATTTGTTGCCATTTTAGGAGCAATGGGACTTGCCATAGGTTTGTCTTTGCAAGGTTCTCTTTCTAATTTTGCAGGTGGAATGCTTATTATTCTTTTTAAACCTTTTAAAGTTGGAGATACGATCGAAGCCCAAGGTGTAATAGCAACGGTAGTCGAAATTCAAATTTTTGTCACTAAGATGTTAACAGGAAACAATCAGACTGTTTTTGTACCAAATGGTGCATTATCTAACGGAACGATCATCAATTATTCTATGCAAGGAGAAAGAAGAGCTGATTTGACTTTTGCTGTTTCTTATGATTCTGATATTAAAAAAGCGAAGGATATTCTTTTGGATGTTTTAAACAAAAATCCTAAAGTTCTTAAAAAGCCCGCCCCGGAAGTTTTTGTAAAAAACCTGACCGCAAGTTCTGTGGAGTTTGCAGTTCGTCCTTGGGCAAAAAATGTAAATTACGGCGCTGTTTTTTCTGAAACTTTAGAGAATTGTAAAGAAGCTTTAGACGAAGCCGGAATTGCAGTTCAACCGTATACACTTCAAAAATAACAAGACTATTTTTTTGATGGCGGAGCTATCATAAAATCTTTTAAATAATAAGGTTCAAAATAAGCGACATCTACAGTGTCGCTTATTTGATATTTATTAAAACTGATTTTACTCATTGCTGCTGCGGAAGGATATTTGATTTCTTCTAAAAACACAAAATTTTCCTTTGTTAAAACCGGTTTACATTTATCAGCACAATCGCCAACAAAATAAACGGTACCGGTAATATCATTAAATGAATTTTCGTCAATAACTTCGGCCTGAATTGCTCTTTCTGTTTCTAAATCAGTATTAAAAACAGCACTGTAAACTTCCATTCTTCTGGCATCAAGCATCGGAATAATTTTTCCGTCAGAAACTTTGGCTTGCGATGCTAGAGTTTGTAAAGTATCTATAGCAATTAGCGGAATATTTAATGCAAAACATAATCCTTTTGCTGCAGAAACTCCAATTCGTAAACCTGTGTAGGAACCTGGCCCTTGACTTACTGCAATGGCAGCTAAATCCTGAACAGTAATTCCGGATTCGGCAATTGCTTCTTCAATAAAAACATGAAGTTTTTCTGCATGCGAATAGCCTTCTTCTGCAATTTCTTTACAGAGAATAGTTTCCCCGTTTTTTGCAATTGATACTGAACAATTTTTCGTTGCTGTTTCGATATTGAGAATAATTGCCAAACTAGTAAAGTGTTTTTTATTAAAAAATTATGTAAAAATTGAAGTTGCAAAAATAAAGGTTAGTAACCAAAATAACAGAAATGCCACACCTAAATTTGCTAATAAAAAGCCTAAATATATAATCAGTCTTTTTTCTATTGCAAAATATTTAAATTTATAATTATAATATTCTGTCTTATAGACACTGTAATGCACCCATATCAAATAAATAACTACAGTAATAAAAGCACCAAATAAACTGAAAATCATTTCTGCCGGAACTCCATGCAATGCAATAATCATACTATTGATCTACTTTTTGGGAGTATCTGCTTTTTTAAGCTTTACTTTATCTCCGGAATTTAATTCTTTCGAAACTGTTGTATATGGTCCTGTAATAACAACATCTCCAGGTTTTAATCCTGACATTACTTCTATATTAGTATCGTCCTGAATTCCTGTTTTAATAATTGTTATTTTAGCTTTATCTCCTACTTTTACAAAAACGCATTCAAATTTTTTATCGCTTTTTGGTGTTGCTTTTTTATCTTCGTTCGGGTCTTCAACTTTAAAATCTTTTACAGCAGTTGTATCTGATTTTACTACAACTGAACTAATTGGCACTGCCAAAACATTCGCTTTTGTTTTTGTAATAATATCAACTGTAGCCGTCATTCCTGGTCTGAAAGGTGAATATGCAGCTGGCTGGCCTTCTAACAAATCCTGATATGATTCTTTTAAAATACGAACTTTTACTTTAAAATTAGTTACCTGATCTGAAGTTAATGTTGTACTGGCAGAGTTAGAAATACTGGTTACAACTCCTTTAAATTTCTTTTTCAGATAAGCATCAACTTCAACATTTGCTTCGTCTCCTATTTTAATTTTTACAATATCATTTTCGTTTACGTCAACTTCAACCTCCATATTATTAAGGTTGGCAACTCTCAAAAGTTCTGTTCCCGCCATTTGTTGCGTCCCTAAAACTCTTTCTCCTAATTCAACATTTAAAACTGAAATTGTTCCGTCTGCAGGAGCATAAATTAAGGTACGCCCAAGATTATCCTTTGCCTCTGTTACAGATGCAGATGCACTTTGAACATTATAATAAGAGCTTTGTTTAGTTGCTTTTGCCACTTCAAAAGTCGCGATTGATTTATCCCAATCTGATTTTGAAATTACTCCTTTATCATACAACGTTTTGTTACGCTCATAACTTGCCTTTGCTTCTTTAAAATTTGCTTCAGACTGTGTTAAACTCGCTTTTGTTCCTGATAAATTTGCAACCGATCTGTCTAATCCTGAAGTATACAAGTCCGGATTTATTTTTACCAATAAATCTCCTTTTTTAACTACCTGACCTTCTTTTACGTTCAAGGCAATAATCTCACCCGAAACCATTGAGGAAAGTTTTACCTCAATTTCGGGTTGAATTTTTCCTGTTGCCGAAACGGTTTCAATAATGGTTGAAGCCTCAACTTTTGATATCTCTACTTCTTTTCCTTCGTCCTTATTTCCTATTACTCCCGATTTTGAAAGACCAACTAAAACTGCAATTACGACTATTGCACCGCCGACTAAGAAATAAACTGTTTTTTTTGACATAGTAAATTATTTTGTGATAATTGGAACGATTGGAATTCCAAAGTAAAATTCAAGTATTTTTATTTTGAACATGTAATCATATTTTGTTCTTATAACATCTGATTGTGCATTGGTTAACAATGTTTGCGCTTGTGTGAAATCAAATGAATTCATTAAACCAACATCATATTTTTCTTTTGCATAGTTATAAGCCTGTTGTCTTGCTTCTAAAGTTACTGTCGAAGATTCATAGGCATTCAAAGCTCCTTTAGCATCTGTAAAAGCAGTGTAAACATTACGTTGCAAATCTAAACTTTTTTGCTCAAAATCTATTTTAGATTTCTCTAAACTTACTTTATTTCGCTCTACATTATTTCTGGCAGAGAATCCATTAAAAATTGGAACATTTAATTGAAAACCAAAATTATGACCTTTATTATCGCTAAATTGGGTAAATACAGGATCTGGTCCAAAAGTAACTAAATTACCATTTGCGTCTAATCCTGTTCTGTCACCATAACTGGCGCTGGTACTAAATTGGTAAAATCCTTTTAATGTAGGCTGATAAGCTCCTCTTGCAATCGAAACATTTTTTTCAGCAATTTCAAGATTAGTTTGTGCTAACTTCAATTCTGTTCTTGTTTCTTTTGCTTTATTGTAAATATCAATTGGCGTTTGTGCCATGATATTGTTTTCATCTTTTACATTGGTATCGTCAATTACATCAAAATCAGTAAATTCTTTTAATTGTAATAACTGGGCCAAACTCAATTTAGAGATTAGCACACTATTTTCTGCAACAATAATAGCTTGTTGATCTGTTGCAGCAGTGGCTTTTAAATCATACAAATCGCCACGCGGAATTGTTCCTGCATTTACCATTTCTTCAGAACGCGCCAGACGTTTTTGATCAATAGATAATTGCTCTTTTTTTACTTTTAAATTTTCTTTGTTAAAAAGAATTTCCAAAAATGCATTTGCTACATTTAATGAAATATCTTCCTGCATTTTCAACAATTGATATTGTGAAGCTATAATAGAAAGCTTTGCTTTTCGATAAGCATTCTGATTTTGCAATCCTTTATAAATATCAACTCCTGCAGTAACTCCCAAAGATGAATATTGTGTTGTTTGTGTTGTAGCAATATTGGTAACCGGGTTAACGTTCAAACCAATATTCCAGGAATGCGAAGCATTTCCGTTTACAGACGGAAGGTAGCTTCCTAAAGCACCTCTTTTATCTATAACTGCATTTTTTACATCTAACTCTGAGAGTTTGATTGTAATGTTATTGTCTAATGCGTATCTAACACATTCTTCCAGAGTCCATTGTTTAGGCTGTGTCTGGGCTGATGCACTCAAACCAATAAACAAAGCAAAAACGAGACTATTATATTTATTTATTTTCATATATTTTAGATGAAAGCATAGCGGGCAAGCTACGCAAATTTAACATTTTTTAAAACCAAAAAAACCTTTACAATTTCAAATTATTTTTTTTCTCCTTCGGTAATTAATCCCTGATTCCAGATTTTAATTTTATCTGAAGATTTAATCCCGCTTTTAACCTGAACATAAATTCCGTCACTCACTCCTAAAACCAAATTTCTTCTTTGAAATTTTTGAGGAGCAGTTTCAATTTCAACATAAGGTTTTTGTGTTTTTTTGTCAAATTGAACCAATGATTCTTTAATTGCTAAAACTTTATCTGCTTTCTCTAAAATTATAGAAGCATTTGCACTTAAACCTGCTCTGATAAAAGTGGCATCTTTGTTTTCTAATGAAGCCTTAATTTCAAATTGAATTGCACCATTTTCTGTAACTCCTTTTGGAGCAATATAAGTTAAAACAGCAATGAATTTTTTGTTTTCGATAGCTCCAACTGTAATCTCGATAGGCATTTTTTCTTTTATTTTACCTACTTCAGATTCGTCAATTTTTCCAACAAAAATCATTCTTCCCACATCGGCAACGCTGGCGATTGTAGTTCCTTCATTAAAATTATTACTTTCAATAACCTGGTTTCCTACTTTTACCGGAACGTCTAAAACCATTCCTGTTACCGTAGAACGAATTAAGGTATTTGCATAACTACCTAAAGATGAAGTTGTCCCTGTTTTAACGATATCTAAACTTTGTTTCGCAGCCTGATAGTTTTGTTTGGCTTGTGTGTAAGCTAATTGTGCTGCATCAAAATCATTTGCAGAAATAACATCTTTATCAAACAATGTTTTTTGTCTTTTATAGATTTTTTCCTGATTATCTAAGGCAATTTTAGCGGTCTGTACCTGATTTTGAGTACTACTAACATTAGATACATTGGCAACAACCCTAATTTTGGCAATCATATCACCGGCTTTGATTTTCTCACCTGCTTTAATATACACTTGTTCAATAATTCCCGAGATGTTTGGTTTGATTAGTACCTCTTCATCCGGCTGAATATTACCTGTCGCAATAGTATTTTTTACGATCGTTTTAATTTCTGCTTTCTCCGTTTTAAATACTACCGGAGATTCTTGATTTTTAGCGTATAAATAATATAATGCGCCAAAGAAAACTATAGCAATAAAAATTAAAATGGTTACAGTTACTCCTTTTTTCATTTTGTTTTTGGTTTAATTCGATTATTTTTTGATTGATAATTTTATTCTGTTCGTAAAGCGTCTACCGGCTTTACATTAATTGCGGTTTGAGCCGGAATAAATCCTGCCAATAAACCAGATCCTACTAATATTAATAAGGCAACAAATACAACTCCCAAATCAACGCTCGGATTAGCAAACATTGTATCGTTTCCTGGGGGCATCGAATCTAAAGCCATGTTTAACAATGCTATAATTCCGGTTGCAACAGCAATGCCTAACATTCCGGAAATGATTGTTAAAAATATAGATTCAGATAAAATTTGTCCGCGAATAGCTGCCGGCGTAGCACCTAAGGCTCTTCGAATTCCTATTTCTTTTGTACGTTCTTTAACTACAATAAGCATGATATTCGAAATTCCGATAACTCCGGAAATCAAAACCAAAGTTCCTACAAAATAAGCAATGATATTTAAAATATTAAACAAACTTTGAACTTTATTAAATTGCTCGTATAAATCAAAATTTCCTACTGCTCGGTCATCTGCCGGATTTATGGAATGCAGGGCTCTTATTTGTTCTAAAATTTTTGGTTTCAAAGATGTAATTGATGTTTCATCTTTTGCCGTTAATGCCATCCATCCTACTTTATCTCCATAATTAAATGCTTGCTGAAAAGTCGTGAATGGAAGAAAGATATTCTTTTGTTCCTGCTCTGCATTTCCACCTTGCTGTTTCGATTTATAAACACCAACAACCATAAAATTAATTCCGTTTACCTTTATGTACGTTCCAATCACTTCTTCTTCTTTTCCATAAAGTTCAGAAATAACACCTTTTCCAATAACAGCTATTTTTCTTCTTTCAAGAATATCTTGCTGATTTATAAAACGTCCTTTTGTAATGTCCATCGGCTGTTGCTTAATCAGTTCCGGATAATCTCCATAAATTGTAAAAGACGAAGTTTTTGTTCCTCTCACTACGTTATTAGTACCATTAAAATCGCCTAACTGATTTCTCGGAGAAACATATAACAAATCAGGAAATGCTTGTTTTAACGCCATAACATCGCTATTTCTAAAATTATATTTACGTGTTTTAGGCAATCCTTTATACGCTTTAGATGTTGTCTGGCTCCACATAAACATGGTGTTTGTCGCAATTCCGTCAAAACCTTTTTTAATTCCGTTTTCTAAACCATTTCCGGCTGCAAGTAATATTACTAAAATAAATATACCCCAAAACACACCAAAAGCAGTTAGAACCGTTCTGAAAACGTTGGCAGTTAAAGCCTGTAAAATTTCGTCCCAATTATCTTTATTAAACATAATTATTCGTCTCTAAGTGCTACAATAGGTTTTATTTTGGCTGCTCTGTAAGCTGGGAAAAATCCGGCGAGTGCGCCTGCAAACACAAGCAAAACTAGTGTTGTTAAAGCCACACTAAAATCGACCTGAGGATTTCGAAAATACTCGCTTTGTACCATTGGCCCAACAAACTCCAATAATAATAAACTGGCTAACAATCCGGTAAATCCGGCAATAGTAGTTATGAAAATAGATTCGTGCAGTATCATCGAAATAATAGAAAATGGAGATGCGCCAAGTGCTTTTCTAATACCAATTTCTTTTGTTCTTTCTTTTACAATAATTAGCATAATATTACTTACACCAACCACTCCCGCTATAATCGTACAAATACCTACCCACCAGAAGAACAATCTGATATAAAGATTTAAATCATAAAACTGTTTCGCATCTTTAACCGAATTATAAGCGTTTATTCCGCCATCATCTTCGGGAGCTACAACGTTTTTATTTTTAAGTAACGTTTTTAAATCCTGGGTAAATTTTTCAGATTGTGCTAAAGCTTCATCATAATCATTTGTCTTTTTTAAAGTAAAAAACAAATTGCTTATTTTATCTCCACCTCCAAATGCCCTTTGCACGGTAGTTTTAGGCAAATAAGCTCTTGCTTCTTCTCTTTCTCCTCCCGGATCTGTAAAAACTCCTACTACCTTAAAATTAATATTGTTGATTAAAATTTCTTGCCCAAGTGCATCTTTGTCTTTAAACAAATCTGTTTTTATTTTCATTCCTATCGTTGCGACTTTTTCATTGTTGGCTAAATCTTTATCGTTAATATATCGCCCCTGAACTATAACCAAATTTTCAATTCCGCCATAATCAGGATCAACTCCTCTATATTGATAACTTCCTGATTCTTTGCCGTATGAAAATGTAGCGCCCCAAAAGTTAAAGGTTGAAGCCCTTAAATCTAATTTATCCTCAAACTTTTGAACAGATTGCGAATAATCGCTATTACGAAACTGAATTTGTCTTCCGGGATTTAACCCTTTAAATTCTTTAGTTGTTGTACCGGACCAAACTTCAATAATTCCGGCAGCATCACGCTCGAATTGTTTTTCAATTCCGTTCTGAAGCCCTTTTCCCGCTCCTAGTAAAATCACCAAAATAAAAATCCCTGAAGCCACAGAAATTCCGGTTAAAAAAGTTCTTAACCTATTTTTAGAGATTGCTTCAAATATTTCCTGCCAACGCTCAATATTAAACATAAGATGAAGCTCTAACTTGTTCTACCATTTTATCATCTATAATAAGTCCGTCTTTCAGGACCACATTTCTTTTGCACATTGCGGCAATATCAGGTTCATGCGTAACGATCAAAATAGTTTTTCCTTCATCGTTAATTCCCTGAATAAGTTCCATTACTTCATATGATGTTTTAGTATCCAAAGCTCCTGTCGGTTCATCGGCCAATAAAACTTTAGGATTTGATGCTAAGGCTCTTGCAATCGCTACACGTTGTTTTTGACCACCCGAAAGCTCGCTTGGCAAATGGTGTGAATGCGTTCCTAAACCCACTTTTTCTAAATATTTCATCGCAATCTCATAACGTTCTTTTCTTTTTATACCTTGATAATACAATGGCATTGCAACGTTATCGAGAGCCGTTTTATAATTTATTAAATTGAAAGATTGAAATACAAATCCCAAAAATTTATTTCGATATTTTGAAGCTATCGTTTCATTAAGTTTTTTTATCGGGGTTTTATCTAAAATATAACTACCGGAATCTGCCTCATCTAAAATTCCTAAAATATTAAGAAGCGTCGATTTTCCTGATCCTGAAGATCCCATAATCGCCACCAATTCGCCTTCCTGAATATTAAAGTTTATTCCTTTTAACACATGCAACTCTGAACTTCCCATTTTATAGGATTTGTGCAAATCTTTGATTTCGATCATGATCTAGTTAAATTTAACGACAATAATAATAATTTTATTAAGTATTTTATGATAATAAAACGTTAATAGTTTGACTTCATTATTACAATAAGACTCAATTTAATATCAATTGTTACACTTATTTAGAATAATATAATTGTTTTGTTAATTTTGCATCACTCAAAAAATCACAATGATGAAATTTTTTTCAACACTTTCTTTATTTGCGGTACTTACCGTACTTGTTAGTTGTTCTACAACCCAAAAATTAGAAACCTTAAAACCCGAACCAGATGATGCAAGCCCGCTAGTTTATGACAGCAATCCATCGTTTATCAACTTACCTATAACGGTAAAACTGCATGATATTGAAAACCAGACGAATTCTATATTAAATGGTTTAATTTATGAAGATAATAACATTGAAGATGATGATATCGAAATGAAAATTTGGAAACAGGCTCCCATAAAAATTCAAAATGATCCTGCAAATCCCGACAAAAAAATAAAAACCATCCTGCCTTTAAAAGCAACGATTAAATATCGAATTGGCACTAAAAAATTAGGGGTTGAATTTTATGATACCCGAGAATTTAATCTAAATGGAGTCATTACTTTATCTAGTGAAGTTGCTCTGACGAACTGGAAACTAAACACAAAAACAGAATTCAAATCTCTAGATTGGAACGAAAGTCCGACCATGAATGTTTTTGGAAAAAACATGCCAATTACCTATTTAGTTAATCCTGCCATTTCTATTTTTAAATCGAAAATTGAAAAAAGTATTGATGATGCTATAGAAATGTCTATGGATTTTAAACCGAATGTTTTGTCGGCTTTAGAAAAAATCTGTACTCCGTTTAAATTGAATGATACTTTTGAAACTTGGTTGCGAATTGTTCCTATTGAAGTTTACTCGACAAATGCAAAACTAAAAAACGATATGTTTTTATTAAACATGGGAATGAAATGCAACATGGAAACTATTGTTGGTAAACAACCTGAATCTAAATATAATGCGAGTAAAATCGTCTTGAAACCAGTGGCTAAAATTCCAAATCAAATTTCAGCTAATATTGCCGCTATTTCAACTTATGCTGATGCTTCAAAAATTATGACCCAAAATTTTGCAGGTCAGGAATTTGGTACGGGAAACAAAAAAGTTACTGTAAAAAATGTAGCAATCTGGCATAAAAATGACAAAATGATTATTGCGCTTGATGTTTTAGGATCTGTAAACGGAACAATATATGTAACTGGTTTTCCACAATATAATCCTCAAACCAAAGAAATTTATTTTGATAAATTAGATTATGTTTTAGATACAAAAAGCAGACTAATGAGAACGGCAAGCTGGCTCGCTCAAGGTTATATTTTAAAGAAAATGGAAGAAAGCTGTCGTTATTCAATACAGCCTAATTTAGAAGAAGGCAAAAAAAGCATGGCTACTTATCTTAAAAACTATTCGCCAATGCCCGGTGTTTTTGTAAACGGAAAAATGGAAGATATTGTGTTTGATAAAATTCAACTCACAAATCAGGCGATAATCGCTTTTATAAAGATAAACGGAACGGTAAATGTTTCTGTTGATGGACTAAAATAAAAAAGAAAAAGGCAGAATAATTATTCTGCCTTTTTCTTTTTAGATTGATACATTCTGTAAATCAATACTCCAATTAAAGCTACAAGCAAATACGGAATAACCATTAAGTAAACGATTCCGTCATTTACAGCTTCTGCTTTTTTTACATTCGAATCTCCCGCAAGAGCAGCGCGACACATAGCACATTGAGCATTTGCGCTCAGAGAAATGAAAATAGAAAAAAGAACATAGAAGGATTTCGTTGAGAAAAAATTCACCAATCTACTTCTATTTATCATTCTATTTTCCTTATTATTTATTCTATTTTCCATTTTAAACATAATAAGGAGAAATCATTAAATAAACCACTACGCCTGTAACGGCAACATACAACCAAAGTGGGAAAGTTATTTTTGCTATTTTTCTATGTCTGTCAAATCGTTCTGCAAGAGCCCTTACATACGTTATTAAAACCAGAGGAATAATAGCGATAGACAGTAATATATGAGTTACTAAAATGAAAAAATACACATAACGTATTATTCCTTCACCTCCAAATTTAGTAGAATCGGATGTCATATGATACGCCACATACATTACCAAAAACGCAACTGACAATGAAATAGCGAATGTCATTAAGCGCTCGTGTAGCTTTTGTTTTCCGTTTTTTATAGCGATTACCGCCAAAACTAATACAATTGCAGTAATACCATTTGTTGTAGCGTAAATTGGCGGCAAAAACGAAAGTGGTTCTACATTAAACCCTAAATCTTTTAATTTGATTCCGAATAAAATAGCCACTACAACCGGAATTACAATTGAAACTGTAATAATAAATTTGCTGAATTTTTTTTCTAATGAATGATCTTCCATTTTATTCTTCTAATAATATTTTAATGTCTTCCTGAATATCTCTAACTCCTTTTTTATCCAAACCGTCATAATACAAAATTGGATTTCCAAATTCATCTTTACGACAACGAATATTTCCATTTTTATCTATCAATGCAAATAAACCGGAATGTTCAAAACCTCCATTAACTTTTGCATTTTCACCCGCATATAAATTAAATCCTTTGTTAGATAAATCCATAATAGTTGCTTTATCACCCGTTAAGAAATTCCAGTTAGACGATTTAACTCCCAACAACTTTGCATGATCTTTTAAAACCTGTGGCGTATCATGATTAGGATCAATAGTTATAGAAATGATCCCGAAATTAGGATTACCAAAAAAGGTTTTCTCAATTTCTAACATACTCAAATTCATTTTAGGGCAAATCGACGGACAAGTAGTAAAGAAAAATTCTAAAACATATACTTTTCCTTTATAGGTTTGATTTGATATTTTAACGTTATCCTGATTTGTTAATTCAAATTTTGGAGCCGGACCAATTGTTAGCAGTTTCCCGTCAGCTTTTGAAGTTTTTAAACCTACGTTATCTAAACGATTACCTTTTACTACTTCACCATTTTTTATTCTTTCAACAATTTTAGGCACAGCATAAATTCCGAAGATCAAAATAATAAATGAAATTCCGATATAAGATTTATTTTTAAACATTACGATTTCAATTTAAAGTTGTTTAGTGGCATTGTGATTTTTTTTAAGAGCAGCACGATATTCATATAAAATGATTTTAAAATCATCCAGCATTTCGTTACTTAAATCTGATGGATGAAAAGTGTCATATCCTTCTCGATATTCATCTTTATCTTTTCTTCCTCTTAAATTTCTTTCTTTATCTACAATATACACATTTGAAGTTCCAAGATTCTGGTCTAGTTTGCCTTTTAAATGCAATTGATCATAAAAGGTTTTGATATCATCTGGCGAAGCAAAAACAAAATGCCATCCTGAAACATCTG
The DNA here is from genome assembly GCA_001507425.1 of Flavobacteriaceae bacterium CRH. Lineage (GTDB taxonomy): Bacteria > Bacteroidota > Bacteroidia > Flavobacteriales > Flavobacteriaceae > Flavobacterium. The sequence continues at coordinate 115,097 of LMAJ01000022.1, forward strand.
TAAAAGCCCCTAACGATTCTACAATTTTCTGTGCATCGTTTTCTGTTCCTAAAGGGCAAATAACTACAAATTGCAAATCTTTGAAGCCATTATAACGTTGGTATATTTTTTCGTTTAGATTAAAAAAATTCCCTCTGTTTTTCAAAATTTCAGAACCTGAAAAACCAAGAATAGTAATTTTATTATTTAAAGTAACTTTTTCACCTTTGAGAGATTTCCAATTACCAAAGTCGGCAATTTTAGGCGTTATAGTAGGAAGTTTAGTAAAGCTATTTACACCCGAAGCAAAAAATAAATAGGCTACAATTGGAAGTACAAAAAGCACAAAGAGAACTATATTTTTTTTCATTTTATTAACAGAAGTTATTGAGATACAAAAATAAAAAAAGCTCCGTTAAACGGAGCCTCTTTTCGAATTAATATCATGTTAAAAATTCCATTTAATAGTAGAATCTTTAAAAACCCCATAAATATAATGTCCTTCTGTTAGCAGAATAAACAATAAATATAATACCAGGAAAATAACTGGTGAAACAACAGACCATCTAAGGCTGCTTTTTTCACCTTCCATGTGCATAAATGCCCATACTATATAATATGCTTTGAATATTGTCAGGATGTAGAATATCCAGTTCAACAAATTCAAACCGAAAAAATGATTAAATTCTAAAACTCCAGGTTTTAAAATACCTAGAATAACTTCTACTGTAGTTACTACTGATAATAGTCCGAAAACAAACCAGATTCTTTTTGTATTTGATACGTGCTCGTGTGACATAATAATTAAAATCTAAAATTAAACTAAGTAGAAAACTGTAAATACGAATACCCAAACTAAATCGACAAAGTGCCAGTACAAACCAACTTTCTCTACCATTTCGTAGCTTCTTCTTTTTTCGTAAGTCCCTAGTAACACATTAAAGAAAATAATGATGTTAATAATAACTCCTGAAAATACGTGGAATCCGTGGAATCCTGTAATAAAGAAAAAGAAATCAGCGAATAATTTACTTCCGTATTCATTTCTTGTTAAGTTCGCTCCTTCTACTACATATTTTGCTGTACTCAAACGAGCTTCAGAATCTGCTCTTGATAAAACTGTTTTTTTCTTTTTCTCAGTAAGTGTTTCAGTTCTTACTAATAAATCAGGATGTGCTTTAAAACCAGCCTGGATTTCAGCAACAGTATATGTTGGTTGCGTTTCAGCATCTTCCATAAACCATTTTCCTTCAGCTCTTGTAAGTGCTACTCTCTGTTCCGGTAATTTTACCGCAAAATCAGCCAAAGCAACTCTTTTACCACTTGCGTCAACGAATTGCAACAAACTTCCTCCTGATGTTTCAATTGCTCCATATTCACCTTTAATAAAGTTTTTCCATTCCCAGGCTTGTGAGCCTACGAAAATGAAACCTCCAATAATAGTTAAGAACATGTAAATTGCAACTTTTGTTTTCTTTAGATGATGACCAGCATCAACAGCCAAAACCATTGTTACAGATGAAAAGATCAAGATAAAAGTCATTAAGGCTACATAATACATTGGAGCCGAAACGCCATGCATAAATGGAAAGTGAGTAAACACTTCATCAGCCAAAGGCCAGGTTTCGATAAATTTAAATCTAGAAAAACCATAAGCAGCAAGGAATCCAGAGAACGTCAAGGCATCTGATACGATAAAAAACCACATCATCATTTTACCATAACTTGCTCCTAATGGCTGGATATCTCCGCCTCCCCAAGTTTTTTCGTCGTTGTTTGCAGTAGTAACTGTCGCTTCCATAAAAGATATTCGTTAAAAAGTTCCCAAATTTACGTTTTTTTCTTATTTAAAGAAATATAAAAATAAAAATAAATATACCCATAATAAATCCAAAAAGTGCCAATACATCGCACCTAGTTCTATACCAAGAGTTTGAGTCGAATTGTATTTTTGTTTAAAATGATTATAAATTATAATTAAAAGTGAAATTAATCCTCCGGCCAGGTGTAATAAGTGCGTAACCGTTACTACATAAAGAAAAGTTGTAGTAATTGAACTACCTTGTCCTGTAAAATAATATCCGCTTTTTACGATTTGTCCAAAACCTACAAATTGCAATACCACAAATAAAATACCCAATGCCAATGTTCCCAAAAGCAAAGCTGTTGTTGCGCTTCTATTGTCTTTCTGAATGGCTTTTTTAGCCAAATAGAAAGTAACACTGCAACCTATAATAACTACTGTACTGTATAAAAATGCAGTTGGCAGTTCAAAATTCTTCAACCAGTCGGCTCTTGATTTACTTACTACAAATGCGCTGGTAAGCCCGGCAAACATCATGGTCATACTTACCATTGCAAATAACAAAATCAGTTTTGCCGATTTTGATTTTCTTAATTGTTCCTCACCTGTTGTCATTGTCATTTCCATAACTATCTTAAAAATTTATCTACTATAAATATAATTTGCAGTAACGAAATATACGAAACGCTCACCAACATTAATGTTCTTGCTGCTTTTGAAGTTCGTAACTTATACAAACGTACGGCATAAAACAACATCCATAATCCTAATAAAAAGACTAAAACTGCAGCAATTGGCGTTAAAAACAATTGACCCGTAAAACCCAGAACAGGTAATAATGAAGCAATTATCAACCAAATTGTATATAACATTATTTGCAATGCAGTGCCTTTATCTTTTTTTCCTGTTGGAAGCATAAAGATTCCTGCTTTTTCGTAATCTTCGTATAAAAACCAGCCAATTGCCCAAAAATGAGGAAACTGCCAGAAAAACTGAATCAAAAATAAAGTCCCGGCTTCTATTCCAAAATCTCCTGATGCCGCAACCCAACCTAACATAAACGGAATTGCTCCTGGAAAAGCACCTACAAATACTGATAACGAAGTTACTGTTTTTAAAGGTGTATATATGCTTGTATATAAAAATATCGAAATTGCAGCAAACATTGCCGATTTGGCATTGATTGTATAAAGCAGTGCAATACCAATAATGGTAAGCAAACTTGCAACAAATAATGCCGTTTTTGGAGACATACGCCCCGAAGGAACAGGACGATTCTTAGTTCGGTCCATTAAAGAATCAATATCCTTTTCTATTACCTGATTAAAAGCATTTGAGGCTCCAACCATACAATATCCCCCAACAGACAAAACGATCAAAACGCTCCACTTAAAAGGATGATCTGCATTAACACCCAACAGATATCCGGCGATCGAAGAGAACAATACACTAATAGCTAAACCTGCCTTAGTAATCTCTTTGAAATCCTGAAATATTGATTTGAATGAAAATGTATTATTTGTAGCGTTCAATACAGTAAATATTTGTATGTTTTTTTTTGAGTGGTGCAAATGTACAAATTAGATTGTAGAATCCTGAACTATAAATTTAGATTTTTTCAATAAAACCTTTATAAAATAAGGACTTGCAAATCTTTAACACAATTATTTCGAAAAATCTTATTAAATCCTAATAATCAAAATACCAATTGAAGATATCTGAACGCAATCCGATTGTAAACCAGGTTGTATTTTGCTTAAAAGTGGTTGCTGTTTCTTGTGTCGGATCAAAATTTCTATAAATAAAACTTCCAAAGAACTTCAAATTAGTCATCGGGTTTATTAAATATCCTGTTTGAACATCAGCAATAAAAACATTTGTTTTATTACCCTGACCTACTTTTACACCTGAATCGTAAGGACGTTTTTCATCATAGCTTTTATAAATATTTCCTCCGTAATTAAAGCTGTCTTCTGCTGTATCAAAATCCAAACCTCGTTTACCAACAGTAAATTTTGCATCTGCAAAATAACGTCCTTTATGGTAACGACCGATTGCTACAAGTTCATCAAAATTTCCTCCCCATTGATGCCCCATACTTTGATTATTATGAGCATAATTGGTAATTACAGCACTATGAGAATACACATACGGACGTACATGGTTGTATTCTATTTGAACCAATAAATCTTTTACATTAAAGGCATTAAAATATTTTGCTCCCAATTGGTAACCAAATTTATTTTTCCAGCTATTGTCTCCGGCTTTTACATCTCCAAACGAAAATTCATCAATTAGTAACTGACTATACAAATTAACACTGTTATTCCATTTATATTTAGCAGACATTCCTAAAAGCGCATTCCCACTTCTTGAAGAAGACGCAAACTCTACCGAGCGGTAAAAAATAATTGGATTTACGAAATTCACGTCGAAGCCTCTATTATTTGTATCTGTCCAAACTACAGATTCAAAGAAACCCATGTTTAGTTTATTCGAAACATTCCAGCTCAAATAATGGTTCGCCATATATTTTGATGCATACGTTTTATCAACTGTTACATCAGGACGAACATCCTTAAGCCACATATAAGTATTGGTGTATTTTATTTTCCAGAAAGTGGTATTAATTTTAAAATAAGGATACGGACTTGCTCCATCGCCTTCAAGTAAAGATCGATATCCATCTCCAATAAAGTTCCTACCGTAACCTAATTGCAAATCAAAAAACTTACTTGGCGCATAAGTAATATTGGCTTCGGCCAAAGGAAAATCGTATGCATCAGTCTTAAATTGTTTTGCAATTCCAATTCCGGGAATAATCGCCGGATTTCCTCCTGAAGGTTTTAATGTTTCGGCATAATCATTATAATAACCTGCGAATCGACCCTGACTTTCAAAAATTGTTGTTGTGAAGTTAATTTCTTTTCCTAAACCTCCTCTAAAATTCAAACCTCTTGTATTAACATATGTAGAAGCATCAATATCTGAAGCTTTACCCATTTGCAAATCAAAAATAGGATTTAATGCCAACCAATAGTCTTCACCTTCGATTTGTACTAAATTCTGATTCCAAAATTTTCTTCCTAACCAAGATGAAACATTTTTTTGAAGTGACTCATTCACTGCTTTCAAATTATAATATTTTGAAACTTCAGCATAAGTATACGGCTTAGAAGCCGTATGGTTATTACTTCCAACGTGATTCATTGCACCATCAAATTGCGCATAGTAACTATGAGAAAATGGGATATTTAAATGACTTTCAAACTCTGGATTTGTATATTTTTTATAAACAATACTATCCAATTCTGTCATTGGTGTTTCGAGTGGCTTTTCAATTTTAGATGCAGCTAATGCTTCTGCAGCAATTTGATCGGCCGATTTTAAAGGTATTGCAATTGAAATAGTATATTTTGAATACGTCGGCTTTCCGCTATAAGTTGATGGTTTAATCTTCGGGAATTTACCAAATACATTTTTAGCTTCTTCAGTCAATGCTTCATTTTCGGCATTCACATAAATAACTTTAAATTCTCCGTTTACATCTACTTCAAAAAGAACTTTTACTTCTCCATTATAGTTTGCTTGTTTTAAATTTTCAGGAACTTGAAAATTATTATAAACAAAATCCTGAACTTCTCTGTAAAAGCAATTTTCTAATTTTTTAGACTGCAGGTTTTCACAATTTGGAAAAATAGGAAATTGCTCTGTTGCAAAACCAGGCTTAACAGAACTATTGTATGTTTCTTGTGAAAATGTAACTAAGGAAGATAGGATAAGAATAAAAGATAAAGAATTCTTAACGAGGTAAAATTTGGTTTTCATTTAATATTGATTTGTGGTATTTCCTCCGTTCGCAATTGTTTTTGCCGCCGAAGTTCCAATTCGTTTTACTCCTAAACGAATCATTTCTATTGCTTCATCATACGTTCGAACACCTCCTGCTGCCTTAATAGGCAAAGGCGAGGCATTCTCAAGCATCATTATAATTGTTGGAATTGTTGCTCCGTTTGGTAAGTCATTTTCAGTTTTAAAAAACCCTGTTGATGATTTTACAAAAACAGAAGCATAATTTTCTTCTTTAAAATTTGACATCACAATGTTTTTTATCAAAGCCGAAAGCTGAATAATTTCCTTATCTGTTAATGCTGCAACTTCAATAATCCATTTTACTGTTTTATTGTTTGATAATCCAATTTGTGTACCTAATAAAACTTCGTGTTTTACGACATCAATCTCTCCGTTTTTAAAAGCATTGTAATTGCAAACAAAATCTAAATCGTCTGCACCATTCTCAATTGCTTCAGTTGCTTCTTTAATTTTTGATTCGATATCCGACTTCCCTTCCGGAAAATCTATAACGGTGCCAATAAGCAAAGTTGAATTAGCCTGCACGATCATTTTTTTAGCCAGAGCAACGTGTTCAGGCCGAATCATAATCAATTTAAAACCTTCGGCAATAGCTTCAGAAATTGCGTTTGTAACCACAACATTATTTTCCACTTCCGAAAGTCCGGCTTGAGAGGCAGTTTTTAAGTAAGTAGAATCTAAATATTGCTTAACGTTCATGATTTTTAGATACATGTAGATTTGGCACAAAAATACATTTTAAATTCAGAAAAAAAATACTCTTTTTGAGCCTTGGCTTTTTGGCAATAAAAAAACCCACCGAAGTGGGAATTATATCATATTTTATCGATTTGTTTTTTAAGAACTATCGCCGTAAAAATACCTATTGTTGCTCCAATTGTATTTGCTAAAATATCTGTAACATCTGCAGCTCTTGTAGCTGTAAAAACACCTTGCATGATTTCGATTGTAATTCCAAAAAAAACAGAAAATATAAACGAAATCAGATAAGCCTGATAATCATCTGGTGCTTTTCCTTTAAGCTCTTTTTTGAAAAATAAAATCCACGAAAAAGTAAATCCAAAATGAAAACAAAAATGAACAATTTTGTCAATACTGGGAAAATTTACCGCAGGAATATTACTTGAATCTGTTAAACAAAAATAAGTGATAATCCCTGAAAGGATAAGAGCCCAAAGAAGCAAGAATTGTTTAGGCACCGATAAGTTGTGTATAAGCTTCGTCAGATAATAAAGAATCTATTTCTGATGCGTCAGCAATTTTTATTTTAATCATCCATCCAGCTCCGTAAGGATCAGAGTTTACTGTTTCAGGAGCACTTTCTAAACTTTCATTAAAAGCAATAATTTCTCCTGTTAAAGGCAAAAACAAATCTGAGACAGTTTTCACAGCTTCAACTGTTCCAAAAACCTCATCTTTATCAAGTGTCTGATCTAAAGTTTCTACTTCAACATACACAATATCTCCTAACTCTTTTTGAGCAAAATGAGTAATTCCTACAGTTGCAACATCTCCTTCGATGCTAACCCATTCGTGATCTTTTGTGTACTTTAAATTTGCTGGTATGCTCATAATCCTATGTTTGAAAATTGATAATTTAATAATTTAGTCACAAATGTAATAATCTTCTAATGAAATCTAGTTTAGAAACCTAAAATTAATTTCCGAAATTATATCGAAGTGTAAACCCTGATCGAATGTTCGTTAACGGAAATGATGTTGAAATTACTGCTTTCGAGAACGAATGATCGTAATAAAATATAGCCGTTAAGTTTTTACTGAACGAATAATCAGCCGTTAATTTTAGAGACCATATATTTTGTCCCGCAGCTAATTGATTGTTATCATAATCCAAATAACGCACTAATGTTTGATTATTTCGCATAGAAAAATCAGCTTTTATATTGATGTCACTTTTGATAATTCCTGTTGGACTATCGGCAAGTCTTGAAGAAAAAATAACATCTTTAAAGCGGTATCCTAATCCTACAACATATTCAATTCCTTTTACTTCTGTCAATAAATTGTTATCAAAACTCATTGACAACGCTCTGTCTTTTTTAATTTCTGTAAGCAATCTTAAAGAACTCTTTAATTCGAAATCTACACGAATAAGCGGACTAAATTGCTCTACCAAATTGACATTGGACATAATCGTTTTATTGAAGAAATTATAATTTACATCCTGAATCGGGTTTTCCGAAGGATTTGATATCGCTTTATCGTAATCAAAATTAGACCTGAACTGATTAATTGTATAAGATGCCCTGTAATTATGCTGTAAAGAGAAACGTTTAAACTTATCTTTAAAGAATTTGTAACGCATTAAACCATTATACTTTATACTCCAGTTTGGAATTGGAAAACTCTTGAAAATTCCGGTTGAAGCACCAGAAGCATCACTTCCTGAATAAGCTGCTAAAAATGCTGGCAGTAAAACCGCCTGATTGCTTTTGCCATAACCAATAGGATATCCTGCATTTGATGTATAAATATCTCTTTTATTTTTATCAGGATCATTGCTCGGATCTGTTGCAGGTAACGGAATAGGATTTGCAGCATCTCCGTATCTCGGAATTGCTTCTTGTGATCCGTAATAACTCTCAGCTAAACGATTTGCAATAATTAAACGATTGTTTCTAAAGTCATCAAAAGCCGCAGACTGATTTTCATCACTTGTAGAAAATGCCGTTTTAATCAACACCGTCGAAATTGAGAACATCCCATATGTATAAGGTGACTGTGGCTGATACAATCCCGTATCATCAACAATGTATTGCTCTGATGAATTTTCAGAATAAGAACGATCCATTGTTAAATCGATTTTTAAATCCGGAAACAAATCAACATTTGCTGTTACTTTTAAAAGCTTGTTTGTTACTTGCGTAAAATTTTGATTGAAATCCTGATAAGTCGTTAACCATCCGTTTTTTGCCGCTTCGTAACGTACGTCATCCTGACTTCCGAATATGAACCCTAATGTTGGTTTTGATGTTCCCAAGAAACCAACACTTGGCGTATATCCCGGCAAAACAGTTCCGCTGTTTTTTGTATAATTTACCTGAATGTTTTTAACACTTGTTAAAACACCAATCAAACCGTCATAAAAAGGACTATTGTTAGCTACAGGCTTAGCTGTGTTTACAATTTTCTCCCCTGGCTTTGGCGGTGCAGTTGCTTTAGGTTTCGCAGGTTTTTTTCCACCTGGTGTTAATCCTAAATACTTATACAACATATTCATATTAAAAGTTGTAGTCAACGTATTCGAATTAGCGTTTTGAATCGTATTTCCTAAATTGTATTCAGTATTAGTAGTTTCATCAAAATATTCAGAAAATGCAGTCGACGAACGTTGCCAGCTATAATCTGCAGTATATGAATAACTTGCTTTTACAAAACTAAGTAATGGAATTTTATTGATCGGAATATCGTAATTCAAAACCAATTGTTGCATATGTTGATTGGGCGTTCCTATGTCAAAATAATCATCCCAAATATTAAAGTCTTCTTTTGGTGAATTATCATCATTTAAAAAGTTTCGGACAATATTATTTGATGCTGCTGTATAATTTATTTTTAGTGATTTTGTTAGATTGTAACCAAAACCATATTGATAATTAAATGCAAAATTTCGTCTGTAAAGCGGATCAAGTCCAATTCCCTGAACTTCAACTTCTCTATATTGCTGACGGTTACTTTGTCTTAATATATTAGTGTTAAAAGTTATATTAGAAGGTAAATAATTAAAATTAAAGTCACTCAACAATTTCCAATACTCACTTTTTTTCATGAATTTGGTTTGTTTAAAAGGAACTACTTCTTTAGGCTGAAAAGTATAAGCATAATTCACTGCTGTATTTGACTGTTCATCCTCATAACTTTCAACTTCATAATCATGACGTTCAACTTGATTGTATGATTGAGAAACTGTTAAATTTTCTACATCATAAACGTGTTGTTTTTGCTCTGGGGCCCTGTCTTTTCTAACTCCAATAAAATTGATGCTTTTTCTTTTTGTGTAATCTATAGCACGCGTTCTGATATTATCTTTTTCAGCTTCATCTGTTGTTTCTCTTAACAGCTGATCCAGTTTTATATCCTGATTAAACGGATCGTATTCAGGTGTAATAATTTCTTCTCCAATAGCATAATTAAATGGTAAATTGATTCCCCATTTTTTTGGAAGCAGTTTTCCTAAATTTAAATTCGTAACAATATTATATTGCTGAATATCTTCACGATCTCTTTCGTTTGCACCTTGTTCTAAAGATCCAAAGCCAATGGTGCTTTTTTTACCGGATGCCGAAATAGTAGCAAAATCAGCCATATTGGTATCGACATTTAATATTGCAGCCATACCGCCTTTGTTATCCATGTCAGACATACGAAGTTCATTAAACCAAACCTCACCTTTAAGATCTTTATGGTCTGCCCTGCTCTTTACACCAACCATTAAATTCCTAACCAAACCAAAATTTGGATTTCCTTTTATCCCTAATCTTAATTTGCTGTCACCATCTCCTCCTTCTAAATCTGCATCATCATCCGGATAATACACTCCATTAATATCTCTCTTGACCGAGTTAATATCGAGAGGCATCGCCTTAATTTTCATTCTGGTCAATAAACTAAGTGCTAAATCTATATCATTATCTTCCATCCATACTTGGTCAGCACTAATTGCACATGATCCTGCGTTTCTGGTTACTTTTAATGGAATCTCAACTTGATAGTAGTTTTGCGTAAAGTCATTTCCAAAACGAATAAAACCAACCATTTCATCATCTTCCAACATTACTTCGTTTGGAAGCGATTCTGCATGCAGGAACATTTTCAGTTTTTTGTACTGACGCATGTCTACACTTACATTTTTAAATACGGCTCTTGAATCCTGATATTGTAAACCGGCTCCACCAATTCGCAATGCCAATGATTGCTCGTTTTGATTTATAACGGTATTATTATTATACAATTGCTCTCTTTGAACTCCCGGAGGAATCACATAATTTACAGGACATTTTGTACCGTTCTCCTGAATATTAACTGCTGCGACATCAAACTCGGTATTGTCATCATCCTGATTTGTATCATTGGCATCAAGTGAGCTGGTGTATCTTCTCCACTCTCCTCTTACCAAGTCTAAAGCTCCAAAACGAACCGTCATCTGATCATTAAAACCAGTCATAAACATACGCATGAAACGAATAGATCTAAAATCGGTTATGTTTCCAATTGTATTTTGAGGTTGAGAAACAGGGATTTTAAACTGAATCCATCTTGCGTTTGTTGTCGTTCCGTTTGGCAATTCAACATTCGATACATCACGAATATCTGTGATATAATTTTGACCAACTTGCATTCCGGGCTTAAGATCAACACTATATTCGTAATACGCATTAATGGTATTCATGGTATTATCACGATTGATATCTTCAACATCCGGTAGTGTTGTAGATCCACGATTAGGATCATCAATGCTAACAGCAGAGTTTCCTTCTACTCCATTATATTTTTTATAACGCTCCAGAACTCCTCCTTCGGTATTTAAATAATACGTATAATCATCAGCAGCAGGATCCGCTTCTCCGGCATAATTATTATAAACCGATCCTTCTCTTGAGTTTGGTAAACCATCTAAACCAACGTCTTGATTTCTTCGATTATCTGCATTCGTATCAAATGCATAAATTAAAGATTGCGATGCAGGAACGTCTCCCCAAAGCGGTTGCGGATTTACCATTACCTGATCCGGCCCTAATCCGTTTTCATATTGTTTTCTTCCGTCTTTTAAGACGTCTTCAGAAACTTCACCTAAATTGAAATAAATTTTACCCGTATTATTAGTTTGAGCTTCTCCATTTCCTACATAAGGATCAAGTACCCAAAACTGAATATATTCAACATTTCCCTGTTCAAAATTGGTTGAATTTAGAGCGCGCATTATTCCTCCAAAATTTGATGTTACAGGATCTGTACCAAAACTCGGATTATTATTGTATGGCCCTCTTTCTGAAGGATAATAACTTAAATCGAGCGTATTGATAACTTGTATTTGCCCTTGTGCAATATCGGTATTTGGATATAATTCTTTACTATAAATCCTTCTGGTTGTATTTAATGACAAATCATCGTTTGAAATACCGGATGGTTTTGAAGAATAAAAAACCGGATCAATAGTATACCATGATAATCTGGATCTTTTAAAACCGTACGATAAGGTATTGGAATTAGCATTAAACGTATTATCATTTATTGAATTTATAAATGGTGTTGAAGCCAGACTCCACGCATAGGCTGAACGCATATCTATAGTAGATTGCGACCCTTCAAAATCATCAATATAAATGGTTGGTTCTCCCTCAAAATCACTCGCTTTTGGAGCATCTGGTTTTAGGAACGCAATTTCTCCACGAATCGAAAGATTAGAAGGAACATCAGTATCTATATTAGGTAATTTATTTACAAATCTCGTAAAGAAAGGGACCTCTGTAGAGTAATTTCCATTAAAACCGAAAATTGTATTATTTACAGATTCCTGACCGTAACTTGATTTTTGAGTAAATGGCTTTTCTGTCATTTTTAAATAAGTTCCGCCAACAACAAAATTATCAGAAATTTTATGTTCGATATTGAAACCCATAAATCTTCTGGTTTGTTGTCCGAAGATTGAATTATTTTCTAATGAAACCTCGATTGGTGTGTTTGATGCCTGAAGCGAAGGATCAAGAATCTGAACTCTTCCTAATTGATAATCGACACTATAATCAATACCTTCTACCAACCTTCTGCCGGCCGCGGTTACTACAACTGAACCTTGTGGCACATTGAATGCTCCAATTGGAATACCATTACTTCCTGAAGATTTATATTTTCCGCGTAATAAAAATTTATTTTTATCACTGTCTTGCAGAGCTCCGGATTGTGTGTTTCGATACATGTTTCTAAACACGTATTTTTGTTGATTGGCGTTATAGGTATTAGGATCTTTATAATTTTCTGCTGAATTTGTGTTTTGTAATTTTTTAAATAATAGTTCTCCAAAAGGTTCTTTTGTAGTAAACACAATTCGTCCGTTTTGAACGTCGACTGTTACTCCGGGAATATAATCGAAGAAACCATCTCCGCCACCTTGCGGATCATTATTATAATTTAATCTGTCTAAATTAAATACATTTAATAATGGTGTCTGGTCTACCTTATTATCTGCTGTTGGATTGTCAGGAAAACTGGTTCCTGTAACCGGACTAATGTAGTTTATTGGCGAAGGATCTGTATAAAGAATATTTAATCTAAAATCATCTTGTTTTATTTGATAAGCTTGTGGAATTTGATAAACGTTTTTCATCATCAGGTTCCAAACAGGAGTATTAACGTTTGTTAAACTGCTTTTCAGCATTTTCAAAATTAAACTTTGTGTAATAATCGCCTGATTAGAAGGATTATCTCCGGTTACAATAGTACCATCAACTCCATCACTTCCAAATTCTCCAACCTGATATACGTCGTTTCCAACAGTATATTCAAAAGCAACTGCTAAAATTTCATCATTTGCTAAACGTTGCTGTAAAGAGATGTATCCTAATTGTGAATTAAAAGTATATTCATTTGAGGTTAATTTTCGGGCATTTTCAAGAACAGAATAATCTGTTCCTTCGCTTACTGTTGTACTGTTAAAACCAGATTTTGCCGTTACAATTTCTCTAATATTTTGATTTAAAAATGATCCTCCCAGCCCAATTGATTTAGGATCATATTTGTTGTTTTTATTATCTGTTGGCGCATCAAACCCTCCATTAAAAAATCCCGTTGTCGGGTTAACAACAACAAGCTCATTGTTAGGAACTCTGGTTAATTGGCCCTCACCTAAATCCTGAAGTGCAATTACATTTCGTAAGTTATTATTTGTTGTGCTTACTCTGTTTTGTTTATTGGTTACCCAAACTTCTAACCTTGTAATTTGGACTCGGCTTTTGATTAATGGATAGCTTACTAACGATTCATCATATTTGTCCCTAAAGTATTGAGACAAGAAAAAGTGTCTGTCATTATCATAGTCTAAAGCATACAAATCAAAATTTTGAACCGTTCCGCCACCTTCTGCAACTATACTCTTTGTTTGAGATTTTTGTTCTGAGAAAACTCCGGTAACCGTTGTTCTTCCAAATTGTAATTGTGTTTTTACACCAAATAAACTCTGAGCTCCACGAATTAGGGAACTATTTAATGGCATGCTAACGTTACCAACTTCTACTTTTTGAATAATATCATCTTCAGAAGGCGTGTAAGCTAGTTTAAACAGGTTTTGAAAGGCAAAAGTAGATTGTGTGTCGTAATTAGCGTTTACTTCTAAACGTGTCCCTACTTTACCCATTAAGCTCATACTAATACGCTGGTCAAAATCAAAAGTTAGACTTGACCTGTTTCTTGGAGAAAATGATGGATTATCTTGTTTGGTATATCGAATACCTAAGTCCATTTCAACAGATCCTGTAGGTTTTACATCGATTGTATTACTACCGAAGACACTTTCGAAAAGACTTGAATTAATATAATATCTTGGCAACAAATCTTTCTTAGCCGCATCACTACCAGACTTTTTACCATCAATGGCATCCGATTTTTTTCGAAAATAATCTCTTCTGGATTCTTTTAAAACTAAATCTTCGTATTCTTTTGGTGTTAAAACAATTGGATAGTCGATAGAGAAACCATCAACTGAATTGGTATAGATGTATCGATCTGTTACAGGATCATATTTATAAGCCGAAAGTATGCTTGGTGGATTTTCCAACTCAACCTTACCAACAGAAAACTGAGTTTTAGTTGTATCTTGAACTGCTGGATTTACTTGTGCCCGCAAAACATTACCGCAAAATAAAACCAGTAAAAAAATACAAATTTTACGCATACAATTCGTTTATGTTAATTGAGTTATAAACTTTTTAAGGCTTTTTTGATAATTGTTTCAACGGTCGCTTCCGGATCTTCTTTAACAATTTTTTCGACTACTTTTTCAGAAGTTTTTCGAATAAACCCTAAAACTTCCAAAGCAGATAACGCTTCATCTCGATTTGTATTGTTTTGAACTACCGAAACTTCATCCAAATCGTACAACTTTAACACTTTTTCCTTTAAATCAAGTATAACTCTCTGTGCTGTTTTGTTTCCAATTCCTTTAATAGATTGAATAACAACCACATCTCCAGAGGCAATGGCGTTTATAATTTGTCTTGGCTCTATTGAAGATAACATTGTTCTTGCAATATTGGCTCCAATTCCGGAGACAGATAACAACATTCTGAATATTTCTCTTTCTGATTTTTCTGCAAAACCAAATAATGTATGCGCATCTTCTTTGATTTGAAGATGCGTATACAATTTTATAAAATCAGCATTTGGAAGAAGAGAAAAGGTATGTAAAGATATATTTACCTGATACCCAACTCCATTACAATCAATCACGACTTCTGTAGGGTTTTTCTCAACTAACTTTCCTTGCAAATGTGCTATCATATTTATATTTTATTGCAGCAAATATAATAAAAATGCAATAAAAATCAGACAATTTTATCTGATCCTTACAAGAAATGCTATTTTGCTAATTTATTTTTTTTATTTTCTTTTTCCTGAGCATCAATAACAGCGATTGCTGCCATGTTTACCATTTCCTCAACACTTGCTCCTAATTGAAAAATGTGAACCGGTTTACCCATACCCATCATAATAGGACCAATAGAACTTACTTTATACAATTCTTTTAGCAACTTATAAGTAATATTTGCCGATTCTAAGTTAGGGAATATTAATGTGTTAACCTTCTTACCTGCCAATTTAGAGAAAGGGAATTTTTCTTGTAACATTTCAGGATTCAAGGCAAAATCGGCCTGAATTTCTCCATCAACAATCATTTCCGGGTGGTTTTTATGCAAATAAGCAACTGCTTCTCTTACTTTTGACGCTCCAGGACTTGTAGATGACCCAAAGTTTGAAAATGAAACCATTGCAATAACAGGTTCAACTCCAAACATTTTGGCTGTTTTAGCTGTCATAATTGCAATATTCACTAAATCTTCTGAAGTCGGGTTTATGTTGATTGCTGTATCTGATAAAAACATTGGGCCACGAGAAGTCAACATCATATTTGCTGTTGCAACAAGTGATGCTCCGTGTGCTTTGTCAATTAATTGCAGCATTGGTTTTACTACACTTGGATAACTTCTTGTGTGACCTGTTACCAAAGCATCTGCTTCGCCTTCGTTCACCATCATGGCCGCAAAATAGTTTCTTTCGCGCATGTATTTTTGAGCATCCAATAATGAAACGCCTCTTCTTTCTCTTGTTTCCCAATATGAAGTTGCAAATCTATTTCTTCTTGCTTCTTCTTCGTTTGTTTTAGGATCAATGATTTCAAGATCAGCATCAAAACCTAATTCGGCTTTTAGTTCTAAAATGACATCTTTGTTTCCTAATAAAATTGGAAAACCAATACCATCTTCATGAACAATTTGTGCTGCTTTTAAAACATTTAATTGATCTGCTTCTGCAAAAACAATTCGTTTAGGGTCTAATTTAGCACGGTTTGTAATCAAACGTACCATTTTATTATCGTTCCCCATACGTTCACGAAGCACATCTTCATAAGCTGCCCAGTCTGTAATAGGATTTTTTGCTACACCAGATTCCATTGCTGCTCTTGCAACTGCAGGCGCTACAATAGTAATCAATCGTGGATCAAATGGTTTAGGGATAATATATTCCTGGCCGAAACCTAATTTTGTTGCACCATAAGCTACGTTAACTTGCTCCGGAACTGGCTCTTTTGCCAAAATAGCTAACGCTTTTACAGCAGCCATTTTCATTGCTTCGTTAATTTTTGTAGCGCGTACGTCTAACGCACCTCTAAAGATATATGGAAAACCTAAAACGTTATTAACCTGATTAGGAAAGTCAGAACGTCCTGTAGCCATAATAACATCTTTACGAGTTTCTACAGCTAAATTATAATCGATTTCCGGATTTGGATTTGCCATTGCAAAAACAATTGGATTTTCTTTCATTGTCAATAACATTGCCGGCGAAAGGATATCTCCTGAAGATAAACCTATGAAAACGTCAGCTCCGTTTACGGCATCTGCCAAATCAATTTTAGGGCCATCAATTGCATACTTTAATTGCAGTTCTGATAGTGAAGGATTATCTTTTGTTAAAAGTCCTTTACTATTAAACATTAAAATATTTTCTACTTTAACACCTAATAAAACATATAAATCAGTACAAGCTATTGCAGCCGAACCTGCGCCAGAAACTACTACTTTTACATCTTCTGCTTTTTTTCCTGCTAATTCAAGCGCATTGATTAATGCTGCAGAAGAAATAATTGCTGTTCCGTGCTGATCATCGTGCATTACCGGAATATCTAATTCTTCTACCAGTCTTCTTTCGATTTCAAAAGATTCGGGTGCTTTAATATCTTCAAGATTTATTCCTCCAAAAGTTGGAGCAATATTTTTTACGGTTTGAATAAATTCTTCAATATCCTTAGTTCCAATTTCGATATCAAAAACATCAATATCAGAGAATATTTTAAACAATAAACCTTTTCCTTCCATTACTGGTTTAGAAGCTTCCGGACCAATGTCTCCAAGCCCTAAAACTGCTGTACCGTTTGAGATAACGGCAACTAAATTTCCTTTTGCTGTATATTTATAAACGTCTTCTACGTTTGCTGCAATTTCTAAACACGGTTCTGCAACACCTGGCGAATAAGCCAAAGATAAATCTCTTTGGGTTGCGTATTTTTTTGTTGGAACTACCTGAATTTTTCCTGGAGTTGGCTCTGAATGATACAGTAACGCCTCTTTTCTTTTACTCTCTTTGTTCATTGTTTTTAGCTTTTATTCTAGCTTACAAAGATATAAGTCTTCGTTTAAAATGGCGTATTTTTATAGCTTTCTTTTGTTAAAAAGAAATTTCAGGCGAATCAAAAAAAAAGCCCAACATAATATGGGCCAATTTTTTTAATTATTTTTTGTGCTTTATTTACTGGGAAATATAAGAATTGAGGTGATTAATGGTGTCTTTTTGTATTTCTATAATTGCCTTAACAACATCACTAATAGAAATAATTCCCACCACAATTTCATTGTCTAAAACCGGCAAATGCCTAATGCGTTTGGTACTCATAAGCTCCATACAATCTTCTATATTGTTTGACAGATTTACCGAAAAAACTGTACTTTCCATAATTTCATGAACATAGGTTTCTTTGGACGATTTGTCCTTCAAAACAATTTTTCGTGCATAATCCCTTTCAGACAATATTCCTTTTAAACTAGTGCCGTCAATAACCAGAATTGCTCCAATGTTTTTTTCTCCCATAACTTTCAGGGCTTCATAAACAGTTGTTGTTGAACGTACCGAAAAAACATTTCTTCCTTTTGTGTTTAGTATTTGATCCACAGTCATATCTGAAATTTTTTAATATTATAAAGTTAAAAAAAAATGGATATAAATAATAAATAATAGGCCTTTTTAATAGCTAATACATTCATTTTAAACATAATACAAGTCATTTTAAAATTTAGGATATTTTCTCTAACGAATCGTGTGATTTTTCAGTCTTTTTTACGAAAACGATATCGTTTCTACTTTAAAAACATATTCTTGTAAACAAAAAAAAGCTCTTTTCTTATTACAAAAAAGAGCTTTTGCTTAAAAAAATCTATTTATAAGTAGGTAATTATAAATTCACTTCGTCGATTCATCATATGTTCTTTCTCAGTACACTTTACACCATCAGCACATTTGTTTACTAATTGTGTTTCGCCATATCCTTTTGCCGTTAATCGGCTGGCATCGACTCCTTTTTGTACGAGCCAGTTTTTTGTTGATTGTGCTCTTTTATCTGATAATACCATGTTTTTTGAATCTGTATCACGAGAGTCTGTATGTGAACGTATATCTAATTTTATATTTGGATATTCTTTTAACATAGCAACAAGTTTTAATAATTGAGGCTCTGAACTTTTTTTGATTGTTGCTTTACTCAAATCAAAAAAGTTCATTGGTAAATTAAGCAATTTTGCCAAATCTGTTCCTACTGCCAATGGCTTTAATTTTACAGATTTTAATGTTGCTATTTTTACCATTATAGTTTTTGCAACTATTATTGGTTTGGCCCTCTTTTCTATCGCAATAGCTAAAGTTGTTTTTCCTGATAGTTTTTTAATTGCTACCGGAACTTCTTTTATTTCATAATCTGTTTTGGATGTTTTTATGAAATATTTTTTACCACATTTTACATTTGGAAAAACATAATTTCCATTTTGATCTGAAACTACTTCTAAAGCTGTTAAACGAGCTTCATCAAACAATATTAAACTTACGTTTGGCAGCACTTCATTTGTTTCTGCATCTGTAATTGTTCCTGATAATTCCTGCTCACAAATTAGTTTTCTAAATTCTGTAAATCGATAAACATCATCAAGACCGTGGCCGTTATCTCTATTAGAAGAAAAAAAGCCGTTTCTGTTTTTACTATTGATAATAAAAGCAAAATCGTCTTGTTTACTATTTATCTGTTCTCCAAGATTTTGAACTTCATCATAAGAACCATCTTTATTTATTTTGGAAACAAAAACATCAAGTCCGCCTAAACCCGGGCGGCCATCGCTTGCAAAATAAATTTCATTGTCATCTGATATGAAAGGAAATGTTTCTCTTCCTTCTGTATTTATTTCCGGGCCTAAATTTTCTGGTTTACCATAAGTTCCATCGGTATTTAAACTTACTTTAAACAAATCTGAAGAACCAAAAGTTCCCGGCATATCTGATGCAAAATATAATGTTTTTTCATCCATACTTAATGCAGGATGTGCAACGCTGTATTGGTCACTATTAAAAGGAAGTTCTTTTAAATCGCTCCATTCGTTGTTAATTAAAACTGCTTTATAAAGCTTTAACAAAGTGACTTTATTCTTGTTTTCACCTCTTTTACCGTTTATAGAGTTATTTTTGGTAAAATACATCGTTTTTCCGTCTTTTGTAAAAACGGGAGTCGATTCATTAAATTTTGTTTTTAAATCTTTTTTATGAAAAAACACAGGGTTTCCAATGCTTCCGTCTGGCATTAAATCAACTGAATATAAAGCGGAAATAGCTTTATTTGTCCATTTAAAATTCTTTTTTACAATTCCGCCGGTGTCTCTGGCAGAGGTAAAAATCAGTTTATTGTCTAAAAGCGTACTTCCGTAATCAGAATCTTTCGAATTAATCCCGGCATCGGCAATTTCAAATCGGCCTGAATTTACTTTAATATCTTCTAAGTATGCCCTGTTTTTTTTGAATAAAATTCCTCTTTTATCCAAAGGTGCTTTTTCGCTGAAAAGATCTAAAATCTCATCTGCTTTAGTATAATTTCCAGCCGATTTTAAACATTGAGAATATCTGTACAAGTATTCTGCTTCCTGATTTTGATTCAGCGCAAATAATTCCTGATAACATTTTAACGCTTTTGTAAAATCGCCGGTAAAGTAATACGAATTTCCTAATTTCTGAAATACGTTTTCATCATGGTACCCTTTTTTTACAGCGCCTTCGTATAATTTTATAGCATCTGCAAAAGCATAATTATCATACTTTTTATCTGCTAATTTTGTATTCGAATGTTGGGCGTTTGCCTGAATAAAAAAACAAAAAAACAAAAAGGTGTAAGCTAAATTTTTAATCTTCATATTTAAATTAATTAAAAGAATCTTGGTGATGTCATTCTATTATAATTATTGAAAAAGTCGAAACGTAAGAAAATCTCATGTGAACCAGAATTGTATTTTCTTAGATTAGTGGTTTCATGATCGTAGCCATATCCAATATACAAACCATCTGTAATTTGAAAACCTGCCATTGCACTTACCGAGGCACTCCAGCGATATGCGATACCTAAAACAAACTTATCATTAAACATAAAATTACCAGAAACATCAACCTGCAAAGGTGCTCCTTCTACCATTTTTGTTAATAATGCCGGTTTGAATTTTATATACTCTAAATGATCTAAATTAAACACATAACCTGCCATAAAATAATAGTTGATTTTATCTTTAAAAATAGCAATATCATCATCGTCATAGCGATTTGTCTGGATAAAATTAGGAACTGATAATCCTAAATATGCTTTATCTGAATGCCAATAAACACCGGCTCCAACATTTGGCGTAAATTTATTTTGCAAATCCTGAAATTGCGGATCATTCTGATCTTCGTATGTTAATTTATTTACATCAAGATTAAAAAGATTTGCTGTTCCTTTTATCCCAAAAGAAAGTTTAAATGATTCTGAAGTTGGAATACTATAAGACAAATCTGCAGACAATGTGTTTTCATTCGTTGGCCCGATTTTATCATTTACCAAAGAAACTCCCAATCCTAATTTGCTGTTATTTAAGGGTGTGTTTACAGAAAACGTACTGGTTACCGGAGCTCCGTCCAACCCAACCCATTGTGTACGATATAAACCGAAAACACTCAATACACCGCGTGAACCCGCATATGCCGGATTGATTTCGATTGTGTTATACATATATTGTGTAAACTGAGCATCTTGCTGTGCTGAACAGATAATTGTAAAAAAGGTAAAAACTAAAATTAATTTTTTCATTTTATGAGTTTTAAAAGCGGCTTAGCCAAACTAAGCCGCATATCTTTTTTTATTTATTGATGTATAAGTAACCTGATTTTTCATGCTGATTTGATTCGCTATCTCTATATTTTAAAATGTAGAAATAAGTTCCAACCGGCAATCCTTCAGACTGTTTAATAGTTGTACGTCCTGCTGAGAATCCAACAAAAGCTCTGTCTTCATTATTGTAATGATCGATATCAAAAACTAAAACTCCCCAACGATTGTATATTTCAACTGTATTATCAGGATAACATTCTAATCCTCGAATGTAGAATCTTTCGTTTTTCTGATCTCCGTTTGGAGACAAAGCATTAAGCACTTCAATCTGACAACCATTTAAAGGTAAAACTGTTGGATTATCTTCTGTGTTATTTGAATTGTCTGACTTATCTTCAACAGAAACTCCTCTTACACTTCTTGCCTGAACACTTGCCTGATTGGTTACTTTTCCGGCATTGATATCAGTTTGTGTTATCTTATAAGTTGCTGTAAAATTATTTTCATCAGATTCGTTTACATCCAAATCAATTGCATCTCCAGAAAGTACAAGTCCGGCTAAAAGATCTGTTACCGTGACTTTTACTAAAGGAACATTACCTGTATTTGTTATTTTGAATTTATATGTAATTGTTTCTCCTGCGTTTGCGAATCCGTTTTTATTTTCATCATTAAAAGCTGCTGTTTTAATAATTGCGATTGCCGGAACTTCAACAAAAACATTTAATGTTGCTGTCGTACAATTTGCCGGACTGGATTTTTCGCAGATTTGATATACTAATGCATAACTTCCTCCAGGCGTGTTTGGTAATACATTTACAGTTCCGTCTGTGTTAAATTCAAAATAAGGATTTGGCGTATTTGAAATCAGGACATCTGATGCATTTACTGGTAAACCGTTTAATAAATCATTATCTAAAATATTGATAAATTCTAATTGTCCGTTGATTCCGTCTACCGAAATCTCTCCATCATTATTCGCAACAATTGGTGTTGTTGGAGTAACCGGTATAACTGGATTCACCTTAACACGTACAACTGCCTGACTGCAATTTGTTGGGTTTATTAGCTCACAAATTTGATATGTAAGTTCATAAGTTCCTACAGGTGCGTTTGCGCCCAATGTTACTGTTCCGTCAGGATTTAATGTTAAGAAACCTGTTGGATCTGCCGTTACAATCGTAAGTTTCAGATCAGTTGGTACAACTGCTATTCCATTATTAGTATCATTATCAAAAACATTTACAAGAACTTTTGGTTGATTTGACTCAACTACCGAAGGAATTATATCAGGATTTGCATGAAGATCTCCGTCTGTTACCACAATTACAGAGGTAGCACTGTCACAATTTGACGGATTGCTGATCTCACAAATTTTGTATTCTACATTATAGTTTCCTGCCGGTGTGTTTGCCGGTACGGTTACTGTTCCGTCTGCATTTAAGATAAATCCTGTTGGAAGTGTTACTTCTGAAAGTTTTACATTTCCAGGATTTGTTCCAATTACAACCGGACTTCCGTTTAAGGTATCATTCGCTACTAATGATTCTGTTGTTCCTCCAACTACTCCATTTATGATAGTGGTTGTTGTTTCTTCAACTGCATCGATTCCAGAAGCAGTAACAGTTACTTTTATAGTAGCCGAACTACAGTTTGTCGCATTTAATTTTTCACAAATCTGGTATGTCAGTTCATAATCTCCTGCCGGTGCATTTGCTCCAAGAGTTACCGTTCCGTCAGGATTCAATGTTAAGATTCCTTTTGGATCTGCCGTTACTATTGAAAGGTTTAGATCATTTGGTACAACAGCAATTCCGTTGTTGGTATCATTGTCAAAAACATTTACAACCGTTTGTGGCTGGTTTGTTGCAACAACTGATGTAATTACATCCGGATTTGCTTTTAAATCTCCACCCGAAACTACAATCGTGCTTTTTGCTGAATCACAATTAGCAGGATTGGTTACTTCACAAATGCTGTATTCTACTTCGTAGTTTCCTGCCGGTGTGTTTGCCGGTACACTTACTGTTCCGTCTGCATTTAAGATAAAGCCTGTTGGAACAGAAATTTTAGTAAGTGTTACTTCTCCGTTTTGTGTTCCGATAACTACCGCAGCTCCGTTTAAAGTATCATTTAAAACTAATGATTCTGTTTTTCCTCCAACATTTCCTCTTACTATAGTGGCTGTCGTTTCTGTTACAGCATCGATTCCAGGAGCCGTTACTTTTACTTTTATGGTAGCCGAACTACAGTTTGTCGCATTTAATTTTTCACAAATCTGGTATGTCAGTTCATAATCTCCTGCCGGTGCGTTTGCCTCAAGAGATACGGTTCCGTCAGGATTCAATGTTAAGATTCCGTTTGGATCTGCCGTTACTATTGAAAGGTTCAGATCATTTGCTACAACAGCGATTCCGTTGTTGGTATCATTGTCAAAAACATTTACAACCGTTTGTGGCTGGTTTGTTGCAACAACTGATGGAATTACATCCGGGTTTGCTTTTAAATCTCCACCCGAAACAACAATCGTACTTTTTGCTGAATCACAATTAGCCGGATTGGTTACTTCACAAATGCTGTATTCTACTTCGTAGTTTCCTGCCGGTGTGTTTGCCGGTACGCTTACCGTTCCGTCTGCATTTAAGGTAAAGCCTGTTGGAACTGAAATTTTAGTAAGTGTTACTTCTCCGTTTTGAGTTCCGATGACAACCGCAGCTCCGTTTAAAGTATCATTTAAAACTAATGATTCGGTTTTTCCTCCAACATTTCCTCTTACTACAGTGGCTGTCGTTTCTGTAACGGCATCGATTCCAGGAGCCGTTACTTTTACTTTTATGGTAGCCGAACTACAGTTTGTTGTATTTAATTTTTCACAAATCTGGTATGTCAGTTCATAATCTCCTGCCGGTGCGTTTGCCCCTAGAGTTACCGTTCCGTCATTATTCAATGTTAAGACTCCTTTTGGATCTGCTGTTACAATTGAAAGATTAAGATCATTTGCTACAACAGCGATTCCGTTGTTGGTATCATTGTCAAAAACATTTACAACCGTTTGTGGCTGGTTTGTTGCAACAACTGATGTAATTACATCCGGATTT
>LMAJ01000023.1 GCA_001507425.1 Flavobacteriaceae bacterium CRH
ATAAAAATTCAAATTCAAATATAGCCGCGGTTTCAACCGCGGGCTGCATTACGATATTAAATTGCGATATTGCATTACCCTAATATATTACGTCCCAACGGTTGAAACCGTTGGCTATCTTTAAAAAAAATACCTTTTGAAACCATCATAAAAATTCAAATTCAAATATAGCCCGCGGTTTCAACCGCGGGGTGCATTACGATATTAAATTGGATATTGCATCACCGTAATATATTGCGTCCCAACGGTTGAAACCGTTGGCTATGTTTAAAAAAATTGTTTTGAAAACCATCGTAAAATTCAAATTCAAATATAGCCCGCGGTTTCAACCGCGGGGATGCATTACGATAATACATTTGGATATTAAATTGCGATATTGCATCGCCATAATCCATTGCGTCCCAACGGTTTCAACCGTTGGCTATGTTTAAAAAAATTGTTTTGAAAACCATTGTAAATTCAAACTTCAAATATAGCCCGCGGTTTCAACCGCGGGGATGCATTACGATAATACATTATGCTAATAGATTGCAATCTTTTGAAATTATTTCATTGCTTTACTCTTGAGTATCACAAATCAAACATGGTAATTCTGTTAAAATTTGTAACAATGTCCTTAACAAAACTCAATTCAAAATTGATTACTTTTGTAAAAATTGACTTTTTTTATGCAAATTGATCTTT
This sequence comes from Flavobacteriaceae bacterium CRH, assembly GCA_001507425.1. Lineage (GTDB taxonomy): Bacteria > Bacteroidota > Bacteroidia > Flavobacteriales > Flavobacteriaceae > Flavobacterium. The sequence continues at coordinate 685 of LMAJ01000023.1, forward strand.
CTACACTCGACCCAAAACATAATATTATAATTAAAGGAGCGCAAGTACATAATTTAAAAAATGTAGATGTTGCTATTCCAAGAAATAAACTTGTTGTAATCACAGGACTTTCAGGATCAGGTAAATCAAGTTTGGCATTTGATACTTTATATGCCGAAGGACAGCGCCGTTATGTAGAAAGTTTATCATCATACGCGCGTCAGTTTTTGGGACGTTTAGACAAACCAAAAGTGGAATACATAAAAGGAATTGCGCCCGCCATTGCGATTGAACAAAAAGTAAACACCACCAATGCCCGTTCTACGGTTGGAACTTCAACAGAAATCTACGATTACGTCAAACTTTTATACGCCAGAATTGGTCGCACATATTCGCCAATTTCCGGGCAGGAAGTCAAAAAAAATACCGTTACCGATGTTGTTTCAGATGTAAAAAGCTTTGATTTAGACAGTAGATGGATGTTGCTTTCGCCTATTCATCTTGAAGAAGGAAGAAAATTGGAAGACAAACTAAAAGTGCTTTTACAACAAGGTTTTGCGCGTATTTTAGTTGATAACGAAACCGTTCGGTTAGACGATTTTGCACCAACAGACCTTCATAAATTAGACAACAAAGATATTTTACTAATCATTGACAGAATTGTTGTTAAGGATGAAGAAGAATTCTTCAATCGTCTTGCCGATGCCGTTCAAACTGCTTTTTTTGAAGGAAAAGGAATTTGCTATCTTCAGGAATTAGGTTCAGATAAAAGATTAACGTATTCCAATAATTTTGAATTAGATGGCATTACGTTTTTAGAACCCAACGTTCATTTATTCAGTTTTAATAATCCATACGGCGCTTGCCCGGTTTGTGAAGGTTACGGAAATATTATTGGAATTGATGCCGATTTAGTTGTTCCAAATACCTCATTATCTGTTTTTGAAAGCGCTATTTATCCCTGGAGAGGCGATAGCATGAGCTGGTATAAAGACGAATTGATAAAACATGCTTACAAATTTGATTTCCCAATCCACAAACCTTATTTCGAGCTTTCAGATGATCAAAAAGATTTAGTCTGGAAAGGAAATCAGTATTTTCAAGGCTTGAATGGTTTCTTTAAAGAACTAGAAGAAAAAAATTATAAGATTCAAAACCGTGTAATGTTGTCTCGCTATCGCGGAAAAACGAAATGTTACGCTTGCCGCGGAAAACGTTTACGTGAAGAAGCTTCTTATGTAAAAATAAACGGAAAAACAGTTTCTGAATTAGTCGATTTACCGATTAAACATTTGGTTACTTTTTTTAAAAATATGGATTTGAATGTTTACGAACAGCAAATCGCAAAACGTTTAATGGTCGAAATCAATAACCGTTTGTCTTTTTTGACAGAAGTTGGTTTGGATTATCTGACATTAAACAGAAATTCTTCGACACTTTCCGGTGGAGAATCGCAACGTATAAACCTTGCCACTTCGCTTGGAAGTAGTTTGGTTGGTTCGATGTATATTTTAGATGAGCCAAGTATTGGTTTGCATCATAAAGATTCTGAACGATTGATTAAAGTTTTGCTTTCGCTTCGGGATTTAGGTAATACCGTAATTGTGGTTGAACACGATGAAGATATTATGAAAGCCGCCGATATGATTATTGATATTGGACCGGAAGCCGGAACTTTTGGAGGAAATTTAGTTGCTCAGGGAACTTATGATGAAATTTTAAAATCAGAATCTCTTACAGCGAAATATCTGAATGGAGATCTTGAAATTTCGGTTCCGAAGAAAAGGCGAAAATTCAAAAATCATATTGAGATTATTGGCGCCAGAGAAAATAATTTAAAAAATATAAATGTTACTTTTCCATTAGATGTTTTAACCGTAATTACCGGTGTTTCAGGAAGTGGAAAAAGTACTTTAATTAAGAAGATTTTGTTTCCGGCAATGCAGAAAAAGCTGGAAAATGCTGCAGAAAAGGCGGGTCAGTTTAGCGAAATAAACGGTTCGTTTTCTCAAATCAAACATATTGAATATGTAGACCAGAATCCGATTGGTAGAAGTTCCAGATCGAATCCAGTAACTTACATAAAAGCTTATGATGATATTCGAGAATTATACGCTAAAGAAAAATTATCAAAAATAAGAGGCTATCAGGCCAAGCATTTTTCTTTTAACGTTGATGGAGGCCGTTGCGAAACTTGCAAAGGAGAAGGCTCTATAAACGTCGAAATGGTGTTTATGGCAGATGTTTCATTACCATGCGAAACCTGCGGAGGAAAACGTTTCAAAAAAGAAATTCTTGAAATCAATTTTGATGATAAAAACATCAACGATATTCTAACAATGACTATTGATGATGCTATAGCTTTCTTTGAAAAAAATAAACAAAGCAAAATCACTCAAAAATTGCAGCCGCTTCAGGATGTTGGTTTGGGTTATGTGCAATTAGGACAATCATCTTCTACCCTTTCCGGCGGTGAAGCACAGCGTATTAAACTTGCTTCATTTTTAGTAAAAGGCGCTACAAAAGATAAAGCACTATTTGTATTTGATGAACCTACGACGGGTTTACATTTTCATGATATCAAAAAATTACTAGCTTCTTTTGATGCTTTGATTGATAAAGGCCATTCTATAATTGTCATTGAACACAATCTCGACCTTATTAAATGTGCCGACTGGATTCTTGATTTAGGTCCCGAAGGCGGTGAAAATGGTGGTTATTTATTAGCTGCAGGAACGCCGGAAGATATTGTAAAAGTAAAAGAATCTGTTACAGGAATTTATTTGAAGGATAAACTTCTTTAGGAAAGGTTCTACTGAGGTGCAAAGGGACAAAGGCTTTAATGCAGAGACGCATGACTTTAAGCCTTAAATTCTGAGGTTAAAATTAAAAAGCCCTAAATTAAATCAATTTAATTTAGGGCTTTTTTTATTTCTAAATGAAGTTTTTATGCGACTAAACATCTCTCCTCAAATGGCAAACCATCTTCATCAATGGCAACCAATATCTTTTTTTGTTTAGAAGCTTCTACAGTAAGGTATAGCCATGCAAATGACCATAATCCCAAGGTCAGGCAAAAAATGGTAAAATTCAAACCATGATTCACTACCTTTCCTCCTTTAGAAAGAACTGCAAAAAGAAACTCGTCGTTTCTTTCTTCAAGCGTAAATCCATTATGAATTTTATTAGATATCATATTAGAAAACACTTGCAAACTTTGTTCGTGGTTGAGGTGAATGTTTCTCATCATAATTATTTAAAAATTTAACCCAAAATAGTACTGCTTATACTATTGTCTTTTTAACTCTTACCAAAGCGATTAGCCTTCAGTAAACAGAAATTATATCACTTTATTGTATTTTATAAGATAATGTTTATCTATTTTATTAAAGCAATGCTAAATTTCTAATATAAAGTTAATTTTAATATAATTAATTACAAAATAAATACCTGTTAAAGTTTAAACATTTTTATCTGTATATCAATTACTTACTATTTTTTCTTAATATTAAAGACAGGAGATTCGTAATTTTTATCTAAATAATTCTCTGGAATTGTAGTCGTATTCCCATCTCTCAGAGCATTATAATGAGGCGACATGATTTCGATTCCGGCAGCATTAAAAGCGTCCTGAATATTTTGATGTAATGACGAATATATCCCTGGTTGCCTTGTAGGTTCTTTCGTATAAACATTTATTTGATAAGAAACATAAAAATCATCCAGACTTGTTTGCAAAACAAAAGGTGTTGGGACCTGCTCTGTCATATCTGTTTTTAGGGCAGCTTCAATTAATGCTTTGTGAATATCCTTCCATGGCACATCGTAGCCAATCGTGACAGTAGTGTGAATTAATAACCCATTTGTTGAATCTTTGGTATTGGCCGAATAATTTGTAGAAGTACTCGATAAAACGGTAGCATTTGGTATTGTAATATCTTCAAATTTTGGCGTTCTGATTCTCGTAACCAAAGCTGTTTTCTCAATAACTTCTCCACTTACATCGCCAATCTTAATAAAATCACCAATCTTAAACGGACGCATATAAGTAATGACCAAACCGGCAACCATATTAGCAATTGCATTTGATGAACCTAATGAAAATAAGATTCCAACAAATACTGAAACGCCTTTAAAAATAGGGGAATCTGATCCCGGCAAATACGGAAAAATTACAACCAACATAAAAGCGTAAGCCAAAAATCGAATAATATTGAATGTTGGTTTTGCCCAATCGCTGTAAAAACCATTCACTTTTATATTTTCCTTGTTAATTTCATCCACAAAAAATTTGATTATTTTAAGTGAATATCTAAAAATCAAAATAATAACAATTATTGTAAATAGATTGGGCAGAAAATCAACAAATCCCATTAAAGCAGATTTTATCGGTCTCAAAGTCCATTTTAGAATCGTAGTTGTATAGGCTTTTGTGGCAGGGAAAATACTAAAAAGTACCGGAAGCGTTAAATAAACAATTAAGATTAAAGTAATTACTTTTATAATTCCAATAATTCGAATTACAACAAATTCTTGTTTTTCAGGTGTAAGTACATTTACACTATTATAGGTAAATCCTTTGAGGAATTTCTCTCTATTAGTTGCTATATAAGATTTTATTCTATTGAATATTTTAGAAACAAATAATAAAACCAAACCCAAAATCAGGATTAATAAAGCAGTTAATCCGAGACGTTTTGGTAATAAAGAATAGTTTTCATTTTGATAAATAATCTCTTTTTTAATCGCATTGTAGTTTCGTTTTGCAATTTCCTGAACCGATTTATTTTCAGCGGCTCCATCTGCATTTAAAACCGACATTAGGATCAAATCATTTTTGTAAATAATGTCCAGGCTAATATCCGATGGAATTATTTTTAAGGAATCGGCTTTAAAAACATCATTTTCATAAAGCGATTTAATCTTGCCTGTAATAGCCTTTGCCCTATTTTCGGCAGAAAATGAGCCGACTTTATTATAAACATAAAAAAGCGTGTCTTTAAAAGGATTTACAGGATATCCTTTTAAAATTGGCTTTCTAATCTCAGACTTAGTTGTTTGTTCTTTCTCTTCCTGGGCAAAAGTTGCAAGAGAAAACAAAATAATGAAGAATGCTAAAAAACAAAGTAATTTCTTTTTCATATTCCATTAAATATAAGTTAGTTATCTCCTAACAAATATAAAAACAAAATAGATTCGAAATTAATTTACTTTTCGTTTTCTCAATAAAATCGTGTTAAATTTTAATTCCAATTTTATTTAAAAGACCATCCATAACTTTATTAATATCCTGTGAAATATTAAACTTATAGTTTAAGTATACATACAAAATAGTTACGAAAATCGATTTTAAAGCAATACTAATTAGTTGATAAAAAGGAAATTCCCAAAAATAAAACATCAAAAACAAAGCAAATGTCAGTAAAGCGGAATAAATGGTCTCTTTTGTAAAAGGATATAAGTGGAGTTTTTTCACAACGAAAAGCAATTTGGCTATACTATAGAAAGTTATAGATAATAAAGTGGCAAATGCAGACCCCATAATACCATATCGTGGGATAAATATTATATTTAAAACAAACGTTAAAACCACTAACGCCAAACCTAAAAACAGTACTGTCCTGTAATATTTTGTATTAAAGATGATCGCATTATTATTTCCCAAAATCAAATCAAAATATTTTGACAGACCAATCATGAAAACAACCGGTACGCCTCCCCTGTAATCCTCTGGTACTATTTCATAAAGCTGATTGATATTTACAAAAATACATAACATTACAAAACCTCCCACCATCTGGAGATTTATAGATGTTTTTTTATACAAGATATTAAGTTCATCGTGTTTATTCTCATGCATTAATTTAGCTGTAATGGGATATACGATCTGGTGCATTGCACGGCTGGGAACTGAAATTACCAAAGCAATATAAGTGGCTACAGAATAAAAGGCAATATTATCAATAATCATATATTGATTTAATATCATTTTATCTCCATCTAAAAGCAAATTAGCAACACTTCCTGACAAAATAATGTAAAAAGTATAAACCAATATATCTTTAGTGTTTTTTGGTTTTGTAAGCTGAAAAGTTGGTTTCTGGATGCTAAATGCATAAAACATAGTAACTAAAAGTGCTAATAAATACAATCCTGCAGTTGCATATACAAATCCTTCAACACTAAGCCAGTTGAAATAAACCCCTACTAATAAAAATAAAGAAAATAACCGCAGACCAACTTCTTTAATAAAATTACCAAAAACGGAATGCATATGAACACGGGCCCACGCATAAAAAATTTCGAAATAGGCCATACTAAGTCCTATAAATGGTATTAGCCAAATATAACTTTTAACAATTATATTCTTTTTGGACAGGAACATTAAAATTTCATCATAAAAAAAGAATCCAATTAATAACAGAGGAATAATCAATAACATGGGAAATAAAACCGTAAACGATAAAAAACGAGATTTTTCTTCCTCCGTTTTATATTGAGAGTAAAATTTCACTAATGTGTTTTGCATTCCAATGGCAAACAATGGCATGATAACATTTGCACTAGAAGTTATATAATTAGTTAAGCCATAATAGGTAGACCCTAAAAAAAAAGGATATAAATAAAGTGTATTAATAGCCCCGATACCGAAACCTATATAAGTAATAATTGTATTTTTGAAAGACTGATTTAAAACAATACCCATTTTTTGATTGCAGAGTTTAGATTTTTGAGTTTAGATTTTTGATTTGATTTTCTAATCTCACATGATATTTGAAATTGTTATTGCTTTTTGAAATTGTTATTTCAATGAATCAATTGTGCTAATTGTTTGGTGAGGTTTTTTCTTGAATATTGTTGTAAACCAACGCCATTAGCTTGTAATTTTCCTTCCAGAAATTGATTATAAAAGTCCAAAATTACACTTTTTAATTTCGCTTTTTCAGAATAATCAAAAAATACTCCTGTATTGGTTTCTTTTATAATAGCTGCAAAATCTGAACCTTGTGGACCAATCGCAATTATTGGGCGATTTGAAACCATATATTCAAACAATTTACCCGGAATAATACTTTTAGTATCTTCTGAATTTATTTCGATAAGAAGTAAAACCTGAGATTTTTTTTGATGTGCAATGGCTTCATGATGCGAAACATAGCCGAGAAGATTCAAATAATTATTCAAACTAAACTGAGTAATAGAATCAAGAACTTCCTGACTTACGGCGCCAATTAATTTAATTTCTAAATGCAACTTAAAATCCGGGATTTCCTGAAGTAATTCAACCAAGCATTCCCATAAAAACTGAGGATTTCTATCTGATAAAAATGAACCGATATGTGCCAGCGTAAATTTGCTGTCTAAAGTTTGTTTCTCAACATTCTCGATATCATAACCATTTGTAATTACCGAAATTGGTTTATTGGTAATCGCCTGAAATTCGGTTTTAGTAGTTTTACTTGTTACAATAATTGTATCAGCTGCATTCAGTACTTTATGTTCTAATTTTTTATGTTTTTTTGATGCATAAGAAGATAAACGCAACGCTTTATGATAACCAATCGTTGTCCACGGATCGCGGAAATCAGCGAACCATTTTACGTTTAGTTTTTCTTTTAGTTCTAAACCAATTAAATGTAAACTGTGCGGAGGCCCGGACGTTACAATCGTATCTATATTATTTTCCTTAATATACTTTTCCAGATAAGCGACAGATGGTTTTACCCAAAAAACACGAGCATCCGGAATAAAAAGATTACCACGAACCCAAAGAAAGGTTTTATCTAAAAAAGTTTGTTTTTTCTTTTGAGGAAAAATTCCGGAACTTATTTTCTTGGTTTTGTTTTTTGAAAAAATCGAAGCTAACTGATAAGGCTCCCAAATTTTATTCTTTAGAACAATTACTTTATCTGAAATCTGACTCACCAAACCTTCATCAATTATTGGATAAGTTGGATTTTCAGGAACGTAAACAATTGGCTGAATATCAAATTCAGGTAAATATTTTACGAATTTCAACCAACGCTGTACGCCCGGGCCTCCGGCTGGCGGGAAATAATACGTAATTATTAATAGTTTTTTTTGTTCCATCAGATCTATTCTGTTCCACAGAGATACACAAAGTTCTCACTAAGTTTCACAAAGATTTTTAAAATTATTTTTGAGTATCTCCGTGAATTCTTTGTGAATCTTTGCGGTAGAATTTTTCAAAATAAACTCCACCAATTAAAAGCAATAACATTCCAATTGAACTTGCCAATGTAATCATTCCTCCAGTTTTTATAACTTGTGGTTCAAATTTAAACTCTATAGTATGTTTTCCAGCCGGAACTTCCATTGCTCTTAAAACATAATCAACGGAGAAATGATCTGTCAATTTACCATCAACATAAGCATTCCATCCATTTTTATAATACATTTCAGAGAACACGGCTAAACCATTTTTTTGCTTATCCGATTTATATTTAATGTAGTTTGGTTTATATTCTACTACTTTAATAGTTCCTGTTGTATCCCATTGTTTATTCAATCGGGCACCTTTAAATTTACCTTCATCCTCACGAACATTAAAAACTGCTACCTTTTTGGTGTCAATATTATCTAATGCTTTCATGACATCATCTGGATTGTTAACTAATTTTAAAGAACTTACAAACCATGCGTTTCCGTTAGTTTTTGGATTTATGGTTGGAAATTCTTTTCCTTCCTTATCTGTTTGAATAATGTATTTTACATTCAACATATCCAAAACTTCCATATTATTTTTTGCAATCTGGTAATCAAATAATTGCTGTATTCTTCTAGGTTTAGCGGCATGATATCCTCCAACAGAATGGTGAAAATAAGATGCACGTGCGCTAGACATGTTCCCATTAACCTCAAAAACTCTGTAATGAGAAGTATCTTTTAATATTTGAGCATCAGATGGCGTTTCCTGAAAAGGAGCTGCAATTTGTACCGGACTCACAAAATCTTTTGCCGATACATATTTTTTATCTACAAAGAATAAATCGAAAATCATTAAAAGACCAACGATTATTAATGTTGTATTTTGAGCTAATTTATTTTTGATAAACAACCACAAAATTCCAAAAGTAAGAACGATGAAAAATCCTGAACGTAATAAATCAGCAGAATATAAAGTCTTTCTGTCTTCTTTTAGCGCATCAACAAAACCCGGACCGTAACTTTCTAAGAAATAATTATCACTGCTACCTGTAAAATGAAAAAATCCTTTGGCAATAACTAAAATAATGATAACACCTAAACCAAAAACTCCGGTTTGTATCAATGCTTTTTGTTGTAATTTAGGTTCTTCTTTTACTTTAAAGAAAGATTGTAGTCCCATAATAGCCAAAACAGGAAAACATAATTCTAAAATAACCTGAATAGAAGAAACGGCTCTAAATTTATCGTACATCGGAACATAATCGATAAAAAAGTCAGTCAATAATCCGAAATTTTTTCCCCATGAAAGCACTAAAGCAAATAATGCCCCACCAAGAAATACATATTTTATTTTTCTGTCATCTATAAATAATGCTAAAACGCCTAAAAAGAAAACAACAATACCGATGTACGCCGGAGCAGCAACAATAGGTTGGTCTCCCCAATATGTTGGCATTCCTGAAACAAAATCCTGAGCCTGTTCTGAAGGAACTCCCTGCTCAAGCATAAATTGATACATGCGACTATCTGTACCTACATTTTCATGATTTGAACCACCAAAAATTCTTGGTGCAATTAAGTTGAAGCTCTCAGCAATTCCATAACTGTATTCTGTTATATATTCACGGCTTAAAGCATTTTCAGATATCTTTTTAGATCCGTCAGGATTAAAAGTCAATTCACTATTACTACGTGTACTAAATTTAGCATATTCGCTTGTTGCAAGCAAATTTCCGGCATTGGCACCAATAGCAAATATTCCGGCAAGTGCCAAAACTCCAATCGCGGTTAATAGTTGTTTGTATTGTTTTTCTTTAATGAAAGTAAAAGCAAAATAACCTGAAAGAATCAATAAGAAAATCAATAAATAATAAGTCATTTGAAAGTGATTTGCATTCACTTCCAGTGCTACTGCAAACATCGTGAGCAAACCTCCCCAAATGTATTTTTTTTGAAAGACCAGTATAAAACCGGCTATGACCAATGGCATATAAGCAATAGCATGCGCTTTTGCGTTATGACCAACTCCTAAAATAATAATCAAATAAGTAGAAAAACCAAATGCTATGGCTCCAATAAATGCTTTTAAAGGATCTGTTTTAAGAACCAATAATAATCCGTAAAAACCTAAGAAATATAAAAACAGATAATCTGCCGGACGTGGTAAGAAACGTAAAGCATCATCTAACTTCCCAATATAATCATTTGGATAATTTGCTCCCAACTGATAGGTTGGCATTCCTCCAAAAGCAGAATTTGTCCAATATGGCTCAGTATGTTCTGCAGCTCTAAAGTCATTTTGCTCTTTTGCCATTCCGGTATATTGTGCAATATCCGATTGGAAGATTTGTTTTCCCTGTAAAACCGGGTAAAAATAAATTAAGGAAACGAGAATAAAGCCCAGGACAACAAGGGCATGCGGATAGAACTTATTTACTATTTTCAATTTAGGTTAGTTTGGTTAAATGATGAATCCTGTTATTTTAGGACACAAACTTAATCTATTTCTTCGTAATCAACATAATCGCCGATCTTTTTGGTCTCGCGAGGATTTTTTGCATTCGCAGTATTAATGATAATCTCGTCATCATTAGTACGTGTTTTTTGCCATGAATTATCCTGAGTATATTGTTGTTGTCTAGAAAAATTTTCTCCTGCTTTTTCAACTGCTTTTTTTACCAATACCGGCAAAAAGATTCTAGCTAAAAATTTAAAAATATAATAAAAAGCTACCATGTAACATATCGCTTTTATTAAACCTGAAAAAGATGCTTCTTGCATAATTGTTTAATTTTTTTCCAAAATTAATAAATCCATTGTTTAAAATTAAAATAACAATCTTAAATAAATAATAAAATATAGTACATTTGATTTGCGTTATTACTTTTTAATCCCCAAATAAACTATGTTAAAAATTAAAAACTTACTCTTAACGGCACTCTTTTTTGCACCACAACTCTTTTTTGCACAATATACGGATGTTATCAATTCGAATAGACCTGGAGAAACCATGTCTGCATACGCAGTAGGAAAATCAGTTATTCAGGCTGAAGCCGGTATTTACGGCATTAAAGAAAACCACGACTTATTAAATTATGATGCAACCGGTATAGGAACAGATCTAACGTTTCGATATGGAGCTTTCTTAGAAAAATTAGAATTTGTACTGGATTTACAATATCAAATGGAAAATTTTGATACACCGTATACTAGCTACAAAAAAAACAATTTCAGACAAACAGTTTTAGGAGCTAAATATTTAATCTACGATCCTTTTAAAAACTACGAAAAAACGAAAAATATTTACAGCTATAAAGCGAATCATAAATTCGACTGGCATTCCTTAATTCCAGCTGTTTCGGTATTTGCCGGAGCTAATTTTGTTGGCGCAGATAATCCTTATTCGTTTTCTCCACAATCCAGTATTTCTCCTAAAGTAGTTTTGATTACTCAAAATCTTTTTGGCGACGGAAAATGGGTTTTTGTAACTAATATAATTGCTGATTATATTACAACAGACTATCCTAGTTATGCTTATGTATTAACGCTTACACACGGATTTAACAGTAAATGGTCAGGATTTATTGAAAATCAAGGTTATAAAAGTGACTTTTACAGTGATGTTCTTGCTCGTGGTGGAGCTGCTTATTTGATAAATTCAAATCTTCAAGTTGATGCTTCTATCAGTACAAACTTTAAAAACACCCCTTCTATTTTATATGGAGGAGTTGGAGTTTCATGGCGCTATGATGGAAAATACAAGGAAAAACAAATGGAATTCAAAAGAGAATCCAGAAAAACTAAAAAAGAAAAAGATCCTAAAGATAAAAAATCGAAAAAAGAAACTGATTTTCAGGAACAAGAAAGAAAACGTAAATCTAAATACGAATAATTAACAACCCACTCTTATAAAGAGCTATTTTACAATAACGATTTTAATGATTACAATTAAAGAAGCCAAAACAAAAAAGGAATTAACAGAATATATCAAATTCCCTTTTTCATTATACAAAGACAATCCTTATTGGGTTCCGCCTATTATCGCAGATGAATTAGAGTCTTTTGACAAAACTAAAAATCCTGCTTTTGATAATGCTGAAGCTTATTTTTATCTGGCTTACAAAAACAATGAAATCGTTGGCCGAATTACAGCCATCATAAATTGGTCTGAAGTCAATAATCAGCATAAAAGAAAGGTTCGTTTTGGTTGGTTCGACGTTATTGATGATATCGAAGTAACAAAAACTTTATTAGAAAAAGTGTATGAGTTAGGAAGACAAAATAATCTGGAACATGCCGAAGGTCCGATGGGATTTTCGAACTTAGATAAAGTTGGCGTTCTTACTGAAGGTTACGATCAAATGGGAACCATGATTACCTGGTACAATAATCCTTATTATGTAACGCATTTTGAACAATTGGGCTTTCAGGTAGAAAAAGAATATATCGAGAGTATTTTTCCGTTTTCGAATGTTAAACCTGAGTTTTTCCTAAAAGCACAGGAATTAATTAAAAAACGATACGGACTTAAATCGCTTACTTTTACTAAAACAAAAGACATTATGCCACATGTTGACAAAATGTTTGATTTGTTTAATGAATCGTACGCCAAATTAGCTTCGTTTGTAGCCATTTCAGACGTTCAGAAAGAATATTTTAAAAAGAAATACATCAGTTTCATCAATCCGGAATACATCAAGTTTGTGGTTGATAAAGATGATAAATTAGTTGCTTTTAGTATCGTTATGCCAAGTTTTACCGAAGCTTTACAAAAAGCAAAAGGGAAATTATTTCCGTTTGGTTTTTTGCACTTATTAAGAGCCAGAAAAAAGAGTAAAGATGTTGTTTTTTATCTTATCGGAGTTCATCCTGATTATCAAAACAAAGGTGTTACAGCTATTATTTTTGATGAATATTACAGAACTTTTACAGAAAGAGGAATTCAAAACTGCATTAGAACTCCTGAATTAGCCGAAAACACAGCGATCCATTTACTTTGGAAAAACTTTGATCCGAAAATTCACTGTCAAAGAAAAACGTATTTGAAGTATTTATAAAATTTTGAGTTGTGAATTGTGAATTGTATAATGTAAATTTTTTTACTTTTTACTTTTTACTTTTTACTTTTTACTTTTAAAACAAAAAATCCATTCGCACGAAACGAATGGATTTTCTTTTTACAATTTTTTTGTTTTTAATGCTGCACAAAATCAGTGCAATCAACTTTTGTTAAAGTTGTTTTTGAATCAAATTTTAACTTTGATTTATCTTTAAAAGTTACTTTATCATTAGCATTAACTACATCACCATATCCTTCGATAAATGTATTTTCTCTTTGCAAAAATGCAACTTCTCTAACTGAAGAAACACCTTCTGATGAGAAAGTATAATCAGCGATTAAGGTATCGCCTTTCATATTGCCAATTAAAGTACCTTCATTTTTATCTTTTCCGTATAAACTATAACTTAATTTTCCGTTTACTTCCTGATGTGAGTTCACATTAAAACTCAAACTAATAGTGCTGTTATTCGCGGTCGAAACATAACATTGATCTCCTGCAGGCTCAACAATTTCAGCTTCTTTAGGCGCACTTGGAGCAATTTCCGGAGCAATGGGCGCATTTTCTTTTTTACAGGAAATAAAAACACTTAAAATCATTATTGTTATGGCTAATACTTTTTTCATAAATTTTATTTTAATAATTAGTAGAATAAAGTTACACCAATAAAAAAAAATCCATTCGCATAACGAATGGATTTTTTTACATAATTCCCATATCAGGAAATCTATTTTTTAAAAGAATTTAAGCATCTAAATCAACTTTAGTTCTGCTTGCAATTTCTTTATAAGTTCCGTTTTCTAATTTTTCACGAATCGCTTCAAATGCCACTAATGTTTCATCAATATCAGATAAAGTATGTGAAGTTGTTGGAATCATTCTCAACAAAATAATTCCTTTAGGAATTACAGGATAAATTACAATCGACAAGAAAATACCGTAGTTTTCTCTTAAATCATTTACCATTACCATTGCTTCCGGCACACTTCCTTCTAAATAAACTGGTGTTACGCAAGTATTTGTATCTCCAATATTAAAGTTTCTTGAACGTAATCCGCTTTGTAAAGCGTTTACATTTTCCCAAAGTTTATCTTTAAGTTCCGGGTGGTTACGCAATAATTCTAAACGTTTCAAAGAACCAATTGTCTGAATCATTGGTAATGCTTTTGCAAACATCTGAGAACGTAAATTGTATTTTAAATAATCGATAATATCTTGATCTGCAGCGATAAAAGCTCCAATATTCGCCATAGATTTTGCAAAAGTAGAAAAGTAAACATCGATACCATCCTGAACTCCCTGCTCCTCACCTGCTCCGGCTCCTGTTTTTCCAAGAGTACCAAAACCGTGCGCATCATCAACTAATAATCGGAAATTATATTTTTCTTTTAAAGCAACGATTTCTTTCAATTTTCCTTGTTGTCCTCGCATTCCGAAAACACCTTCAGTAATAAATAAAATACCTCCACCTGTTTCAGTTGCCATTTTAGTAGCACGTTGCAGGTTTTTCTCCATACTTTCAAGATCATTGTGTTTGTAGGTAAAACGTTTACCCATATGCAAACGAACACCATCAATAATACAAGCGTGAGAATCTACATCATATACAATAATATCATTTTTAGTAACCAAAGCATCAATAGTAGAAACCATTCCCTGATAACCAAAATTCAATAAATATGCAGCCGGTTTCATTACAAACTCAGCCAATTCCTGTTCTAATTGTTCATGGTATTTAGTGTGTCCTGACATCATACGGGCACCCATAGGGTAAGCTGCTCCAAACTGAGTTGCTGCATCAATATCTGCCTGACGAACCTCTGGATGATTAGCAAGACCTAAATAGTCATTCAAACTCCAATTTAAAATATTTTTTCCACCAAATTGCATTCTCGGACCAAGTTCACCTTCTAATTTAGGGAAAACAAAATAACCCTCAGCTTGCGAAGCCCATTTTCCTAATGGTCCTTTATTGTTCTGAATTCTTTCGAATAAATCTTTTACCATAAATATATTTTGAAGTAATAATTTTATTTTTATACAGGGTGCAAAAATAATGATTATTATTCTAATATATAGTTAGCCAATTATTTTTATTAAAAAATATTGCAGTTATTAAGGTTCTAAAATCAATTTTTACTATCTGATAGGCATTTTTGTAAGAATAAATTTTAATTTAATATTCTGCATTTTAAACCGCTGCCTAATTTGTAAGCAATAAATGACTTTTATCATAATAAAAGATAATTATGTCTTTTAAATTTACTCTCAATTTAAGACTAAAATAAACCATTTTTATTATGAAAAAGAAAACTTTAATACAATCTAAAATGAAAATCTTTATTTGTATTTTCATTATCGAACTCTTTATATCGGCTTGCGAAAAGAAAGAACAATCTATAGATTATACTGAAATTGCGACCGAAGGACAAATGAATGCAGAACTTACTGCTCCGCCAATGGTACCAAAACCAATTGGCAGCAGAAAAGCCATGAAACTGAAAATTAACATGGAAATTAAAGAACAGGAAGGTACCATGACCGATGGCGTAAAATATACGTATTGGACATTTGGAGGTTCGGTTCCGGGAAGTTTCATTAGAACCCGTGTTGGCGATGAAGTTGAGTTTCACTTAAAAAATCATCCTGATAACAAACTTCCCCACAATATAGATTTGCATGCCGTTACAGGTCCGGGTGGTGGCGCTACATCGTCATTAGTGGCGCCTGGTCACGAAAAAGTATTCAGTTTTAAAGTAATCAATCCGGGGCTATATGTATATCATTGCGCTACTGCTCCTGTTGGTATGCACATTGCCAACGGAATGTACGGTTTGATTTTAGTTGAACCTGAAGGCGGGCTTCCTCCTGTTGATAAGGAATACTATGTTATGCAAGGCGATTTTTATACGCAGGGCGAATACGGAGCTAAAGGACTACAGCCTTTTGATATGAATAAAGCCGTAAAAGAAACTCCAGATTATGTTGTTTTTAATGGAAAAGTTGGATCGCTGACAAACGGAAATGAACTTACTGCAAAAGTGGGCGAAACGGTTCGTTTATTTGTGGGCAACGGCGGACCAAATTTGGTTTCTTCTTTTCATGTTATCGGCGAAATATTCGATAATGTTCATGTAGAAGGAGGCGCTTTAATGAATAAAAATGTTCAAACCACTTTAATTCCAGCCGGAGGTTCTGCCATTGTTGATTTTAAAGTCGAAACTCCGGGTAACTTTATTTTGGTTGATCATTCTATTTTTAGAGCTTTTAATAAAGGTGCTTTGGGAATATTGAAAGTTGAAGGTCAGGAAAATAAAAATATTTATTCAGGAACGATTCAGGAAGGCATTTATTTACCCGAAGGCGGAACAATTCAAAAAATGCCAAATGTACAAGTCGCTAAAACCGTAACTCCAAAAAGAACCATTGCTGAAAAAATGACAATTGGAAAACAGATTTACGGAACAACTTGTTTTGCCTGCCATCAATCTGAAGGTCAAGGAATTCCTAATGCTTTTCCTCCTCTTGCAAAATCTGATTATTTAAATGCAGATACCAAAAGAGCGATTAAAACAATTTTAAACGGTTTAAGCGGAGAAGTGACTGTTAACGGTAAAAAATTCAATAATATAATGCCTTCTCAAAATTTATCAGATGATGAAATAGCAAATGTTATGACTTATATCTACAACAATTGGGGAAATAACAAAACTGAAGTTACACCTGAAATGGTAAAAACACAAAGATAAAACAACGTTATAATATGCAAAAATGCATTTTTATTCTTCTTCTTTTCCTGGCTCAGATTGAATTCATAGCAGCGCAGGAATCGAAAATGGTTCCGATTAAAGAGGGCACATTTACCCCTCTTTACGGGACAACATCAAAAAAACCAATTGTTATAAAAACCTTTTTTATAGATGTTTACCCTGTTACAAATGAGCAGTATTTGACTTTTGTAAAAAAGAATTCAGATATGAGTAAATCGAAAATGAAAGGGATTTTTGCTGATAAAACATATCTGGCCTACTGGAAAACGGATGTAGACTTTGGAAATATAAATCCGAAATCGCCGATAACGAATATTTCCTGGTACGCTGCCAAAAAATATTGCGAATGTCAGGGAAAACGTTTACCCACTATGGACGAATGGGAATATGTGGCTATGGCCGATGAAAAAAAACAGATGCCAGAACCAAATCAGAATTTAATACATACATTTTATCCTGGTATGAAAAATCAAAAACGTATGAAAATTCGATTGGTAAGACTTTCAAAAATTATTGGGGCGTTTACGACATGCACGGATTAGTTTGGGAATGGACGGCTGATTTTAACAGCATTTTTTTATCTGGTGAATCTCGAAAAGACAAAAGTGAAGACAGAAACTTATTTTGCGGCGGAGCTTCTGTAAATGCGACAGATTTAATGAATTATGCCGCATTTATGCGGTATGCATTTCGAGGAAGCCTTAAAGCGCAATATACAACCAGAAATTTGGGCTTTCGATGTGCCAGCTCAACTAACATTAATTTTAAATAAAATCTTAAATGAAAAAAATAATCACCTTTTTTATTCTTCTTATGGCACTGCAAAGTTGCAAAGATTCTCTAAAAGATGGTAAGAATTCTGAAAATAAGGAAATAACAGCTATTTCTATTTACAATCTGCCTTCAAAATGGACTACACAAAATGGGCAAAATATTGAACTGAAAAGCCTGAGAGGAAATGTTTTGGTTATGGTCATGATTTATACTTCCTGCAAAGCTGCATGTCCAAAATTGGTGGCTGACATGAGAGATATTGAATCAAAATTGGATAAAAAAACCAAGAAAAACGTAAAGCTTGTTCTAGTAAGTATTGATCCGGTAACTGACACTCCAGAAAGATTAAAATTGTTTGCTATTGAAAATAAAATGAATCAGGAACCCTGGCTCTTTCTACGTTCTACAGAAGATAACACGCGTGAATTTGCCGCTCTTTTGGCTGTAAATTACAAACAAATATCGCCAATGGATTTTTCACATTCTAACATCATTAGTGTTTTTAATCCTGAGGGTGAACTAATTTATCAGCAGGAAGGTTTAGCAGTAAACAACGAAAAAACAGTAAACAAAATAAACGAAAAAGCTAAAAAAATTGAATAGGTTAGGTTGATTAGGAGAAAACAAGAGAAGATTTTAAGTAATTGACTCTTGTTTTTTATTTAAAATTGAAATAACAATCAGTACTAACCCAATCACAATAAAAAAACTGGCTAAAAAAACTCCTTCAAAATATCCAAACAGTTTTCCTTTCCCTGTATAAAAAAGTCCTCCCTGAATAAATAATAAAAATTCTGTTGCTATATAACCAAAAATAAAACCTTTTATTCCTAAACGAAGTAAACGTGATTGGCTTGAAAGCAATTTATGCTGAATTAAAACCCCAAACAAAAATCCGGTAATAACACCCAATGTTGTCAGGTGAATAAAACCAATAACCAGATTTCTAATGGTATGTGAAATTGCTGCCAGATCGGGAAATATAACCACCAACTGAATTCCGATTTTGAAAAACAGAGAACAAAAAGCCAAACTATACACCATTTTTGTTGTAGAATCA
Organism: Flavobacteriaceae bacterium CRH; assembly: GCA_001507425.1. Lineage (GTDB taxonomy): Bacteria > Bacteroidota > Bacteroidia > Flavobacteriales > Flavobacteriaceae > Flavobacterium. Next base: position 19,497 of record LMAJ01000023.1, read on the forward strand.
ATCTTTTCTTTAAATTGATTTATTCGAGGTTTAATCATTTTATAGAAATAAATAAAAGCAATCAATTGCAATACAACTCCAAAAGTATTAATGTAGTTTAAAATACTATTTTCAAGATACCAACTGATTGGAAAAGCAACCGTTAAAAACGTTGCGATTACAGATAACATTAGAAATATTCTAAAATATTGCAAATTGATCTTATTTTTAAACTGATGTAAAAACAATGCCAAAACAGCAAATATAAACCAGCCATTAAATTGAAAATGCAGAAAAAACTGAATCGCAATTTGATAAAACGCACTTTGTTTTCCCAACGTATTTATTGCCGGACCTAAACACCAAACACCCAGAGTAGAAAAAACCATAAACAGAATTGCGGTTAAAAAAAGCGTTTTTTGAGTTGTTTTATCCTTAATACAATCTTTCCAGACTAAACGGCAAAAAACATAACTCAACAAAATGTGCATTGTCGAGAATACAATCGAAAACAAACCATATCCCTGCATCGGAAAAGAAATCATCATCCCTATAACAGTAAATTCAGTCAACCAGAATAGCTGATTATAAATGGGTTTTCGATTTTTTTCTTTGGGAATAAAAAAATGAACTACCAACACATAAATCATCAAATAAACCCAGCCCAGCATGGCAACGTGTGAATGAGCATGAAGCAGAAAACTATAATTAACCCAATCAATTGGAAAAAGATATACAAAACGTATCAATAGCCCCATTGTTGAGGCGATTAGAAAATTAAAAAAGCAACAAATTACCCAACTTCTCTCAAAATTTATTTTAGATTTCATTTTCATCCTTTAAATAAAATGCACCAACAGTATCAGTTCTTCGTGATTCTGTTGGTGCATTTATGGCTACATTAGTTCTTATTGGTGTTCTGCAAACTCTTCTTCTAAAGCAAGTGCTTTAATAAACAAGATATTGTTTTCAAGATGAATATGTTTGTGTAAATCTTCTTCAAATTCTTTTAACATCGCAAATGTTACTTTATAGGTCGTACAGCCGTCGCTTGGTGGCGTATAATTATTGGTTAAAACATCTATCTCATTAAAACGCTCTCCTTCATTAACGTGTTCCTGCATCATCATCGCGATTGGATTTGATACTGTCCCGAAAGAAGGCTGTGTTAAAACACCATTTGATTCTTTTGTTTTTACCATTCTCTTAATGAAAGGAAATAACATTAATTCTTCCTTCTTCATATGTTGAGAAAGTTCGCTGGCACATTCTGTAAACAATTCATTTATTTTGAACAATTCCGGGTGATTTTGTCCGTGAACATTGCAAAGTTTGTCCAGAAACTTAATTAAAACTGTTGATTTTTCTTCTACATAACGGTGATGTGTTTTTTCTATATAATCTATTAATAAATCTAAAGGCCATGAATTAAAATCTATCCCATTATTATTTTCAGATTCTAAAACATCATATATATTTTGTAATAAAATATCACAGTCGATATTCTGATTTTCGCAAGCCTCTGTTACTGTCCTGTTTCCTTTGCAGCAAAAATCGATTTGATATTTTGAAAATACTGCAGCTGTTCTAAAATCATGAGCTACGAATGAACCAATTGTTTTATTCTTTAAATTTTCCATTTTTTAAATTATTTAGTATTTGATATTCTATAAAAGATAAAATTATCTTTTATTGTGTTATTAAAAAACCCTAACACTAGTAAAGCCATTAGAGTTTTGTATTTATTCTACGATTAAAACCCCTTTCATCATGGCAACGTGACCCGGGAAAGTACATAAAAAGTTATAGGTTCCTTTTTTATCAACAGTAAATTCAATAGTATCCTGTTCTCCTCCGCCAAGTAATTTTGTATGCGCAACAATTGAAGCTTTCTCTGAAGCAGGAATATAATCTGTGTCTTTAGCCGTAATTGCTTTAGCAGCAAACGCAGCTTCATCTGTACCTTCCTGAAGAATAACTAAATTATGTCCCATAGCTTCTTTTGAAATCTTACCCACATGTTTTAATGTTAACGTAATTGGTTTTCCGGCAGCCGCTCTTAATTCCGTTTTATCGAACTGCATCTGGTCATTACCTTCAATTACCAAAACATTGCTAACAGCTTCAGGTTGCATTCCTTCATCAGATGTTTCTGTTATTTCTGTAGTTTCATCTGTTGCTGTGGTTTCTTTTTTTCCACAAGATGTCAGGAATAAAGATCCCATCAGCATTATCATTGAAATTTTGACTTTTTTATTCATATTAATGTATTTAAATTATAAAATCCTATTCGCTTTTATTTACTATTTTTAAATGAAAATCACCTGCTTTTACTCCTGAAGCCAGGTCTTCGAGCGTTGTCGTGGTTAACATTGCTACTAAAAGTTCCCTGATTTTTTTAAAATCATTATGTACAGGACAAGGATGCGTTTCTGAACATTCTTTTAAACCTATGCCACAGCCTTTATATATATTGTCTCCGTCTATAGCATCTACGATCTGAATTAATTTAATGCTTTTTGCCATTTCATTAGAAACTTCAAAACCACCTCCTACTCCTTTAGCAGAAACTATTATGCGGTTTTTGGTCAAAATCTGCATTATTTTGGCTGTAAAAGGTTCTGGAGAATCAATTTCTTTGGCCACGTCTTTTATACCAACCCGAATTCCTTTTGAAGATTTTGTTGCAATAAAAATAGAAGCCCGAATGCCGTACTCACACGCTTTTGAAAACATAAACAGTAGATTAAATTCTCTACAAAGATATTCAACCCGATATTAAAAGACAAATTTATCCTTAATTAATTTTTGACAAAAAAATCTTATTTATAACCAAAATAATTTATAACAATATAAGACATATTTGGCATCAACTTATTATTAAAACCAATTTTAGTTTTACCTTTGGAAGTAACTAATTTTCTAACATTAAAATAATGCCTTTAAGCAACTCAAAAGATTTAAAACTCGCCGTTCTTATTGATGCCGATAACGTACCTTATAGTAATGTAAAAGGCATGATGGAAGAAATAACAAAATTTGGAACCCCAACCACCAAACGTATTTATGCTGATTGGACAAAACCAAATTCTAATGGCTGGAAAGCTGTTTTACTGGAACATGCTATTACTCCTATTCAGCAATATAGTTACACTGTGGGGAAAAATTCCTCAGATTCTGCCTTGATCATTGACGCAATGGATTTACTTTATTCGGGAAAACTTGACGGATTTTGTATTGTTTCCAGCGACAGCGATTTTACTCGTTTAGCTATTCGCTTAAGAGAATCCGGAATGAAAGTAATTGGAATTGGAGAAAAGAAAACACCCAACTCGTTTATCGTTGCCTGCGACAGGTTTATTTATATAGAAGTTTTAGATGGTGCCATTCAAAAGAAAAAACCAAAAGCTACAGCCGATGCTAAAAAACCGGTTGAAAAACCTGCAGAAAAAGCATTACACAAAATAGACAAACAAACTATTGACCTTATCGAAGCTACAATTGAAGACATTGAAGATGATGATGGCTGGGCATTTTTGGGCGATGTTGGAAACCTGATCGTGAAAAAGAAACCTGAATTTGACCCAAGAAATTATGGTTTTTCTAAGCTTACGCCAATGTTAAAATCACTCACAGATATTCTGGAAATTGACGAAAGAGAGTCTGACAAAAAAGGAATCAAACATGTTTATGTTCGATTGCGATTCAATTAATTATTACTTTATTACCATTAAATTTTCTTAAAAACATGAGAAAAAAATTCTTTATCTACGGATTCTTATTGTTTCTAATTGTTTCAGCACTATATTATTATACGGAGCGAGGTTTTTTACTTGTCATTATCCTGCCCATATTATTAGCTGTTGGCGCTTATAATGCCTCTCAAAAAAAGCATGCTATTTTAAGAAATTTTCCTATTTTAGGATATTTCAGGTATTTATTTGAAATGATTGCGCCAGAAATTCAGCAATATTTTATTGAAAGATCTACTGATGGAAAACCATTTTCAAGAAATCAGCGTTCTTTAGTCTATCAAAGAGCAAAAAACATTGATTCCAGCACACCTTTTGGAACCCAATTAAATTTAAATCATGATAGTTACGAAGGAATAAAACATTCTATTTTTCCCGCAAAAGTTAACGAAGAATTACCTCGCGTATTAGTTGGGGGAAAAGATTGTAAACAACCTTATTTAGCTTCTTTATTTAATGTTTCTGCAATGAGTTTTGGTTCGCTAAGCGAAAATGCCGTTCGTGCCATAAATATTGGTGCTCAAAAAGGAAATTTCTACCAAAATACGGGAGAAGGTGGTTTAACCGAATTTCATCTTGCAGGCGGCGGCGATATTACCTGGCAGATTGGAACTGGTTATTTTGGATGCCGTAATGCAGAAGGAAATTTCAGTCCTGAAAAATTTTCAGAAAAAGCGAATCTTTCTAACGTTAAAATGATTGAGATCAAACTTTCTCAAGGAGCAAAACCCGGGCATGGTGGTGTACTTCCGGCCGCAAAAAATACAGAGCAAATTGCTAAAATAAGAGGTATTGAACCACATACAATGATTCTTTCTCCTCCCGGGCATAATGCTTTTTCTGACAGTAAAGGGCTTATTCTTTTTATTAAACAATTGCGTGAATTGTCTAACGGAAAACCAATTGGATTTAAATTATGTATTGGTAACACAACCGAATTTGAAGCGATTTGCCACGAAATGATAGCCGAAGATATTTACCCTGATTTTATAACCGTTGATGGTGCCGAAGGTGGAACTGGTGCTGCTCCGCTGGAATTTGCTGATGGTGTTGGAATGCCTTTTGAACCTGCTTTAATCTTTGTAAACAAAACTTTAATTGGTTTAAATATTCGAGATAAAATACGCATTATCGGAAGTGGAAAAATCATTTCCGGTTATTCGATTTTGCATGCGATTGCTCTGGGCGCAGACATGTGTAACAGTGCGCGTGGCTTTATGTTTTCATTAGGCTGCATTCAGGCGCTTCGTTGTCATAATAACGAATGTCCGACTGGAGTTGCTACTCAAAACAAAATGCTGATGAAAGGTTTGGTTGTCACCGATAAATCAGACCGTGTGTATCATTTTCATAAAAATACATTACACTCTGCCAATGAACTTTTAGCAGCAGCCGGAAAAACTTCTTTTTCGGAGGTTGATCCTAATATTTTTATGCGCGGAGACGAATTCGCTCATTTATCTGATCATTATTTTCCTGATATTCTAACAAATGTTAGACATTAAAAACAGAAAAAGCCTCTTTGAAATCACAAAGAGGCTTTTTTGTATGCATTAAAGCAGTTTTAAAGTTTTGCAGAAACTTTTTCGTCAATAACTCCGTCACCGCCTTTTTCTAATACTGCCAGTTCTTCCTTACCAATAAACTTTTGCGCAAGAATGGTGCTATTATTAGCTAAAAAATAAACATCAAAAGCTACTCCTTCGTCGATTAATGACTTAGAAACCCTATCTTCTTTTATCATTTCATTGAGTATATCCGGAAATGTCTTTGCGTAAACCAACTTGATTGAATCGCTTTGTGGTAAATTAGTTAGAATTCTAATTTCGATCTTATTATCTGATAAAAATCCTTTCGCTCGGGTACCAGTAATATTTCCATCTTTAAAATGTGCTTCAGTATTATTATACACACTTACATGTTCCTGAATTTTTTGTTTTGTGTTTTTACAACTTACCAGTAATACTACCATGATAATTGCAAATGAGATTTGGGTAATTTTCTTGATCATAATGTATGGTTTTAGGTTATTTTGATTTGTTCACTCAAACATAATCTTTTTAAACGTCTTAAACAAGATATAGTCACAGAAAGTTAATTGTAATTATTTGATTAATTGACACTTACAATTAAAAAACCTAAAACAAATCAAGAATTATATCAAAATTTGGTAAAAATCTTATACTACAGACAAAACTTACAATGTTATGTAATAAAAAAGCTTCTTTACTGATAAAGAAGCTTTTATAATTATAAAATTAAAATTTATAAACTATTTATGATAATCGGAATTATTCCTTCCCTAATTCAGAAATAGTCTCTGTATTTATTATTTCTTTAGAAAGAACGGTATTGTCATCAGCTAAAAAATACGTATCAAATTGAACGCCTTCTTTTATTAAATCTGAAGGAATCTCATTTTTATTTATCATTTCTTTGAGCAGCTTGGGAAATGCTGTTCCTGCTGATAATTTATTAGATGTATTTTGCTGTAAGTTGGTTTCAAAACGCAATTCAATTTTATTATCGTTTATATATCCTCTGGCAGTAGTAAGTGTTACATTATCAGCTTTAAAACTAGTTGCTGTAGCATTATAGGCCGTAACATATTCCTGAAGTTTCTGCTTTGTGTTTTTACAACTTATCAGCATTATTACCATAATAATTGCAAACGAAATTTGGCTTATTTTCTTAATCATAACTATTTAAATTATTTTAGTTTTTGAAGTCTTAAAAGTGCTTCAAGATAATAATAATCTGCGTAATTAATAGAACAATCTATTTCGCTTCCGGCAGGTTTATGCCCGGTTGCATGAAGCAAAAATGCAGAATTTATATCTCGGCTTTGGTAATGATCTGAAAGCGAAACAATCATCTTTTTAGATTTTGCAATATATTCGTTTTTCAAAGCTTTATCTTTTGTATACGAACTCAACTCCAGAAGCGCCGAAGAAACAATGGCCGCTGCCGAAGCATCGCGAGGTTCGTTCGGAATTCCGGGTGCATTAAAATCCCAATACGGAATTAAATCTTCAGTGGTTAATTTATCTAAATATACACGGGCCAGTTTATGGGAAAAATCTAAAAACTTAGGCTCTTTCGTTTCTCTGTAAACCATCGTAAACCCATATATCGCCCACGCTTGTCCCCGCGCCCACATGCTTTCGTTACTATATCCCTGCGCTGTAATTCCTTTTATTTTTTTGCCGGTTTCATAATCGTAAACTAAAACATGATACGCCGAATAGTCAGGCTTAAAATGATTATTCATGGTGGTTTCGGCATGTTTTACTGCAATATCATATAGCTTTTTATTGCCGCCATTTTTAGATGCCCAAAATAGCATTTCTAAATTCATCATATTATCAATAATTGTATTATGACCGCCGTATTTATTGTGAGGCCATGACTGTATTGTTCCTACTTTCGGATTAAAAAGCGTTGCTAATGTATCAGCTGTTTTCAGGATAATTTCTTTGTATGCTGGATTCTTAGTCAAACGATATCCGTTTCCGAAACTATTAAAAATCTGAAACCCTAAATCGTGATCGTTTGCTTTGCTGACAGATAAAGGCGTTAAAAACCGACTGAATTTATCGGCTTCTTTTTCCCATTTTTTATCTCCCGTTGCTTCGTATAAATACCATAATTCCCCAGGCCAAAAGCCACTTGTCCAGTCTTTATAGCCTACAAATTTCCAGGTTGAACTTCCATTCGGGACCGTTCTTGGAGAAGTTCCGTCATCAGGAATTACATTTAATGTTTTTGATGCTTGCGCTGCACAATATTCGAGCTGTTTTTTAATATCAAATGAATTATTTTTTTGAGAATGCATTTCATTCACAAATAGAAACGAAATTAGAATTGGAACAAAACAAAAGCGGTTTTTTGGATTCATGTGGTTATTTGTTAGATAAATAGAATCAATAAAATTATAAAATAAAATATACTTGTTCGAATGTTTGTATTTTTGTGATACTAAAAAAGTACAAATAATTCTAATCGAAATTAAATTTGAAGAAATCCGGAATTCTTTATTTCATCTTATTTTTAATGACCATTTTTCTTGGAATTATGTCAAGAAAAATTTCGGCAATTCCTTTATTTGTTGGCGATTTACTGTATGCTGTTATGATTTATTTTCTGATCAGGATCATACTTACAAATAGAAAAACTTTGCAAATTATTATCCTGAGTTTATTGATTTGCTACGGAATTGAGTTTCTACAACTTTATCAGGCTGATTGGATTATTCAACTTAGAAAAACGCTTTTTGGCAGATATGTGCTCGGGCAAGGTTTTCTCTGGAGTGATATTGTGGCTTATACTTTTGGAGTTTTTGTTGCTTTTATAATTGAGAAAATTATTTTTAGAAACTTTAATCAAACGTCTGCGTAATTTTATCAATATTCAAACTATTCGCCATTGCCATAAAAATTTGATAATAAGCCGCTTTATTATCATACAATTCATCATGCGTACCTTGTTCTACACATTTTCCCTGTTCTAAAACTATAATGTGTGCTGCATCTATAATTTGAGAAATACTGTGAGAAATTATTATAACCGTTCTGTCTTTTTTTATGGCATCCAGTGATTTCTTAATTTGCTCTGTTGCTATGGCATCTAAACTGGCCGTTGGTTCATCTAAAAAAATAATAGGCGGGTTTTTTAGAAATAGTCGTGCGATGGCAATTCGCTGTTGTTGTCCTCCTGAAAGTAAATGCGCATCAGAATCATAACCTTTTGGCAATTGCATTACTTGGTCGTGAATGTAGGCTTTTTGGGCAGCTTCAATTATTTTAGTTTGTGAAGCTTCAGGGTTTCCATATAAAATATTTTCAGCTATTGTTCCTTTAAAAATGTGGTTTTTCTGCAAAACCAGTCCAATGTTTTTACGAAGAAAATCGGTGTTATAATCGTTTAGATCAATTCCGTCTAAATAAATTTTTCCTGACGAAGGCAAATAGAATTTATCAAGCAAATTAATTACAGTGCTCTTTCCGGCTCCGCTTAATCCGACCAAAGCGGTTGTTTCATTTGGCTTTATGGTGAAATTAATGTCCGAAAGTGCTTTTGTCCCGTTCGGATAAGCGAAATCTAAATTTTTGACTTCTATAAGTCCAACAATTTTTTCAGGAATATAATTTCCGCTAGTTTCTTTTTCCTTGTCAGATTCTAAAATATCAAAGAAGCCTTCAGAATAAATTAAAGCATCGTTTACTTCATCATAAATACGATGCAATTGCCTGATTGGCGCCGAAACATTATTAAACAACATAATATGAAACATAATAGCGCCAATTGTCATGGTATTATTCAAGACAAAATAAGCTGTCAGAATAATGATCACTACAACTCCAATTTGCTCAACGAAACCTTTAATACTTTCAAAAATAAAACTGGTTTTTCTGGTTTCCAGTTGATTTTGTGTCATTTCAAATTGAATTTTCTGATGCCGATCTGCTTCCATCGGTTCACGAACAAACGATTTAATTACCGTTATAGATTCGATCAGACTTATAATCCCGTTATTCTTGGTTTCACGATAGGTTCGCATTCTTCGTCTAAAACCGCTTAGTTTATTGGCTTGCAATTGACTAATATAAAAATAAATCGGAATAATACACAAACTCACTAAACCTACATATACATTGGCATAAAACATCAAAACCAAAGCCACAAAAGCATTGGTAAACAAAGGTAAAATATCAATAAAGAAATTTTGAACCAATCTTGTTAAGCTGCTAATTCCCAAATCGATTCTGGTTTGAAGTTTTCCACTTTCATTTTCGCTTGAAGTGTAAAACTCCATTCGGTAACTCAGGATTTTTTCGACGATTGCCTGAGAAATATCACGTGTTATAAAGATGCGTAATTTTTCTCCATAAAATTTTTGCCCAAATTGTACGATTGAATAAACCAATTCTTTAGAAAGCAAAACAATACTGATAATCTCCAATAAATGAAACCCTTTTGATAATGGTTCATGCGCAACCATTAAATTACTGATAGAATCTACTGTGTATTTTAATATTAAAGCATTGACCTGAGCTGCGAACGAACCTAAAAAAGTAAGCAATAAAGTAGCAATTACCATTTTTTTGTATGGCTTAACAAAAGGTGTTATTTTTTTATATAGTAGGGATATCTGCATTTATTTTGTATTTTTAGGCTACATATCAAATATAAGAATTCTAAATTTGTGTTCAAATTACTCATACATCTTTAAACTTATTATCATGCAACTCGTTTTCGCATCAAACAATCTCAATAAAATAAAAGAAATACAAAGCATTCTAAAAGGATCGATACAACTATTAAGTCTTGAGGATATTGGCTGTCATGAAGAAATTCCTGAAACGGCAGATACTATTGAAGGCAATGCCATTTTAAAAGCAAATTATGTTACTGAAAAATATGGATATGATTGCTTTGCTGATGATACCGGTTTAGAAGTTCATGCTTTAAATGGCGAACCAGGTGTTTATTCTGCCCGATACGCCGGAGCCCAACGTAACGCTGATGATAATATGAATAAACTTCTTAATACTTTAGCTGATAAAAATGATCGTAGCGCACAGTTTAAGACCGTTATTGCGCTGAATATTAAAGGAGAACAATATTTATTTACCGGAATTGCAAAAGGAAATATTATTCTGGAAAAGAAAGGAAATCATGGTTTTGGGTATGATCCTATTTTTGAGCCGGAAAATTATAAGGAGACATTTGCAGAATTATCTTCGGATATAAAAAATAAAATTAGCCATCGCGCAAAAGCAACTGAGCAACTAATTGATTATCTGAACTCCACAAAATAATTGTTTAAAATACAACATTTTAAAGGCGAAATTTTATATTTCACGACGAATTTTTTTAAAGTTTTAGTTCCTTTTTCATGAAAATCATTTTGCGATAAAGATAACTTTTTGATAATCAAATCATAACAAATACATAATTCTTAAAATTGGATTAGTTTATCTGAATAATTAACAGTAATTTTGCACCCTATTTTAAAAATACATATGAATAAATTTGAACAATTAGGATTGAATGAATCGTTACTGAAGGCGATTTTAGATCTAGGATTTGAAAATCCGTCAGAGGTACAGGAAAAGGCGATTCCCCTATTATTGGAAAAAGACACAGATATGGTTGCGTTGGCTCAGACAGGGACAGGGAAAACGGCAGCTTTCGGTTTTCCGCTAATTCAAAAAATTGATGCTGACAATAGAAACACACAAGCATTAGTTTTATCGCCAACACGAGAACTTTGTTTACAGATTACCAACGAACTTAAAAACTACTCAAAATACGAGAAAGGTATTAATGTGGTAGCAGTTTACGGCGGGGCTAGTATTACAGAGCAAGCTAGAGAGATTAAAAGAGGAGCACAAATTATTGTGGCAACTCCAGGAAGAATGCAGGACATGATTAACAGAGGTTTAGTAAACATTAAAAATATAGATTACTGTATTCTTGATGAGGCTGATGAGATGTTGAACATGGGATTCTATGAAGACATCGTATCTATTTTATCAGATACTCCAGATCAAAAAAGTACATGGTTGTTCTCTGCAACTATGCCACAAGAGGTTGCCAGAATTGCAAAACAATTCATGAGCGAACCGGTAGAAATTACTGTTGGAGCTAAGAACTCAGGTTCTGCAACAGTTTCTCACGAATTTTACTTAGTAAATGCACGTGACCGTTACGAAGCTTTAAAACGTTTAGCCGATGCAAATCCAGATATTTTCTCTGTGGTTTTCTGTCGTACTAAAAGAGATACACAAGCTGTAGCTGAAAAATTAATTGAAGATGGATACAGCGCTGCTGCATTGCACGGAGATTTATCTCAGGCGCAACGTGATGGTGTAATGAAATCTTTCCGTGGAAGACAAATTCAGATGCTTGTTGCTACTGACGTTGCTGCACGTGGTATTGACGTTGATAATATTACTCACGTAGTAAATTACCAACTTCCTGACGAAATTGAAACTTACAATCACCGTTCTGGACGTACTGGTAGAGCTGGAAAATTAGGAACTTCTATTGTAATTGTTACAAAAAGTGAGTTGCGTAAAATTTCTTCTATCGAAAGAATCATCAAACAAAAATTCGAAGAAAAATCTATTCCATCTGGAATCGAAATTTGCGAAATTCAATTATTGCACTTAGCAAACAAAATTAAAGATACTGAAGTTGATCACGAAATTGACAACTATTTACCAGCAATCAACAATGTTCTTGAAGGTTTATCTAAAGAGGAATTGATTAAGAAAATGGTTTCAGTAGAATTTAACCGTTTTATTGCTTACTACAAAAAGAACAGAGATATTTCATCTCAATCTGGAGAAAGACGCGAAAGAACTGATTCTGAGCCAAGAGAATTCAATAATAACGGAGCAGTTCGTTATTTTGTAAACATCGGTTCAAGAGATAATTTCGATTGGATGACTCTTAAAGATTATTTGAAAGAAACATTAGACTTAGGTCGTGATGACGTTTTCAAAGTTGATGTAAAAGAAGGTTTCTCTTTCTTTAACACTGATCCTGAACACACTGAAAAAGTAATGGAAGTATTAAACAACGTACAATTAGAAGGACGTCGTATTAATGTTGAAATTTCTAAAAATGATGGTGGCGGAAGACGTGACCATAACGGACGTAGCGGTGGAGGACGTAGTTCAGGACCAAGACGCGAAGGTTCTGGTGGCGGAAGTTTCGGACCAAGACGTGAAGGTTCTGGTGGTGGAGGTTTCAGAAGCGACAGAAACTCTGCTCCTAGAGAAGGTGGTTTCAGAAGCGACAGAAATTCATCTGCTCCAAAAAGAGAAGGTGGTTTTAGAAGTTCGGCTCCAAGAAGCGAAGGTAGTTCAGACAGAGCTCCAAGACGTTCTGAAAGCTTTGGTGATTCGCCAAGACCAAGAAGACCAAGAAGAGATTAATTCTTTAATATCTTAAAATACAAAATCCCAAATTCCAGACATAATTGGAATTTGGGATTTTTTTTATTTAAGAATTTTAATCACCATAAATAAGTTTTATAATCCAAAACAATGTAATTTAATCTTCCTTATGCTTTTTTATTTAAATACTAAAAAGCCACACTGCTGTCTTTGTTAATTTTCTGATAATTATATTCGAAGACTGCGAAATATTTAATCCCTATTTAGTACTTTTAGTGCTTTAAATCAGGATATGAAATATTTCGCAGTTTTCTTTTTTACTCTACTCTCAGCCGTTGGTTTTGCGCAAGACACAGAATCTACTGTTCCGCAAAGAGTTTCTGGTTACATTATTAACGATAATAGTAAACAACCTCTTCCTAACGTAAACATCATCAATACAAACAAAGTTCGTGGCGCCATGTCTGACGCTAAAGGATATTTTGAAATTGATGTTCAACCAAACGACACCATTCACTTTTCATTACTAGGATTTCAATCGTTAAGAATCAGAGTAACAAATGACTGGATAAAAAATAAAATCACCAGAATTCAGCTTACTGAAAAAGCTATTGCGCTTGAAGAAGTTGTTATTGCTCCTTTTAATTTAACAGGATATCTTGAAGTCGATTCAAAATTAATTCCAACGAAAGAAAATTACCGTTATAGCATTTCAGGCCTTACACAAGGTTATGAAGCGGGTGAATATTCTCCAAATGCATTTGGAAAAGTATTGGGATCTATTTTTAATCCTGCAGATATGCTTTATAATTTCTTTGGAAAGAACGGAAGAGAGCTCAAGAAATTGAAGGAAATGCGAAAAGATGACACTGTTAGAAACCTTTTGGAATCAAAATACGATCGCGAAACTGTATCTGTACTTTTAGGCGTAAGCAAAGATGAAATTCCTGAAATTTTGCACCGTTGCAGCTATTCTGATGCTTTTATTCAAGAAGCAAATGATTTACAAATTATGGATGCTATTAGTGCTTGTTACGAACAATACAAAGTGTTAAAACGTAATTAAAATACTTTCAAAACATAAAATATTTAAATCCTCATTTACAATTTGTATTGAGGATTTTTTTATATACTTCAATTAAAAAAGATAACAAATATGTCAAATATCCCTTTTCAAACAATCGATTGGAATCAAATTACTAAAACTGAACATACTGGAGAAACCGGAATTGCTTATTGGCAGACACTGCAATTAGGATGTTTACGAATTCGAAAAGTTACTTATTCTGAAAATTATGTCGCTGATCACTGGTGTCAAAAAGGACACATTGTACATTGCCTCGAAGGAGATTTTATCAGTGAATTAGAGAACGGAGAAAAATTCGAACTTTCAAAAGGGATGACTTATGTTGTTTCTGATGATGTAAGTTCTCACCGCTCTATAACTACAAAAGGCGTTGAGTTATTAATAATTGATGGAGACTTTTTAAAATAATATTCGAAAAAAATTGAAATATTATATTTACATTTACTTACAAACAAAAAGAAATAACTAAAATTTTAATATCATGGCAAAGAGTCAAGACGCTAAAAAAACGGTAAAAAAAGAACCGTTAAAAACAGCTAAAGAAAAGAAAGAAGAAAAGAGAGAAAAGAAAAATTCTCCTAAAAGAGATTAATTTTCAGTGACAATAGCAGTTTTTAATCTCAAAGGAAATTAAAAACTGCTATTGAATACTGAGAATTATTACTTAACCGGAATATTCGAAAGGATTTCTAATATGAATTTCCAATATTTTTGAGCTGATGAAATACTTGCTCTTTCATCCGGAGAATGCGCTCCATGAATTGTTGGTCCAAAAGAAATCATATCCATTTCAGGATAATTAGTTCCAAGAATTCCACATTCTAAACCTGCATGACAAGCTACAACTTTTGGTTTTTCATTGTTTTGTTTTTCGTAAATTCCAACCAAAGTATCTAAAATTTCAGAATTTACATTTGGTGTCCATCCCGGATACGATCCTGAAAGTTCAACCTCGCAACCAACTAATTCAAAAGCAGAACGCAATGAATTTGCCAAATCAAATTTTGAAGTTTCTACAGAAGAACGTGTTAAACAGCCCACTAAAATTTCACCATCTTTTATTATAACACGAGCAATATTGTTTGAAGTCTCCACTAAGTCAGCCATATCAGCGCTCATTCTGTAAACACCATTGTGTGCTGCATAAATTGCTCTAATAATTCCTTCCTGAACACCAAGATCCATTACTTTTTCCGGTAAATCGCATTTCACGATTTCGATAGAAAGGTTTGGTTCCGTTGTTTTATATTCCGCTTTTATATCGTTGATAATTTCCTGCATATCAAAAATATAAGCTTCATCAAACATTTCAGAAATAATCACTTTTGCAACGCTTTCTCTCGGAATTGCATTTCTTAAACTTCCACCGTTAATTTCAGCAACTTGCAAACCAAAGTTTTCAAAAGCATCAAACAATAAACGGTTCATAATTTTATTAGCGTTACCTAAACCTTTATGAATATCCATTCCTGAATGACCTCCATTAAGACCTTTTACCGTAATAATATGTCCAACTGAGCCTTGCAGAACTTCTTCTTCATGATACGTTCTTGTAGCCGTTACATCAATTCCTCCAGCGCAACCTATATCAATTTCATCATCTTCTTCAGTATCCAGATTTAATAAAATTTGCCCTTGAAGGATTCCACCTTTAAGGTTTAAAGCTCCTGTCATTCCGGTTTCTTCATCAATTGTAAACAACGCTTCGATTGCTGGATGCGGAATATCTTTGCTTTCTAAAATAGCCATAATTGTTGCTACTCCTAGTCCATTGTCTGCACCAAGCGTTGTTCCGCGGGCGCGAACCCAGTCACCATCAACATACATATCAATTCCCTGAGTGTCGAAATCAAAAACTGTATCAGCATTTTTTTGGTGTACCATATCAAGATGCCCTTGAAGTACAATTGCTTTACGGTTTTCCATTCCCGGAGTTGCCGGTTTTCTTATGATTACATTTCGAATTTCGTCTTCAAAAGTTTCCAAACCCAGACTATTTCCAAAGTTTTTCATAAATTCAATTACACGCTCTTCTTTCTTAGACGGACGCGGAACTGCATTTAAATCTGCAAATTTATTCCATAGTGCTTTCGGTTCCAGATTTCTTATTTCCTGACTCATTATATTTTGTTTGAAGTTTAACAATTATGAGTTCCAAAGTTACAAAGTTTAAATTCTTTTTCAGTACTAATTAAGATTGATTTATATTTACGTAATCAAAATTTATACTGTGAAATCAAAATACATTTTACCTCTATTATTTCTCGTACAAATCATCCTTTTAAAGATTCTTCCCTTCTTTCCGGAATTTACAGAACGCTTTTACAGCAACGGATTATATATAAAAATATCTCATTTTTCGAGAATAGTTTTAGGCAAAATTCCTTTTTCTGTTGGTGACTGTATTTATTCTATTTTAATTATTTTATTAATCAGATGGTTTTGGAAAACACGCAAAACATGGAAACTGCACTGGAAAGATAATCTCTTAAAAACTATAAGCTACATCTCTGTATTTTACTTTTTCTTCCATTTTCTTTGGGCATTCAATTATTACAGAGAACCTCTTTTTGAAAAGATGAAAATTCAAAGAGAATATACTGATGCTGAATTACTGGCTTTTACAAAAAAACTGATTATTAAAACCAACGAAATTCAGTTTCAAATAACAAAAAACGACAGCGCTAAAATTGTTTTTCCTTATTCTCAAAACGAAGCTTTCAAAATGAATTTAAGCGGATATAATAATCTTGCCAAAGAACATCCTTACTTTAAATATGAATTTTTAAGCGTTAAAAAATCACTTTTCAGCTTACCATTGACGTATATGGGTTTTGGAGGTTATTTAAATCCGTTTACCAATGAAGCTCAGGTAAATGACTTATTGCCTATGTACAATTTCCCGCTTACAAGTTGTCACGAAATGGCACATCAAATAGGGTTTGCAAGCGAAAGTGAATGTAATTTTATTGGCGTTTTAGCATCGGTTAAAAATCAAAATTTATATTATCAATATTCCGGTTATAGCTTTGCTTTGCGTTATTGTTTAGGAATCTGGCAGGTAAAAAACGAGAAAATTTTCGATCAATTGAAGAAATCAGTTCATGTTGGGATTTTAAAAAACTATCAGGAAAGTCAGGATTTCTGGAAGCAATACGACACTTTTATTGACAAAGGGTTTCATATTCTTTATGATAATTTCTTAAAAACGAATAATCAAAAAGATGGTATGGAAAGCTATAGCAAATTTGTAGATTTGATGGTGAATTATTATAAAACCCGACCACTATAAAATTGCCCACGGATTTTACGGATTGTACAAATTGCCACAGTTGTTTTTTCACCGATTAATGGACTAAAAGGATTTCTCTTTGAATCCAAATAATTTAATAAAAGACTCTCCTGAAAAAACCATCAAAATCTTTTTCTGTGTGGAAAAAGAAAAAAAGTAAGATCTGATGTAACAAAATACACTTTGACACCACTAATAAAATATGAGCGAAAATCTAGAACAATCATTTGTTGCGCAATTGCAGGCAAATCAGAATATAATCCACAAGATTTGTAGATTATATACTGCCGGCGAAGATGCTCACAAAGATTTGTTTCAGGAAATAACAATTCAGCTCTGGAAAGCGTATCCAAAATTTAGAGGCGACAGTAAATTTTCGACCTGGACGTATCGCGTCGCTTTAAACACTGCTATTACCTTATACCGAAAAACCAAACGTACCATATCGACCGTAGAATATGAAAGTCATCAGCATTTTGTAAAAGATGTTGATTACAATTATGAAGAAGAAGAACAGATAAAATTGATGTACAAAGCGGTTTATCAGCTTAATGACATCGAAAAAGCATTAGTTTTTATGTACTTAGAAGACAAAGATTATCAAGAAATAGCTGAAACCCTGGGAATCAGCGAAGTGAATGCACGTGTGAAAATGAACAGAATAAAGGGAAAACTTAAAAAGATACTAAATCCTTAAAAATTATTATGAAAGAACTGGATTTACTAAAAAAAGACTGGAAAAAGAACTCGGATTCTTTTGAGCAAATTTCTGAAACGGAAATCTATAAAATGATACACAAAAAATCATCTTCTATTGTAAAATGGATTTTGATTATCAGTATTTTGGAGATTCTGTTTTGGACGGTTTCAAACTTCTTTTTCAGTACAGATGAGATGCTGATTAAGATAAATCACGCAGAAATGATATTTTATCTTGAACTCCTCACCTATTTTAATTATGTTGTAGTACTGATCTTTGTGTATTTTTTCTACAAAAGCTACAAAACAATCTCAACTACAGGATCTACAAAGTTGTTGATGAGCAGCATTTTAAAAACCCGAAAAACGGTTCAGTATTATGTTTGGTATAATCTCGGAATGGCTGTTTTAAGCTCTATCATTAGCGTTTTTATTGCCTTTGTCTACAATCCCGAAATGGATTTTTTAAGAGATAAACTAGCTACAAATGGCAAAGCAATGTTTATCACTGTCGGAATTTTGTTTCTGGTAACATTAGCATTTTTAGGGATATTCTGGTGCTTTTACAGATTGCTATACGGAACCCTATTACGCAGATTGTATACTAATTACAAAGAATTGAAGAAAATTGATTTTTAGAAAAGCTACTAAGGTTCTGAGGCGCTAAGTTGCTAAGTTATTTAGCTGCTCTATCTTCTAAAATCTAAAATCTCTAGTATTCCCATCTTCTTAACTTATTCAGCTCTTCTTGAACTTTAATTTCTTCTGCCGGAATAACTTTTAAGAATGATGGATGTTGTTCGATGGCATATTCTACTTTTTCAACGATTTCATCGATAGTATCGTTTTCATAATCAATATCGAGAGGTTCTTTGATGATAAACGATTGTAGAATTCCCTTCTTTTTCATTCGGAGACCTTTTTTATCAAACGAACGACGAAAACCATCAATCACGATTGGTATTACGATAGGTTTATGTTGTTTGATGATATGTGCAGTTCCTTTACGAACTGGTTTAAACGATTTTGTTGTTCCTTGCGGAAACGTAATTACCCAGCCATCTTCAAGTGCAATTTTAATATTCTCTGTATCATTTGGGTTAACGTCACGTTTTTCAGTTACATCAACACCTTTTGCGCGCCAGGTTCTTTCTACGGTAATTGCCCCAACATAAGCCAGAATTCTTGGCAATAAACCTGCTTGCATTGTTTCTTTGGCAGCAACATAATATAAGTTCATTTTTGGCTGCCACAAATAACCAATATTTTTAATATTATCCTCACGTCCGCTTAAGCTTGCGTTAAAAACATGAAACATGGCTACAACATCTGCAAAATAAGTCTGATGATTAGAGATAAACAATACATTGTTTTCAGGCAAAGTTTTAATAATTTCAGACCCTTCAATCTGCAAATCATTAAACCCTCTATATCTTCGGTGCGTCATTGCGCCCAAAATACGGATTAACCATTTTTTGATAAATAATATATGTCCGAAAGGATTTCGCTTAAACAATCCCATAGCTGTCTTATTATGTTTTTTTGTTCATTCGCAAACATACAAAATATATTCATTTGGCAATACTAATAAACAATTTCAAAAAGAAATTGATATCTTAATGAATATCAAATTGTTAATTTTATGCATTTACAATTTTTCATTAAAAGCAATTTTCAAAACTTCTCTTAGTTCGCTTAATATCATTGCGGTTGCTCCCCAAACAATATGATTTTGAATATTGAATGCCGGAACCAAAATATTGTTTCCATAAGAAGTTGACAATTTGGCTTCGATAATAATTTCATCATTTAGAAAAACCGAAAGCGGGAGCTCAATAATATCTGCTACTTCTCTCTCGTCCGGATGAAATAAAAGTTCTTCTTTTGAAATTCCTAAAAAAGGATGCACTAAAAAGTTACTTGGCGGAATGTACATTGGTGAAAACTCCTTAATAATTTCGATATTTTCAGACAAAACACCAACTTCTTCTTGTGTTTCACGCAAAGCTGTATCTTTAAATGAGGCATCAAAAGTTTCATATTTCCCGCCAGGAAAAGCTATTTGCGACGAATGAACGCCATTATACGCATTCCTAACTATTAAAACTAAATGCGTTTTTCCGTTTTTTGGATAAAACAACATCATAACGGCAGCAATTCTCGGATTTATAGTCTTTAAATCCATGTTTTTTAATGCTTCTGCACGCTCTTTTGGAGCCATTTTTATGTGTGCGGCTTCAGCAGGAAGTTCAACCGGAATTAAATTAGGAACATATTGCAAAAAATCTTGAAAATCCATATTCAAAGTTTATTTTTGTACTATTAAATTCCATCTAAAATTTTCAAATGAGAATTTTAAAAAAGAATTTCAAATAAAATATAAATATAGTCCAGAAAACGCGGTTCTACAAGTTTTCTAAATCTAAAGCAATAAAAATGTACAGTAGAGAAGAATCACAAAAATTAAAAAGAGAGTTTTGGGTGGCTTTCGCCGAAAAATATCCACGCAAATGGGTACTTTATGATACCAAAATTAAAGACTTCTCTTTTAAATTTTATGTAGACAATAAAAAAGCACAGGTTTTAATTGATATTGAGCCTCGAAGTGATGAAAAACGTAATGCATACTTTGAAAAAATAGAAGCTTTAAAAAATATCTTAGAAGAAGAATTTATTAAAGATCTGGTTTTCGAAAAAAATCACACTTTAGAAAGCGGCAAAACCATTAGCCGCATTTGGGTCGAAAAACAAGGAGTTGGCTTTAGCAACCGCAATAATTGGGATGCGATTTTTGAATTCTTTTTTGAAAAAATGCACGCTCTTGAAATGTTTTATTTAGAATATGACGAGTTTATAAAGGATATTGCTTAGCTAAAATTATGAGGCTCTGAGATGCTAAGTTTCAAAGTTTTTAATACAACAACAAACCCGACAGATTAAAAAAACTGTCGGGTTTGTTGGTTTTTATCTAATTTATTTAAATTGCAAATATTTATACATACACATTGATTAAAAGCTAATTATTATTCAATTTAAGAGTTAAAAAATAATTAATAAAGAAATACTTATAATAGATACAAATTAGGTCAAAATTTTTATATTTGAAAAACCTAAATCCATAATGAGAAAAATTTTATTGGTGTTTTTTTTAGTTTCATTTTCAAAAAACTATGCACAAATTGATTATGCTTATGTTTATAATAATGACTCCATAATCAAAAAAGGTGTTAACTTTTATGATGCTGAAAAATATGACGAAGCTTTAAAAGAATTTCATAAAATAAGCAAACTAGATCCCAAATATCTTAATGCTCAATACGAAATTGCATTAACACTTAGTGCTCAGGATAAAAAAACCGAACTAAAAACTTTTCTTGAAGATTTATACAAAAGAGGCAAAATGGAGAAAAATCCTGAATTGTATAAACTCTATGCTATATTTTTGAGCAACGAAAAAGAATACGACCTCTCTGAAAAAATCTTTACAGAAGGAGAAAAATATTTACCTAATTCTTCAACTTTTCTATACAATTTTGCCGTTTTGTATGTTCGAAAAAAAGAACCGCAAAAGGCTGTTGATATACTTAAACGTATTATAACAAATAATCCTAATCATGCTTCATCGCATTATTTATTGGGCAGCATAGCTTTTGAAAACGGAAAGATAACAGAAGGAACTCTCGCATTAATGAGTTATCTTATTATTGCTCCTACTGGACAGTTTGCCAGTGAGGCAGTTGTTCAGTTAAATGCTAATTACGGACAAAATTATCTTACGGAAAACAAACTCGTTTTTTCGAAATCCGGAGATAATTTTGAAGAAATTGAAACTATTTTAAGAAACCAATTACCCTTAAAAAAAGTTTATAAAATAAAATCGAGTATTGACGATGTACTTACGCGTCAGGTACAAGCCGTTGCAGAATATACTGCAGAACACAAAATAGGCGACGGATTTTTTGAAACTACATACATGCCCTGGGTAAAACAAATGGTTGAAAAAAATCAGCTTGAAGGATACTCTTATTACAGCTTGCTTTCTCTCGAAGATAAAATTGGTAAAGAACTAAATAAACAAAAGAAAAAAATAACTTCTTTTATCGATGATTATGTAACAAAAGATCTTTGGTCTGCTTTTGGAAAAAGAAAACTAGACCTTTTTGGCAAAGAAGAAGAGGTAATTGTTTCTATTCGTAACGAAAGACCTTATATAATTGGAAAACAAACCAATGGAGAATTTCAGGGAAAATGTAAATATTTGAATGTTTACGGGAATTTAAATGGTGAACTTAATTTTATAGATGGAAATTTAGACGGTTTACAAAAGTATTATGATGAAGATGGAAAACTTACTGAAGAAAAATACTTTACTGCAGGAAAATTAAATGGAAAAAGAACTACATATTATGAGAATGGAAATATTTCATTGACCGAAATTTATAAAGATGATAAACTTAACGGTATATGCACTTCTTATTTTCCTAACGGAGGTAAAAATTGCGAAATAAATTTTACAAACGGTGAAAGAGACGGAAACCTTATTTGTTTGTACGAAGCAGGAACCAAGAAAAACGAAATTGATTACACAAGCGGAAAACTTAGTGGCAAATACAATATTTATAATGAAATTGGAGCTTTGACAGAAACTTATAATTGTGTCAATGATAAAATTGAAGGAAACTATGTGGAATACTTTGACGGTAAAACTGTAAAAGCTGAAGCTGTTTATAAAAATGGTTTAGTTGAAGGATCTTATAAATTTTATAATGTCAATAAAGGATTAGAAAAAGAAAATATCTATGCATTAGGCGAAATTGTAAAGTCTACAGATTATTTTGAAAATGGCAAAAAATCATATGAAAGCCTCTATAACAAAGGAGAGATTGAAACATATAGCTTTTTTGATATTTACGGAAATAAATATTTTGAAGAAAAATATAAATCGGGAGAATTAAAATCCGGTCTTCAGTTTAGTGCAAATGACACGAAAGGAGTTCCGGTTAATGTGACCAAAAAAAGTTTTGAATTGAAAAACTTTGATGGTACACTCCGAATTAAAGGTGCTTTTGAAAAAGGTAAAAAAACCGGCGAATGGAATTATTTATATGCATCTGGAATACCAAGATTAAAAGAGTTTTATATCAGTGGAAAAACAAACGGTATAAGTACAAATTATAATATGAATGGTGATCTTTCGAGTAAAAACAATTTTACAAATGATACTATAAATGGTCGCTACGAAGTTTATGACGGAGATAAAGTAAGTCAGCTTTTTAACTATGAAAAAGGAGAACAAAATGGACCTTATCAAACATTTTATTCAGACGGAGCTGTTAGCACTGAAGGATATATGGTAGAAAGCGATATTGAATTTGATAAATTTACTTATTCTCAAAACGGAAGTATTTCTAATATTGAACATTACATAAGTAGTTATTTGAGCAATCGAAAAACATTTGACCTTAAAGGAAAACAGGAAAATGATATTGACTTTAAGAACAAAACAGGAAAATTTACTTTTTCTTTTCAAAATGGCGCCTACAGCAAAAATTATGAATTGAAAAACGGGATCTTAAACGGGAAATTCAGTTCTTATGATAAATCTAAAACTGCTATAGTCGAAGCCGAATATATTAATGGAAAACTTCATAATTCATATAAAGAATACTCTCCTGTAGGTTCTATTCTTATAGAGAAAAATTACTATTGCGGAAAATTAAACGGGCTTACTAAATATTATGATTACGTTGGAAATTTAAGATTAACAGAAGAGCATAATTTTGGCGTTGAAAACGGAAAAACAATTCGTTATTATAATAATAAATCAAAAATGATCGAATACAACCAAATCAATGGTGCAATTGTGGGCGAAACTACTTATTTTAATCAAAAAGGAGAACCTATTGTAATTATTGGTTATGATAATAATGTTGCGACGTATTTTATCCGAAAAAATAAAACAGGGGAACTAAATGAAAAGGTTAATATCGAAAATCAAACTGCCGAAATCTTGTCTTCATATCCAAATGGAAAAATCGCTATTCAATTTAAGCTTGACAAAGGAAGCATAAACAGCAGGTTTATCATCAATAATATAGAAGGAAAATTAGAATATGAGTGTACATACAGAAACAGTAGTTTAGAAGGCGAAAGAATAGAATATTATACCAACGGAAAACCATTTAAAAAAGAAAATTTTATCAACAATTCATTCGAAGGCAAACAACAATACTTTAAGCAAGACGGACAACTTTGGGCTGAAATATCATTGAAAAGTGATGAATTACACGGTAATGCACTAATTTATAACGCTGGGAAACTAGTAGAAACAAAAAAATATGATTCAGATGAATTGGTCGATATTATCAAATAAATTATTTTTTATAATCTGTTTTTTTGCTTTTTTTTCTATTTCAGTTACAGCACAAAAGTCTTTTCAGGATATAAAAAATGTTTATCCTGATTACAATGAAGTCATTTTAGATAATTCTGAAACGTATGATATTTCTATAGAAAACAATGCTTTAAAAGTAATACAGGATAATCATGCAGAATCGTTGATTTTAACCCAAAATGGTATATTCAACAATAAGGAATCATTTTCTTATTCCGGTCTTATACAATTAAAAAGTTATGAGGCTTATACGGTCATCAATGATAACGGAAAAGAAAAAAAAATAAAAGTTACTCAAAGCAATGAAAAGCAATCACAGCAAAGTTCAATTTTTTACAATGATGTAAAAGAGCGTCAGCTTATTTTTCCAAATATCGAAACCGGGGCTAAAAAAGTCTACAATTATCAGACACAATTTTTAGATCCGCATTTGTTGCACAAACATATTTTTGGAGATGTTTTACCCATTCAAAATTCGACTTTAGAAGTTAGGGCAGAAAAAAATATTGTTATTGATTATAAAATTTTTAATGACCCTAATAACACTATTTCTTTTTCTAAAACCGAAAAAAAAGGAAAATGGGTTTACAAATGGACATTATCTGATATAAAAGCAGCCAAATTTGAAGAGGGCTCACCCGGATATTTATATCAGGTACCGCATATAGACTTTTATATAAAAGAATATACTATAAACAATAAAACCACTCCCGTTTTAGGAGATGTGTCTGAATTATTCAATTATTACAAAGCATTTGTAAAAGATTTAAACAAAACAGAAGATCCTGATCTTAAAGCACTTACTTTAGAAATTACACAAAATAAAACTACTGACGAAGAGAAAGTCAAAAGCATTTTTTATTGGGTAAAAGAAAACATAAAATATATTGCTTTCGAAAATGGTTATGAAGGTTTTATTCCGCGTGAAGCCAGTTTGGTTTTTCATAGAAAGTTTGGCGATTGTAAAGATATGGGCAGCATAATATCGTGTATGGCGCAATACGCCGGCATAAAAGATGTTACAATTGCTTGGATTGGCACACGAAGTATTCCGTACTCTTATAACGATTTAGCAACTCCAGCAGTTGATAATCACATGATTGCAATCTTTAAAAAAGGTGATACTTATATTTTTTTAGATGGAACAGACAAAGAAACACGTTACGGAATTCCAACTGCTTTTATACAAGGAAAAGAAGTTTTATTTAGCGAAAACGACCATTATAAAATTTATCCCGTTCCTGTAGTTCCTGCAAATCAAAATGAGGTTAAAGAAACCGTACAATTAAAGATTGACAACAACAAATTGATTGGAACTGCAAAGATGGAACGATTTGGTTATAATCGAAGCCATATTTTAATGCAAATTGGAGACGCTTCTAACAAAACGCGTCTTGAAATGATGAAATCATTAGTATTAAAGGGAAACAATAAGTTTAATTTAAAAGATTTTAAAGAAGAAAATCTGACCGATAAAGATTTACCTTATACCATTGATTACAATTTTGAACTTGACAGTTATATTTTGAAAGTCGATAAAGAGATTTACTTAAATTTATTTTTAGACAAATTTTTAGACAATATAATATTAGCAAAAGACCGCGTTTCGCAATATGAATTTGACTATTTAACACAATTCACAAGCCAGTATGCTGTAGAAATTCCACAAAATTACACCATAAAATACCTTCCTAAAAATTTTGATTTAGACAATGATTACGTAAAAGCTCATTTTACTTATGAATTGAAGAAAAACATTCTATATCTAAATGTTAGTTTAACACAAAAGAAAATGATGTTGAATAAAATCGATTTTGAACCCTGGAACGAAACGATTAAAAAACTAAAAACTAATTATAACGAAACCATAATCTTATTAGAAAAATAATGAAAAAACAATACCTAAAAACATTTTTTACTTTCATCGCATTAATGACAACATCTGTTTTTTTTGCGCAAGATTACAGTTTCAAAGATTATAACTGGAACGAGAAAGAAAACACTATCGTTGTTCCAACAAATTATAAGGATGAAAAAGAAGTTATTCTAAATCGTATCTCTAAAATAGAAGTAGTTGTCAATAAAAATACTGCTATTCAATACCGTTTAATACATGAAAAAAGATACATTAATTCTGATGATGCTATTGAGCGCAATAACAAAATTTATATTCCTTTTGGCGGCAATGAAAATATCCTGGTTACCAAAGCCCGCGTAATCCTAAAAAGTGGAAAAGTTATTAGCCTGGATAAAAAGGATATTAAGGAAGAAGTTGACCAGGAAAAAGGTATGAAATACAACTATTTTGCTGTAAACGGTCTTGAAAAAGGTGCCGTTATCGAAAAACTTTATGTTATTGAAGAAGCTCCTGATTTAAAAGGAAACACCATTAAAATGCAGGATGAATATCCTATTGCAGAAAATAACTTTGAGTTGATAACTCCAGCCCACCTTTTCTTTAAAACAAAATCATATAACGGTTTAAGCGAACCTGTTCTCGATGAAAAAAAGTTTGAAAACAAAAAGGTTTTAAGCATTACCGAAAAAGATATAGTAGCTTTAAAAGACGATGAACAATATTCTAATTGGGATGTTAGACTAAAACTTTTCCGCTATAAAATGGATGCTAACGGCTATACCGGAGCCAGAAACCTTAATAGTTTTAAAGAATACGCGACTAATACTTATGAGTTAGTAAATCCAGTTTTAGATAAAAAACAAGAAAAGGCAATTGCAACATTTTGTGGTTCTATACCAGAATCTAAAGATGCTCAGGAACAAATCTGGAATATCGAAAACAAGATTAAAAAAACTATAATTTATGATAAATATATAGATTCTAAAGAAACTTTAAGTGATGTTATAAAAACAAAACAAGCCAATAGTTTAGATATATTAAAGTTATATACCGCTGTTTTTAAATATTTTAAAATAGAGCAAAACCTTGTCTTTACATCTAATCGCTATAAAATTCCTTTTGATAAAGATTTTGAAAGCTATGAAAATTTAAATGATTTCATATTCTATTTTCCGGCAATTAAAAAATACCTGACCCCAACTGAAATTGAATATAGAATTCCTCTTTTCCCTAATTATTTAGGAAATAATAATGGTTTGTTCATCAAAGAAAAAGTATTTGCAGGTATCCCGATGGGAATTGGAGAAATTAATTTTATTGAGATTCCCGGAACTGAAATCACGCATGATTTTATGGACATTACTGTAGACTTTACCAAAGATCTAGAAAATCCTGCTATAACAAGCCGTATGACTTATGGAGGTTATTCAGGATTGAATTTTCAACCTCTAAAAGATTTTGTATCAGCAGATCAATATAAAACCATGCTAAAAAGTGTTTCTGAAAATTATACACTAAAAAGTGAATATAAAACACTTACTACAGAAAATGACGGAATCGATTTTATTGGAAAAAAACCTTATATAATGAATTTAACTTTTGACGGAAAAGATATGATTCAGAAAGCAGGTGGAAATTATTTATTTTCTGTTGGACAAACCATTGGAAGCCAGATGCAATTTTATCAGGAAAATAAAAGAATATTGCCTATAGAGATTGATTATCCTCATTATTATACCAGAAAAATAAAAATCATATTGCCACAAGGGGCCACGATTAAAAACCTGGATAAGTTTGTAATGGATTATAAAACACAACTTAACGGTAAAACGGAGGCTGCTTTTATTAGCAATTACACTCAAAATAAAAATGAAGTAACTATTGAAAATACAGAATTTTACAACATCATCAATTATCCTTTGGCTAATTTTGAAGAATATAAAGCTGTAATTAATGCTGCTGCTGATTTTAACAAAATTGTAGTTATTGTAACACAGTAAATAAGAAATTGAATTTTAAAAATAAACCCGACAGATTTAAAATCTGTCGGGTTTTATAATTTTAATCTTAAACACTAGAAATATTATAAACTATAATATGATCGTCGTAATTAATATAAAGCTGCTTGCGATAGTCTTGTTTTTTTCTTGTTATGATAGAAAGCTTGCACTCAATACCTTCATTGTCTTTGCATAAAAATGAATACGTAATATCTGTGTCATTTTCTTCACGTTCAATATAATCCATGATTCTAAAAAGCTGAATCTCCTGCGAATAAACTACTATTCGATGTTTATTGGTGTCGAGAATTACTGAAAGATTAACGAGATCAAGATTAGACCATTCGCCCCATTTTCCCTTTTCATTTTTTTCTAAAACACTAAATCCTGACGTTCTAAATTGATACGATTGGGCATAAGTTTGTTGAAAACCCAGCGTTAAAAAAAATAGTGTTATATATATAGATGTGCGTATGATTTTCATATTGTAATTCTTGCAAGCGTTTAAAACTCAAATTTAGCCTTTTCCAGGCAGGCAATTTCAAAATCTGCTATCATTTCCTGAATAATTTGTTCTGCAGGTAAAATTTCATGGATTAATCCTGAAATTTGCCCAATTTCTAATTCTCCTTCTTCGAGATCACCCTCAAACATTCCTTTTTTAGCTCTTGCTCTTCCCAAAAGTTGCGTTAGGTCTTCTTTTGAAGGCGCTTTTTCATATAAAGACTGAACATCCTGATAGAATTTATTCTTAATTAATCGAACCGGAGCTAATTCTTTCAATGTCAATTGAGTATCTCCTTCTTTTAAATTAACTATTGTTTTTTTAAAATTATGATGCGCTGATGATTCTACAGAAGCAGCAAAACGACTTCCAACCTGAACGCCATCCGCACCTAAAATCATTGCAGCCAACATTCCTCTTCCCGTTGCAATTCCGCCCGCAGCAATAAGTGGAATCTCAATTTTTTCTTTTACCATCGGAATCAAAGTCAACGTTGTTGTTTCTTCCCTACCATTATGTCCGCCAGCTTCAAAACCTTCAGCAACAACAGCATCAACTCCTGCTTCTTGCGATTTAAGCGCAAATAAGCTGCTACTTACAACATGAACTACAATAATCCCTTTTGACTTTAAAAAAGAAGTCCAGGTTTTAGGATTTCCCGCCGAAGTAAAAACAATTTTCACGCCTTCTTCGACCACAATATTCATAATTTCTTCGATGTTAGGATATAACATCGGAATATTGACACCAAAAGGTTTATCGGTTGCTTTTTTACATTTCTGAATATGCTCTCGTAAAACTTCAGGATACATAGATCCCGCGCCTATAAGTCCTAAACCTCCAGCATTACTTACTGCTGAAGCTAATTTATAGCCACTATTCCAGATCATCCCTCCTTGAATAATTGGGTATTTTATATTAAAAAGCTGAGTAATTCTATTCATTCAAAAAATATTATTGCTTAACAATCTTTCCTGTTTTATGCAAACCTTCGGCATCAAAAGTATAAAAATAGAGTCCGCTTTTTAGGGATTGCAAGGAAAGAATTGGATTTTGATTTGTAATTTGTTTTTCGATAAGTTTTTGGCCTAAAACAGAATAAATAATTACCGAAGCCACTTCGTTTTGATCTGAAAAAGAAAAAGAAATACTGGTTTGAGCCGGATTTGGATAAACAGAAAATGATGGAGTACTCTCAAAACTTTCTATTCCTAAAGTCGATCCGAAATTAGGAATTCCATATCCGTAATTATTATTTGGAGTGGTATATTTATCTGACGATTCCAGAATCATTTGCCTGATTTGGTGGTTGGTTTTAGATGGAAAAGCCTGCCATAAACAAGCAATCATTCCTGCCATAATTGGGCATGAAAAAGAAGTTCCGCTTGAAGTTGTAATAGTTCCTGATGCATTCGAAACCACTGCAGCAGTGCCTAAACACATAACATCCGGTTTTATTCTTCCATCAGAACTTGGTCCAATTGAGCTAAAACCAGATTTTACTTTCGATGCCGTAACAGATCCAACAGTAATAACCGAAACGGCATCTGCCGGTGCGCCTATATGCGGCTCGCTTGTAGCCCCTTCATTTCCTGCCGATGCTACTACAATTATACCTTTGCTAAAAGCAATTTCCGCACCACGCGAAATAAAATTAGTCGTTCCGTTCATATCACTATATATATGATTGTAGCTGGAATTTGTAAAATCAGCAAAATATCCTAATGAAGTTGTAATAATATCAACTCCTAAACTATCTGCTTTTTCGGCAGCTTCTACCCAAAGCGATTCTTCAACCGGTCCTTCAGAAGCATCATCTTCTGTAATAAATAAATAATATGAAGCGTCCGGAGCAGTTCCTACCAAAGCGTTTTCTTTATAACCTCCCATTGTAGAAAGTACCATTGTACCGTGATCATCTCCTGCGTAAAAATTTGAATTTCGGGAAACAAAATCATAACCACCTAAAATTCTATTATTTGCAATCAGATTTTGAAAAGGCTGCGCTGTATTCACTCCGGGAAATCCCGCATCTAAAACAGCTATTATTTTGCCGGCACCCGTATAATTTTGCTGATGTAAAACTTGCCCGTTAAGCATCTGGATTTGATTTGCAGATGATCCGTAAGCATAATCAACCGTAGTTTTGAGTTTTACATTTGTTTTTGAAATTTGATTTTCTGAAACTTTTTTAGAAGTCACGTTCAAATTTCTATTTGCAAAAACTACCTTATCAACAAATGAAAATGATTTTAATGCCAAAATATTAGCCTGAGTTCCCTGAATATGAAGTGCATTTAACCATTTCGATTGTGCTTTTATGGTAATGCCAGTACTTGATTTTATTTGGCTGACAAAAGTTTTTTCTAACGGAACATCAGTAAAATTTAAAGCGATATTTTGATTGGTTCTGCGATCTAAGGCGCGTTGCGAAAGCATTTCTGATGGAGTATCTAAAAAGCTTTGAGCATTAGGTTTTGCATTAAAATAAACCCAGGCATCTTCTGCTTGCGAAAACATCGCAAAAGAAAACAGCAACATAAAAAAACTGAAATAGTACTTCATACTTTACTTTTTTAAAGGCCAGGCCTCTGTAAAAAAGTATAAAGCTAAGAAATTACTCCCGAACCAACTAATTCATTATCGAAATACCAAGCCGCGAATTGCCCTTCTGTAATAGCAGATTGAGGTTCATCAAAAGAAATATACATTCCGTCTTCAAATTGATGCAAAGTTGCTTTTTGCAAAGGCTGACGGTAACGAATTCTCGCCATTACTTCCATCGTTTCTCCAACATTCAATGTTAAATCGGTACGTATCCAGTGTACTTCAGATTTTTCAATAAATAAAGCTTTTTTAAATAAACCAGGATGCTGGCTTGTTAAACCTGTATAAATAGTATTGGTTTCGACATCTGTAGCAATAATAAACAACGGATCTGTTGTTCCGCCTACATTAAGCCCTTTTCGTTGTCCTATCGTAAAATAATGGGCACCCTGATGCTTTCCAACCACTTTTCCCATTGTTGGAAGATAATCTCGCTTTTGAGATTCTAATTTTATTTCTTCCTGAAATGATAAACCAGCAGGTTTTTCTATAGTATAAATAGAATCGTTTTTATCGATTTGAACAATTTTACCATCTTTTGGCTGCAATTTTTGTTGCAAAAATTCAGGTAAACGCACTTTACCGATGAAACATAATCCTTGAGAATCTTTCTTTTCTGCAGTAACCAAATCCATTTCAGCAGCGATTTCGCGCACTTCAGGTTTCGTTAAAGCGCCAATTGGAAATAATGATTTTGCCAATTGATCTTGCGATAACTGACATAAAAAATAAGATTGATCTTTGTTATTGTCTGCTCCGGCAATTAATTGATAAACGGGTTTTCCATCAACTTCAATTTCATTTTTTTGACAATAATGTCCTGTAGCTACATAATCTGCTCCAAGACTTAGGGCAATTTTCATAAAAACATCAAATTTGATTTCGCGGTTGCAAAGAACATCAGGATTTGGAGTTCTCCCTTTTTCATATTCGTTGAACATATAATCAACGATTTTTTCTTTGTATTCTTCACTTAAATCAACAGTTTGAAACGGTATTCCAAGTTTTTCAGCTACTAGCAATGCATCATTACTATCTTCTAACCACGGACATTCATTAGAAATAGTAACTGAATCATCGTGCCAGTTTTTCATAAAAAGCCCAATAACTTCGTAACCTTGTTGTTGCAATAAATAAGCAGCAACACTAGAATCTACTCCACCGGAAAGTCCAACAACTACACGTTTCATTTTAACTCCTTTATATTTTTATAAGGGTGCAAAGGTAACTCATATTTTAGGAAATTATATATAGTTCTATTAGTTTATGCAATCCCTAAGTAGATAAAACTTATTGTTATTTAAAGATTTTGATCTAAAATGAGAAAACTACTCCATTTTAGGTTTAGAATCGGCTTTATAACTGCTTTTTGGATCACTCATATTAACCTCTTTTGTTAGTTTTCCTTTTAAATAAAATTGCCACATTCCAGCTTTTTTTCCGTTCAGGAATTTACCTTTTGAGGCTACTACACCATCAGAATCATAAAAAACAGCATCACCATTATATTGATCGTTGGCATAAGTAGTTTGTTCTAAAATAATTCCGTTTTGTCCAAACTTCTTATAAACCCCTTCTTTCTTACCATTTTTATAAGTCATTTCTTCCGCAACTTTCGAATTTGGATAATAAACAGTTCTTGGTCCTTCAAGTTTTCCGTTTTTATAATTTTCGACTGCCATTATTATTTTAGACGCTTTGTGATAATACTTCCATTCGCCTTCGTAGTTTTTTCCAATCACTTTTCCTTCACTTACTACATTTTTACTCTGATCGTAAAAAATGTTATAAGCACTTCCATCGTTAGCAGTAAAATCTCTGGTTGCAATTACATCGCCTTTTTTGGTATCATCAAAAAATTTAAATACTCCTGTTTCCTTTCCGTGATTAAAAGTACCTTCATAACGAGGACGTTTAGAAACTTCATAAATTCCTTTCCACAGGCCATCTTTCTTTCCGCTGGCATCTAGTTTATTGAGGTCAGTCTGAGCAGTTATTACAAAAGCATTCAATAATGCTAATCCAAAAATTATTCTTTTTAAAATCATCGTATATTCAATTTTAAACTTAAACGAAATTGTACTTTATAAAGTATTTACAGGTATAAAAAAATCCCGATAAATCGAGATTTTTTATTGTATTATTTTTTCTTATTCTGAGTCTTTGCAGCTTCTTGTTGCTCCATAACTTCCTGAAGGCGTTTTTGAAACTTACTTTGTTTTTTTGGCTCCTTCAATTTATTTTCCTGAATCTGAGCGTGAATTTTATCCGTATCAACAATGTAGTTTTTAATTACAAACATAATTCCGATTGTAATTAAGTTAGAGATAAAGTTATATAAACTCAAACCTGCACCATAACTGTTGAAGAAAATTAACATCATTAAAGGCGAAACATAAATCATGATTTTCATCATTTTTGCCATATCCGGCATACCTTCTTGCTGAGGCGCTGCCATTTGCTGATCTCCTGAAGTCATTTTCATATAGAAGAAAATCGCAATTGCTGCCAAAATTGGAAACAAACTGATATGATCTCCATATAATGGAATGTTAAACGGCAATTTTACAACCGAGTCAAATGAAGACAAATCGTCTGCCCAAAGGAAACCTTTTTGTCTTAACTCAAAAGCTGACGGGAAGAACTGAAATGATGCATACATAAACGGAAGCTGAATCAATGCCGGAATACATCCTGCCATTGGGTTTACCCCTGCTTTATTGTATAATTTCATCGTTTCTTGCTGTTTCTTCATTGGGTCTTTTTTGAATTTTTCTCCCAACTCTGTGATTTCAGGACGTAAAACTTTCATTTTAGCCTGAGACAAGAATGATTTATAAGTAATTGGCGACATAGCCAATTTAATAAGAATTGTAAAAATGATAATTGCAATTCCATAAGCAATATAAGAACTTAAGAATCCAAATAAAGGAATAAATACCCATCTATTAATCCAACCAAAAATTCCCCAACCTAATGGAATAATTTTTTGAAAATTTCTATCATATGATTTTAATACTTTATAATCAGATGGCCCAAAATACCAACTCATTTTATAATCAACTTCTCCATTAGAGAAAGCTAAAGGAACTGTAGCTTTGAATTGTTTTGTAAAAACAGTATCAATCTTATCATCTTTAACTAAATCATCTGATTGTAGTTTCGATTTTTCAAATGGTTTTTCAGTTGATAAAATAGTCGCAAAAAAGTGTTGTTTAAAAGCAATATAACTTACTTTTTCAGGAGCTTCTTCTTTTCCCTGACCGTGACTACTTACATTACTGTATTTTTCATCTCCATATTCATAATCAATCTCCGTAAAACGGTTGTCATACGCTACACTTTTCTCGTTTCTGTATGTTTTTAAATCCCAAACTAAATCTAATGGTTTAGCAGAATTTAAAACTTTATTCAATCCTTGAGAACGAATATCAAAACCAACTAAATAATCGTTTGGTTTTAATATGTATTTATATTCTAAAAATTCATTAGCCCCAGCTTTTAAACGCATTGTCAAAACCTGATCTGCACCAACTTTTGTTAAAGTTGGTTCAAAAAACAAATCTTTAGAATTTAAAGTTCTGTTGTCATTAGTTTGCAGTTGAATATTTAAATTAGCATTGTTATCTTTAATCAACTCAACTAATTCACCTGAACCTTTTTTGAACTTTTCGAATTCTTTAAGAGTAGCTTCAACTATATAACCACCTTTATTAGCGATTTTAAGTATCATCTTTTCGTTTTCGATAGTTGTAAAAGATTCTTTAGCAGAAGGAAGCGTAGCAGAATATGCAAATCCGCCTAAAGTTTTTTGCAATTGAGCCAACTGAACAGTATCGCCCGGAGTTGCAGCAGCAACTGGCAAAACAGCTGTTTTAGTTTTATCAGCTTTAGCTTGAGCTTCTTGTTTAGCTACTAATTCTTTCTTGGCTTTTTCAGCAGCAATTTCTTTATCAGAAGGCTGATTTTGGTACATAATCCAAATCAAAATTCCAAATATTAATACAAAACCAATGATTGAATTAAGATCAAATTTTTTTTCTTCCATTATAATTTAAAAAAGGTTATTCGTTTAAGGCTATTAGTTATGAGTTTGACTCAAACGTTACATCCTCTCAGAATTAATTATTATTTTTTATGCGTATTTACTGCAGCAGCCACAAAATGCACAAAAATTGGATGTGGATTTGCAACGGTACTTTTGTATTCAGGGTGGTATTGTACACCAATGAAAAACGGGTGATTTTCTAACTCGATGATTTCAACCAAACCAGTATCCGGATTTACTCCAGAAGCCTTTAATCCAGCCTTTTGCAATTCATCTGCGTATTTATTATTGTATTCGTAACGGTGACGGTGACGTTCTGAAATTGTTTTTTGACCGTAGATTTTATGTGCTAAAGTATTTGGCTTAATATCACATTTCCAGGCACCAAGACGCATTGTTCCACCTTTATCTGTAATTGTTTTTTGCTCTTCCATCAAATTCACAACCGGATGAGGCGTTTTCTCATTCATCTCAGTAGAATTCGCTTCTGCATAACCTAAAATATTTCTTGAATATTCGATTACAGACATTTGCATTCCTAAACAAATTCCGAAAAACGGAATATTATTTTCACGTGCAAAACGAACTGCTTCAATTTTTCCTTCAATACCTCTTTCTCCAAAACCAGGTGCAACTAAAACCCCGTCAAGAGATCCTAATTTCTCTTCAATATTATCACTTGTAATATGTTCTGAATGTATAGAAATTACGTTAACTTTAGTTTCGTTTGAAGCTCCCGCATGAATAAATGCTTCTAAAATAGATTTGTAACAATCCTGCATTTCTACGTATTTTCCAATCAAACCAATATTTACAGTGTGTTTTGGATTTTTTAATCTGCGTAAAAAAGTATTCCAGTTTTTTAAATCCGGAGCGGCTTTTTTAGGTAAATCTAATTTTTTCAAAGCTACTACATCTAATCCTTCTTCAAGCATTAAATTTGGAACTTCGTATATTGTTGAAGCGTCAATAGACTGAATTACAGCTTCTCTTTTTACATTACAAAATAAAGCTAATTTATTACGCAATTCATCTGAAAGCTCGTGCTCTGTTCTACAAACTAAAATATCAGCTTTGATACCACTTTCCATCAATGTTTTTACGGAGTGTTGTGTAGGTTTTGTTTTTAATTCACCTGCAGCAGCCAAAAATGGAACTAATGTTAAATGAATAACAATTCCGTTATTTTCTCCCAGCTCCCAAACCAACTGACGAACAGACTCTATATAAGGTAAAGATTCAATATCACCTACCGTTCCGCCAATTTCTGTAATTACAATATCATAATCGCCTGATTTACCAAGCAATTGCATTCTGTCTTTAATTTCATTCGTAATATGAGGTACAACCTGAACCGTTTTTCCTAAAAACTCCCCTCTTCTTTCTTTTTCAATAACCGAAAGATAAACTCTTCCTGTAGTAACGTTATTAGCCTGAGAAGTAGGAACGTTCAAAAAACGTTCGTAGTGACCTAAATCTAAATCAGTTTCAGCACCATCATCTGTTACATAACACTCTCCATGTTCGTACGGGTTTAGTGTCCCCGGATCTACATTAATATACGGATCGAATTTTTGAATTGTTGTACGGTAACCTCTTCCTTGTAACAATTTTGCTAAAGATGCTGCGATAATTCCTTTTCCTAAAGAAGAAGTCACACCGCCTGTAACAAAAATATATTTTGTTTGATTCATTCTGTTGTTGTTTGTATTGTAGTTGTGTAAAAAACTTGGCAAAAGTACAAATTTAATTAGACAATTTATCAATTAGATATTGAGATAATTTGCAAATTTTTAAACAGAACGATTACTTCCTTTTATAATCGATAATTTTAACTTTTAATTAAAGGTTTTATTGAAGAATGTGTTGCTTTCAAAAAATAATTTAAATAAGGATCAAGTTGTAAAATGAAAAAATGAAGTATGCAAAACTAAAAACTACATCAAAATTTCTAACCAAATTAAAATTTGAAAGCTTAATAACAGCATTGATAGTAATACGAAACAATAATTGAACAAGAAAAAACAAAAAGATTTTTATACTATAAGTATTCAGAAAAATGGCTTCTTTAAAATTAAATCTCAGAATCTGCGAAAAAGCTCTCGTTAACCCACGGCTTTTGCAATAAGCCTCAGGCAAACCTTCGCAGGACGATCGCAAACCAATATTGATTAAGGGCGACAGATAACTATAAAAAAAGATAAACAGGATTAATAGAGCAAAAATCGTGTTTATCTTTTTATAAGAATCTATTTTGTAAGATGTTTTGACCTCCACAAAAAAGTATATTTATTTTGATTCTTCAGCTGTAATAACTGAATCAATTACAATTTCGGCATCGTTATTTAGAGAATCGTGTTTTTGAATTTTTTCTGTTTGAACCTTTAGAGAATCAATAGCATTGCTTATTTCATCTTTATGAGAAAGCATAGCTACTCCCAAAATACCTAATGTAACGACCAGCCAAATAAAAATAAATACTGTCGTAGCAATTCCTACCAATAAACCCGCTATCGGCATTGTTGTAGAGGCATTTTCTTTTTTAGCCTGAGATATTCCAATCGCACCAAAAACAATTGACAAAACTCCCATAATTACTGCAACAAAACCTAAACATGGGAGAAAAGCTGCAATACCGCCTACAATCCCTAATATTAAAGCAGCAACACCCATTCCCTGGCCTGCATCCGATTGATAATTTATCTTCATCTTTTATTTGTTAATTTTACAAAAATAGAGAAACCTTAACTCGAAAATAATATTAAAAAACAAAGTTATCAACAAGTAAAAATGACTCTTCTTACTAACTTTTACAAAATTAGAAGTTACATTTTTTTTTAAAGTTTTAGATAATTTCTGACGATCGGATTTACTTTAAAGGTTTCGGATACTGCTTTTTAATATTCCGAATCAATTCTTCCAATCCATTTAATTTTAACTCGTAAATAAGCGCCAATTGTTGCCCTAATTCTCCATTAGGAAATCCTTTATTATGATACCAAACCACATAATATTCAGGTAAATCGATTAAAAAACGACCTTCGTATTTTCCGAAAGGCATTTTGGTGTGCGCTAATTTGATGAGATTTTTTTTGTCTTGTTCCATTTTTTTGAAGAAAAAAGAAGCAAGAAGAAAGAATATAGATTTTCTCTCTTCTTGCTTCTAATGGTACAAAGCTATTGTATTTTTTTTATTTTTCGCCACAGATTAAAGGATTAAAATGATTTTATTATTCTGTGAAAATCTTTTAATCTGTGGCAAAAAAAACTTAACGTCTTAGTTCCTCAGAACCTTAGCACCTTAGTAATGCCATCTCACGAAAGCTTCCATTGCGGCATAACTTGCTAAACCTAATTGCTGGTACAAAGCAGCTGTTTCGCGGTTTCTGTCTTCGGCTCTTTGCCAAAATTCTCTGGCATCAGTTCCCTGAAAAACAACACCATCTTTTTGAGATTGGTGTTTGAAAATTCCGTGACGTTTTGACAAAACCTGATCAGGGCTCATTGGCACAGCCATTTCAACTTCGTCAATTCCCCATTCCTGCCAAGCTCCGCGGTATAACCACAACCAGCAATCATCCATAAATGATTTTGGTTTTAATACTTTTACAGCTTCAAAAATAGCATCCAGACAAACTTTATGTGTTCCGTGCGGATCTGCTAAATCTCCTGCAGCGTAAATTTGGTGTGGTTTTATTTTTTCAATTAAATCAACTGTTAATTGAATATCCTCCGGTCCGATTGGTTTCTTTTCGATGGTTCCGGTTTCATAAAACGGAAGTTCCATAAAATGAATTTGATCATCGTTCAGACCCACAAAATGACTTGTTGCTCTTGCCTCACCTTTTCTGATTAATCCTTTTATATAACGTACTTCAGGAATATCAATTTCACTGTTCTTTTTATTGGTTAAAAAAGTAACTGCCTTTTGATAAATATTCTCTGCTTCTGCACTTTTGATACCGAATTTTTCATTGTAATCTGTAACGAATCTTGCAAAACGCAACGCTTCATCATCTGCTACAGCAATATTCCCTGAGGTTTGATACGCTACATGCACTTCATGCCCCTGCTCTTGCAAACGCATAAAAGTTCCTCCCATACTGATAATATCATCATCCGGATGCGGGCTAAAAATCAATACACGTTTTTTAGCAGGTTCTGCTCTTTCAGGACGGTTTGAATCATCTGCATTTGGTTTTCCACCCGGCCATCCTGTAATTGTATTTTGTAACTTATTAAATATTTTAATATTGATGTCGTATGCCGGACCTGAATCTGCCAATAAATCGCTCATTCCGTTTTCGATATAATCGGCATCAGTAAGCATTAAAATTGGTTTTTTTAGATCTAATGCCAATCCTAAAACTGCTTTACGGATTAATTTATCAGACCAGATTACTTTTTCAACCAGCCAAGGTCTGTTGATTCTCGTTAGTTTAGAAGACGCTTCTTTGTCTAAAACAAAAACTGCATTATTATGTTCTTGCAAAAATGAAGCTGGAATCTGGTTCGTCACTTCATCTTCAACCGATTTTTTGATGATATTGGCTTTTCCTTCTCCCCAGGCCATCAAAATAACCTGTTTAGCTTCCATAATTTTTTTAACCCCAAGTGTAATTGCCGTTCTTGGTGTATTGCTTAATCCTGAAAAATCTTTGCTTGCGGCAACTCTTGTGATATGATCAAGCGCCACCAAACGTGTTTTTGAATTTTGAAGCGAACCTGACTCGTTAAAACCAATATGTCCGTTTCCTCCAATTCCAAGAATTTGCAAATCGATTCCGCCCAAAGCTTCAATTTTAGCTTCGTATTCATGGCAATAATCTGCAATTTGTTCTTTCGTTAAAAGTCCGTCAGGAACATGAGCGTTTTCAGGCAGAATATCAACGTGATCAAACAACAGTTCTTTCATAAAACGAACATAACTATTGATTGAATTTGGTTCCATCGGATAATATTCATCCAGATTAAAACTGATTACATTCTTAAAACTCAAACCTTCTTCTTTATGCAAGCGCACTAATTCAGCATACAATCCTTTTGGAGAAGAACCTGTTGCCAAACCTAGAATACAAGGCTTGTTTTCTTTTTGTTTTGATTGAATTAAAGCTGCAATTTCTTTTGCAACTGCTTTTGAAGCATCAGATGAATTATCAAAAACAACCGTATTGATGTTTTCGAAACGTTTCTCGAAGCCTGTCGCTTTGTCTATTTTACTTTTTAACATAACTATATATTTTCTTTTATTTTTATTTTTTTGGTTTATTTAAGTGATTTTCAGAAGTCTTAAATTCTATTAAAAACAAATTAAAATACTTAAAATCAATACAATACAAATATAAAACCTTTCAAATCACAATACAAGAAAACTTACTTTACCCGTTAAACCAGAAATTGATTTAAAAATTCAGTTAAATCTTCAGCATCTTGCAAATTATTATTCCTGAATTGCAATTATTTTGTAAATGTATGCATTTTTTTTGCAATACCAAGAAAATACAACTTAATAACTTTTTCTTAACTGCCTGTTATATATGTAAAATATAAACAGTTTTTCAAAATTTTATCATTAATTCCGAGATGCATATTTTTTGCAATATTTTTTTGCATTAAACGAAAAAAGCCATCAGTTTCCTGATGGCTTTTGCAATATTGTTATTATTTAATTACTTCCAGTTAAAAGTAATTCTCTTTTCGATTTCAGTACTTAAACTTAAAAATACGGGACAACTCATTCCGGCGCGTTCTAAAATAGTTTTTGTTTTTTCATCTACGTCGCCTTTCATTTCAAAAATAATTTCGATTGCACCAATTCGTCTTGGTTCGGCATTCATTATTTTAGTTACTTCAGCTGTTGAGTCGTTAATATTAACATTCAAATCACGGGCTTTAATTCCCATAATTGTCATCATACAACTTGCTAAAGCATTAGCAACTGTATCAGTTGGAGAAAATGCTTCTCCTTTTCCGTTATTATCTAATGGCGCATCAGAAATGATTTCACTTCCTGATTGCACATGAATTGATTTTGTTCTTAAATCTCCTAAATAGGTTACTTTCGATGTCATTAATTTGCTACTTTTAAAGTTAAATCTGTATCATAATACAAAATGTAAACACCTCTGTTAGCGTGTCCTCCATCTTCTTTTTTATAATACTGAAATTTATTATCAACTTGTTCCGTTGTGATTGAGTCTGTCGTTTCCTGATATGTTTTTCCCTGAACCAAACGCATCATGGTATCAAAAGTCACATCGAAACCACGGGTTGCATAGGTATTTGGATTAACTTTATTTTTTAATCTGTATTCTTTTTCAAAAATTAAAACAGGCTGTTCATCACTTTCACGCGTTACAGAAGGGTACATTAATTTTAGCTTCACCAAATTATCAAAAGTAATTTCATCTGTATCAAGTGTACTGTTTGGTTCTAAAATCACCAA
The DNA here is from genome assembly GCA_001507425.1 of Flavobacteriaceae bacterium CRH. Classification (GTDB taxonomy): domain Bacteria; phylum Bacteroidota; class Bacteroidia; order Flavobacteriales; family Flavobacteriaceae; genus Flavobacterium. The sequence goes on from LMAJ01000023.1 coordinate 61,072, forward strand.
CTGTACCTGACATGTTTTTTGCGCATCTAACAAAGCTTTTATAGTTGTTTTAACCATCGCAGTGTTGCCGGTTTCCATCACCACATAATTCATTCGGTTTGGCAATAAAAGACTTTTTAAATTTGCTACATCTAAACCTCCTGTTTCTGACAATGCAGCAAAAACAACTCCTTTTTGATTTTGTTTGATATAACTTATTACCGATTCTTTCTTCTTGTCAACAACAGCAACAATGTTTCCGTTTTTAGCACGCATATAATCAAAAACAGCATTTCTAACGACATCATTTGTTGGTATCGATTGATATAAATTATCAATTGGATTAGCTGAATCCTTTGATAATGGAGAAATTACAGGCACATTATATAATCTTAATGAGTTAGCAGTAGCTTCAGCATTACTTTGGTAAAATGGCCCGATGACAGCATTAGCATCCTGCAATTTATTTTGAGAAATTAAGCTAGTTATATTTGAAGTATTTTTGGTTTCCTGGGAATCATAAATAGCCACATCAATTGGTAATTTTAAGGCTTTCGCCGAATCTATAGCCATTAAAGCACCAGAATAAAAATCAAGTGTCATATTCAGGAATTTATCCTTTTTTAACTTGGTTGCAATATTTGTAGTGTCATTTTGAATTTTAGCTAAATTAAAAGGCAGCAATAAAACCACTTTTTTACGTTCATTCTGACCTCTTTTTTTAGTTAATTCAACCACTTCCGGATCTGCCGAAACGGTTTCGGATTTTACTTTTTCAAGAATTTTGATAGATCCGCCTGTGCTTTCAACTGGTTTTTCTACAGTTTTTTCAGCTGTTTGTTGTGGCTGTTGTTGAGCAATAATAGGAACCGGGGCAACAAAGCCCGACGGTACTTTTAAAACCATTCCTTCTTTTAATCCTTCAGAAAGTGACGGATTTAATGCTGTCAATTCATCCTGGGTTAACTGAAATGTTCTTGATAAACTATAAAGTGTTTCTTTAGGTTTCACTTGATAATCCATATAAGTTGTCCCTTTTTTCGAAGCTTCATTTGATTTTTTAGCCTCAACAGGTTTTTCAGTTGCTGCAACCGGAGTTGAAGTTTCAGTTTTAGGTGCCGTTCCTTTTATCGTTAATCTATAGCCAACAGGTAAATTGGCCACAATATCAGGATTACGTTTTTCTAAATCCTCAATTGTAGTTTTATATTGTTTTGCAATAGAATATTTGGTTTCTTTTGCTACGACATCATGGTATACATATTTTTCCTGAGCTGTCGATTTTGCAGTCGTTGCCGTTGCTGCGCTTTTTGGTGTTGATCCTTTGCCCGGAATAACTAATATCTGACCGATTTGCAGGCCATTTGTAACTAAAAATGGGTTTGCTGCTTTTAAAGCGTCATCAGAAACACCGTATTTTTTCTCGATTCCAAACAATGTTTCTTTAGGCTGAACTTCGTGCGTAGTTTCTTTTCCTGCTGCAGTAGTTTTTGTTGCTGCAACCTCTTTTTTTACAGCAACTGCTTTACCTGAAGTCGGAATTAATAAAACTGTATTAGGCACTAGTCCAGTTCGCGCATCAGGATTTAAGGAGTAAATATCATAAGGTGTAACCTTAAATTTCTCGGCAATCTGATTGATGGTTTCTCCACTTGAAACTTTATACCTTACTACTTTTTCCTGAGCAAAAGCAGAACAAGTAATAAAAAAAACAAGAGACAATAATGCTAAATAATATTTCATAATAAGGCTTAAACAATTAATTTTTAATTCAAAAAACAAGATACTAATTTTTGTCTAAGCAAGATTCAGGCCACTTGTTGTTTTTTAATTCATTATTATCTAAGATCTATTTCTGCCTTAGCAATAATGATGTTTTTATATAACTCAACTTCTTCCTTTTTCTTGCATTGATATAAAAGTTCTTCCATATTTGGGTACTTATCCGAGTAAACATAATACGAAAGGCTGTTTATATTAAAGAAAAAACTAGCATTAAAATCGCCAGAATCAATAAGTTCCATAATAAACTTATCTCGGGGCGCTGCATCGGTAAATATACCTAAAACTAAGTAATAGCCGTTTGAAACTTCTTTAAGATTATCATAAACTTCTATCTTAATATTTTTTTCATTTTTAAACGGATTTTCTTTGAGTTCGCGCTTCATTTCTTCTAAAGAAACAGCTTTAGAAACTACTTCTGAATTTCCTTTATTTTGATTTTTAATAGCTTCATCCTGATACTTTTTTAATTTTATCAGAGCCAGCTTATCATCAAATTTTCTGGCTTCCATGCTATAATAAGAAGCTTTACTAATGTGACGTTTTATCTCGATTGTTTTTTGAATATCGAGCGAATCAATTTTAGAAATTAACAATTGATTTTGCGCATCGCCTTGTTCCTGCTCAATTTTATATCGCTTTATTTCTTCTATAGAAAGACGTTGCTGTAAGGATGTTGAACTGTTTTTCTTTTCGCTTTCGCGGATTTTCTTCTTGTATTCCTGATTTTCTTCCAGCGCAATTCGCTCTACTTTATTCATTAATCCGGCATACGCTTTTCGGTTTTCAGCCAGTTCTTTTTTCAATTGAGAAGACAATTCACTCGTTTTGCCTATACTTTCATACGATTGTTTTTCTAAGCGTTTTGATTCGTCAACATTTAAAATATCCATTCTTTTTAAATCAACTAAATCATTATTCATCGTATTTACTAATGAATCTAATTTAGCCATTAAAATATCCTGCACATTTTTATTGGCTTCTAAAACCAAACGTAATTTCTCTACAGAATTGTCTTTAGAACCACTCATATCATTCAGATTCAATTTCAAATCATTAATTTTTATAATTTTCTGATTCATTTCTTTCTGAACAACCAATCTGTCTTTTAAATTATCAATTTCAACTGTTTTGGCTTTTGTTTTTTCGACAACAACTTGTTTTTCGGCCAAAACCAACATCAATTCTTCACTTTCGTTTGTTGGTTTTATTTCTTTTGTATTGATGGCCAATTTATTGCCAATAACCAATCCGTTTACAATTTCAGGATTTTGAGATTCTAACTGATCAATCGAAATAGCGTATTTTTTAGCAATAGAAAATTTAGTTTCTTTTGGCTCTACAACATGAAAAATAGTTTCTCCGTTAATGACGCGAACTCTTCCGTCTAAAGTTTTTCTTTTGTTTGGAATTGCAATCGTCTGACCAATTTGCAAACCGCCAAGAAGTAAATCTTTATTTAAATTTTCTAAATCCTGTACCGAAACATTATATTGTCTGGCAATACTAAATAAAGATTCTTTAGCAACTACCTGATGTGTTGCTTTTGAAGAAGTTGTATTTTCAGTTTTTGGAAGATTTGAAGCGTTTTTCGGAATAACTAATTCCTGACCAATCTGAAGTCCGTTGGCAAGAATTGTGGCATTTGCATTCTGAATAGCTTCAACAGAAACATTATATTGCTTTGACAAGCCAAAAAGTGTTTCTTTTGGTTCAACAATATGAGTAACTTGTTGGTTTGAATTTTGTTTTCCTGCATGAACAGGAATTTTAAGAACCTGATTGTCTTTTATTCCGCTTTGAGATTCCGGATTGAGTTTGTAAATTTCATCTACAGAAACCTGATATTTTTGGGCAATAAAATAAGCGGTTTCTCCTTTTTGAATTTTGTGTTCAATAATTGAATCTTGCGCAGTTATTTTGTTAAAAGACAAAACAAACACAAGAGAAATCGTTAAAAGTTCTCTCATAAATAGTAGGTTTAAAAATTAAGGCATTACAAATGTAACGCCTTAATTTGAAAAATAATACTATTCCCACTCAATTGTTGCAGGTGGTTTTGAACTTATATCGTAAACTACACGATTCACGCCTTTTACCTTGTTGATAATGTCATTTGACACTTTCATCAGGAAATCGTAAGGTAAGTGAACCCAGTCAGCCGTCATACCGTCAGTAGATTCAACAGCTCTAAGCGCTACTACTTTTTCGTACGTACGCTCATCGCCCATCACACCAACACTATTTACAGGAAGCAAAATCGCTCCCGCCTGCCAAACTTTGTCGTATAATCCCCAAGATTTTAATCCGTCAATAAAAACAGCGTCAACATCTTGTAAAATTTGCACTTTCTCCGGAGTAATATCTCCTAAAATTCTAATTGATAATCCTGGACCAGGAAAAGGGTGTCTTCCTAACAATTCAGGATCTATTCCTAAAGTAGCACCAACTCTTCGAACTTCGTCTTTAAACAACATTCTAAGCGGTTCTACAATTTTTAATTTCATATAATCCGGCAATCCCCCAACATTATGGTGCGATTTAATGGTTGCCGATGGTCCTTTTACAGAAACTGATTCGATTACGTCAGGATAAATAGTTCCTTGTGCCAACCATTTTACGTCTTCAATTAAGTGTGATTCATCATCAAAAACTTCGATAAATACACGACCAATTGTTTTACGCTTGGTTTCCGGATCACTAATTCCGGCTAATTCATCAAGAAAACGATCTCCGGCATCAACTCCTTTTACGTTCAATCCCATTCCTTTGTATTGATCTAATACATTTTGAAATTCGTTTTTACGAAGCAATCCGTTATTTACGAAAATACAGTATAAGTTTTTACCAATCGCCTGGTGCAATAAAACTGCCGCAACAGTAGAATCTACTCCTCCTGACAATCCTAAAACAACTTTATCGTTTCCTAATTTCTCTTTCAATTCTCCCACCATTTCTTCAACGAAGGCATTTGGTGTAAAGTTTTGAGGAACTTCGGCAATGTTTACTAAAAAGTTTTCCAGCATTTTTGATCCATCTGTAGAATGGAAAACTTCCGGATGATATTGAATGGCATAAGTAGTTTCGCCTTCAATTTTATAAGCTGCATATTCTACGTCATGCGTGCTTGCTAATTTTACCGCATTGGTTGGCAAAGCTTTAATACTGTCGCTATGACTCATCCAAACCTGGCTGTTTTCTGAAACTCCGTTAAAGAAAACTTCATTTTCTTTAATATAAGATAAATTAGCTCTACCGTATTCTCTGGTGTTCGAAGCGGCTACTTCTCCTCCACTAAAGTGGGCTAAATATTGCGCTCCGTAACAAACTGCCAATAATGGAAGTTTTCCTCGAATTTGAGATAAATCAGGATGTGGAGCATCTTCTCCGCGAACAGAAAATGGGCTTCCTCCTAAAATTACGGCTTTATAAGGTGATAAATCACTAGGAAAGTGATTGTAAGGGAAAATTTCGCAGAATATATTTAATTCGCGAACTCTACGCGCAATAAGCTGTGTATATTGCGATCCGAAATCTAAAATAAGTACGTTGTGTTGCATGCGCAAAAATACTTTTTATATTTCAATCTTAAAAATCGGAACAATGAAAAAATTATATTTTTTTTCATTGTTCCGATTTTTAGGTTCAAAGGTACAGAGCCACAAAGGTTCAGAGGTTTTAAAATTGATGATTAGTAGCTTTTTCTTTGAACCTTTGAGCCTAAAAAAAAACCTTCTTATTTTTTCATTGTTAAAGTTTTAAGAACAAAGATCCTGATTAATAAAAACTTAAGGCTTTTAAAACTTCATTAACCTAAAGCCTAACCTCTGAACCTTTGAGCCTTTGTCGCTTTGAACCTCAAAAACAAAAAACCAACCTTCAAAAAAATACGTATTTAAGAAAAAAACCATTTATATGAAATCAAAATTAATCACCCTTACCCTTTTCTTATCACTATTTTTAACTTCTTGTGATGCTGTTGATGATTTATTGTCATTTACAATTTCAAATGAAGCATCGATCAAGATAAAAAGTAGTTCACCTATTAATTTACCTACGGAAATTGTTACACCGGATGTTACTACAAATTCATCGGCTGAATTTGATAATAACAAAACAAAAGCAAGTTTGGTGAAAGATGTAAAATTGAAATCGCTTAGGCTTTCGATTACAAATCCTAACGGAAAGACTTTTACGTTTTTAAAATCGATTCATTTATACATTTCAACAACTGATTCTGACGAAATAGAATTGGCGTATCAGGATAATATTAATGAAACAACCAATATGATTGATTTAATTAGTACTGATGCAAGATTAGATCAATTCATTAAAGCAGATAAATATAAAATTAGAACGCAAGTTACCTTAAAAGAAACCCTTACTGAAGATGTAACTGTAAAAGCAGATATGAAGTTTAGGGTTACTGCAGATCCGTTTTAGTCAGAGGTTCAAAGTAACAAAGCGGCAAAGGTTCAGAGGTTTCAAGGTGTAAAAACTTTGTTCCTTTGAACCTTTGTTGCTTTGAGCCTATTTTAATACATTTAGAAAATCTTTAATAAATAATAGTACTGATTAATGAAAATAATTAAAATAGTTAAAACAATATTACTGCATTTTACCATTCTTATAATTGTGATAGCTTTTTCTGGTTGGGTATACCAATTTATGGTGCATCGGGGAAATGATTTCGAATTCATTGGCGGAATCTTTTATTTTATGTATGCCTTTTATCTTGTGCTCAAAATCAAGAACCACCGTACAAAAATTATTCTTTTAGGAATATTATATTCATTATTAGCGCTTTGTACTGGAATGATTTTTACTGAACTCAATGAGTTCGCACTTCTTTTCACAACCATAATTAATTTAATAGTTCAGGCTTTTTTATTAATTAAACATCCAAAATCTAAAAACACACAGATTTGGAAATCCTATTTAATTAGTTTAATCATAACTATTGTGCTGTCATTTTTCTTTACTTTTCTATGGCTTCTCTCTCTGGCAGCAAGCGGAATGCCTTCCAATCATTATTAATAATCTGATGTAGATTATAAAATATAAACATTAAAAGATAAAACAAACTCAGCTGAATGATTGTTACCTTTAAGATTGAATTCTAAAAACACAATCATGAGTAAAATAGTTGCAGAACAATTAGTTGACATGTTAGTAGAGGCTGGAGTAAAACGTGTATACGCAGTTACCGGTGATAGTTTAAATCATTTTAATGATGTCATACGCAGAAATGGAAAAATAAAATGGATTCATGTTCGCCATGAAGAAGTTGGAGCGTATGCGGCGGCGGCCGAAGCTGAATTGGACGGTTTTGCTGTTTGCGCCGGAAGCTGTGGCCCGGGACACGTTCATTTAATTAATGGTTTATATGATGCACACCGTTCTCACGTTCCTTTATTAGCCATTGCCTCCACTATTAATACAAGTGAAATGGGAATGGATTATTTCCAGGAAACCAATACTATCAAACTTTTTGATGATTGCAGCCATTATAATCAAATGATTATGACTGCCGAGCAAGCGCCCCGAATTATACAAACGGCAATTCAGCATGCTTTGGGTAAAAAAGGTGTTGCCGTTATTGGCCTGCCGGGCGATGTTTCTGAATTAAAAGCGGTTGAAAGTAATATCTCGACCCAATATTTTCATTGTAATCCTGTTATTCGTCCTTCTAATACTGAATTGCAACATTTAGCAAAAGCTATAAATGAAAGCACAAAAATAACTTTGTTCTGCGGAATTGGAGCTGAGAAAGCACACGATCAGGTAGTGCAATTATCGCAACATATAAAAGCTCCGGTTGGATATTCTTTCCGTGGAAAAATGAGTATTCAGCCTAATAATCCAAATGAAATTGGGATGACGGGTTTACTTGGACAGCCTTCTGCGTATCATAGTATGCACGAGTCGCATTTGGTTTTATTATTAGGAACTGATTTTCCGTATGATAAATTCATGCCTTCAGATAATAAAATTATTCAGATAGATACAAGCACAGAACGTTTAGGAAGAAGAGCCAATCTTTATATGGGATTATGTGGCGATGTTGCTGATACTATTGATGCTTTGCTGCCATTATTGGAAGCCAAAACTGATGATAGCTTTTTACAGGCACAACTTAAACTCTACAGTGCTGTAAAAGAAAACATGAATATTTATATTAATGATAATGGCGGAGAAGACACTATTCAGCCTGAATATCTTGCTCATGTTATTGATAAATTAGCTAATAATGACGCGATTTTCACCGTAGATACCGGAATGACCTGTGTTTGGGGCGCCCGTTTTATTAAAGGAACCGGAGAACGAAAAATGCTGGGTTCTTTTAATCACGGATCGATGGCAAATGCAATGCCAATGGCTATTGGTGCGGCTCTCGCACATCCCGAAAGACAAGTTATTGCGATGTGTGGTGACGGTGGTTTGTCGATGCTTTTGGGAGATTTAGCTACTATTAAACAATATAATATTCCCATTAAGATTATTGTTTTTAATAATCGCGCTTTGGGAATGGTAAAACTCGAAATGGAAGTGAATGGCCTTCCCGATAATGAAACGGATATGGTAAATCCTGACTTTGGCTTAATTGCTCAGGCAATGGGGTTTCAGGGTGTTAACGTTCACAAACCCGAAGAAGTTGAAGCAGCGATTGAAAATGCATTTCGCCACGATGGTCCGGTTTTGTTAAATGTTTTTACTAATCCAAATGCTCTCGCAATGCCTCCAAAAGTAGAATGGGAACAAGTTATTGGTATGACAAAATCGATGACCAAATTAATGCTCGGTGGAAAAATGGAAGAAGTTCTAGATACAATTAAATCAAATTATAAACATTTGAAAGAGGGCTTATAAAAGGTTCAAAGTTACAGAGAAACAAAGGTTCAGAGGTTTCAAAGCACAACAACTTTGTTCCTTTGAACCTTTGTTGCTTTGAGCCTAAACTTACTCTTTCGTAACAATAATCGAAGCTTTAAAACCTGCTGCAAGATTATTCCAGAAATCACTCGTTATAAGATTACCTCTATCGTCATAAACCTGCATTTCGGCAGTATTTCCTCCCAGAGTTCCTATATTAAGAGCGGTAAAATCTAATTTATTAAATCCGTTTACAAGATCTACTTTTACTTGCTTGAAATTAGCATCCAAAAATATTTGATTTGCAATGATTTTATCATTCGAAGAAACACTTATTAAATCGCCGTCTATAGCACCAAAATCACGGAATTTTACAATAAAATAATCTGATTTTGTTTTGAAATCTCCTAGAGAAATATTTTTCTTTACTAACGGTCCTCTACCTTCTTTTAATCCTTCTGCTTTCAAAGCCTTATCCAGCTCTTTTTCCATTTTGGGTACATAACGATCGCCGGGATTGGCAAAATCGGTTTCTGTAGACATGGTAAATTTGCTTTTTTCTTCTCCAATCTGAAACTTAGATTTAGGCGTTATGCTTGTATTTTCAAAAACGTTTGGCGTTTTGATAGCCGGCATATCTAAATTTTCAGTCTGTGGGTCTTTTACATCCGAAGCTGGGAGTTTTTTTGGCTTTGTGCTAAATTTAGGTGCCGGAATACTCTTGTATTTAGTACTAAATTCAGTTTGGGCTGATACGGTTACAGCGGTAAAAAATAATATGAAAAATAAAAGGTGCTTCATTAAAAAAAGTGTTATCGAATCGGCTTTTAAAATTTTATAAAATCAACGGTATAGCAAAGCAAAAATAGCATAATTTAATTAGGCTCTACAACTTTAAGAGTTTTATAACAATATATTAGGCTAATTTTTGGAAATACAAAAAACCTGCCAGGAATTATTATTTCTTCAAAATTAATTTCCAAATTGAAAATTCCAAATTCCAAACAAATCTAAGTATTTAAAAAATAACTCCTTATTTTTTTCATTTAAAACAAACACACTGTTTTGATAATTAGCAACTTATTCTTAACTTGAGTCTTTTAATTTACTTTTATTAAAAACTTATAAAAATGGATTATATCGACTATTATAAAACATTGGAAATTACAAAATCAGCAACCGAAGCTGAAATCAAAAAAGCATATCGAAAAGCAGCCCGAAAATACCATCCGGATTTGAATCCGAATGATAAGGAAGCTGAAAAAAAATTCAAAGAAATTAATGAAGCAAATGAGGTTTTAAGCAATCCTGAAAATCGAAAAAAATACGATAAATACGGAAAAGACTGGAAACATGCCGATGAATTTGAAAAAGCTGGTTACGACCCAAATCAGCAACGTTCGAGACAACAAAGTGGTCAGGATTTTTCCAGTGGAGATTTTTCAGGCTTTTCCGGTGGAGATTTTGGCGGAGGTGATTTTTCTGATTTCTTTAATTCTATGTATGGAGGAGCAAGAAGCAGTAGAACGCAATCAAAATACAGAGGTCAGGATTTTAATGCAGAACTGGAATTAGACTTAGTTTCGGCCTATACAACTCATAAACGAAATCTGGCCGTCAATGGCAAGAATATCCGAATTACAATTCCGGCCGGAGTTGAAAACGGACAGATTATAAAAATTCCAGGGCATGGAGGCGCAGGCGCTAACGGAGGTCCGAATGGTGATTTGTACTTAACCTTTATAATCTCTAACAATTCTGATTTTAAACGAGAAGGAAATAATTTGTATGCTAATATTGACCTTGATCTATATACTGCCATTTTAGGAGGTGAAATTTATGTAAATACTTTTGACGGGAAAGTAAAAATTAAAGTTCCTGAAGAAACCCAAACCGGAACCAAGGTTAAACTGAAAGGAAAAGGATTTCCGATTTATAAAAAAGAAAATCAATTTGGCGATTTGTACATTACTTACAATGTAAAAACGCCAACTCAATTATCTCAAAAAGAAAAAGAATTATTTCAGGAATTATCTAAAATAAGAAATCATGAATAGTAAAAATTTAATTCAGATAAAACAATTTTGCCTTTATCACGAAATTGAAAATACCTTTATTACAGAGCTTAATAACTATGGTTTAGTTGAAATTATTATTCAGGAAGAAGATGAATATTTGCACACACAACAATTGCCAACCATAGAAAAAATGATTCGGCTGCATTATGATCTCAAAATAAATCTGGAAGGAATTGATGCTATTGCTCATTTATTGAATAAAATTGAGGCGCTGCAACAAAACCTCACAGCAACTCAAAACAAACTTCGCCTTTTTGAGCAACATCAAATTGAATAAAGGCAAATCGGGTTTTTCAAAATATAACAAAAAAGAGAGATTTACAGGATGATTTCAACCAAATTAATCTTCTTTCCGTTTCCTATTTTATAAATTGCAACGGTATTAAAGAACCAGAATTGTCTTAAAATTCAAAGAGAAACAATTAAAAAAAATAAAAAAAATGAAAAGAGAAAACATCTTAACAGGATCGCCTTGGGAGGACAAAATGGGATATTGTCGTGCCGTAAGAATTGGCAATATTATTGAAGTTTCCGGAACTGTGGCTATTGTTGATGGCGAAAAAGTAAAAGCCGATGATGCTTATGCTCAAACCTACAACATTCTGGAACGTGTTGAAAAAGTATTGGAAGACTTAAATGTTGGAATGAAAGATGTCATTAGAACACGGATTTTTACTACCGATATTACTTCTTTTGAAGATGTTGCAAGAGCGCATTCGGCCTTTTTTAAAGATGTAAAACCTACAACGGGTTTTTATGAAATCAGCAAACTTGTTGCTCCAGAATATTTAGTTGAGATTGAATTTACAGCTGTGGTTCAGGGATAATTTACAACACGAATATTTTTTTCGCCACGAATTTCACGAATTAGCCCGAATTATTTTTTTTTGCCACAGATTAGAAAGATTTAAAAGATTATTTTTGATGAAGATTTTTTAATCAATTAATGGTTTTAAATTCGTGTAAATTCGTGAAATTCGTGGCAACTTTTCTTTAATGACATTTTCAAACCTAAAAAAAATACTTCTCTCAATCTTTAAATGGATTTCCATTTGTATTTTGATCGGCCTATTTTCAGGATCTGCATCGGCATTTTTTTTAGTTTCTTTAGAATTGGTAACACAATTTAGAATTCAGCACGACTGGATTATCTGGCTTTTGCCTTTAGGCGGATTATTGGTTGGATTGAGTTACTATTATTGGGGAGAATCTGTAGTTAAAGGCAATAATTTATTGTTGGAAGAATACGAAAATCCAAAGAAAGTAATTCCTTTTAAAATGGCTCCTTTGGTTCTTTTCGGAACTTTAATTACGCATTTGTTTGGAGGTTCTGCAGGTCGCGAAGGCACGGCCGTACAAATGGGCGGCGCAATTGCCGATCAGTTTACCAAGTTTTTTAATTTAGATAATTCCGAAAGAAAAATTTTAATCATACTCGGAATCAGTGCGGGTTTTGCATCCGTTTTCGGAACTCCTTTGGCAGGCGCCGTTTTTGCTCTAGAAGTTTTATATTTCAGTAAAATCAATCTTAAAAGTATTGTCTTATCGTTTTTAGTTGCTTTCACAGCTTATTTTACGGTGGAATTTTGGCACGTAAAACATACACATTACAGCATTCCGAATGTTCCCGAAATTAATTTTTCAACTTTATTTTATACTATCCTAATTGGCGTTTTATCAGGAATTGCCGCTTTGTTATTTTCAAGAAGTACACACTTTTGGGCATCTTTTTTTTCAAAAAACATAAAATACCCGCCTCTGCGACCTTTTATTGGAGGAATATTTTTAGCCATTGCATTTGCAGGTTTTGGCCTCACGAAATTTTCAGGATTGGGCGTTCCGGTTATTGTCGATTCATTTTCGAATGCTAATCTGTGGTATGATTTTTTGCTTAAAATTTTATTTACCGGATTCACTTTAGGTGCCGATTTCAAGGGCGGCGAAGTCACTCCTTTATTCTTTGTGGGCGCTACTTTAGGCAGTGCGTTATCGGTAGTAATTCCAATGCCAATAGCATTTTTAGCAGGTTTGGGTTTTGTTGCCGTATTCTCAGGTGCAACCCACACGCCTATCGCCTGCACTATTATGGGCATGGAACTTTTTGGAATTCAACCCGGAATTTTTATTGCGATAGCCTGCGCAATTGCTTATTTTTCTTCTGGTTCTGTCGGAATTTACAAATCTCAAATGGTAAAAGGAGCTAAATTTAAATTATATCAAAAAATAAATTCCAATTTTTAAATTCCAAATTCCAATTGCAATATCAATATCAATGTCAATATCAATGTCAATGTCAATTGCAAAAAACAAATTTCAAATTTCAAAAATCAGTTCAAATCCGCGTTTTCGCTTTAGCAAATCAGTTTTATCTGCGTATAAATTTAAATCCCAAAAAATAAATCCAAAATTCCAAATTTCAAAAATCCTCTTAAATCCGCATTTTCGCTTTAGCGAATCAGTTTTATCTGCGTATAAATTTAAATCCCAAAAGGTAAATTCCAAATTCCAAAAACCTACATTTCACATCTTACAATTCTCATCTAACTTAAAAGTGTGTTAATCTGCAAAATGATTTCAACATTACATTAAAAAAATGTAAATTCGCACACTATGAAAATACAAGATATTCAGGCAATACAATTGTTGCTTGCAACCCCAAAGAAAATTGCAATAATTCCGCATAGAGGTCCAGATGGCGATGCTATGGGTTCTACGTTGGGTTTATACCATTTTTTACTAAAAAACAATCATCAGCCAACGGTGATTGCTCCCAATGATTTTCCTGATTTTTTAGCCTGGCTGCCAGGTTCAGAAACAGTAAAAATATTCGAAAAAGACACTCAGAATTGTACTAAAATATTAGAAGAAGCTGAAGTAATTTTTACGCTTGACTTTAACGCATTCCACCGTACAGGCGAAATGGAGCATACTTTAGCAAAACTGACTGCTCCGTTTATCATGATCGATCATCACCAAAAACCTGATGATTATGCGACTTTCATGTACTCTGACACTACTTTTGGTTCGACTTGTGAAATGATTTACAACTTCATTTCGTTTCTTGATAAAAAGCAGGATTTAGATAAAACCATTGCTACCTGTATCTATACCGGAATTTTGACAGATTCAGGTTCGTTCCGCTTTCCGGGAACAACAGGAAACACGCACAGGATTATTGCTGAATTGATTGACTTGGGAGTTGAAAATACTCAAATTCCGGTTCTTTTGTTTGACAATAGTTCTTACAGCCGATTACAATTATTAGGTCGCGCTCTGCAAAATATGAAAGTTTTAGAAGCTTATAAAACTTCTTATACTTCGCTTACACAAGACGAATTAGATTCATTTGATTATGTAAAAGGCGATACAGAAGGAATTGTTAATTACGGATTAAGCATAAAAGGAATTGTTTTTACTGCTATTTTTATAGAAAATAAAGACGAGAAAATCATCAAAATATCTTTCCGCTCACAAGGAGGATTTGATGTGAACCAATTTGCAAGAGATCATTTTAATGGCGGAGGACATAGCAATGCCGCCGGAGGAAGATCAGATGTTTCCATGGAAGAAACGTTGAAAAAATTTGAAGATTTAGTAACAAAACTAAAAATATAACCCAAATGAACTACTTAAAACGAAGCATTTACACCCTACTTTTTGCTGTTTTATTGGTTGGCTGCAAACAACATGAAGATGTTCGAAGACCTATTTCAAGATCTTCAGGAAGTTTCATGAAAAAATCGGCTGATCGCAATAAAAAATTAGTAGCCAATGAAGAAGATGTTATTAAAAAAATCATCAAAAGTAATCCGAAAGTAAAATATTATGCCACCAGAAAAGGCTATTGGTTTTCTTATGATGAACAAAATACAACAGAAACCCAAACTCCAAGAAAAGGAGATATTGCTTATTTTAATTTAGAAATAAAAAATATTAAAGGTCAGGTTATTTATTCAGAATCTGAACTTGGACCACAAACCTATTATGTAGACAAGCAAGACATCATGATGGGATTGCGTGACGGTATTAAACTGATGCATAAAAACGAAACTGTTACTTTCTTGTTCCCATCGCACATTGCATACGGATACCATGGCGATAACAAAAAAATAGGAACTAACGAATCGCTGATGTGTACGGTTACGCTTCGTAATTTTGTACCAGATCCTGCAAGCGTAAAAACTGCAGCAACGGCTCCGGCAACTACAAGCCCAACAACAACTGTAGCAAAAACTACAACAGCACAAAATCCTAAACCGGCAGCTCCAAAAACTGTATCTCAAACAAAAAAAGACACTTTAAAACCATAAAAACAACATTTTAAAAATGAAAAAAAGTATTCTATTCTTATTATTAGCCGTTTCTTCATTATATTCTTGTAAAGACGAACACAGCAATTTACCTGATGGTTTATATGCCGATATTGAAACGAACAAAGGCCATATTATTGTTGAACTGGATTATAAAAAAGCACCTATTACGGTTGCCAATTTTGTAACTTTAGCAGAAGGAAAAAATGAATTTGTAACGAATGAAGACCTAAAAGGGAAACCATTTTTTAACGGACTAAAATTCCACAGAGTTATTGAAGACTTCATGATTCAGACTGGAGATCCTTTAGGAACAGGTTCTGGAGATACAGGATACAAATTTAAAGATGAATTTACCGATTTAAAATTTGATAAAGCAGGTGTTTTGGCAATGGCCAATAACGGTCCGGGAACAAACAGCAGTCAGTTTTTTATTACTCACGTTGAAACTCCCTGGTTAGACGGAAAACACACTATTTTTGGCCATGTTGTTGAAAAAGGACAAGAAGTTGTAAATCAGGTAAAACAAGGCGACAATATGGTTGCTGTTACGATTATCAGAAATGGTGAAGCTGCTAAAAAGTTTGATGCTGTAAAAGTATTTCATGACTATTTTTCTGAAATAGCAAAAGAAAAAAGCAAATTTGCAGGAGTTCAAAAAGAAAAAGTAGATTATTATGCCGCTTTAAAAGCAAAAGCTACTAAAACTACAACAGGTTTAGAATTTGTTATTACCGAAAAAGGAACTGGTAAAAAACCTGCTGCAGGAACTCAGTTATACATTCATTACGCAGGATTTTTAGAAGACGGAACTTTATTTGACACAAGTATTGAAGATGTTGCAAAAACTTTTGGAAAATTTGATCCGGCTAGAGCCGAAGCAAAAGCTTACCAGCCAATTCCATTTCAGGCAGGTCGTAAAGACGGTATGATTCCGGGATTTATTGAAGGTTTAGAAAAACTTTCTTTTGGAGACAAAGCAGTTCTTTTCATTCCAGCTCATTTAGCTTACGGAGCAACTGGAGCTGGTGGAGTTATCCTTCCAAATGCAAACATCATTTTTGAAATTCAATTATTAGAAAAACCACAATAATTATCATAGACTTAAATTAGAATTACAATGAAGTTTAAATTTTTATTTTTATTTTGCCTTGCAATGGTTAATATGCAGGCACAAACGACAAAAAAAGCAGCTGCAAAAAAACCTGCTACGACAAAGTCTGCTACTGCAAAAGCAGCTGCTACAAATCCTAACGAAGGGATTTTCGCAACTATCTCTACTACTAAAGGCGATATTGTTTTGACTTTAGAATATGTTAAAGCACCAGTAACTGTGGCCAACTTTATTTCTTTGGCAGAAGGTAAAAACCCTAATGTAAAAGCAGAGAAATTAAAAGGAAAACCATTTTATGACGGATTAAAATTTCACAGGGTTATTAATGATTTTATGATTCAGGGTGGAGATCCGGACGGAAATGGTTCGGGAGGTCCGGGATTTTCATTTAAAGATGAATTTGTTGATAATTTAAAATTTGATAAAGGCGGAATTTTAGCAATGGCAAATTCAGGTCCTGCTACAAACGGAAGCCAATTTTTTATTACTCATAAAGACACTCCCTGGTTAAACGGAAAACATACTATTTTTGGTCATGTCGTTTCAGGAATGGATGTTGTGAATAAAATCGTTCAGGATGATATCATGACAAAAATTACAATTACCCGCAAAGGTGCAGCAGCCAAAAAATTTGATGCCGTAAAAGTTATAGCAGATGATGCTAAAAAAGAGGAAGCTAAAAAAGGCGAAAGCCAAAAAGTAGTAGCTGCAAAGGCAGCTTATTTTGCAGGTACAAAAGCTACTGCAACAACTACAGCATCTGGTTTAAAATACGTTATTACTAAAAAAGGAACGGGAGTAAAACCAGCAGACGGAACTACGTTTTTCTTTCATTATGCAGGTTATTTTGAAGACGGAAATCTTTTTGACAGCAGCATGGCCGAAGTTGCAAAAGCTTACGGGAAATACGATGCGAACAGGGATGCACAGAAAGGGTACCAGGCATTTCCTTTTGTAGCCGGTAAAAAAGACGGTATGATTCCTGGTTTTCTTGAGGCTTTAGGAATGATGACTGACGGAGAGAAAGCAATTTTCTTTCTTCCTTCAAATTTAGCTTACGGAGAAAAAGGCGCAGGAGGTGTTATTCCGCCAAATGCAACTTTAATTTTCGAAATTGAAACCTATCAAAATCAACCTGTGAAATAGTTATTTAACTTTTAGCAGATAAAATTTAACCCGTCAAAATCAAAATTTTGACGGGTTCTTATTTTTACAATTCTATCAAATACACAATTTTACGATCTAATTTGTTTTAAAATCTACTACAATAATAATGTTTGCAATCATTTTTTATTAAATCCTAAACAAAATAACTTACCTTTGCCGGCTTTTATTTTTTTATCTAAATAAGTTAAGATGTCACAAAACAATGTATTAAAGGGAGTATTTTTAGTTGCACTTGGAGCTACAAGTTACGGAATGTTAGCCACTTTTGTAAAAATGGCTTACACAGAAGGATACACAACTGCAGAAGTTACAACATCTCAATTTGTTTTAGGAATTCTGGGTATTTTATTGATTAACGCTTTTCAAAAAATAAAACACAAAGAAAATGTAGTAAAAGCAACTCCAAAAAACATATTCAATTTGATGCTTGCCGGTACTTCTTTAGGAATGACTAGTTTGTTTTATTATCTGGCAGTAAAATATATTCCGGTTTCAATTGGTATTGTGTTATTAATGCAAACGGTTTGGATGGGTGTTTTACTTGAAATGATTTTAGAGAAAAAATTACCTTCAAAACAAAAAGTAGTTGCTGTTTTTATTGTGTTGATAGGAACTGCTTTGGCAACAAATCTGATCAATAACGATATAAAACTAGACTGGCGCGGCATTGCATGGGGAATTATGGCCGCAGCATCATTTACTACAACTATGTTTACTGCAAATCGTGTAGCGACTGAAATTTCATCTGCACAACGCAGCTTGTACATGCTTTTGGGCGGGGCGATAATCGTATTCTCTTTTGCTTTTGTTACTCAGACTACCCCTTTTAATCTTGCCATTTTCATGAAATGGGGAATCGTTTTATCTTTATTCGGAACTATTATTCCTCCGATGCTTATGAATGCCGGATTTCCGTTAACCGGAATTGGTTTAGGAAGTATTGTTTCTGCACTTGAACTTCCGGTTTCTGTTATGATGGCTTTTATTTTACTGAATGAAAATGTGATCTTTTTACAATGGGTAGGAATCGTTTTAATCATTTTAGCTATTATTATCATGAATGTAAACTTCAACCGTAAAAAGTAACAAAACTTATTTACTCGTAAAAAAAAATCACTTTATCACAATAATTCTTAATTTATTTTATAAATTCGTGTCAAAATAATAAGATCATGAATTTACCCTGGCATTTATACGTAATGGCTTTTCTTTATATACTTGCCGGAATAAATCATTTTAAAAATCCGGGAATGTATATTAGAATCATTCCCCCATTCTTTCCTAACCCCAAATTATTAAATATTTTAAGTGGAGTTGCTGAAATTATTTTAGGCATTCTCTTAATGGTTCCTTTTGCAACCCATATTGCTTCTTGGGGAATTATAGCGTTATTAATTGCTGTATTTCCTGCGAATATCTATATGTTTTGTAAGAAAAAAGGTGGTTTTTCTTTTTTAAAACTAATTTTATTAATACGTTTGCCCTTACAAATTGTATTGATTTTATGGGCATACTTATATACCCTTTAATATCAAACTATTAATTAAAATTATTTATTATGAAAAAATTATTTGCAGAGTTCTTCGGAACATACTGGTTAGTTTTTGGTGGTTGCGGGAGTGCAATTTTTGCTGCCGGATATCCTGAATTAGGAATCGGATTTGCAGGTGTTGCTTTGGCTTTCGGGTTAACAGTTCTTACAATGGCGTATGCTGTTGGTCATATTTCCGGCGGACATTTTAATCCGGCCGTTTCATTTGGTTTATGGGCGGGCGGAAGATTTCCAGCAAAAGATCTTGTTCCTTATATCATTGCACAATGTATTGGAGCAATTGCAGCTGCCGGTACTTTATACACGATTGCTTCAGGAAAAGCAGGTTTTGTAATTAATAATACTAAAGCAGGAGCTTTTGCCTCAAACGGTTTTGGAGCATTTTCGCCTGATGGATATTCATTACCATCAGCCTTTATTGCTGAGTTTGTACTAACGCTATTTTTCTTATTGATCATTTTAGGAGCCACGGATAAATTCGCAAGTACACCATTCTGTGGTATTGTAATTGGTCTGGCGTTAACTTTAATTCATTTAATAAGTATTCCAATCACCAATACTTCCGTAAATCCTGCAAGATCTTTGTCTCAGGCTATTTTTACTCTTGGAGAACCTTTATCGCAAGTTTGGCTATTTTGGGCAGCACCAATTTTAGGGGCTATTGTTGCCGGATTCATTTATAAAACATTATTACAAAATCACGCTGAAGCGTAATATATTCACATTAATAAATAACAATAAAAAAATATGGAATTTTTATATTTCTTACTCATAGGAGCAATTTCAGGATGGTTAGCAGGTCAAATTTGGAAAGGCGCAGGATTTGGAATCATTGGTAATATCATCGTTGGAATTATTGGTGGAATTATTGGTGGAATCATTGGAGGATGGATTGCCGGCAGACTCGGTATCGGTGGCGGTGGTCTTCTTTGGCAAATTATAATAGCTGTTGGAGGTGCCTGGGTTTTGTTATTTATCATTAGCCTGATCAAAAAATAATCAATATTTTAACGCTCAAGTTATTTTTTCAAAGAGAAAATCTGATATATTTATATTTGATTTTCTCTTTTTTTCGTTACTATAATTAGAATAGATATATTAAATTTTAATGTTATGAACGATATCATTGCTTATTTTAGTACGATTCCATCATCGCACCGAAGTGTAATTCTGGTCGGAGGAATTGCTATTTTTTGGTTAATCGAAAACTCTTTTCCGCTATTTCAGATGCAATATCGAAAATGGCATCATGCAGGAATCAACTTTTTCCTGACGTTTACTACGATTATAGTCAATTTTGTCTTAGCCTTTATTTTAATCCGAACTGCCGATTGGACAACTCAAAATCACTTTGGAATTTTACAATGGTTACCGGAAATACCAATTTGGCTTTACACCATTATAGGATTATTGTTATTAGATTTAATCGGAGCTTATTTAGTCCATTTTATACAGCATAAAATAAAGCCTTTATGGAGATTTCATATTGTTCATCATACTGATACCTGGATCGATACCACAACTGCCAACAGGCACCATCCAGGAGAAAGTATTATTCGATTTGTATTCACCACAATTGGCGTTTTAATAGTCGGAAGTCCAATGTGGATGGTTTTTCTATATCAGTCCTTATCTGTTATAGCTTCACAATTCAATCATGCCAATATTTCTCTGCCAAATAAACTGGATGTTTTTCTAAGTTACTTTATCGTTTCTCCCAATATGCATAAAGTACATCATCATTATGTTTTACCTTATACAGACAGTAATTACGGGAATATATTTTCCGTTTGGGATCGGCTTTTTGGCACTTTTACGACGCTGCCAAAAGAAGAGTTAATTTATGGAGTAGACACTCATATGGCTGCAGAAGAAAACAATAAATTGAAAAATTTATTACAAATTCCGTTTCAAAAATCAAGATCAATAAAAAACAATTAAAATCATTAAAAAAAATGTACCTGATCGAACCAACTAATTATTTTTTTTATTAATATTGATACATAAATTGAAGATCAATCTATTAATCATTAACCACTATTTTGAATTAATTTTCACGTGATGAAAAAGAGTAACCGCAAAGAGTTGAGCTGGGAACAAACCGAAAAACTTGTTTCGCTAGCCTTGGAAGAAAAAAATCCATTTGAAATTATAAAAAAAGAATTTGGATTGGCAGAAAAAGAAGTTCTGGAAATCATGAAAAAGAAGATGCCACTTGAAAAGTTTGAAATGTGGAAAAAGAAGGCAATTGCTAATAAACCAAAACCTAAGCCCGTTAAAATAGATGATTTTGATGAAGACCTGGATGGAAAATATTATATAAAGAACAAATTCGACTAACATAAAGCTCCTGCAAATCAGGAGTTTTTTTATATTTTTACTTTAATGTAACTTTTTGACATTTTATCAGTCAAATACAATAACTAAACATAAAAAAATGAAAAAAATAATTTACACACTAGCTCTTGCAGTTACTTTTTGGAGCTGTAAAACAGGGAGTAATTCCGGAGCTGCTAAAAATAATACCGTAGCGGTAAATATCAATCTTGTCGATGTAAAAGACGATAAAGTTCTGGTAACCGTTACTCCTCCAGCCATAAAAACAGACGAAATCATTTATAGCATTCCTAAAACTGTTCCGGGAACTTATTCTACAGATAATTATGGTAAATATTCTGATGATTTTAAAGCTTTTGACACCAAAGGAAATGCATTAACTGTAAAAAGAATCGACGATAACTCTTGGTCTATTTCTAATGCAAAAACATTAGCAAAAGTTACTTATTTAGTTGGAGATACTTTTGATACTGAAAAAGGGACCGGATTTGGTAATGACGACGTTTTTTCGCCAGCAGGAACAAACATAAATGCAGGAATCAATTTCTTAGTAAATACACATGGTTTTGTTGGGTATTTTCAAGATAAACTAGACGTTCCGTATAAAGTAACAGTTACACATCCTGAAACACTTTGGGGCGCAACTTCAATGAATGATGAAGATGCAAGCAACACAAGCGATGTTTTCTCAACGCCGCGTTATGCTATTTTGGTTGAAAATCCGATTATGTATTCTAAACCGGATTATACAACATTTAATGTAAACGGAATGGATATTTTAATTGCCGTTTATTCTCCAACAGGGAAATTTACTGCCGAAAGTATTACTCCGGAGATGAAAACAATAATGACAGCTCAGAAAAATTTTTTAGGAAAAGTAAATGCTACTAAAAAATATACTGTTTTATTGTATTTATCAAGCATGGCAAAAGATGATGCCCATGGTTTTGGAGCTTTAGAACATCCTACAGCAACTACAGTTGTTTTACCGGAATCTATGCCAAAAGAAAAATTGGTAGAATCAATGAAAGATGTTGTTTCTCATGAGTTTTTCCATATTGTAACACCATTAACTATTCACTCAAAAGAAATTCAGTATTTTGACTATAACGCACCTAAAATGTCAGAACATTTATGGATGTATGAAGGTGTAACAGAATATTTTGCGAATCTTTTTCAAATTAACCAAGGTTTAATTGACGAAACTGAATTTTATACTCGTATTGCTGACAAAATCGAACAGGCAAAAGGTTTAAATGATACAATGTCATTTACAACTATGAGTAAAAATGTTTTAGAACAGCCGTATAAAGATCAATACTTAAATGTATATCAAAAAGGGGCGCTAATGGGAATGTGTATTGATATCATCATTAGAGAAAAAAGCAACGGAGAAAGAGGAATTCTTGATTTAATGCACAAATTAGCCGCTGAATATGGTGTTGAAAAACCATTTAACGATAATGAACTTTTTGCTAAAATCACACAATTGACTTATCCTGAAGTTGGTGAATTTTTAACTAAATATGTTTCCGGAACTACTCCAATTCCTTACGATTTTTATTTAGCTAAAGTGGGTGTTAGTAAAGCATCCGAAAAAGTTCCGGGATCGATTTTCATCAAAGGACAAGCTCCATATATCGGTATAGATAAAGCGACAAAAATAATAAGTGTTCGCCCTGACGTTGACCTAAATGTGTTTTTTACCAATTTAAATCTTAAAGCAGGTGATCAAATTATCTCTATAAACAACAAAACATACAATTTAGATAACATTTATGATTTGATTACAGAAAGTGAAAACTGGAAAGAAAATGATCCAATTACACTTAAAATCAAACGTGCCGGAGCAGAACAAACCATCAAAGGAACTGTAAAACTACCATTTGAAGAAAAAGAAACTTTTAAAGCTTCAGATGCTTCAAAAGAGAAACTTAAAAATGCATGGTTGAAAGGGTAATACTTCTTTCAAAACATAAAAAAACCGACAATCACTTGTCGGTTTTTTTGTTTTGTCATCCTGAGGAACGAAGGATCACAC
>LMAJ01000024.1 GCA_001507425.1 Flavobacteriaceae bacterium CRH
AGAGTAAAAGTACAGTTTTACGGAGCAAGCGGCAGTGCTGTAAGCGAATGGATCCGTATGATACAGCCTCATTCAGGAGCAGGAAAAGGTTTTTATTTTATTCCTGAAATAGGAGAAGAGGTATTAGTTGGTTTTGAAGGCAACAACGTACAAAATCCTTATGTAATAGGAGCGCAATACAACGGACAGGATAAAAGCGGTTATGCTGATAGCCAAAATAATATAAAAGCCATTCATACTCGCTCAGGAATTAAAATGATTTTTAATGATGGCGATGGTAGTGTATTGATTGAAGATGTAGGAGGAAGTACATGGCTTATGGATGGAAAGGGGAATGTTTCCGTTAATGCGCCTGATACATTTTCTGTAACTGCTGGAGATATTAATTTTTCGGCTAGTAAAAATATCAGTGTGAACGCCGCAATGAATATTTCTGAAAGTGCTGGAGGAGATAAAACTAGCATTGTTGGGATGATGTTTAATACAACTGTAGGTGGTGATAATATGCTTAATGTTACTGGGAATTTTATGGAACATATTGAAGGGAATTTAGAGTCGCATACAGAAAAAGATAGATCAATGATGTCTAAACAAAAATTTATTGTGCAAAGTATTGAAGATGATGTACATGTAAAGGCAAGTAAAAACTTGAATAGCCATAGCGGCGAAAAAACAAAAGCTTAATCATGAGTAAAACAACAATTTGCGGAGGAAATATTATACACACGAGTAACGGCAAAACAACATTTGAAGTTACTAATGGAGATTTTACTTCTTATGCGGGTAACTGCAATATATTAGAAGCCGAAGAAGAAATTATTCACCACGATTATGTAGTTTCAGAACCTGAAAAAGAAGATGTCGACGAATTTAAAACAGGTGTAAGTATTATAGCAGCAATTTTCTTTGATGGTACAAAAAATAATAAAAATAATACTGAGCAACGATTAAAAAACTCAACTATTTTTAAACAAATGGATGAAATTGATAGTAGTTACGACAATTACTTTTCAAACGTTGCCATAATGCAAAAGATGAGTTTAAAAGATGTTAAAAAAAGAATTGTTTCGAAATACATTGAAGGTGAAGGTACTGAGGACAACCAGAAAGGAGATACGCAAGGTTATGGCTTTGGTAGTGGTAAAACAGGGATTCCTACGAAAGTAGCAAAAGGAACTATAGGAATTGTAACAGAAATAAATAAAGTTTTTAATGATAAAGAATATGTAAAAGAATTAAATGTCGATATTTTTGGTTTTAGCAGAGGAGCTGCTGCTGCACGCAGTTTTATGACTACTCAAAAAAAAGTTTTGCAAAAAAAATACCCAAAATCAAAAATTACTTATCGTTTTGTAGGATTGTTTGATACAGTTTCATCTTATGAGCCTGAGGGTAATTTTTCAGCTCTAGGTTCAGCACTTTCTCATAATTTTGATAATGATGTCGAAGAATTGAAATTACAATTGAATGGTATGGCAAACAAAATTGTACATTTAACTGCTGCGGACGAATACAGGGAGAATTTCGCCTTAACAAATATTGATAGCTCAATACTTGCGGGTGTAGGGTACGAACTTGAATTGCCTGGAGCACACTCAGATATTGGTGGAGGATATGAAGAGACAGAGCACATAGAAAAAAGATATATTAACAAAAACAGTTCACCAACAAAAATACAATGGATCGAGCAAGGTTGGTACAGAGAAGCGCAAATAGTAGGGCAATCTGGTAAAAATGATCCCATTAATTTTGATGGTATTAGAAAACTAACAAATTCATATCAATTCATTCCACTATCTATTATGATGGAACTCGCTAAAAAATATGGTGTGTTGTTTTTATCTTTTGATAGTGAAGTAGGATTCAAAAAATTTAAAGTTATTCCTAAACTCGAAAATATTAAAAACGCTTTACAAGAATATGCCTTGGCAAATGATGGTGCAGTAAAAAAGACAGCAAGGTTACAACCGTTTGATCAGTTGAAATTTCTCCGTAATAATTACCTGCATATTTCAGCAAATAAAGGTGCGATGGGTATGGGTGCCAGATTTGAAAAATTAAAACTAAAGCGAAAGATTCATCCAGCATAAAGAGAAATATGATAAAAAAAACAATAATAATACTTAGTGTTATTTTAACTACACAATTTATATCGTGTCAAAAAATGGAAAAAACAGCGAATTATAAAACAGAAAAATTTGAATGGGACGGTGATGCAACTGCTCCTCATGATTACCCCATGTGGATAATTTATCCACATTCTTTTATATTAAGTGACGGTTATGAAGCAGTTATCCCTAATGATACTTTTATGGCAGACGGCTGGGAAGGTTCAGCTAATAGCTGGTCAATTGGTAAATCAAACAAAGCAATACCAGAAAGTTTAAAAATTGCCTGGTATTCTTATACCGAAAATAAATTTTATAAGGGAAATTTTAAAATGCCACAGGAAAAAATTTATGATCTTTTTAAAGATGGTTATTTAATTTATGGGATAGACACAAAAAAACTAGTTTACGAAGGTTATGATAAAAAAGAACTTCACAAAGAAACCTTTAGTGCTCTTACCGTAGGACTTGCACCAAAAGGTATGGTCGTTGTGTGGGCATCAGGGCAAAATAAGATTGAAATAGGTCGATTTCAGGGAGAAGAAGTTCCAGAAGGACCTGAAGCTGATAAAATGTGGAAGCAAATTGCAGAACTTAGTGATAGACCAATTTCTGTTAAGCAAAGTATGGCAAAATTTACTTCTGAAGTTCAAGAAGAAATACTAAAAGGCAAAATAAGCTCTAAAAGATGGGATGATTATCGCTTAAGGTATTCTTGGAGAGTAACTTTCAATCAATCTTTAGAAATTTATAAATATCAAATCCGATTTTTTAATAGTGAACATTTTGGTTATCCACCTACAAAAGATCAGGGATCTTATAATAAAGAAATCATAGAAACTAAAGAAAAGGCCGTTCCAAGTGAGTTAGATTTATTTGTTAAATCTGAAAATGGTTTAAAACATTTAATAAGAATCGATTCTTTTGATGAACAGGAAATGATTCAATCATTTAAGGATTTGGCAAAAAGTAGTCCAAACAGTTCTATAACAATGTTAATAAATGTTGATGATACTTTTAAGAAGGTAAATATTGTTCTGAAAAATGATGTAATAGAAATTGTGCTGGAAAAATGCAAAACAAAGCTTTTTCTCATTGATAAAAGAGCAGAGGAATTGTTGAAGGAGTAATTTAGATGATTACAAGAAATTAATATGAGGTACTATTTTCAGGAAAGTGATAATTACATTAAAAATAGAAATGGTAATTTAAAAAGATTGTATTTTAGACATTAACAATTTTAAATGCAATTCTCATCGTCAATATACCAAAGTTTATAAAATGTTATTTCTCTACGCGACACATAATAATTATGGTAATTAGACGAATTTTATGAGTATGGTGAAGCTAGAGAAGAATACATTACAAATGGTAAATAATCAGGACAATGGATTTCTAAAGAACTTTTGATTTTGATTCTTTAGGTTTTGAAATTATATAATAATAAAGGCAAGCTAATTGAAAAGCAATTTTATGTAAAGGACTCTCTTGTGTATGCTAAAAACTTAATTATAGAGTAAAATCAAACTGATAACAAAGATTAAATATTGGTATTTTTTTTTGGGATTAAAAAAAAATATAATATCCCTATAAAACATCAAAAGAAAAGAATGGAGATGAAAAACATTGGCATAATGAAAGAAATAAAACCAATTTTGCCATAAAAGAAACATTCTAATGAATCTTCATTCTTAATTTTGTTGGAGGATAACCAAAGATTCTTTTAAAGGCAATACTAAAATTAGAAACATTTTGATAACCGGAAAGATGACTTATTTCCTGAATAGAAAGTGAAGTATCAGATAAATAATGTCTTGCTTTGTTCATCCTGATTTCCTGAAGATATCCAAAAACAGTGTCTCCAAAAACAGATTTAAAACCTTCCTTAAGTTTGGTCTGATTCACTCCAACTTTACGGGCCAATTTTACAATTGTAAAAGGATGATCAATATTTTCACGGATTAATTGAGCTGCCAATTTTATTTTTTCGACATCATTGCTGGCAAAATTAAGCGTCTCGGTATCATTATCTAAACTCAAATGACTTAAAGCTATGAGTTCATAAATTTTAGATTCCATGTAAATTTTTCTCGTAAGGCCTCGATAAAAACAGTTTTTAATATCTTGCATGACACCAAATATTTTTGCACTGATTTTAATTTCTCCTTTGGCTATAGTCGAGCTGACATTCTTCTGTATATTATTTAGAAAATTATCCATTGCTTTAGATTCTCCCTCGTATTTTGCCAAAACATCCAACGGGAGGTGAATATCAAAAGTATCATAAATAATATCTTTTTTAAAACCAATTTGTGCATGATTATCTTCGGCAGAGAGAAAGGTTATATTGCCGGACATTGGTGAAATATGGTCAGAAACTGCGGTTTTGTTTTTATAAGCGATGCCATGATCAGAAAGGTTAAAGTGCATTTCTAAAAGTGATGAAT
This sequence comes from Flavobacteriaceae bacterium CRH, assembly GCA_001507425.1. Classification (GTDB taxonomy): domain Bacteria; phylum Bacteroidota; class Bacteroidia; order Flavobacteriales; family Flavobacteriaceae; genus Flavobacterium. Next base: position 4,556 of record LMAJ01000024.1, read on the forward strand.
CTCCTCGTCCTGAAATGTCAACATTATCATGAAGCTGATAATTTCCCTGAAGAATCGATAAATCCTCTGCAATAGTGTGCTCATGATAAATAATATCTCCTTTTGGAGTTACAAACTTTATATCTTTTTCGTCTTCTATAACTATTTGTGAACCTTCTTCTTTGCTGTTTTGAGCATTTTCAAGAAAGTCAGCAAAATCATCTGAATCTATTTTAAATGCCATAGTTATACTTCTATATTCATAATTAATACTTCCACTTTCATAAGTGCATCACTGACTTATCAGATACTTTTGCACTGCAAATGTAATTTATAATCAGTTTAAATAAAAGTAGTTTGGTATTTAAATTAAATCTAGTGTTGATGTTCATAGTTGGTATTTTCTCAGGAAATGCCTGTCCCGTATTTATTCATGCCGAAGATAATCTTGGCAATTCTATAGCAGGAATCACCATTTTGGTAGACAATAAGGCAATTGGTGTTACTAACAGTTCAGGAGTTTTAGAACTTTCTCTGACAGAAGGTAAACACAACATTGAAGTAATGAAGAATGGTACAGAAAGTGTTAAACAAACCATTTCTGTAGTATGTAATGACAATAACCATTTCAAATTTACTTTGGATATTTCAGATGAAGATTTAGCCAAACTGAAAGAGGTTGTCGTGCAATCTAAAACAATCAAAAAACAAATAGAAGAATCTCCTTTCTCTGTTCAGGTAATCGATCTTAAAAAACAATATGATAAAGCGGGCGATGTAGGCGATATTTTAAACAGAGCTTCGGGAGTAAAACTAAGAACTGACGGAAATATTGGTTCGCAAGTACAAATAAATCTTGGCGGTTTACAAGGTAAAGCGATCCGTTTTTTTAAAGATGGAGTTCCTATAGAATTGTTCGGGCACGGTTTTAGCCTGGGGACAATTCCAACCAATATGCTTGACAGAGTAGAAATCTACAAAGGCGTTATGCCTGTTTACTTAGCTTCTGATGCATTGGGCGGCGGTATAAATCTTGTAACAAGAACTTCGATGAAAGATTTTGCAGAAGTATCTTATGAAATGGCCTCTTTTAATACACATCGTGCAACGGCCAATTTTTATCTTCAAAATAAAAAGAATTTTTACGGAGGATTTAATGGCTCTTTCAATTATTCTGATAATGATTACAAAGTTAATGTTCCTATTCAAAACGCAACTAATGAAGAGTTTAAAGATGTGAAGCGTTTTCATGATATGACAAGATCTAATTACGGAGAAGCTTTTGTTGGAATAAAAGAGAAATCCTGGGCAGATGATCTTCGGTTAACTTTAATATATTCTAATTTCTATAAACAGATACAAAATGATGCGCAGATGGTCAATGTATATGGTCAGGCATTTTCTAAAGAACATAACTATACAGGAATGATCAATTACCGTAAAAAGTTTTTTGATGATAAGCTAAAAGTAAGTTTGTTAACTAATTACAGCCATTTTAATACGAGATTTATAGATACTGCAACAGTGCGTTATAACTGGGCTGGAGAAATTATTGGCGAGAATTTGCAGCCGGGAGAGATTAGAAGCGGAAACGATCAGCGCCTGAAATATAATTTTGTTTCATCAAGATTAAATATGGAATATAAGCTTTCTGAACGTAACTTTTTAGAATTTAGTGAATTGTATTATTCGCAGAGAAGAAAAGGAAGCGATCCGTTAGGAGCTATTTCTGTAATTGAAGGTGTTGATGTTTTAACAATTCCAGCCACTTACAGAAAAGATAATATGGCAGTTGCATGGCGTTCTTTATGGTTCGAAAACAAATTAGAAAGCATTGTAGCGGGCAAGTATTATCATTATAATACCGAAGGATATACCACAGATAATTACGGTTTTGCATGGAAAGCATCAAAAGATGACAGCCAGTTTGGATATCTGGGCGGATTAAAATGGGCAAAAGACAATTATTTATTGAAATTCTCGTATGAATATGCTACGCGTCTTCCTGATGAATTTGAAGTTTTTGGTGATGCCCGATTAGTAAAAGAAAATCTGGACCTTGATCCTGAAAAAAGCCATAATCTAAATTTAAACGGCCAGTATTCTATAAATAAAGAAAACAGCAGTCTTATTTTTTCTGCCAACTTGTTTTATAGAAAAGTAAAAGACATTATTTTCCTGCAGCTTGATATTCCATTTAGCAGATATATCAATTATGAAAATTCGGAAGTAAAAGGTTTTGAGTTCGAAACCAATTATTCGCCTGTAAAATGGCTGAATACCGGATTTAATGCAACTTATCAGGATATTAGAAGAGTAGGAATTGAGGAGGCAGCATTCAAATATTTGAATGATTCCAGGATACCAAATATTCCGTTTTTGTTTGGAAATTTTTGGGTAAATACCTATTTCAAAAATATATTTAAAAGCAATGATGCTTTAAATTTTGCATGGAATGCCAATTACACACACAGATTTTTTCTGGTGGCAATTCCAAAAAATCAGGAGCCATCTTTATTTGGGCCTGTAAAAGATTTCCAGACTTCTATGGTTATTCCAAAAGACGGAAGGACAGGGCAGTTTTCTAATGATATTGGCGTGTATTATCATTTATCTGATCAAAAAACAACTGTTTCAGCCGAATGTAAAAATATCGGAGATGTAAAGCTGTACGACAATTTTAATGTGCAGAAACCAGGAAGATCTTTCCACCTCAAATTAGTATATCAAATTTTTTAAATCAAACCATAAATCAGAAATTATGAAAAGAAGTAACAATCTTCGTCCAATACTTGCAGGAATAGCTGCTTGGATGCTTTTATTTGCTTGTAGCAGCAATGATGATACTGCACCAGATAACGCTGAAACAGATGATACTTTACCAAAAAACGAAACCTGGATCATTTATAACGGAGCTGCTAACTGGAGTGGCGGTGTCTATGCATTAAAAGACAATAAATCAAGAGAAATTAATCTTTCAGGACTTCCGTTTTTGCAATTGGCTTATTCAGGAGGAGGAAGAGTAATAGACAAAACTCTTTTTAAAGTAAATGATGTTTCGAACACGAAACAGGGAATCAATAAAATGGGTTTCAATGCTGCCGGAAATATTGTAGATCAAGGTTTTTTACCATCACTTTCTAATGCTTACGAATCTAATTACCTTGTTGCAAGTGCTACAGAAGGATATTATTGGGATAAAGTAAGAGGAGGCTTGAAATTGCAAAAATTCAACCCTTCTACAATGGAAAGAACCGGAGAAATCGATTTTAGTTCTTTATCAGAAGGGCAAACACTTGAATCTATCGGACAATTAATTATTGCTAAAAGAGACAATAAATTATACTTAGATTTATTATTAGGCGATAAAGCAGCAGGAAACTGGCAAGTAACTCCGGCAGTTAAAGAAGTAGCTATCGCAGTTTATGATTTAACTACAAACAAAATCGAAAATGTAACTAAAATTGGCGGTACAACTAATCTTGGGGTATTTATCGATCACGTTTTATGGAGTTTAGATGAAGTTACAGGAGATTTATATTTTGCTACAGTTGGCGATATGAAAACACAGCCAAGTGACTATTCTTCAAAAATTCTTAGAATCAAAAAAGGTGAAGTTAATTTTGATGCAACATTTGCAATCGACATGAAAACGTACCAGTTTCCGGCAGAATTCAATAGACTTTTTGCTTACAACAACAAAATTTATACTACAATTCCATCAAGAGCAGTTTCATATTATGGCGGCGGACAACACGGAGTTAAATACAGAGATGATGTTTGGTTCTGGAATGAAATTGATGCTACATCTAAAAAAGCTACGCGTTTAGATATTCCTGTAGATAACTTTTATTGTAACCAAAATCCATTTTTCCACAATGGAGAGATTTACTTCTTATCAAATAATGCAACAGATGGTTTTTCAGGAGTTACACAATATAACCCTTCAACTGGCGCAACTAAAGAAACTTTCCGTTTAAAAGAAAGTGGTAGAATTTTAGGATTTAATATTATTAAAGAATAATAAAAGAGACTGTTTAAATTCAGAAAAAGCCTGCTTATTAGTTATAAGCAGGCTTTTTTGTTTTATAAATTGTTTGTAGAAAGTTCGCTTCCTATTTGTTAATTACTGTTTTTAAATCATATTTTTAAAAGCTTTATTTCTTCTTTTCGGATTTATCTTTTTGTTTGTGATGTAAAAAAAATGAGCTTTCAATAACTTTTATAATAACAGATATACTAATACTTACTTATTACAATTTACATTACTTTTGAGACTGATTTAATCAAATAAAAATTATGAAAATAAGACTTTTTAGCATTACTTTTTTTTTGTCAGCAGTTTTGACTGCACAGAATATCATAGTAGATAAAAAAATTAAGGAACATATTGGCCTGGCAAATTTCCAATATCTTCCCAAGTCAAAAAAAATGATGATCTATAATAGTTCGGGCGATCCTTTGAGTCAAGAAGCATTTTATCTGGATTCAGATGGAAATAAAACAGTATTTTTTGAAAAAGAAAAAAGAAAAGGAGCACCTATCTTTTCAAGAACTGAAAATTCATACAGAACTATTGATCTGAATACCGATTTCCGAAAAAGAGATTACATTTTTGTTATAGATGGAAAAGATTACACATTGTCCTTTGACAAACTAGCGGACATTAATTTCAAATATTTCGGCATTTATAATTATAATAATGTTTTGTATAATGATTGGCCTCTGGAGAGTGATTTTTCAGGATCTTATAATGATTCGTATATTTTAGGTTTTACAAATCCTAAAGGCAGTTGGCGCATTGATTTTGAGGATCAAGATGTTTATTTAGAAATTATTGAAATTAAAAGTAACTCCAAAAAAAGGGTAAAATTAGAAAAACCAGATCTAACCTTATTAAAAGGAGATTTGTTTGCGAAAACTGATTTTGATCTGACTTTTGCCTGTAAATTAACAGGTAATGATAGCTTTGATCTGATTACAAAATCACTTAGTAAAGATTCTCAGACCGCAGTTCTCTATAAAGCAGAATATAACTTTGAAGGGAAGAATGTAAAAACGGTGCCTTTCACATTAAATCTTGATAATAAATACTTTATTACATCCAACAATTGTGGAGGTCAGAAGTATGTTGTTTCAACTCCTGCTATGCAAGGCTCAAAAGGAAATGACCCGTATGCTTTAGATGTTATGTCTATAAATAATTATTTTGAAGACCGCGCCAATGGAGACTTATACATTTATGGTCTCTTTAGTGATGAAGCACCAAAAAAGATTAATGCATTGACGAATCCGAAAGGCTTTTATGTATTTAAGTTTGATAAAAATGGAAATAAGCTATGGGAATCTGTTAACTACATAGATGGTAAAGAATATTTTGAAAAGGTTCATAATAGTGCTGGATTTCAGTTGAATTTATTGGAATATAATAATGATCTTATTTTTTCGGCCTCCATTAATACCTTTACAGAATTTACTAATGCTGTCGTAATTAATAAGGCATCTGGCGAGATTATTAAAAGTGGCTTTGTGGAGTATAATAATAATTTAAGTCACGGAGAGAGCGGCAGATTTAGTAATAGTACATATGACAGCAAGGAATTAAAAAATAAATCTTTCTCGCAAATAAGTTTTGCTGCAATAGCTATTAATTCCAAAGTGATGAATTATTTAAAAAGTATTCCAGATGGAGGCAAAAGGTTGCATTTTGAAACTATCTTTTCAGATCAAGGAATCTGGTTGCTGGAATCAGATAGCGATAAATATTATGAGGTTATAGTTTTTAAAGATTAATAAAAAATAAGTACGCTATTAAGTTCTACTAAAACTCCATTTTTAATGGAGTTTTTTTTATGGTATTTTTTTAAGTATATGCAGAAAACTGTCATTATTTCAATATTACAATCAATCAATTTCCACTATTATAATTTTTTATATATCAAAAAATCGGCATTCATTTTCGAAATATAGAAAAACGATAAAATCAATTAATGTCTATATAACTGATGTTTACTAGCTTATTCTTTTAGTATAGTTATTGTTCTTTCTATTGGCATATTTGAATCAAATCAAACACCCAATACTAATTAAATAATTAATCTTATGACAAAATCGAAATCCATTATTCTTATCCACGGGAATTTTGTAAATGACACAAGCTGGACAAAGTGGAAAGAACATTATGAACAAAAAGGCTATAAGGTTTACACACCAGCTAATCCGGGCCACGGAGGAAATCCTTCTGATTTAAGAAAACAGGTTCATCCTGACCTTATTAAAACCGGATTCATAGATGTGGTCAACAACATAGTAAAACTTGCAGACAGCCTGCCGGAAAAACCATTGATTATCGGACATTCGATGGCAGGTATGGCAACTATGAAACTACTTGAACTGGGCAAGGCAGCCGCCGCCGTAAGTATTGATGGGGCTCCTCCAAAGAATGTTTTTCCTCCTTTTACAACATTAAAATCAGTATTACCCGCATTTGGCTTTTTTTCCTCTGCAAAATATTTTATGGGAAGCCGCGATTGGTACGACAAATGTTTTTTCAACACGCTGCCGGAAAGAGAAAGAGCAGATGCCTTTAATACTATAGCTGTTCCTGAAAGTTATAAAGTAAGCCGTGAATTGGTATTGAACTCTTTTTCTAATATTGATTTTAGCAAAGCGCACAATCCTATTTTGTTTATTGGCGGAGGTAGTGATAACATTTTTCCCGCATCACTTACAACAACTTTGGCCAAAAAATATAAAGACAAAAACAGTAGGGTTGACTTGAAGATTTTTCAAGGTAAAAGCCATTTTATTTGTGGAGAAACGGGTTGGGAAATTATAGCAGATTATATAATAGACTGGTATGAAAAATTATAAACCTTCTTTTTATAGAAGTTAAATTCAATTTTAAAATCATTAATAACAATTTAAAAGAAATTAAAATGGCTAAAATTACAGTAAAAGACGGAACAGAAATTTATTATAAAGATTGGGGAACAGGAACACCAATTTTTTTTCATCATGGCTGGCCATTGTCGGCAGATGATTGGGATGCACAATTGTTTTTTTTCCTCGAACAGGGATTTAGAGTAATTGCACACGATAGAAGAGGGCACGGCAGATCTACACAAACGTTTACAGGCAATGAAATGGATACTTATGCAGCAGATGTCGCAGAACTTACCGAATTTCTGGATTTAAAAGATGCGATTCATATTGGGCATTCAACCGGTGGCGGTGAAGCGATTCGTTATGCCGCAAAATACGGTAAAAATCGTGTTTCGAAAGTCATATTGATTAGTGCTGTAACACCTTACATGATTCAAAATGAAAACAATCCCGAGGGAGTACCTTTAGCCGTATTTGATGATATTCGTTTTAATACCGCTAACAACAGACAGCAATTTTATCAGGACATTACTTTTCCCTTTTATGGTTATAATAGAGAAGGAGCGAATATAAAAAAAGGAATTCAGGACAATTGGTGGCGTCAGGGAATGGCGGGTGGTATTAAAGCACATTTTGATTGTATAAAAGCTTTTTCTGAAACTGATTTTACGGAAGATCTAAAAAGTGTTGATTTTCCTGTACTTATATTACATGGCGAAGACGACCAGATCGTGCCGTATAATGTAACTGCGTTAAGAGCTATCAAACTGGTAAAAAATGGTAAATTAATCACTTATCCGGGACTTTGCCACGGAATACCAACAACAGATGCTGACAAAGTAAATTTAGATATTCTTAATTTCATTAAAACCTAAAAATATTTGGCTTTAATCTGTTTATTAAAAAGGTTCATTGCAAGCCTAACTAAAGGAAAGCTTTAAGCTATCTTAAAAAAAACAGGGCATTCAGAGATTTATTTTATGTACAAATTTCTGGATGTCTTTTTTTAAATAGGCTTTTTCGGGTTTGTTGATTTCTTCAAGAATATAAATCCAACTCTTTTCAAGACTAACTTTTTTATAAAACGATTGAAGGGATTTCCATGCGGAATAACTTTTTTTATTTTGGTTATTAAGCAAAATTTCAATCACGGTAAGCCAGATCAACCAATAATGTCCGGATCTGAAATCTTTTATTATGGTTTTAATAATTATATCTTCCTCATTATCAACAAAAGGAGCATAGCTTAGTAAACCAATTCTTAAAGTGTTTATATAATGGTCTAAAACTTTTTTGTTTTTAACGTTTTTCACGGCAAGCCTGATGGCAATATCCAAAAGCTGTACGACTTGTTTCTTTTGTTCAGGAAATGATTTGTTTAAATCTAAAAACCATAATGCATCTACATAACTGTAATCTTTCCAGAATTTAAAAGTACAATTTTGATAAAGCAGACTGCAAATTTCTTTGTTATGAAGTAATGCTTTTTCTTGCTGTTCATCTGTATTATGTACTGCCACCACTAAGCGGCTGCCTTTAATTAAGGGTTCGAGTTTAGAAGAGTGCACAAGCGCTTTACCAATCATGAAATCTTTTGTAATTGTCATTGAGGTATCTCGCTCGCCAATGGTCATTTCGCCTATGCTTACCGCGCCTCTTGGCAGTAAATAGAAATCAGGATCTGTAAAAGAATCATTCCATAAAAAACAACTTCTGTAAATTTCGGTAAGACAATTTATCAGTGCCGGATAACTTTCGGAATAAACCAATAAACAATCAGAAGAAATATTCCCTTTAAGGCGTTCATCATTGTTAATGCTGGCAAAGGCAATATCATAGAATTGCAGCAATATTTCTTCTGATTTCTTTTGATTTTTTTCAATCATCTTTGTAAAACCAAGTAAATCGACATAAGCTAAAATCATTTCCATAATAAGAAATTTAAGTATTCATTTTGATTTAGAGTTATCTTTTTTAAGAAATAATAGTGCCAATTATTTCTTCATGCTTTCCAATTAGTATAAGACATCATACACTCATAAAATTTTAGCAACGTGCCTATTTGATTGCGAGATTTCATAAAACAGAAATAACATTTGCGAAATATAGCATCTTAATTTATTTAAACTATAAAAAATTGTAGCGTTTTAGCCTCTTTTTGTTCTGGCATATATGTTGGTTATTTTAAACCATTAATGCCTTAAACACATCTGTCAAACCTGAAATTGAGTTCTTTAATCGCACGACAAAATTTTATATCAACATAAAAAAGCTTTCTATGCATTCCACTACTCAAACTATTATGTTTATTTCAGGAGCGTTTATGAGCCATTATTATTGGGAGCAATGGATTCTTTTTTTTGAAAGCAAAGGTCACAAAGCAATCGCACCACCATGGCTTCATAAAAATGATACCGCTGAAAATTTGAGAGAGCAGGATTTAGGTTCTAAAATAGGATCGATCAATTTGCCTGAACTTTTGTGCTATTACAAAGAAATAATCGAATTGCTGCCTGAAAAACCAATTTTGATTGGACATTCTTACGGAGGACTGATTGTGCAGTTATTAATTCAGCAAGATTTAGGTTCAGCGGGAATTTGTATTAATTCATTTCCGACTGCAGGTTTTACTCTTTCAAAAATTCCTTTCTTTAGCACTGTTTTTAGCTTTTCCGGCAGTCTTTTTTCCCAACAAAAAACATTTCTTTTATCGTTTAAGAAGTGGCAGAATAATTACTTCAATGATGCTTCAACAGAAGCGCAAAAGTATACTTATGAAAAATACGTGATCCCGGAATCAAAAAGGATATTTACAGATTTATTTTTAAAAAACACCAGTATAAATTTTAAGAAAAAACACGTTCCTCTTTTCTTTATTTCATTTTCAGAAGACAAAATTATTTCTTCAAAACTAGTATTTTGGAATTTCAAAAAATATAAAAACTTTCAGTCTATAACCTGTTATAAAGAGTTTGGTCATAAAAATCATTTTGTTATCCTTGATCCGGAATGGAAAAAAACGGCTGAATATATGGCCCAATGGCTAGAAAAAATCTTTTAATTGATTTCTTTATTGATTTCCAGTTTTTTAATTCTTGAAGTTAAAGTAGAAGGATTAATATCCAGAATTTCTGCAGCACCACCGGCTCCGGAAACTTTTCCGTTACATTTTTTCAGAATATAAAGAATATAATCGCGTTCATTTTCTAAAATGGTTTTAATAGAAAATGTTTCGGCATTTTGATCCGGTTTTAATGATGAAGGCTGAAATTCAATTGCTTTAATGCTGCTTTCTTCATTAAGTAGCAAAGTGCGCTGTATAACATGTTCCAGTTCTCTAATATTGCCCGGCCATTTGTAATTAATAAGCTCTTGTAAAGCGAAATTAGAAAGCAAAGGCGGTTTTATATTCATATTCTCACTATACATTTTTATAAAATGATCTGCGAGTTCAGGAATATCCTCGGTTCTGGATCTTAGGGAGGGAACTAAAATTGGGAAAACATAAAGTCTGTAATACAAATCCATTCTAAAACGTCCCGCAGCAACTTCATGTTCCAGATCTTTGTTTGTTGCGGCAATAATGCGGACATCAATTTTTAGAGATAAAAGTCCGCCAACACGTTCAATGGTTTTTTCCTGTAGAACACGCAATAATTTAACTTGGAGCGCCATGGGCATTTCGCCAATTTCATCCAGAAAAATAGTACCACCGTCAGCCAATTCAAATTTTCCGATACGCTTTTCCGTCGCTCCGGTAAACGCTCCTTTTTCATGACCAAAAAGTATCGATTCAGCCAGATTTTCAGGTATTGCACCGCAGTTTATGATAATCAGAGGTTTGTCTTTTCGTGGTGATAAAGCATGAATGCTTTGGGCAATTTTTTCTTTTCCGGTGCCACTTTCGCCCAATATTAAAACTGAAGTTTCTGATGGCGCTACTTTTTTGATATAGTTAAAGACCGTTGCCATTTTCGAACTATTACCAATTATCCCTTCAAAACCAGATTTTTTATTTTCTGCTGGTTCATTTTTTTGAGGAACTGTCTTACTTTCGATAATTATTTTTTTATCCGAATAAAATCGGTTAATAAAATCAGAAATAGTGGTTTTTAAATGATGTAGTAAATTCAGGTTTTCATCAGAATAAATATTAAAATTCCGACTGTAAAAAGTGAAACAAAACTGCTGGGAATCGCCTATTAATAAAGGAAAAACCAGATAAGATTTGATACCGAAATTATGTGCAATAATGCCTTTTATAGGAGATTTTTGAAAATTATTAATCAAAGAAGCTTCGCTGTAAATAGCAGGTTCTGTATCAATTTGAGATTTTTTGTACGTTTCGTCTAATTCTTTAATGGATATCTCTGCTATTTTAGAAAGTTTCGATACCGTAACAGTTTGATAATCGTCTATATTTTTGCGTACTATACCGATATTAGCATATTGGTTTAGATTATAAAATCCGGTTTCTAAATAATCGAATGAAATAAAGGTTTGAATTATTTTTGCAAAAGCCTTTAAACCATCTTCAAGATTGAGGTTGGAATGTATTACTTCAGTAATATTTTTTTTAAGTTGATATTCATGCATCAGCTGAGACTCTAAACTATATTTTTGTCTGTAAAAAGCAATTTCCAGCGTTGTCAAAATATCCTGATCTCTAAAAGGTTTGATAATAAAACCATACGGACAGGTTATTTTGGCCTCGTTTAAAATCAGCTTACTTGAATTAGCCGAAATAAAAATAAAACCAATATTTCTGTTCTTTAAAATATGTGCCAGATCTATTCCGTTTTTATCTCCTTTAAGCATAATATCCAGAAATACCAGATCCGGTTTTTGTATCTCAAGTTTTTCCAAAGCCTGCTCTACAGAACGTGCAATTCCTATCACATTGCAATTTGCTTTTTCGGCAATTAGCTGCAAATCATGAGCCTCAACAAACTGATCTTCAACAATAAGAATGCTTTTTTTTACCTGGTTTTCAGATTGTAGACTTTCATTAGACAACATTCCCATATTGCAGTAGTATTCAGATTAAAAACAATATAATTTATAGGTATAAAAATAGTTAATTATCATCATTTAAAGTGCTATTTGTGGAAAAAATCAATGTAAAAAATTATATTTAATGTGAATTTACCTAATATTTTTCAAAAAACCTTTCCGGTTTATTTCTATATTTGTTTTTCAACTAAAATAAATTAATAACCTGATTTAAAGATGATTATGGAAGTAAAATTGTGTTTCTTTTTGACTTTGTTACTTACTTGTTCGGTACTGGCTCAAGTGCCTGCAAAAGTTGACAAGTATGACCTTCCAAAAAAAAGATTACTCCTTCAACTTTGTTCCACTTATCTCTATAATTCTAATCAAGGTGCTATAGATGTAGACAGTTCCGTTGTTTTAGCAGCCACTGCTTATAAATTACCTCTAATGCTGGCATATGATGAAGGTTTTAGTGAAAAATCTTTAATTGGGAGCGATTTGATAGAAAAAGGAAATATTGATAAAGCAAAAATGCTTCTGACAAATTCAAAAGGAGAAAACAGAATTAAAATACTACTACAATTAGGAAGTTTTTATCTCTTTAAACCGGGTATAAAACCACAAGATCTTCAAAATGCAAAGGGCTACATCGACAATGCAGTTGCAGAAAGCAATAATTTGAAAATAGTAAAATGGCAACATCAAAGTCTATTGCTATTAGGTAAATATTATTTTCAGGCCAATAACCAGCCTGAAAGTAAAAAATGCTTTTCGCAGGTTATCAACGAATGTAGAAAAAGCAATGATAAATTGGGTTTAGCACAAAGTTTAGAAGCCCAGGCAGATGTTATGTCGAATCTCGATCCTGAAAAAGAAAAAATGCTGAACGAAGTAATGTCACTTTATGCTACATTGGGATTAGAAGAAAAAAGAATCGAAAATTACAGCAAGATTACGACCATTTATTTTTGGTCAGGAAGAATGCAGGAAGCGAAAAAGAGACTTTATCAAAATTTAATTGATATGCGAAAAATTGGTTTTGAACACCAACAATTTGCAGAAACAACTATCGTTTTTCTTGAACTGCATCAGCATAATATACAAGGTGCATTGTATTATGCGCTGAAAAGCGTGAAAAGAATGGAAAGGGAAAAAGATTATACTTTTGCAGACATTTTTTACATGCGACTTGCCGATGTTTATAATCTATACGGTCATCATCAGGAAGCATTGGATTTATACCTAAAAAGTATTGAAATTGGACGTAAGAATTTAAATACGGGCACTTGGTATAAAAGTTTTTTTAGTGCTGTTGCAGCTTTGTCATTAAGAGGAAAAAATAAAGAAGCCATTGCCTATATTAATTTAATGACAGTAAAATACCCTCCAAAAAGCACTTTCGATAAAATGTCAGTTGCCTTCATTAAAGCCAATTGTTATGAAGGCATAAAGGATAATATTCAGGCTGAAAAATATTTTAAAGAAATGGACTTTTATGCAAAGCAAATTAATTCGCCTGAAACTTCCAGAGAAATTTCGCATCAATATACGATGATGGCTTTATTTTATATCAATACAAACAGACCGCAAAAAGCGCAATTGTATACCCATAAAGTCCTGGCTTTTATTAAAGCCGGTGCCACAACTTCTAATACAGACGTTCTTAATATGTTACTCTATAAAACAGATTCGATTAATGGAAATTTTAAAGGCGCCCTGGTACATTTTCAGAATTATAAAAGAGTAAACGATTCCATTCACGGAGTCTCCAGAAACAATCAAATCGAACAGCTTAAAATTGAATATGAAACTAAAAATAAAGAACAGAAAATTAAACTTTTAAGCAATCAATCGAAGCTGCAGGAAAGTGAATTGCAAAAATCTAAACTTTTAAATAATGTGTCCATTGGCAGTTTGATTCTTTTGCTGATTATTATTGGATTACTATATAACCGTTATCGTTTAAAACAAAAAAATCACGCTAAACTGGAAATCAAGGAAAGAGAGATCAATCAAAAAAATATTAATTTGAGACATTTACTCGACGAAAAAGAATGGTTGCTGAAAGAAGTGCATCATCGGGTAAAAAACAATCTGCAAACCGTAATCAGTCTTTTAAGTTCGCAAGCCGCTTATTTAAATAATGATATGGCTTTGTCAGCTATTAAAAACAGCCAGCACAGAATACATTCCATGTCATTGATTCATCAAAAACTTTACAAGTCAGATAATATTGCGACTATTAATATGCCTATTTATATCACAGATTTGGTGGAATATTTAAAAGAATCATTTTCGATTTTACAGCGAATCCGCTTTGAAATTAGAGTTGAAGAACTGGAATTAGATGTTGCACAAGCCATTCCGCTTGGTCTTATTCTGAATGAAGCCATTACAAATTCAATTAAATATGCTTTTCCCGATAACGGCATTGGAGTAATTAGTGTAGTACTTGAAAAAACAGAAACAGATCGATATCTGCTCGTTATTTCAGATAATGGAATTGGAATAGATACCAATTTAAACGATCATAAAACAGATTCTTTTGGTATGAGTTTAATAAAAGGCCTGAGCGAGGATTTAGAAGGGAAATTTATAATTGAAAATAATGATGGAACTGTTTTGAAATTGGAGTTTAAACCTGAACATCCTCTCAATAAAAAGTATGTAAGGAAACCAGATTTAAATTCTGAGGATTAATACAGTAAAGACATGTACAAATGCAGAATTTGTTTTTATCATATTTCGCAAATCTAAAAACAAGGATTGTGAAATATAAAAAACATTTCTAGAATATTTGTTTTTAATTACTGATAATCAGTTGTTTGTGTTTTGGTGTTTAAATTGCTTAGCTTAAAAAGTATCTTGTGTAATTTATAAGATGCTGATTTTAAGCTAATAGGCAATAGATTTATTAATACCCAAAATAAAACTTAAATTATGAAAACAAGTACTTCAAATGTATTAATCCTGACAACCGTAACTGGAAAAAATGGACAGGATACTGCGTACGGCAGTGAAACTCAATATGCAGAACTTCCCGGAAGAAAACTGGCATATCGTTCTATAGGAAATGGATCGCCTATAATTTTAAGCAACCGTTTTAGGGGAACTCTTGATACGTGGGATCCCTTTTTTTTAGATACACTTGCTGAAAATTATCGTATTATCACATTCGATTACACAGGTATAGGATATTCGACAGGAACTTTACCAACTGATGTAATTTCTGTAGCAAAAGACATAAAAGATTTGGCATCTTATTTAAAACTCGAAAAAACAGCCGTATTAGGATGGTCATGGGGCGGACTTATTGCTCAGACAGCCACACTTCAGTATCCGGAACTTATAACGCACGCGGTCATTATCGGTGCAGTACCGTTAGGAAAAAGAATAGTCGATATAGGACCTGCTTTTTTGCAGGCTGCTGTAAAGCCATTGAATGATTTTGATGATGAAATAGTTCTTTTTTACGAACCAAAATATCAGAAATCTATAGATGCGGCTAAAATTTCGTATGAAAGAATACGTAAAAGATTGGATATCTCTAAAATTCCTTCGACAATGGAGGTGTTTCAGTTGTATTTTCAAGCTGGCGGAGCAGCCGAAGCAGACAAAGAAGGACTCAGAGATAAACTAAAAGAAACGGCTGTTCCAATTTTAGTGATTTCAGGAGATAACGATATCAGCGCGGCCGTAGAAAATTGGTTTCCTTTACTTCGCGAGCTTCCTACAGTACAAATTATTATACTTCCTTTCGCAGGTCATGGTCCACAGCATCAGGAACCCTTATTGACCACCGGATATATCCGTACATTTTTGGGCAATACATAAAATAAACTTTGAAGAAGAAAATAAGATTTTTTTCATAACAATAAAGCGGGCCTTTTCCGAAGGCCCGCTTTTATTTTTAAGCTATGTTTGAGATTATGCTTTTTGCAGAAACTGTCTTAAAACATATTGTAGAATACCGTCATTTCGATAGTATTCAATTTCTATTTTTGAATCTAGTCTTGCTATCGCTGTAAAATTTATTGTTTCTCCGTTTTCTTTAACAGCAGTAATTGTGAGCTCCTTCAAAGGTTTTATATCCTCGGCAATTCCGGTTATTGTAAAAGTTTCTTTGCCCGTAAGTCCAAGCGATGCTGCATTTTCACCATTATTGTATTGCAGAGGTAAAACGCCCATTCCTACCAGATTACTACGATGAATTCTTTCGTAACTTTCTGCAAGAACCGCCCTTACGCCAAGAAGGAATGTACCTTTTGCCGCCCAGTCTCTGGAGGATCCGCTTCCGTATTCTTTTCCTGCCAGAATAAGTAATGGAGTTTGAGATTCTTTATATTTAACAGAAGCTTCATAAATATTCATCTCTTCTCCTGTGGGAAGATATTTGGTAAAACCGCCTTCCTGATCTGCAAGTGCATTTTTGATGCGGACATTGGCAAAAGTTCCCCTTATCATAACTTCGTCATGACCTCTTCGTGATCCGTAGGAATTAAAATCATTCTTTTCGACACCTCGGCTCAGCAAGTAAGATCCTGCAGCAGAATTTTCCTTGAACGAACCCGCCGGAGAAATATGATCAGTAGTGATACTGTCGCCCAATACTAATAATGTTCTGGCATTTACAATATCCTGCAACGGTTTTGGATTATCAGGAAGATCTTTAAAAAAAGGTGCTTCTTTTATATAAGTTGAATTTTCATCCCAACGGTAAATCTTTTGATCGGGAGTAGGCAACTGCTGCCATATTTCATTGCCTTCAAAAATTGTGGCATAACATTGCTGAAATTGTTTTGGAGCCAATACTTCACTCAAAACCTTATTAATTTCGTCGTCAGAAGGCCATAAATCTTTCAGGTAAACCGGTAGTAAATTAGAATCATAAGCAATTGGCTCGTTAATCAAATCAATATCGACTCTTCCGGCAATGGCAAAAATCACTACCAACATAGGCGACATTAAAAAGTTCATTTTGACCTGCGGATGTATTCTGGCTTCAAAATTTCTGTTTCCCGAAAGTACAGAAGCAAGTACAAGATCATGATCTTCTGCGGCTTTTGCGACATGGGGCGGGAGAGGGCCTGAATTTCCAATACAAGAGGTACAACCATAACCGGCCACATGAAATTTAAGGGCTTCAAGATCTTTTAAAAGATCAGCTTTTATCAAATAATCAGTTACTACTTTAGATCCCGGTGCAAGCGATGTTTTTACCCAGGGTTTTGTAGTGATGCCTCTTTCGCGGGCATTTTTGGCTACAAGTCCGGCTCCAATCATCACAAAAGGATTTGACGTATTGGTGCAGGAAGTAATGGCAGCGATAGCAACTGCGCCATCTGAAAGCGTAAATTGTTCTGCACCAATGGAGACATCCACGCTAACGCTTCCGTTTTCTGTTTTTCCTTCAATTTTTGCTTCTTCAGGAAGTGGTGCGCTGTCCGTAATTGTAGGTTGCGAACCTCCTTCGGCAAACCAATTCGAAACCTGCTTTTTATGTTTTTTATATTTTCTTCCAAAATTTGTGTCCAGTAAATCAACAAAAGAAGGCTGTAGATTTTTTAGTAAAATTTTGTCTTGTGGTCTTTTTGGGCCTGCAATTGTAGGTTCTATAGTAGAAAGATCAAGTTCAATTACATCTGTATAGGTTATCGATTCGTTACCCGTACGCCAGAGCATGTTTGCTTTGCAGTAGTCTTCCACAAGATTAATCTGCTCTTCTGAACGATTGCTGAGTCTCATGTATTCCAATGTTTTTGTATCAATAGGAAAATAAGAAACGGTGCATCCAAATTCAGGAGACATATTTCCTATCGTGGCGCGATCCGGTACACTCAGGCTGTCAAGTCCCGGCCCGAATACTTCGACAAATTTACCTACGACTCCGTATTTTCTAAGCAGTTCGGCAATCGTCAGTACCATATCTGTAGAGGTTGATCCCAACGGAATTTTACCGCTCAGTTTTAGTCCGATAACTTCCGGCATAATAAAATAAACAGGCTGTCCAAGAATTGCAGCTTCTGCCTCAATACCACCAACTCCCCAGGCAATTACACCAATTCCGTTAACCATAGGCGTGTGACTGTCTGTTCCTACAAGTGTGTCGGGAAAAACTTCTCCATTGCGTTCTATTACGCCTTTTGAAAGATATTCCAAATTAACCTGATGGCATATTCCCATTCCCGGAGGAACTACGTTAAAATTGGTAAAAGATTGCTGTGCCCATTTCAGAAATTCATAACGTTCGCTATTACGTTTGTATTCCTCATCCATATTACGCTGATACGAATACTCGGTCCCAAAATAATCTACCTGTACCGAATGGTCGATCACCAGATCAACAGGAATTAGCGGATTAATAGCTTCAGAGTTTTTTCCTCTTCTGGCAGCTTCAGCGCGCAGTGACGCAATATCAACAACGGCGGGTACGCCTGTAAAATCCTGCATTAAAACCCTCGCAGGCTTAAAGGGAATATCCTTGTCTGAAGCTTCAGGTTTCCAGCCCAGAAGCGTTTCAATATTTTCTTTGGTAATAGCAAAATCATCAAAATTTCGCAGTACATTTTCTAAGAGAATCCGAATGGAGAAAGGCATTTTTTCGATATCAAATCCCTGCTCTTGCATGGCAGTGAGACTGTAATATGAAAATTCGCCGCTTTTGGTTTTTAATTGTCTTTTAATATTGTAAATGTCGTTTTGCATGCTCAGGTGTTATTTTGATTAGTAATTATGAGGATCGGTTCTGATTTTTGTTCAGCACCAATTTTTAGATATTTATTTAGGAATCGTCTTTAAGTTGATATCTGCCTAAAAATGTTTTTACTAAATTTCGTCAAAAAAAATCTGTTTTTACGAAATGTAGTAAAATATTTTCAGCAAAAATGAATATTTACAGTTCTATTGTACTGCCAATTTCAGGAAGATAAAGCGCTAGCCCTGCATTTTTAAATCCGTCCAATGCTTTCTGGTGATCCATTTTTATGAAGCCAAAAGTGTCGTAGTGAACACCTAATATTCTATTGATTCCTACCAATTTTGAAGCTTCAATCGCTTCTTCTATACCCATGGTCAGTCCGTCACCAATTGGGAAAACAGCAAAGTCAAGAGTAGTAAATTTTGGTATCAGTTGCATGTCTAGTGTTAGTGCAGTATCTCCACTGTAGTAAAAATTCCCGTCAGCTGTTGTGAGCACAAAACCGCTGGCAATACCACCATAAGATCCGTCGATAAAACTACTGGAATGCTGTGCAACAACGCATTTTACAGTGCCAAAATCAAAATCGTATTTTCCGCCGGGATTGATTGGAAGTGCATTTTCGATACCGTTTTTTAATAGCCAGTTGTAGATTTCAAAATTGCCAAGCACTTTGGCTCCGGTATTTTTGGCAATACGCTCCACATCCAAAATATGATCATAATGGGCATGCGAAATAAAAATGTAATCTGCTTTTATAGCATCCACATTTACATCTTTGGCAAGCTCATTTGCTGTAATAAAAGGATCAAAAAGAATATGTTTTTCATTGGCATAAACTGAAAAACAAGAATGACCGTAATACGTTACTTTCATAATAAATAAGATTAATGAATTTATAATTATAAATAATTGATAAAAGTTAATATTCAAGTAATGTGCCGCTAAATTAGGTTGCAAAAATTAGGAGATATATGAGTTCCTTCAGATTGAGGATTTGGTGTTTATTATTTTCCGAAACTAAAATCCACCGATCAATCTTTAATAAGTTTTTCAGATGTCGAGATACAAGAAAAGTAGTAATCTGAGCAAAATAAAAACAAATAAATTTTTATCAATTTCAATTTAATTGATTGTGTGTTATCGATTTGTGATACTATTTTATAAGAAAACATTAATTCTGTGATTATAAAAAACAATGTAATTTTAAATAGTAATGAATATCCATCCCTTTTATTAAATTGTATATTTAAGTTATATTTAGTCACAAGTATTTCTTTTTCAGTATTGTATTAATAATTATACTACATTTGTGCTCAACAAATAATTAATAAGATGCAAGAAGGTACAGTAAAGTTCTTTAATGAAGAAAAAGGTTTTGGATTTATAACACCAAAGAATGGCGGGAGTGAAATCTTTGTTCACGTTTCAGGTTTATCAGAAAATATTCGTGAGAATGATGAAGTACGATATGATGTAGCAGAAGGAAAGAAAGGTCCTAATGCAGTAAATGTTGTTGTAGCTTAACATTTAACAGACAATATATAAAACACCTGCTTTTGCAGGTGTTTTTTTTGTGCTATACATACTATAGATGATTTGGCAAATCTGAATAACGGGATTAATTTAATATTAAAGCCACTAATAGTCCGGGAAACTTATACTGAATTACTACATTAAAGATAAATTACGGATTATAATTCTGACTTTTATGAGTAGTAAATCTGAGAAAAATTTTAGAATTAAAAACTGAATTCGTATATTGTTCTGCTAAAATTAAGTACACCAAGCACATCTATATTTAAATATCTGCTTTCAAACATTTTTCAGTTCATTTTAATAGAAATCATTTAGATTATGAAAAATTTATTAATGTTCTTTATTGCATTCTTAGTTTTTACATCGTGTTCAAAACATGAAGGCAAAAAAAATATTGCCATCACTGGAATAGATTCCACATTTCGACCTGGCAATGATTTTTTTAAATATGTAAATGGTAAATGGTACGATTCTGTATCAATACCTGCATCTCAAGCCGGAGTAGGTGCCTATATGTTTATGAATTTCCCTCAGCGTATGCGCCTGCAAAGAATATTGGACAGTATTTCGCAAAGCAAGAATGCGGCAGGAAGCATAGCACAAAAGGTAGGAGACTTTTATGCATCAGGCATGGATACTGTAACCATTGACAAACGCGGTTATGCACCTATTAAACCCCTGCTAGCCAAAATTGAAGCAATTAGCGATTTACCGTCTTTAATGAACTTTGTAGTTAATGAAGTAAAAACAGGCAATTCTTCTATCATTGCTTTTGGAGTATCACCTGATGATAAAAACAGCAAAATGAACATTGCTCAAATCTATCAAACGGGTATCGGTTTGCCTGACAGGGACTATTATTTTAAATCAGATTCGTCAACTGTAGCCATACAGGAATCATATAAAAAATACCTTGCTACATTGTTTCAACAAACAGGTTTCGATGCCAAAGAGGCTAAAAAGAATGCTAATCTGGTCTACGATATTGACAAACAACTGGCTGTTTCGCATAAAACAAAAGTTGAACTTCGGGATGTACAGGCCAATTATAATAAAACAGCTGTAAAAGATCTTGCAAAAAGACATCCCAACATCAACTGGAGTACTTTTTTAAATAATTTAGGAGCTCAAACCGATTCTATTAATGTAGGCCAGCCAGCCTATTATGATGCTCTTAACAAGCTCTTAAAAACCATCCCCATTAATAACTGGAAGATTTACCTGAAAGCAAATTCTATAGAAAGATATGCAGATGATTTAAGTAAACCTTTTGCAGATGCCTCATTTGAGTATACTAAAGTGCTTTCTGGTCAGGCTGTTCAAAAATCACGTGGCGAAAAAATGGCTAATATCGTTGATAATTACTTAGGCGAAGCGTTGGGTGAATTGTATGTAAAGAAATATTTTTCAGAAGATGCCAAAAAACGCATGTTAATTCTCGTGAATAATTTGCAAAAAGCGTATGCCAAAAGAATTGATAATTTGGAATGGATGAGTCCCGCTACGAAACAAAAAGCTAAAGAAAAATTGTTTGCAATGACCAAAAAAATAGGATATCCCGATAAATGGAAAGACTATAGCAATGTACATATAGCCAGGAATACCTATTTTGAGAACATTGTTTCGGCCTCTAAAGCTGCATATCAATTTCAATTATTAAAATTGGACAAACCAGTCGATAAATCAGAATGGTATACGACAACTCCAACAGTTACGGCATATAATAACCCTACTGCCAACGAAATTGTTTTTCCGGCAGGTATTTTACAGCCTCCATATTTTGATAATAATGCAGATGATGCACTTAACTATGGAGGTATCGGAATGGTTATAGGTCACGAAATAACCCATACTTTTGATGATCAGGGTGCGCAATATGACAAGGATGGCAACTTAAAAAACTGGTGGACAAAAGAAGATTATGAGCAGTTTAAGTCAAGAATACAACAGGTTATCAATTTGTACAGTACCTATACCGTTTTAGGAGATCTACATATTAATGGCGCAATGACAGTTGGCGAAAATACGGCGGATATTGCTGGAATAGCAGTTGCCTATGATGCTTTTAAAATGACCCCGCAAGGACAAGGAAACACAAAAATCGACGGCTTTACTCCAGACCAACGCTTCTTTATTTCTATAGCCAAAATATGGAGAGTAAAAATGAAAGACGAGTTCCTGCGTTTGTGGATTAACAATAATCCACATTCTCCTCCAAATTGGCGTGTTAATGGTCCTTTAATGAATACTACACCTTTTTACGAAGCATTTAATGTAAAACCTGGAGATAAAATGTTTTTGCCGAAAAAAGACAGAATAACAATTTGGTAGTATTACGGATTTGGACACTTGGCTTAATGGAAATTGGTTTGTATTTGGGATGATTTGACAAATCTGAATAATGATTAACCTTTTGACCAAACACGAAACGAACAATAGCATTAGTACTTTCTCTACCAAGATTTATTCCCTTTGTTAAAATTTGATTATTTCTTAGACAATTTAAAAATATGATTCGTATAACCTAACCTGCAAAGAGTTTATTGTATTATGCTTAGAATTCCTTATGTTCCATAAAAAAAATACGTACTGTGGTTCCTTTAGAAACTTCACTGGAAATAAAAAGTTTACAGTTGATTTTTTCCACTAGATTCATTACCAACTGAAGACCAATTCCTACACCTTTTTCATTAGCGGTACCTCTTCGGGTCGAATAATTACGATCTAAAATGGCCTCAACCATTTCTGAGGTCATTCCGATTCCGTTATCTGTAATAATCAGGTCATTACTACTCGCTGAAATACTTATACAACCATTCTCAGAGGTAAACTTAATGGCATTAGAAATTAGGTTTCGGAGAATAACAGTTAAAATTCCAAGATCGTTATGTATGTTATTAAGGCGACCAACATCGACTGTAAAGGTAATATTCTTATTTTCAAAAGTTGATTTACATGCCTTTAAAACATCATTTAATAGTACATTAAAATCGATTAAAACCCTGCTGTGACGAATATTGTTGAAGTTCAACCTTGCCCAGTTAAAAGTAGTGTCCAGTAATTGTAAAGTTTCCAATGACTCCTCTTTAATAATCTTCATCATAGAAATAAACTCCTGCTGTGAAATTTCGGACTGTTCTGCCATAGAAGAAATGGAGATCAGATTCGCAATGGGGCTTCTAAGATCATGTCCGAGAATAGAGAGCATTCTGTCGTTGTTAAGATTTTTTTTCTTTAATTTTTCTTGTAATACTATATCACTATTAATATTTACAAAAGCAACAATTTGCATATTCTTTATTATCGAGCCTTTAACTTCAAACCATTTCTGTTCTCCGGATTTACAGCTCACATGAGCTTTTATTTTAATAAAACCTTTTCCGGCTAGTTTCACACTTTGTTCTCTTGCAGTCCATTCGGCTACAATTTCATTTCTGTAATTCTTATCAGGGTACAGTAGTTTTACCAGATCCATGTTTGTGGGAGCCTGATGTATTCGATAACCAATTTTTTTAATAAAATTTTTATTGAAAAAGAAGTACAAATATTCGCCTTCTATATTCTCTCTAATTATAATTGGATACGGTAAAAAGTCAACCAATTTTTTTAATTCAATTCTCGATATGTCAATATCATCTTCTAGAAACATAATTCACATTTAAACCAATATTATTTATTCCTTTTACATGAAGATTATCTCTATATTATGATCACTTGGAACTATTGCAAAATAAAGAATTTTCAATGATTTAAATACTATCTCTATTATTAATAAATTGTTTTTTGTTTAACTTTATTTATATTAATATTAAACAAAATATAGTTTTTTTTTCATGAATATTTTACAAGAACAATTTCAGTAAAGTAACACATTATAAATATTTCCATACCTGCCATTTAAATATGCAAAGCTGAAAGGTTGTTGTTTTGGAGTTTTTTGGTTCCTATATAATTTATTTCTTGTAAATTTATCATCGCTCACTTTAGTGTATATGAAACTATTGAACACACTTCTTGGTGCAAAAATAGCTGTCATAGTAGATTGCGTAATTCAGCTTAGTTTAGTAAGGGATTTATGAATTTTATTTTTATATAGAATTCTTACCAATAAAGCTTTGAAATTTAATTTTGTATTGTTCTGCGATAGTAATTCTCTGTTTGTTGATAATGACTTGATTTCGCTCAATTTCTTCGATTTTATCTAAAGCTACAATAAAAGAGCGATGTATTCTCATAAATTGAGATTCGGGTAATTCTTCTTCTAATGATTTTAAACTCATTAAAGTCAGAATTGCTTTTGGCTGATTGACAAGCCATATTTTAATGTAATCTTTTAATCCTTCAAAATATAAAACTTCATTAAGTTTGATTTTCAACTGTTTGTATTCTGATTTTACAAAAATAAAATCATTGCTTACCGAACTTTCAGTAGCTTTATTCCTTTTTAATCCAAACCACTGTTTTGCTTTTGCTGCAGCGTTGTAAAACTCTTCAAAGTTAAAAGGCTTCATTAAATAATCCAGCGCATCGGCTTTAAAACCATCTAAGGCATATTCGCTAAAAGCGGTTGTAAAAATGATTCGGGTTTCTTTTGAAATGGTTTTTGACAGTTCCAATCCGGATAATTCCGGCATTTGAATATCCAGAAAAACCAAATCAATTTGTTCGGTATTTAATAATTCCAGTGCATCAAAAGCATTGCTGCATTTTCCTTTTAATTCTAAAAAAGGTGTTTTTAAGACGTAATTCTGAATGAGTTCCAAGGCAAATGGTTCATCATCGACTACAATACAGCTGATTTTATTTTCCTGCATACCTCTTATTTTTGCGTATTTATTTCTAATTGTGTGCTAAAAATTTCATCCGTTTCCTGAATCCTAAAAAGATAATTTTCAGGATATAATAATTCAAGTCTTTTTTGAATGTTTTTTAAGCCAATTCCGGAACCGCTTTTGTCTGCATTGCTCTTTTTGATGTTGTTGTTTTGGGTTTCAAATTTTATTTTTGATCCTTCAATTTGCATTGAAAAATAAATAGTTGAATTGTTTATTGCCGAAACGCCATGTTTAAAAGCATTTTCAATCAAAGAAATAAAAAGAAGCGGTGCCACTTGTAAATCTTCTGTCAATACTGGAAAATCAACATTTACAGCCGTTTTTTCTGAAGTTCTCATCTTCATTAAATCAATGTATCTTTCTATGAATTCGATTTCTTTTTTAAGGCTTACTTTCTCTACATTAGATTCATATAAAAGATAACGCATCAAAATACCCAGACTGTGAATGGTTTCTTTTGCTTTTTCCGGAGAAATATCGACCAGAGAGTAAATGTTATTTAACGAATTAAAGAAAAAATGAGGCTGAAGCTGGTATTTTAAATGCTGCAATTCCGATTCTAATTGGGTATTTTTAGATTCGTTTTTCTCAACTTCATTTTTAACCCAACGCTCATAAATTCTTAGAGTAATAGAAAAAATTAGCGGAATTATAAGCGAAAGCGTATCAATATAAACAAAGAATCGCTTTGGCGGAAAATCTCTTTTTGCATCTTCAATCAAAGGAAATTTTGCTGTAAAATAATCCCTAAGCTGAAAATTGAGCCAGATAAAAAAGGCAATAACTATTGCATTGGCGATAAAATACAGCGCGACTTTCTTTTTAAACAAAAAGGCATTGATAAAAACGAAATAATTCAAATAAAAAATGATGGCATAAAAGGCAAGCGGAATCCAGGAATGCTCTATAATTTTCTGCAAGTCAAAAGATTGTCCGGAAGATAATAGATACGGCAAACTAAATAAAACCGCCCAAACCGAAATGTGTATCAAGACGGCAAACAGACGGTTGTTTTTTATAAAATTATTCATAACGTAAGGCGTTTATTGGGTCTAAAGCAGCTGCTTTTCGTGCTGGATACCATCCGAAAAATATTCCGGTAATGGCACAAACGGCAAATGAAATCAATATTGAAAACAGCGTTACGCTTGTTGGCCAGTTTAAAACATTGGCAATAAAAAAAGTCGAAATCAACCCTAAAGTTACTCCAATTATTCCACCTGTAATACTAATTATGATGGCTTCAGTCAAAAATTGCATCAAAATATTATTTCCTCTGCCTCCAACAGCCATTCTTAAACCAATTTCTCTTGTTCTTTCCTTAACAGAAACATACATAATATTCATAATCCCAATGCCGCCAATCAATAGTGAAATTCCGGCAATGGCAACTAAAAGAACTGTCATCATTTCGCTGGTTGAACTAAACATTGAGATTAATTCTTGTTGAGAAAAGACGTTAAAATCGTCATCAGCATTTCCCAGTTTATGATTGTCTCTTAAAATTTGAGAAATCTTGTTAACAGCAGCGGTTGCATTGTCTTCACTTTTAGACGAGGTTACAATTGATTGTAAATAAGTGGCAGCCAAAACCCTTTTTTGAACAGCAGTATAAGGCGCCAAAATAACATCATCCTGATCCTGCCCAAAAGTATTTTCGCCTTTCTCAGCAAGAACGCCAATAATTTTAAACGGAATTTTATTAAAACGAATTGTGGCTCCAATTGGGTTTTCGTTTGCTCCAAATAAATTTTCAACAATTGTTTTACCTATTACGGCAACTTTTGCAGAAGCCTGTATGTCTTCCTGAGTAAACATGGTTCCGTCTTCGACATCTAAAACTCTGACTTTTAAATAATCCGGAGCAACGCCATATAATGTTGTCGGCCAGTTTTTAGAACTTCTGATTGCCTGACCGCTTCCGTTTACTACGGGCGAAGTATTTTCAACCAAAGTTGCTTTTTTTTCAATCGATTCTAAATCTTTTACTGTTAATGTCTGCATGCTGCTCACATCCATTCTTACGCCGCCCTGCATTCCGGCCCCCGGTCTAATCGTAATCATGTTAGAACCCATACTTGAAATTTGCGATTTAATGCTCTCTTTTGAGCCTTCGCCAATGGCAAGCATTGCAATAACAGAGGCTACACCAATAATGATTCCGAGCATGGTTAGAAAAGCCCTCATTTTATTAATTTGAAGTGCTTTTAATGCTATTTTAAATAAACTTGAAAAATTCATAAGTTCTGTTTTTTAATGCTGTTATTCTTTTTCATCGCCCATATTTTGCAAGGCTTCGGCAGCGTTTAAGATATTTTCATTTTTGTAATCTTTAATGATGTGACCGTCTTTTAAAACAATCGTTCTGCCGCTGAATAAGGCAATATCAGGCTCGTGCGTTACAAATACAATTGTTTTTCCTTCGGCATTTAATTTTTGAAAAAGCACCATAATTTCATAAGAAGTTCTCGTGTCCAGATTTCCTGTAGCTTCATCGGCAAGAATAACAACCGGATCGTTAACCAAAGATCTTGCAATGGCCACACGTTGCTGCTGTCCGCCCGAAAGCTGACTTGGCGTATGCTCCAAACGTCCTGATAAACCTACCAGATTTAAAGAATCAATGGCTCTTTTTCGTCTTTCATCGGCTTTCACATTTTTATTATAGAGTAATGGTAATTCTGCATTTTCAATTGCTGTAGTTCTTGGAAGCAAATTATAAGACTGAAAAATAAAACCAATTTTTTCATTTCTGATTTTTGCCAATTGGTTTCGGTCTAAATTTCGAACCGGAGTTTCATCAATTTCATAAATTCCGGATGAAGGCTGATCGAGACATCCTAAAATATTAAGCAAAGTTGATTTTCCCGAACCCGAAGACCCCATAATAGTTACAAATTCTCCTTCTTCTATAGAAAACGAAATTCCTTTTATGGCACGTACAATCTCGTCGCCCATTTTAAATTCTCGCTTTAAATCCTGAATATTTATAATGATATTTTTCATAGCTTATTTTTTTCCGGGAGGTTTTGGCATAAAAGGGCTTGATGAACTTCCAGAAGTTTCTTGAGTTACTGATTTTTCTTTTCTTAGCGCTGTTATAATTTGATTGGCTTGTGATAACCCGCTAATGATTTCATAATTAATTCCGTCATTTTTTCCAACCACTACTTGTTGTTGGTGAATTCCATCGTTGTATTTTACCCAAATCGTTTTAACATTTTTATCTGTAGAGCTATCCATTTTTCGTGTGGAAGCTTCCCCGTTTTTACTTTTGTTAAATTCATTCAAGAGAGTCATGTCGGGTTCAAAGGCAAAAGCTTTGGCTTCTAAAGTCATCACATCTTTTAGCTCCATGGTATAAATAGAGACTGTAGCAGTTAGTCCGGGTTTTAGTTTTTCTTCAGGATTATCTGCTTTTATAATAACGGTATAAGTCACTACATTTGAAGTAACAGTCGAATTTAATCGAACTTGTGTGACGGAACCTGAAAACTCCTGTTCAGGAAAAGCATCTACCATAAAAGTTACCCTTTGGCCTTCTTTTACAGCGCCAATATCAGCCTCGTCAACATTGGCTTCAACCTGCATTTGTTTTAAATCTTTTGCAATGGTAAAAAGAGTAGGCGTACTGTAGCTTGCTGCTACGGTCTGACCTTCGTCAACGTCTTTAGAAAGCACAACGCCGTCAATTGGAGAATAAATATTGGCATAACCTAAATTGGTCTGAGCTTTTCGCAAATTAGAATTCTGCTGTTGTGCTGTTCCTTTTGCCGTATTTAAATTAAATAAGGCTTCCTGATAATCAGCTTTACTAATGACATTGGCTTTATAAAGAGAATATTGCCTGTCATAAATGACTTGCTTGTAATTTTGATCCTGCAAAGCCACATTGTAAGCTGATTTTGCCTGTTGTAAAACTTCCTCAAGGTTTTCTTTATCTAATTCGGCTATGAGCTGACCGGCTTTTACAGTCGAATTATAATCGACATAAATCTTTTGTACAACGCCTGAAACCTGAGTTCCAACTTCAACTTGTTTAGTTGCTTCTATAGTTCCTGTGGCTGTAACGATATTGCTGATATTTCCATTTCTAACATGAACCGTTTCAACCTGAAGTACTTCTTTTTTATTGGTAAAAGAGTAAATAGTTGTTCCAATGGCAATAGTTACTAAAATGGAAGCTAGGGTTATTTTTGATTTCTTATTCATGATGCTTATAATTTAAATTTGAATTTGGTTTCCCTGATAAAATTGTAGTAGCTGATAATATAAAGCCAACGATAATTTGGCTTGTAAATAAGTTTGCTCGGCATTGAGATAGGTATTCTTGCTTACCAATAAATCAGTAGAACTCAACGCGCCCAGCTCT
Source organism: Flavobacteriaceae bacterium CRH (assembly GCA_001507425.1). Lineage (GTDB taxonomy): Bacteria > Bacteroidota > Bacteroidia > Flavobacteriales > Flavobacteriaceae > Flavobacterium. Next base: position 33,858 of record LMAJ01000024.1, read on the forward strand.
GATTTTTTAATAGACATATCATAGGCCAGTTTTGAAGAACTTTTTAAGGCTGCGGCCGCTTCCATTTGGCTTTGGCTTGAATTTGCATTTTGCCAGGCATTTTCAATTTTCAGGTATAATTGTTTATTCTCTGAAACTGCCGAAAGTTTAGAACTTTCAATTTCAATTTTGGCATTGGCTACATTGGCTTTATTTTGATATTTGCTAAAAATCGGAATACTCAAAGACAATCCGGCACTTTGGTAAAAATTGCCATCAAACTGATTGAGGAAGTTGTAATCTTGTGTATTGGTATATCCTGAATTAAGACCAGCGGTTAAACTAAGTGTTGGTAAATAACCTGCTTTGACTTTTGATAATTCCAATTCTTTAATGGAAGTCTGAAGGCTGGCACTTTTTATTTCCGGTAAATTTGCAGCAGCAAAACTATAGACTGTTTTCAAATCGGGAATTAAATACTGATCTGATGCTAATTTTGTGGGTACAATATCAAAAGATTCATTAGGGTCTAATTCCAGTAATTGTTTTAATGTAATAAGCTGTAAACGGTAATTGTTTTGTGCCGTAATCAAAGTTACTTCATCATTTTTAAGTTGTGTTTCCAAATTTGCCTCGTCAATTCCTGCAGCAGATCCTGCTTTATATTTTGTGCTCATTTGGCTTAATTGTTCTTTAGAAGAAACAATAACATTTTTAGCCACTTCAATTCCTTCTCTGTAATACAATGCCTGAAGATAAGCTTGTACGACACTCAAAAGAACATTGTTTTTTGCTTCAGTAACAAAAAAATCGTTTTGTTTTACTAAAAGCTCTTTTTGTTTGATCGTATTGTTGATGTAATTTCCTTTATATAAAGTCATTGATGCATTTACTCCCGCACTTGTTGAATTGATCAATTGCGAAACGTAACTGCTGGTAATAGGGTCAATACTTCGCCCGTTGTTCATGCTTTGTGAAGCGTTTGCGCTAACACTTGGTAATCGTTCATATTTTGACTGTTTGTAATTGATTTCGGCAGTATTTTGTGTAAGTTCTGCCTGTTTTACCGTAATGTTATTTTTGATTGCGTATGAAATACACTCTTCTAAACTCCATATTTTTGATGTTTTTTCCTGCTCTTGAGCCAAAGCAGCTACAGCTTGAAAAAGTATCATTATTATTACAACTATTTTTCTCATCTCTTTGAATTTTATAGATCAAAGGAAAGATTAAAGCCAAGGATATAATAATGAACTAGAAGTTTGCCGGGATTTCATATAACTTAAGGGAGATTTTATAGATCAGATTAGGGTAACTATAACAAACCTGTTCGTTCTATTGATGTATTGTATTTAAATTATGGACTCAAAGTAGAGATATAAGAGCATTCTATAAAAATAGAACGCCTTGTTTTTTGTAAAAAAGGTATTAACTCCCTTTTAATTTATTGCTTAATGAACTTCGGTTTGAGGTTTAACAATTTGAAGTTCAGATAAATACTTTGAAAAAATATAAAACTAATTGTATAAATTTGTTTTTAATTATCTTAATTTACTTATATATTTTAATTTAAAACAATTAAAAATGGAAAACCAAAACCAATTTAACGGTCTGGAAACTTTCGAGCATATTATAGTTCTTATGCTTGAAAACCGTTCTTTCGACAATCTACTAGGTTATCTTTATGAGAAAGATGAAATACCTAAAGAAAAAACTTTTGATGGGCTTTATAATCCGGAAGTTGATTATGCGAATCCTATTCCTGACAGAGCCAGCAATGATTCAGATAATACAAGTATTACTCCTTCGCGTGCAGTCAACTTTTCGATGCCTTATCCAGATCCGGGTGAAGAATATCCGCATGTAAATACACAACTTTTTAATACCATTATTCCTGATTCTAATATTGGTAAGTTTGATTATAAAATGATACCACCTTACAATCTGCCCGTTCCTGCACCTACGCCTGGTATGATTGGCTTTGTCAACGATTATGAAAATAATCTCCGATCAACCTACGGTATAGACAAACCAAAGTATGAACAGTATGAGGTGATCATGCAGTGTTTTCAGCCTGACCAAATTCCTGCAATGGCAACTTTAGCAAAAGAATTTGCGGTCTTTGATAATTGGCATTGTTCAGTACCTAGTCAGACTTATTGCAATCGTGCGTTCTGGCATGCGGCAAGCTCAGGAGGTAAAGTAATTAATCCGCTTGGTGAGGATGGAACCGGTTTTCCTGGGATTGATGGCGATTTTAGTGATATGGATTCGTGGATAAAAAATGTTTGGTCACTGCCAACTATTTTTGATCGCATGAATGAAAAGAATGTTTCATGGAAAGTGTATTCGCCTATAGCGCCTCTGAGTCTTACTAATATTGTTAACGGGTTTGGGGAAGGGAAAGATAATACGCACGGGCATCTTGATTTTTTCTTCGATCTGGAATTGGGAAACCTGCCACAATATTCATTTATCGAACCTCAGTTTCTTCATAAACATAACGATCAGCATCCGTCTGCAGTAAATCACGAATTAGCTGCCGGTACGGTAAAATTAGGAGATGAACTAATACGAGAAGTGTATAATGCCATCAAAAACAGTCCAAAAAAAGATAAAATACTTTTTATTATTACTCATGATGAACATGGTGGTTGTTATGATCATGTAGTCCCACCAGAAACGATAGCGCCTGTTGCTGGTATGAAAGGGGAGTGCGATTTTGGCTTTGACCGTCTTGGTGTTCGCGTTCCAATGGTAATGGTATCATCATATATTCAGCCAAATACAATAATCAACACACAGTTTGAGCATACTTCATTCATAAAAACTGTTTGCGAGAAATGGAGTATGAATCCGCTAACCGACAGGGATAAAAATCCGAAAGTGTTACCATTTACGGAAGTTTTTTCCAATCAAAAAAGAACGGAGTGGCCAGATATTCCGTCACAAACAAGTCCAGTATCCCTACTTTTTGAGCCCGATACAAGCAATGATCCATTAAACGGACTACAAAAGGCGATGTTAACCAGTCTGCTACACATTGAAAAGATGAAGGCACTTGGTTATACCAAAAAAGAAGACATAAAAACAATTGGCGATATGATGGAATTTATAAAAAGATTTCAATGAGAACAACTGTGCCCTAATTTTGTACAAAACTTTTGAGCGGTTTTAGTGTTTACAGTAAAAACCTGCAATGTTTAAAACCTCTGCAGGTTTTTTGACAAAAAAGAGAATCAAGTCGCCAATAGAGTTTCGGTCAAAATTTAATTAGAAAATTATTTTTTTCTTGTAAAATAAAGAAAACCGCTCTAATGTTTTTCAGAGCGGTTTGTCTTATTTTAGAATGATTTAAATAAGTTAAAATCCTCCCCCTGCATAGACCTTCGACTCCATGTTTAAAAGCCTGATAGGAGGGATTTCCAACTGTGGGTTTAAATGCATTTATAGAAGAAATATTTACAATTGAACCTCCATTTCCTTAATTCAAAATCCTATATTCGTTTGGAGTACTGCCAACGTGCTGTTTAAAAAAACGAGTAAAGTGCTGCGGATATTTAAATCCTAATTCATAAGCGACCTCATTAATGGTCTTAGTAGAATCGAATATTTTGTCTTTTGCGACATTAATTATCTTATTTTGAATGTATTCCTGAGCAGATTTTCCGGTTTCTTTTTTAATGAGATCGCCAAAGTAATTAGGAGATAAATTTAGTTCTCCAGCATAATAGGCAACAGAAGGTAAACCTATTATATTAGGTTTATCGGAAGAAAAATAGCTGTTTAAAAGTTCTTCAAATTTTTCAACAATTCCTTTGTTGGTAGTATCTCTGGTAATAAATTGCCTGTCGTAGAATCTTTCGCAGTAATTCAAAAATAACTCAATATTTGACGCAATAAGCTTTTTACTGTGTTTATCAACAGATTGTTTTAATTCAACTTCAATTTTAGCAAAGCAGTCAAAGACAAGTTGTTTTTCTTTTTCTGATAAATGAAGCGCTTCACTAGTATCGTAACCGAAAAAACTATATTCAGCAATACCTTTGGCAAGAGATGTTCCTCGGATCAAATCAGGATGAAAAACCAATCCGTGTCCTGCCGGCTGATAATAATCTACTTTATTTTCTACATCAATGGTTTGACCTGGTGATATAAAAACTAAAGTCCCTTCCTGATAATCGTAATAATTACGACCGTATTTTAAATCTCCGCATTTTACCTGTTTTAAAAATATACAATATAGTTCAAAGTTCATTTTAGAACCAGTCCTTGGTTTTGCCTTATTAAAATCAATTATACTAACTAATGGATGTAAAGTTTCATGATTATTAAAATCATTGTATTCACTAATTGCCTCGAAGTTAAATACTTGTTCCATGTCTTTTAATGTTTATTAAACAAATTTAGCTATTTAAGAACAGCTTAGACAGCAGTTTGCTCCCAATCAGTAATTTTGGTAGGAGATTCCGTAATCTGTATACCAGTGCCGTCGTATTTAGTTCGGAGATTTGTAATAATAGAATTATTAATCATTATTACAATGTACAATATAAAATTAAACAATGGTGTCGAAATGCCCATTTTAGGGTTTGGTGTATTTCAAATGCAAGACATGGCAGAATGCGAACAGGCAGTAGTTGATGCAATTGAAACCGGTTACAGATTAATTGATACAGCGGCTTCTTATAGGAATGAAGAAGCGGTTGGAAAAGGCATTAAAAGAAGCAATATTGCCAGAGAAAAACTTTTTATTACCACAAAACTCTGGATAAGTGATACAGGTTATGAAAACACTAAAAAGGCTTTTCAGAAATCATTAGAACTACTGCAATTAGATTATCTGGATTTATACCTGATTCACCAGCCTTATGGTGATATCTACGGCTCCTGGCGTGCCATGCAGGAATTATATGAAGAAGGAAAAGTAAAAGCAATTGGGGTTTCTAACTTTCATCCTGACAGGGTAATGGATTTAGTTGCCAATACAGGCTTTGTTCCTGCAGTCAATCAAATAGAAACACACCCTTTTCATCAGCAAAATGAATCTCAAAAATTCCTTCAGGAAAACAATATTCAAATCGAATCCTGGGGACCTTTTGCAGAGGGAAAAAATGATATTTTTCAAAATGAGATTCTTAAAAAAATTGCTCAAAAACATAATAAATCTACAGCGCAGGTTATCTTAAGATGGCTGACTCAAAGGGGAGTAGTTGCTATTCCTAAATCAGTTCGCAAAGAAAGAATGGCAGAGAACTTCAACATATTTGATTTTGAATTATCGCCGGAAGATTTGAATCTAATCCAAACTTTAGATACCAATGCAAGCTTGTTTTTTGATCACAGGGATCCTAACATGGTGAAGTGGCTGAGCGAAAGAAAACTAGAAAAGTAAAATATTGCACTTTCCGTTTTCACATTTAAACAATATCCAGATTGCTGATTTTATATGATTGGTTAAAAAAAAGGATTGGATAAATAATTTCACTAAAAACAAAAAATGAAAAAATCGATCACATTCTTATTTTTTTTGACTACAGTAGTTTGTATGTTTTCAGGATGTACTAAAGCGCAGCAACCAGCTCAAAATAAAACAGCATTGTTAAAAGATAAAAATATACTGATCGTGTATTTATCACGAACTAAAAACACCAAAACGGTTGCTGCGATTATTCATAAAAATGTTGGAGGAACATTGGTAGAACTTGAATTACAAAATCCTTATCCGGAAGATTACAAAAAGATCGTGAGCCAGGTTTCCAAAGAAAATGAAACTGGTTTTCTGCCTCCGCTAAAAAACAAAATAGCCAATGTTGAAAAATTTGATATTGTATTTGTAGGTTTTCCAACCTGGGGTATGCAGTTGCCGCCTCCTATGAAAAGCTTTTTAAAAGAATATAATTTGGAAGCAAAAACAGTTATACCCTTCAATACAAATGCCGGTTATGGAATTGGCAGCAGTTTTCAAACTGTCAAAGAATTATGTGCTAAAAGCAATGTTTTAGAAGGTTTCTCAGTCAAAGGAGGTATAGAAAGAGATGGAATTTTATTTGTAATGGAAGGCGAAAAAGAAAAACAAGTTCAGGTTGAAATCCAAAATTGGCTGAAGAAAATAAAGATGGTTAATTAATTTTTCAATAAAAATGAAAGCACTTTTAAAATCGATATTATTTACAATAGCAATAATTACTTCAATAACAATGGAAGCGCAAACGGATACAGTTAAAAGTTTAGATAACAAACAAAAAGCAATTGTTAGAATTGCTGCCGTTACTGCAAAAGGCGATTTAATAAAACTTAAAGAAGAACTAAATGCAGGATTAGATACCGGTCTAACAATCAATCAGATCAAAGAAAGTATTGTTCATCTTTATGCCTATTGCGGATTTCCACGCAGTATCCGAGGATTACAGACTTTTATGACTGTACTTGATGAGCGAAAAGCTAAAGGTATTACAGATGTCGTTGGTGCTGGAGCATCTCCAATAAATGACGAAAAAAGTAAATATCAAAGAGGTCAGGCAATCCTGGAAAAACTAACTGGAGCAAAGCAAGATATCCCAAAGAAAGGTTATTCAGCATTTGCACCTGAAATAGATGTGTTTCTTAAAGAACATCTTTTTGCAGATGTTTTTGAGAGAGATGTTTTAACTTATGCTGAAAGAGAATTGGTAACCATTTCTGTAATAGCCAGTATTGGAGATGCAGAACCGATGCTCGAATCACATTTAAATATTTGTCTGAATGTTGGTCTTACATCAAGTCAGCTTCAGGAATTTACAGCTATTATTAAAGTAATGATTGGAAGTAAAGAAGGTAAGTCGGCTCAAAAGGTTTTAGATGAAGTTCTAAAAGTAAAAACCAAAACTAAAAATGCTAAATAAGTAGCTATTTGTAATAGAAGGCGCTAATCACATTCAAATGTATTTGAAACCAGAATATGTCTTTCAACTGTGACTAAATTACTTAGTTTTTTCTAAAGTAATGTTTTAGAGTAAATCAGTTCAAATTAAATACTAACGAAAACAGCAAAGTTATGAAAGAAATAAATTACACAAAAAGTCTCGTAATAGCTTTTACAATCTGTATTTCAGTGGGAATAATATCGTGTAATAATGGTAAAGAGGAACATCCGTATGATAAGATTACGGAATCAAATTTAATTTTTTTAAAAGGTAAAAAAATTATAAATAATAATTTTAAAGGAGCAGCATGGGTAACGATGCTGATGGAAAATGATACGCTGTATGATACACAAATTGGTAATGTAACTTTTGATCCCGGTGCAAGAACAAACTGGCATTACCATAAAGGAGGTCAGATTTTATTAATTACCCAAGGTAAAGGATATTATCAGGAAAAAGGCAAGCAAATACAAATAATGAAAAAAGGACAAGTCATAAAGTGCCCACCTAATATTATCCATTGGCACGGCGCAACTCCTAATGATACCTTGGTTCATGTTGCCATCAGTACCAATACCAATAAAGGGGCTGTAGTTTGGCTGGAACCAGTTAGTGATAATGAATATAGTAAATTTCAAAATAATTAAATTATTAAGTATTAAAGAATTAAAATTATAAATGGAAAACTCATTAAAGGAACTTGTTTTAGAATTTTCCAGAACAGCTTTCAATGAATATTTACCGCATTTGTCAATTGACTGTGTTGTATTTGGTTATAATGCTGCTAATATGAAAATATTACTGGTAAAACTTAAAGATCAGGAACTTTGGTCATTACCTGGAGGGTATATTCAGAAAGAGGAAGATATAAATCAGGCTGCAAAAAGAATACTTACAGACAGAACGGGAGCTCACGATATTTATCTTCAGCAATTTAGCGTTTTTGCAGATGCGAATAGGAGTCAGGATTTCTTTAAAGAATATGATGAAGGACTTTGGAACAAACAGCGTTTTATTTCTTTAGGTTTTTATGCTTTGGCTGATTATGAAAAAGTAAATCCTGTTACAGACGTTTTTTCAAGTACCTGCAAATGGACCGATATTAATGAGTTGCCCAATATGATGATGGATCATAGAACGATTCTGGATCAGGCATTATTGAATCTTCGCAAGGAACTCAATTACAAACCTATCGGTTATAATCTTCTTCCTGATGAATTTACAATGCCGGAATTGCAAAGGCTTTATGAAATCATACTTAATAAAAAACTAAATAGGGGAAATTTCTACAGAAAAATGATAGGTTATGATATTCTGGATAAAATGGATGAACCAAGAATGGAAGGAAAGGCACATAAAGCACCAAATGTATACCGATTTAATATTGAAAAGTATAAAAATGCACTTCAAAATGGATTAAAAGAAGGCTGGTAAACTTAAATAATGTAAGATATTAATATTAAGTATTTTATTTTTTTGTAAATTAGAAAAAGAATTAAACTATTTGGTAATGAATGATCTTTAATATTGAAAATAGCACTTAATTATGATACAATTAACTATAAATGGTAAGCCTGAAACACTAGACGTGAGTCCTGAAATGCCTTTGCTTTGGGCAATACGAGACACGTTAGGGCTCACAGGAACTAAATTTGGCTGTGGTGTAGCACAATGCGGAGCATGCGTCGTACACCTTGATGGTGAAGCAGTGCGCTCCTGTGTTACAAAAATGAGCCGTGCCGAAGGTAAAAATGTGGTGACAATAGAAGGATTATCTGAAAATAATGATCATCCGGCACAAAAAGCATGGCAGGAAATAGACGTTCCGCAATGTGGTTATTGTCATTCAGGACAAATTATGTCGGCTGCTGTCTTACTTCGTGAAAACCCAAATCCTACCGATCAGGATATAGACGACGCAATGGCTGGAAATATCTGCAGATGCGGCACTTATCCACGAATTCGCAAAGCCATACATCTTGCATCTCAAATGCAGGGAAACAATAAAATCTGATGCGGAAACAGAAAATAAAGCTTATGTCTTATGTCTAGAAAAAATAAATTTTTAATGATAGCCGTACTATTAGTTTCTACTATTGGACTGGCATTTACCGTTTCGATGCATCATCGGATAAAGGAAAAGGAATATATTGGCATTACACCCATAAAAAAAGACAGTGCAGCATCTGTAGCGGCTTTTAAACAAGTTTACAAAGTACTTATGAGTCCGCGTTGCCTTAATTGTCATCCAAAAGGCGATATTCCGCTTCAGGGAGATAATAATGTTGTTCACAGCATGCAGCCCAAACGCGGAAAAGATGGAAAAGGCCTATACGCCATGAAGTGTGCCAATTGTCATCAGCAAACAAATAGCCCCGGACTTCATACCCCACCCGGAAATCCCGAATGGCATTTACCGCCTGCTGATATGAAAATGGTATTTGAAGGGAAGACACCTCACGAATTGGCTAAACAATTGGTTAACCCTGAACTGAATGGCCATAAGGATTTGCAAAAACTTATTGCGCATGCCGATGATGGTTTGGTAAAAGGTGGCTGGAATCCGGGAAAAGGAAGAACCGTTCCGCCTTTAACCCATGCACAATTTAAAAAAGCCTGGATTACATGGCTGCAAACTGGCGCTTATGCTCCTGCTAAATAGTATTTCATTAATTTAATGATTATCTGATGACGAAAAATAATAACGTAGATACTACAAGAAGAAATTTTCTTAAGCTAACCGGTTTAGGCGGGGCTGCACTTTGCCTTGGTTTTTATTTTCCCGCAGAGGGTGCACCAATTCTGGTACATCCTTCAGAGTTAAGTGAATCTGAAATAGAGCTGTGTCCCTGGATTATTATTAATCCGTCAGGAAAAGTAACGATTGTCAATCACAGAGCCGAGATGGGACAAGGTTCGTATCATTCGGTACCACAAATTGTAGCAGAAGAACTGGAAGTTGATATGAATGATATCAATGTAATTTTTGCTATTGGAAATGAAAAAAAATACGGTGGACAGGTCACAGGAGGAAGTTCTACCATTCGCTCCTCCTATAAAAATCTGCTAAAATTAAGCGCTGCTTCACGCGAAATGCTAATTAGTGCAGCAGCTGCAAAATGGAATGTTCCCGTTGCAGATTGCTATGCGGCATCCGGCCATGTAATTCATAAACCATCCGGAAAAAAAGCACACTACGGAGAGCTTGTTTTAGCGGCTTCAAAACTGCCGGCTCCAAAAGAACCAAAGCTAAAAAAAATATCAGAATATAAACTAATCAGAAAGCCGCTAAAAAGAATTGATACACCGCTTAAAACTAATGGCGCCTTAATTTTTGGACTCGATAAAAGAATTCCGGGAATGTTGTTTGCTTCAGTAGAACGTGATCCACGCTACTTTGGAAAAGTAAAAAGTTTTGATGCAACAGCAGCCCTAAAAGTTCCGGGTGTTAAGAAAGTTTTTAAAGTCGAAATGGCGTATTATGAACATATACGAGAAGGAGTTGCTGTAGTGGCAGATTCAACCTGGGCAGCCCTTGAAGGCAGAAAAGCATTAAAAGTACAGTGGGACAGCAGTGGTTTTAAACACTGGAGTACTCCGGAAATCTTTAAAACCCAAGATGATTTACTGCACAGTCAGGAAGGTATGATACTCAAAACGCAAGGTATTCCTAACGAAATTCTTGTCCAATCGACAAAAAAATTAGATGTGGTTTATCAAACTCCGTATCAATCGCATGTTGCTATGGAGCCTATTAACTGTATTGCACATCATAAAGGTGATTCGATTGAAATTTGGGGCCCGATTCAGGCTCCGGGATGGATTCAGGATGATATCAGTAAACAATTTAAAATTGACAAAGAGAAAGTAATTGTGAATATGACTTTCCTTGGAGGTGGTTTTGGAAGAAAAGCGATGATCGATTATCCAAGTGAGGCCGTTGGTGTTTCAAAAATAATAGGTGGTCCGGTTCAGGTAGTCTGGACACGTGAGGACGATGCTACTTTAGGACCGTTTCGCCCCGGAATATCTTATCGATGCGAAGGAATGATTACCAATGGAAAAATTGAAGCATTAAAATTTAGAATGGCCGGCCAGAACAATGATCACTGGCGTGGCGGTGCAAAAGATAAGCCCAACAGAAGTACCAGCGAAGGATTTTTGAAACCCTATTACGAGAGTATTAAAAACCTGAGTATTGCAGATGTTCTTTTTGAAACAACGATTCCAACCAGTTTTTGGCGTTCCGTTTACGCATCAACTAACGGATTTGCTTATGAAAGTTTTATCGATGAAATGGCGCACGAAGCAGGAAAAGATCCTTTGGATTTCCGTCGCCAGCATTTGCAGGAAGAGCGCTGTCAAAAGGTAATCGATAAGATGGAAGAAGTATCAGGCTGGAAAAACCGTGCAAAAAATGAAGGATATGGTGTTGCGATAACAGAATGCTTTAATTCAACAGTAGGCCATATTGTAAAAGTTTCAAAAAATCCTCAGGGAGGTGTTAAAATTGATAAAGTTTGGGCTGTAATGGATTGTGGCTGGTATGTCAATCCCGACATTATTCATGCACAGGTAGAAGGTTCTATTGTGATGGGATTGGGAGCGGCCACTACGCATCAGATTACGTTTAAAGATAATGTAGTAGAACAGCATAATTTTTATGATTATCCATTGCCCAGAATTAATGAAATCCCAACGATAGAGGTCTATATCATAGACAATGAGGCAGATGCGGGCGGAGTAGGTGAGCCTGGACTTCCACCACTAGCACCGGCACTTACCAATGCCATTTTTGATCTTACAGGAAAACGAATTAGAAAACTGCCTTTTAGTCTTGCAACAGTTTAACGAATTAGCGTATAAATATGTTGAAAGTATAATTATTCAAAAAAGGATTAAAATATGATGCACGAATTACTGAAATTAAAAGAAGCATACCTTTCAGCACAGTCAATGGGACTCAAAAGCATTATGGCAACAGTTGTCGCTATCGAAGGTTCCTCGTACAGAAGACCGGGTGTACGTATGCTGATATTTGAAAACAATACGATGGTTGGTGCAGTAAGTGGAGGATGTGTCGAAAATGAAATCCTCAAACAATCTCAGTCTGTATTTTTCGACAATAAAGCAAAGATCATGATTTATGATGGAAGATATAGACTTGGGTGTGAAGGTATCCTATATATTCTTATAGAGCCGTTTTCTCCTGATATAGCTCTTTGGAATGCTTTAGAAACTGTTGTACAGGAAAGAAAACCTTTAGAAATAGAATCCTTTTACACAAAAACAGAAGGAAGTCAGCCTGGTTTAGGTTCTGAATTTCATTTTGAAGAGAAGAATTTTACTTTTTCTACGGTTCAATTAGACAAATCCTTATCGAATTTTACACAAATATTAAAACCACGCTTTCATTTAATTATAGTTGGATCAGAACATGATGCCGTTCAATTATGCTATTTTGCATCTTTAACTGGCTGGGAAATTACTATTGTAGCCTCGGTAAAAGATCCAAAAAAAATTACTGATTTTCCGGGAGCAGCACGTATTGTTCATTTATTGCCCGGAGAAATTGATGCTCTTTCTGTTGATAATGAAACTGCTGTTGTTTTAATGACACACAGCTATGCAACCGACTTAAAGTTTCTTGTAGAATTGAAAAATTCACAGCCAGCTTATCTTGGTCTTCTTGGACCAGTTAAGAGACGAAATCAATTACTAAATGATTTTTTTGAATACACAGATTCTTATAATGAAGGTCTGCTTGATGTAGCTTATGGACCTTCAGGTATTAGTATAGGGGCAGAGACCCCTCAGGAAATTGCAATTAGTATTATTGCTGAGATACTTGCTGTAGTAAGGAAAGAGAAACCAATATCATTAAAATATAAAAATAGTACTATTCACTCCTAAAATTATAATTGAATTGTAATGAATCAAATCGCCATAGTAGTTTTAGCCGCAGGCATTGCTAAAAGAATGGGAGAATCAAAGCAGCTTTTGCCTTGGGGAGATTCGACTTTATTAGGGAGTGTTATTAAAAATGCTTTGTCAACCGATGCAGATATTTTTTTTGTAGTTCTGGGGGCGTATAAAAATGAAATTGAGCAAAAAATAGATTTTTCAAATACTATTGTAGTTATCAATGAAAACTGGCAGCAGGGATTGGGCAGTTCTATAGCTTCAATAACTGCCGAAATAGATAAAAAATATCCAAACATAAATGCTATGCTTTTTGTACTGGCAGATCAGCCTTTTATTAGTAGTTCGCATTTAAATACAATGCTTAAACTTCATAAGAAAGAAACTGAAGCAATTATTATAACCAAAAAACAGGATTACAAAGGGGTTCCGGTTTTATTTCCAAGAAAATACTTCTCAGAACTCATGTTATTATCCAATGATGAAGGAGCCAAAGAAATTATCTTCAGGAATAAGAGTCAGGTTGTTGAAGTTGTAACTCAGGATAATACAGCAGATATTGATACTTATAAAATGTATGAAACATTACATAAAATTTTCACAAGAGAAATTGAGTAATTTGTAGCGAATCATAGTCTTTGAGGCACAAATTCACTCTTTTCTATTAGGATTTGTAGATTATGAGATACAAATTAGGTACAAGAAAAGTACTAATCTGAACAAAATAAAACAAAACAAAAACAAACTTTTATCAATTTTAAATTGAATAATTGTATTTGGTCAATTACTCTACTTCAAAAATAAAAAATAAGATTTAGTTTATTAAAATTAAGATCTTTATATAGATTATTTTAAAAATATTCTTTCATAATTAAAATTTTAAGCAAAAAAAGTATCAATTAGACATCTATTTGAAGTACTCTGTGCAATCTCAAATCAATCCTATTTAAGTTCTCTAAAGAAAAATTATCTGTTTTTATCATTATTATATTTTATAAAAGATTAATAATCTTAAATAATTCATTAAAAAAGAATGTTTATCTGATTTTTAGTCTATATTAAAATAATTCATCTTTTATTTACAAATTTGCAAGGTAAAAAAACTAAATATTGTTATCAGATGAAAGCGGACATACAAGAAGATTTAAGAATAAACGAAAAGAAAGATATTGAAAACACTAAGAATACAATCAAGAATGATTTTTCATTTACATTAGAGAGTATTTTTTTCAATGAAGACTATATTCCATCCAATAGTACACGTGCAACAACCAACTTTGCTAATTTGGCAAGAGGAGCGAGTCGCCAAGAAAACTTACGCAATACTATTAATATGATTAACAATCGTTTTAATACGTTGGCGAACTGGGATAATCCTAATAACGATCGCTATTCGGTTGAATTAGAAATTGTTTCTGTTTATATAGATATTGATGGTAGTGGTAAAAAATTTCCATCGATTGAGATTTTAAAAACGCATATTATCGATCACAAAACAGGTAAACGCATTGAAGGCATTGTTGGAAATAATTTTTCTTCTTATGTGCGCGATTATGATTTTAGCATATTACTTTCAGAGCATAATAAGGATAAAAACAACTTTACCATTCCTGATAATTTTGGTGAACTACACGGCAATTTATTTAAGTATTTTGTAAATTCAGAAACGTACAAAAAAAGCTTTATTAAACCACCTGTTATCTGTTTGAGTGTATCAGATAGTAAAACGTATCATCGCACAGGAAACCATCACCCGATATTAGGTTTTGAATACCAAACCGACGATTCTTCTTTAACGGAGCAATACTTCAAAAAAATGGGCTTGCAGGTTCGTTGTTTTATGCCGCTTAACAGCGTTGCACCTTTAACGTTTTATTTCTTTGGCGACTTACTAACTGATTATACAAACCTTGAATTAATCAGTACCATTAGTACAATGGAAACGTTCCAAAAGATTTACAGACCTGAAATTTATAATGCAAATTCTGTCGCACCAGTTTGCTATAGACCTAGTTTGAAAAACCAAGACCATTCTTTAACAAAAATTGTATACAACCGAGAAGAGCGTAGTCAGTTAGCAATTGAGCAGGGTAAATTTGCAGAAGAGCATTTCATTAAACCTCACAAAAGTGTATTAGAACAGTGGTCTGCCAATTTTGCTCTTTAATTAATACAACAACACATTAAAATTATTTTATTATGAAGAAATTATTATTACCCACCTCAATTGTTGGAAGTTTACCAAAACCTGCCTGGCTTGCACCACCTGAAAAACTTTGGTCACCTTGGAAATTAGAAGGAGATCAGTTATTTGAAGGGAAACAAGATGCTTTGCGCATTTCTTTGCATGAACAACAATTGGCAGGGGTTGATATAATTAGTGATGGTGAGCAAACACGCCAGCATTTTGTAACGACTTTTATCGAGCATTTAAGCGGTGTAGATTTTGAAAATCGTAAAATTGTAAAAATTCGTGATCGTTATGATGCGAGCGTTCCTGTTGTTGTAGACCAGGTTGCCCGTCAAAAATCAGTTTTTGTTGATGATGCTAAATTTTTACGTAAACAGACTAATAAGCCTATAAAATGGGCATTGCCTGGTCCGATGACAATGGTAGATACGTTGTACGATGACCATTACAAAAGCCGGGAAAAATTGGCTTGGGAATTTGCTAAAGCGCTCAATGAAGAAGCAAGAGAACTTCAGGATGCAGGGGTAGATATTATTCAGTTTGATGAACCTGCATTTAATGTATTTTTTGATGAAGTAAACGATTGGGGAATGGCAGTATTAGAAAAAGCCATTGAAGGTTTAAAGTGCGAAACTGCTATACATATTTGTTACGGCTATGGAATAAAAGCCAATAATGATTGGAAAAAGACATTGGGTTCAGAGTGGCGTCAATACGAAGAAATTTTTCCAAAAATTCAAAAGTCTAAAATTGATATTGTATCATTAGAATGTCATAACTCAAATGTACCTTACAATTTAATGGAACTTGTTCGTGGTAAAAAAGTAATGGTCGGTGCAATTGATGTGGCAACCAACACTATCGAAACACCCGAAGAAGTAGCTGCGACCTTACGTAAAGCGCTTGATTTTGTAGATATCGAAAATCTTTACCCTTCTACAAACTGTGGTATGGCTCCGTTATCTCGAAACGTAGCGAGAGGTAAGTTAAGTGCTTTAAGCGCAGGAGCAGAAATTATACGCAAAGAATTGGCTATTTAGTCCAATGAATTAATTAGAAAATGGGGTCTTTTTTTTGACTCCCTCTGTCCGTAGAGTTTAGCGACTCTACGGACTAACAAATAAATCTAGAGAATCCGCCTTGGTTACACCTTAAAACCAGGCCACAAACAAAAATTATACTTCTTTTCGTCTAGCCATACCCTGAGCGATGATGCTGGCAGCAATTAATTGCAAGGCATGGTAAAGCATGAGTGGCAACAATACGATACCGGTGATGGTACTGTGCTGAAAAAGCACTTTTGACATGACGGTGCCGTGTACCAATGACTTTTTAGATCCGCAAAATAAGACAGTAATACGATCTTCATCTGAAAAACCAAGCAGGCGACTGAGTAGTCCAACGCAAAGGAATACGGCAAAAAACAAGACCATCATCCCTGTGGCAAGTCCGACAAGTTCAAGTGCAGTGAAGCCTTCGAAAAGATGTTCAGAGAATGACTTACAAAACGACGTGTAAATGATGGTAAGGATGACTGCCTGATCGAAATATTTGAGCTGTTTCTTATATTTTTCAGCAATGGCGCCAAAACGGGAGTTGAGGCTGATACCAATGATGACAGGTAACAAGACTTGAAAAACCAACTTTATGACGATATGAGTAATATCAAAATTACCGGTTGCAGAAGCTATGAAAAGCCCAACCCAGAGCGGCGTAACGACTACTCCAATCAAACTGGAAATGCTCGCATTGAAAATCGCTGCGGGAATGTTGCCCTTAGCAATAGAAACCATTACTACAGAAGAGGAAACTGTGGATGGTAAAGCTGCGAGAAAAAATACACCCAACCAAAGCAGCTCGTAGCCGGCGTTGATGAACAAGGGACGAAATGCCAAAACGATGAGCGGAAAAAACAAAAAGGTGGTCAACTGCACGACAATATGCATTTTCCAGTTGGCAAGCCCGGATTTTAGTTTCTCAACACTCAGTCGCAAGCCATAAAACAAGAAAATAAACGACACGCCTACATTGGCAATGTCCTCCAGCGAAACAGGTTCTTTAATCATGCCTGGCTTCGGCAAAAAATAGGCCAGCAGAATCATGGTGCCTATCATTAACAGGAAACCGTCGAAACCTGCTTTACGTAATACTCCTAATAACTTCTTCAATGTGTTCTTAATTTTTTTAGATTTTTATACGGCAAAAATAAGTTTTACAGGTTATTAATCTTTGATATAGTTAAAATAAGGTTTTTGTATTGGTTTTTGTTATATTTGAAGATTATTATTCTTTTTTATAAATTAATTCAACCTATTTTAAGTAAAATATTCTATGGAGCAGATAGACGATATTGATCTTCAGTTGTTAAATATACTTCACGATAATTCTAAACATACTGTAAAAGAGCTTGCCAAGATGGTAAATCTTTCGGCATCGCCAGTTTTTGAGCGTATTAAAAGATTAGAAAATAACGGTTATATTAAGAAATATATAGCCCTGCTGGATGCAGAAAAACTAAACAGGGGATTTATCGTTTTCTGTAATATCAAACTTAAACAGCACGATAAAAATATTGGGAATCAGTTTGTTAATGATATTATGAAAATAGAAGAAATTGTGGAATGCTATAATATCTCAGGAGATTACGATTTTTTAATGAAAGTATCTGCCAAAGATATGAAGCATTATCAGGATTTTGTCTTTAATAAATTAGGCTCAGTTAAAAGCATAGGCAGCACTCATAGTACATTTGTGATGTCGGAAATAAAAAATATGTATGGATAGTTCTGCGATGGTTTATTTATTTGAAATTGGCAAAGTTTTTTTATCTGTTTTATAAATTTTTCCTAAACTAAGAGCTTGATTTCGTCAAGTCCTACTTTTCCAAATTCAGTACTGTACTAAGTTTCTGCCGCAA
This sequence comes from Flavobacteriaceae bacterium CRH, assembly GCA_001507425.1. GTDB lineage: Bacteria > Bacteroidota > Bacteroidia > Flavobacteriales > Flavobacteriaceae > Flavobacterium. The sequence continues at coordinate 51,772 of LMAJ01000024.1, forward strand.
AACTTATTTTGGCGATAATTTTTAAAATTCGCCTTAGCTTTTGTGGCAGAAAATGTATTAAGTCCAAATTAGTATATGCCAAGATTCTGCCGCAAAACGTAGCGTGTTGAAATATCCTGAAAAAACAGCCTTAAGTTTTAGTGGTAAAAAGGTATCCACTCCGTTAGAAAAGTAAAAAACAGTTTTTAAAATAAACTATTTAAGATGCTGTAATACTGAAGGCAGTGTGTTGATCCCCCAATGTTCAGAATATTTCCCGTCTTTAATCTTAACAATATCTATTACCTCAATTGTAATTTTCTTATGAGTTGGTTCTATTCCAAAGAAAACTCCTGTATGGGTTCCGCTGATCGTTTTTCGTGTCGTAATCAGTTCACCTTCTGCAAGCTGCTCATGAATTGTTACTTTTATATCCTGCATAGCAGGACGTAAAATATTGTTAAAGGTATTGATCATGCCTTGCGAGCTTTTATCGGCCCCTTCCGGTGCAGAATGATTTATAAAGTTGTTGTCCATCAATTCTTTGAAACTATCTAAATTCCCATCTTGAATAACTTCTTTATTAAAACGAATAACTACTTCTTTATTTTTTTCTAATTGTGTGCTCATTTGTCTGGCTTAAATTAATTTAATATTCAGAGACAAAGTTCGCTATTTATCAAAGGTTCGAAGTAAGGCAGAACGTTCAGATTTTATCGAAGGACGTCCACTTGCTTTGTCTGATACGCGCTTGGTGTTTGTCCGAAGTACTGACGAAATGCCGCAGAAAAGCTGGAATGATTTTTATACCCTACCTTATAATATACCTGGGATGGAATTTCAGTACGGGTTTTGAGCAGTTCAGAAGCCAACTGAAGTCTTTGCTCTGCCAGCCATTTTTGTGGAGATGTTCCGTAGAGACTTTGAAATTTCCTTTTAAATGCAGAAGTGCTCATATTACATAAAAATGCAATTTCTTCAACTACAGCAGGCGTTCTGATGTGTCTTTCAATTACTTTTCTTATTTTAAAATCATCTTCAACTGCTGATAAAATTTTAAAAGAATGCAGTTTTTCACTGTCAATTTGATATAGATACAAAAAAAATTCTTCTAACTTAAGCAGCTTAACTGCGGGAGATAAAGGTGGGGCAGAGTCAAGTAATGCAAGCAGTGATTTTACAAATTGATTAAGATAAACATCCTGCTGGTATATAAGGAATGGTTTATGCACCTGCTTTTTTTTTGAAAGATCGTCGTATTTACTCAGAAACCGGTTTAATATTTCATTATTAAAGTAAAGTATGATGCTGGAGAATTCAGTTTCATCAGCGATTATTTCTGAAGTAAGTATGTTTCCCGCTGAAAGGATAACTAATTCATTTTCTTTTACAATTGCTGTTTCTTCAGGATATACAACAGTTTTATTACCCTTTATTACAAGGCTGACCATGTTTCTATTGAGTATGATTTTATTTTTTGTTGTGTTATTAGATGTTGTATAATATCTGATAATCACTTCGTCCTCAAATCCTTGTGAATCTGATAAAAAATCGTCAGGAAGAAGATATGTTTTCAAATGAACTATTTTGTGTTTATTTGAAATCAAAGTTATGAATTTAAAACAATGTATTTTATTTAAATTTAAAACCCTTTAAGTTATTATTTTGCGTAAACAGAAGTAATGCTGTCAGATCTACTAATAGTAATATGCAAATTAAAATTTAAAGTCAATTTTAATGATGCTAAGAATTTATTTTAGTCTTAGTTTTTTGTGGTGTCGAAGCTTTAAATTCAAATGTTATGTTCCATGATTTGGCAAAAAAAAAAATTTTTTGGGCCTCGTTTTTTGAGGTACAAATTCAAACAAAATATCGCTTAAAATTCAATAGAAAGATTTAATAAAAAACGAGTTAAAATATTTTTTATCAATACTTTAACTCGCTTGTTTGGGGTTGATTTTGATGTTTTGCCCTGCTATTTTCCGATACAGAAATTAGCAAAAATATTCCCCAATAATTCATCATTAGAAACCTGACCTGTGATAAGCCCAAATTGGTATAAAGCTTCACGAATATCAAGAGCAATTAAGTCGCTTGAAAGATTTGTTTCAAGACCAAATTTTACTTTTTGTATTTCATCTAAAGCTTTTAGTAAAGAATCGTAATGTCTTGTATTGGTTACAATTGTTTCGTTATTACGTAAAGCTCCTGTATTTACAAATGAGAGTAGTTTATCTTTCAGCTCTTCAATACCAATATTTGCTTTTGCAGAAATTTTCAAAAGCGTTAAATCTAAAGTTTGAAGTTTTTGATTGATTTTTTCAATCTCAATTTCGCTTAATAAATCCACTTTATTTATTACGACAAGTATAGGTTTTAAAGGATATTTATTTTTAACTTTTTCAATTTCTACAATGTATTCAGAACCTGAATCCTGAAACTTGAAACCATCAAACAAAAAGATAACAACTTGAGCCTGATCTATTTTTTCGAAAGTTTTCTTGATTCCAATACTTTCTACAACATCTTTAGTTTCACGAATTCCGGCCGTATCAATAAATCTAAAACCAATTCCTCCAATAACCAATTCATCCTCAATAGTATCTCTGGTTGTTCCTGCAATGTCAGAAACAATAGCGCGTTCTTCATTTAATAAAGCATTCAATAAAGTCGATTTTCCAACGTTTGGTTCACCAACAATTGCGACCGGAATTCCATTTTTAATAACATTTCCAACGGCAAAAGAATCGATTAAACGTTTCAAAACAAATTCAATTCTGTTTAATAATTCATGAAACTGAGTTCTGTCTGCAAATTCAACATCTTCTTCTGCAAAATCTAATTCTAATTCTATTAAGGAGGCAAAATTCAAAAGTTCTTCGCGCAATTTGGCAATTTCATTACTAAAACCGCCTCGCATTTGCTGCATCGCAATTTGGTGAGAAGCTTCATTATCAGAAGAAATTAAATCAGCAACCGCTTCTGCCTGCGATAAATCCAGTTTTCCGTTTAAGAAAGCTCTAAGCGTAAATTCTCCTGCATCAGCCATTCGGCATCCTTTTCTCAGAAATAACTGAATAATTTGCTGTTGAATATAAGTAGATCCGTGGCAGGATATTTCTATAGTATTTTCACCTGTATAAGAGTTTGGGCCTTTAAAAACAGAAACCAGCACTTCATCAAGCGTTTTAGAATCATCAACGATATGGCCCAAATGTAAGGTATGCGTTTTTTGTTTGGTTAAATCTTTGTTTTTAATGGATTTAAAAACCGAATTTCCGATAGTAATTGCTTCTGAACCTGAAATACGAATTATGGCAATAGCTCCAGCTCCGGAAGGTGTGGCCAATGCAACTATAGAATCTTGATTTATCATGCTGCAAAGGTATAAAAAAAGGTATAAACTTTTGAATAGGAAGTTGGTTAGATAAGCTCACTTTTATAATTAAAAAGTTGGTTTTAAAGGAAAAAATTAAATGTTAAATTACTGATAATTATCAGAGGGTTTTGTTTTTAGAATGATTAAATTTGAGAGAATAACTTTATAATCTGAAACAAAATGAAAAAGATATTAGTACCCACCGATTTTTCTGAAACTGCTACAAATGCTTTTGTGCACGCTTTAGAATTTGCCAAAATAGTTAATGCCGAACTTATTTTGTTACATACTTTTGAAATTCCGGTTTATGACAGCCAATTTTTTCCTGAGAATTATGCATCCATTTATAGTTCAATAGAATTAGCAAAATTTGAAATGTTTAAAGATGAAATTCCTATACTGCGAAACATTGCGATTGAACGTAACTTAGGCGATATCGTTATTAAACACCGTTTAATGGACGGTGATTTGCTCTATAATTTAAAAAATGCAGTTAAAGAAGATGAAATCGATTTTGTAATTATGGGAACGACAGGTGCTTCTGACTGGACAAAATTTTTCCTCGGATCAAATACTAATTCTGTAATTTCAGGAGTTGAAGTTCCGGTTTTATGTGTGCCCATAGATGCTAAATTCAAGAAAATTAAAACTATAGGTTTTACAACCCGTTATCGTGAAAAAGATAAAAAGGAATTACGTAAAGTTTTGAAAATCGCACAAAAAACGGGAGCTAAGGTAAAAAGTTTGTATGTTAAAAATTCTAATTCTGATGTTGCTGATATTACTGTAAAAGAATGGGAAGTAGAGTTTGCAAACGAAAATGTAGAGTTTTTAGTACTTCCGAGTGATGAAGTAAAAGAAACTATTCTTGATTTTATTTTGTATAAAGACATTGATGTATTAACTACAATAACTCATAAAAAAACATTTTTTGAAAGTCTTTTTAATTCAAGTTTTACTCAAAAAATAGCGAAACAAGTTTCTGTGCCTGTTTTAGTTATGCACGAGAACTAAAATTCTGTCTTTTTTTAATATTGATTTCATGATTCAAAACCTATATTTGTATTTCATCAAATCAATAAAATGGATTCATATCAAAATAAAGTCGCACATTATTCTGAACTTTTTAATAAAATCAATAAAAGGTACAACAGCATAAGTATTCTAAGGTTATTAAGTGTTTTTCTTTGTCTTTTTTTGCTGTTTTATTATATCAAAACAAATGAAATTCTTTATGTAGTTTTTGCTTTTCTGTCTTTTGTTGGTTTTATTTTTTTAATGCGCATTCATTCGCGTTTGTCTTTTCAAAAACAAATTACTACAGCACTTTTAAAGATTAATGAAAATGAAATATCATATCTAAAAAGAGAAAAACTTCCTTTTGAGAATGGAATTGAATTTAATGATTTTCATCATCCGTACGCTTATGATTTAGATATTTTTGGAGATCATTCCTTATTCCAAAATTTAAACAGAACAGCCACTTATATCGGTAAAAAAACATTAGCAAATCATTTATTGACACAATTGCAAAATGAAATTATTTTAGAAAACCAGGAAGCAATAAAGGAATTAAAAAGCAAAATAGACTGGAGGCAGGATTTTCTTGCCCTGGCAACTGTCAGTAATGACACAAAGCATTCTTATGACTCCTTAATTTATTGGAAATCATTTAAAAATAATTCTTTACCTAAAGTTTTAATTGCAATTTCGATTATTTTTCCAATTTCATTTTTTGGCTTGTTAGCAGCTTATTTTATAACTTCAAAGACAATATTATTATCTTATCTGACTTATGTTTTTATTGCAAATATGGTAGTTTTAGGAAGATCTTTAAAACGAATTCAGGCAGAAATTGCTAAAGCTGATAATATCGATAAAATCATTAAACAATATAGTTTATTGGTGAATAAAATAGAAACCGAAAAATTTCAGTCAAAAAAGCTAATTGATTTACAAAAGCAGCTTAATTTTAAAAATGCACCGGCAAGTTCCCATTTAAAACAGCTTTCAGAATTGTTTTCCCGAATGGATACTATTAGCAATTTTGTTACGGCAATTGTGTTTAACGGAACATTTTTATTCAATCTTCACGTTTTAAAAGCACTTTTAAAGTGGAAAGAAAATTATTCTGAAGAACTAGAACAATGGATTAATATTATTGGTGAATTTGAAGCTTTGAACAGTTTAGCAAATCTTGCATATAACAATCCAGATTTTGTTTTTCCTGAAATTAATTCAGAATATAAAATTGGTTTCAAAAATTTAAGCCATCCATTGTTAAATCCTGCGACCAGAGTAGGGAATGACACGCATTTTTATCCTGAATCATTTATGATTTTAACAGGCTCAAATATGTCCGGAAAAAGTACTTTTTTAAGAAGTTTAGGCGTAAATATGGTTTTAGGCGGAATTGGTTCTGTTGTCTGTGCTTCAAAAGCTAACATTCATCCACTTCCAGTTTTAGTTTCAATGCGATTATCTGATTCTTTGGCAGATAGTGAATCGTACTTTTTTGCCGAAATTAAGCGTTTAAAACAAATTATGGATGCTTTAGAAGCTCAACCTGCGTTTGTTTTATTAGATGAAATTTTAAGAGGAACCAACTCTGATGATAAACGAAACGGAACGATTGAAGTAGTAAAAAAGATCATTGCCAAAAAAGCAATCGGAGCCATTGCGACGCATGATATCGAAGTTTGTTTAACCACAAACGAATATCCTGATATTTTAACAAACCAATGTTTTGAAGTTGAAATTCAAAATAACGAACTTCATTTTGATTATAAACTCCGTAGCGGAATCTGTCAAAATAAAAGTGCTACTTTCTTGATGCAGAAAATGGGAGTTATTTAATTTTAGATTTTAGAGTTAAGATTTTAGAGTTAAGATTTTAGATTGATGATTAACGATTTTGAATTTTGATCTTCGTCTGTCACTCTCAGCGAAGTCGAAGAGCGCAAAGATTATCCGTATAGTTTGTAATCCTGACGGAAGAAGGATCAAACTAGTAGCCCGACAAAGATTTTCGACCTTCTGTGCAGAGCTTCTTGTGTGATCCTTCCTTCGTCAGGATGACAAGATTGTTGTTATTTTAGCACTTCTCTAATAGTATTCACAAAAGCCTCAACCGGCTGCGCTCCGGAAACTGCATATTTTCGATCAAAAACAAAAAACGGAACACCTTGCACGCGAATTTCCTGTGCTTCGCTGATATCTCCTTTTACGTCTTTTAGAAATAAACTTTCATTCTCAATAACTTCCTTAACTTCAGTTGAATCCAAGCCAGCTTTAACAGCCAATTCAATTAAAGTCTCAGGTTCGTTTAAATCTCTTCCTTCTGTAAAATAAGCTTTAAAGAAAATTTCTTCCATTTCGTCGCCCAGTTTTTTGGTTTTAGCCAATTGTATGATACGATGCGATGTTAACGAGTTTGAAATAATAGCTTTATCAAAGTGATAGTCTAAACCTACGCTTTTTGCGCGTTCTACGACACCTTTATGCATTTCTATTGATTGTTCAACTGAAATACCTTTTCGCTCCGCCAGAAACGTATAAACGTCTTTACCTGATTGTGGCGTAATAGTTGGGTCAAGCTGAAAACTTTTCCACTCAATTTCAAATTCACCATTTGGAAATTCAGCTAAAGCTGTTTCCAGTTGTCTTTTTCCGATATAACAAAACGGACACATGATGTCCGACCAAATTTCTATTTTCATAAGTACAAAGTTAAATAAAATTTGTTTCAGGTTTTTATTTGTTTCAAGTTTCAGGTTTTCTGCATTGTGTTTTTTTACCGCAAAGGCGCAAAGGTTTACGCAAAGTTCGCAAAGTTTTTACACAAAGCTTTGCGAACTTATTTTTTATAAAACTAAACACAAGATTAAAAAACCTTTGCGTGTTTTGCGGTAAAAATCTACGCAAACCATATTCGCATTTCAACCTAAAACCTGAAACAAAGAAAACCTGAAACTTGAAACCTGAAACAAAAAAATTCATCCAAAATAAAAAACCGCAACTCTTTATCAGAATTGCGGTTTTTAGGTATAAAAAATGGTTGGTTAATAGCGATGTTTTTTTTTACAATGATATGTCTTTAATTTGAAACTAAAAAAGATCCCTGTAACAAAAAGAAGTCCTGATGTTAACTATTTAACATTACAGGCATTACCAACATAGTAACAGTTTCTCCTTCTTCTAAACCATCAACTGGTGTTAGGATTCCGGCTCTGTTAGGTAATGACATTTCTAACATAATCATATCTGATTGTAAGTTGGTTAACATCTCTGTTAAAAAACGAGAGTTGAAACCAATTTGAAGATCATCTCCTTGATAATCACAAGTCAGTCTTTCTTCTGCTTTGTTGGAGTAATCAATGTCTTCTGCAGAAACATTTAATTCAGCTCCGGCAATTTTTAGACGAATTTGGTGTGTTGTTTTGTTTGAGAAAATCGCAACACGACGAACTGAACTTAAAAATAAAGAACGATCGATCATTAATTTGTTTGGATTTTCTTTTGGAATTACCGCTTCGTAGTTTGGATATTTTCCATCAATTAAACGACACATCAAAATATAATTGTCGAATGAGAAAGTCGCATTCGAATCGTTGTATTCGATTTTTACTTCAGCATCAGAAGTTCCTAAAATACTTTTTAAAATGTTTAAGGGTTTTTTAGGCATAATAAAATCAGCCACCTGAGATGCTTTTACATCTGTACGGGCATATTTTACCAATTTGTGAGCATCTGTTGCAACAAAAGTTAATCCTTCCGGAGAGAACTGGAAGAAAACCCCAGACATTACCGGACGTAAATCATCATTTCCTGCAGCGAAAATAGTTTTGCTAACGGCAGTTGCCAAAACATCAGCAGGGACTAAAGTTACAGATGGATCTTCAAGATTTACAGATTTAGGAAATTCTTCTCCTGCAGCATATGCTAATGCATATTTTCCTGAGTTAGAGCTAATTTCAACCGTGTTGTTTTCTTCAACTGTAAAAGTTAAAGGTTGTTCCGGAAACGTTTTCAAAATTTCAAGCAAAAGTTTAGCAGGCGCTGCCACGCTTCCTTTACTTTTAGAATCGATTGATAATGTAGCAGACATTGTAGTTTCAAGATCTGAAGCAGAAACTGTCAACGCATCATTGTCTAGTTCAAATAAAAAGTTATCTAAAATAGGCAACGTATTGTTACTGTTAATTACACTACCTAAAACTTGTAATTGTTTTAATAAGTACGAACTCGATACTATAAATTTCATCTCTTTTGTTTTATTTTTTTGCTCTTTTCTTTAGTTTTTCTTCAACTAAGATAGGTTTTACAAATATATCGTAAACAATCTTAGTTTCGCAATTTTTTTATTAACATCTATTTACTGTATTTTCTCTTACGGATGTAAGTAAAAGCCAATCCGAAAACCAATAAAATTAGAATTGGAAGTCCGATAGTTATGAATTGTGTAAGGCTATAATTTTCGTAAACTTTTTCCTTATCTAATAGCGGCAATTCTAAATCTTTGCTTCTAATGTTAATAAGTCCGGTATCATCCAATAAATAATTAACGCAATTCATCATAAAATCTTTGTTGTCATAAAGGTTTCCGGTACGTTGATCATAACCCAATTCTACCGGCATCAAGTTTTTATCTAATTGATTTCTTGCTAAATCTCCATCAGAAATAACAATCATTTTTGTAGGTTTTCCTTTTGCCTGAAATGAATTTTCTTTGAAAGGCAAAACGCGATTCTCAAAAACCGAATGAAAACTTCCTTCTAATAAAACAGAAAGCGGTATATTTCCTTTGTTTAAATAATCCTGCGGAGAAGTTTTCTCTGTTACGATGTTCAAATTAACTTCAACCGGAGTTCCAATTTTTTTAGAATATTGAGACGATTGCAATAAAACCGTTTTTTTGATTCCGTTTTTCAAAGTATCAATCGGATTGGCGAAATCGAATTTAATTCCACCTAAATTTTTTACAATCGGATGTTTGCTAGTTGGATATACTTGTGGTGCATATTTCCAAATAAACTCCTGATATTGTGTTGCACTTCCTTGTTCTCCTGTTGCTAATTTTATCGGGCTTCCTTGTTCGTCTTTTACCAAATCAGGATTAATTCTGAATCCGTATTTAAAGAACATATCATTTAAATTCAAATCTCTCGGATACGCTAAAGTAGCTCCGGATTGATTGTATAAACTGTCCATATCTGCCGCAACCTGATCGATTAACCATAATGTTTTTCCACCATTCATGATAAATTGATCTAAAACTTGCTTTTCTTCATCAGAAAAAGTTTCGGTTGGTTTTGATATAATCGCTAAATCATATTTTTTCAAAGCCTCTAAAGTTCCTGTCGGATTTTTAGCAACTGAGTCTAAAGTAAAAGGCCCGATATAATAGCTTTCTTTAATTTGCTTCAACATTTTGGCAATATGAACTTCGTGCAATTCGCCGTTTCCTTTTATGATCGCAACTTTCTTTTGTCTGTCTTTACTAATTTTATTGATCGCATCGGCAATCGAATATTCTAAATGTTGAATTGAACCTTTAACTTTTTGCTCAGTCGTGGCGCCCATTATATTTTTCAATAATGGAATATTTACTTCTTTATTGTTGTAAACTGCAATAGCCCAGGGAAATACCATAGCTTGCGATTGTTTTCCTTTATCGTCAACAGTAATGTTTATTGGCGTTAATCCTTTTTGGTAAAGAGACTTTACAACGGCCATACTTTCGTCTTCGTTTTCCATTGGATTCACAAATTCGAAAACAATATTGCTGTTATAAGCCTGAAATTCTTCTAATAATTGTTTCGTTTCCTGTTGTAAACGTCTAAAATCTGCCGGCAAATCGCCTTGCATATAAATCTTAATCGATAAAGGATTTTTAACCTGTTTTACGATTTGTAAAGAGGTTTCGGATAAAGTGTAACGTTTGTCTTTGGTTAAATCAAATCGGTGGAAAAATAAACTTCCAAGAACATTTAAAACGATTAAAACGAAAACGGTAATACCTAACGTTTTGATATTTTGTTGAGTAGATGCTTTCATTACGCTTTAAAAGATTTTAATTGATAAACAGTAAAAGATAAAAACAATACTGTAATGCTTAAAAAATAAATAACATCGCGAGTATCGATAACGCCCCGACTCATACTTTTAAAATGGTCCTGCATGCCAAATGCTGAAATAATGGTAGAAGATCCGGGAATTAATGTAGCCAATCCTTCAAATCCAAAATAAAAGATAAAACATAAAAAAACGGCAATAATAAAAGCCACAATTTGATTTTCTGATAGGGTAGAAGTGAAAATTCCGATAGCAGAATAAGAAGCTATTAAAAACAATAATCCGAAATAAGAACCAATTGTACTTCCCATATCGATATTTCCTTCAGGAGAACCCAAATCTGAAAGCACTTTTACATATATAAATGTTAGAACAATCGCTAAAATAATCAGGAATAATGATCCCAGGAATTTTCCGTTTACAATTTCCCAAATCGATAAGGGTTTGGTTAAAAGCAATTCTAATGTTCCTTGTTTTTTTTCATCCGAGAAACTTCTCATGGTTACGGCCGGAATCAGGAAAATTAAAATCCATGGCGCTAAAGTAAAAAACGGAGTTAAATCTGCATAACCTGTATTTAATATATTGTAATCTCCTTCAAATACCCATAAAAACAGTCCGTTGCTAATTAAGAAAATAGCAATGACCAAATAGCCAATAGGAGAGCCAAAAAATGATTTTATTTCTCGTAAAATGATTGATTTCATTTATTTTTTGTTTAATCGTTTATTCGTTTGAATCGTTTATTTGTTTCAGGTTTTATTATTTTTCTGAAATCGCTATTATTTTCCGTGTGTAATTTTTAAAATCTTTGAATTTCTGGAATCAATAATTATTAAAAAAGTTCCTCCTTTGTATTTTTGAGGTAACGTTCCTGAAATAATCCAGTATGTATCGATAAGATATGTTTCGTAAGGTTTTTGTTTTTCTATATTTTGTTTTCCATATATTTCGAATAAAACTGTTTCTGCAATTTTAATTGCGCTAATACTATCTTTTATAATTAAAGTTTCACCATTAACTACGTTATGCTGTGGTTCCTTGGATAAAGCTATTTTTAATTCTTCTTGTGCATATTCTTTTCCCAAAAACAAACGCTTATTTTGTGAACAAGAACTAAGTGAAAATATTAAAATTGATAAAAATAAGTATTTCATAATTGAATTATTTTTGTTTCGGTTTTCAGGTTTCAAATCAGCGCAGCTTTGCGAACTTTGTGTTTTCTAAAACCTTTTTAATATTTTCTTTGCGTTCTTTGCGGTTAAATTGAATTCCAATTTCAGATTCAGTATTCTAACCTGAAACCTGAAACAATTTTAAACTAAAGAAACCAATTTATCTAAACTCCAAGCCTCCGGTTTTGCGTTAAATAGTTTTTTTGTAAAACTCCAAACCGTATTAAAAAGTTCAGATTGTCTGTAATTTTCCAAATCTTCTTCGGTTTCCCAATAACTGTATGTAAAAAAGATGCATTTGTCATTTTTGTCCTGATACAATTCTAAAAAACGGTTTCCGTTTGCATTTCGTATTTTATCTTTCATGCTTTCAAAATTTTCCAGAAAATCAGGAATTTTTTCTTCGTGAAAACTCATTTTTACTATTCTGACAAACATCTTGGTGATTTTAGATTTTAGATTGTCTTAAACTCTACAGGTGCGCAAAAATACCAAAATTGATCGTTCTTTTTAAGAAAAAATAAAATATTATAAATACATTTCTTTTTCGGATTCTAATGACCTATTGTATTCCAAATATAGCCCATGGTTTCAACCATGGAAACACAATGTATGTCAACAATGCACGTCACAATGCCTATGTAATACATATTACAATGCGCTCCCACGGTTGAAACCGTGGGCTATGTTTATAATGCAATGAACAATATCGTGTTTAGTATAATAAATTGAGCGTAAATACCAGTGTAGATTTATTCCATACACAAAATTTGTGGTTCATTTAATCTAAAATCTAATACCAAGGCTTCGGGACTAAAATCTAAAATTTCTATAAAAACTGCACCGTAATTACATCACGATAATTCAATCCTAATAAACTATTGGCAGAACCCACTTTTGAAGGATTGCTTCTAAAAATGGCAATTTCAAGAAATCCTGCTTCATTAAAAATAGCCAGTTTTTCTCCTTCATACGTTTTTATAGGATATTTTTCTGAAGTTGCAATCGCTGAATAGTTTGGTAAAATAGTTTTGATACTTTTAGGTTTCATAACAATTTCATACGGACGACCTTTGGCCACTTCTATAAATTGTTGTTTAGAAATGTTGGTAACGATGTTTCCAAAATGATCAATGTAAATAACATATCCTTTTAGCGAATTTCCATCGTTTGAAACAACAGCTTGTAATTCGTTTATTTCCTTGATTCCGGGAACTTCCCTTCCAATCACATTCAATAAACCGCCTTTTGCAATATGACAGGCTACCTGAATAAAAATGTCTAAATCGCTAAATTCACTCGGAAAACGATCGTGAACATTAATTTCGACGATTTTTTGTGGAACGATTTTCTGCGTAAGCATACTTAAAATACCATTATCGGCACAAATAAAATAATGATCATTCCATTCCATGGCGATATGCTGATTCTCTTTATTGCGTTCGATATCGACCCCAATTAAGTGCACAGTTCCTTTAGGAAAGCTAAAATAGGATGCGCCAATTATGTAGCTTGCTTCGGCAGTATTAAACGGATCTATGTCGTGTGAAATGTCAATTATTTGAGCCCCTGAATATTCAGATAAAATTTTACCCTTTAGCGAACCAACAAAGTGGTCTTTTAAGCCGTAATCAGTAGTAAGGGTAATTATTGACATAATTTTGTTTATAACTATTGGTAGTTTTTAAATCTAATTTTCATTAAATTTGAGATATGCAAATCTAGTAATACTAAATACAAATTGAAAGAAAGAAAAGACAATTTGATTTAAAGATATAAACAACCCGACAACAATAGATTTTCAAAACAAATTTATTTTTAATTTAAAACTACCTCATTTGAACGAAAGAATAATCGAGCTAATAGACATCGCTCCAAAAGACTTTTGGGGCGCTCAGGACACTCATCTTGAAATAATTAAAAAGTACTACCCAAAGCTTAAAATAGTAGCGAGAGGGACGACTTTGAAAGCATTTGGCGAAAAAGAAGTTTTAGATGAATTCGAAAAGAGATTTCAAAGACTGATGCTGCATTTTACCAGATACAACAACATTGACGATAATGTGATCGAACGTGTCATTATGAGTGATGGTCAGGATGAGAAAAAATTATACGACCATGACAAAATATTAGTTCACGGAGTTGGCGGTAAGATTATTAAAGCCATGACCCCTAACCAACAATTATTGGTAGATACGATCAAAAAAAATGATATGGTATTTGCAGTTGGGCCAGCGGGAACCGGAAAAACTTATACAGGTGTGGCTATGGCCGTAAAGGCACTTAAAGAAAAAGAAGTAAAAAGGATCATACTTACGCGACCTGCGGTAGAAGCAGGAGAAAATCTTGGTTTTTTGCCGGGAGATATGAAAGAAAAACTAGATCCTTACATGCAGCCTCTTTATGATGCTTTGCGCGATATGCTGCCAAACGAAAAGCTTGAAGATTACATTTTAAAAGGAATTATTCAGATTGCGCCATTGGCATTTATGCGTGGACGCACACTCGATAATGCTTTTGTAATTCTTGATGAAGCGCAAAATACAACGCACTCGCAAATGAAAATGTTTTTGACCCGTATGGGAAAAAATGCCAAATTCATGATTACGGGTGATCCCGGACAGGTCGATTTACCACGCAGAACTATTTCGGGTCTTAAAGAAGCTATTTTGGTTCTGAAAGACGTTGACGGAATCGGGATTATTTATCTGGATGATAAAGATATCGTACGCCACAGATTAGTTAAAAAGGTAATCGATGCTTATAAACAAATTGAAAATCACGATTAAGTTTGTGAAATGTTTTTTTTGCCACAGATTAGAATGATTCTCTCAGATTATCAAAGAAATCATTTTAATCTTTTAATCTGTGGCAAAACTAATTTTAAGATGATATTCGTTTTATTCATTATTCTTTTGAAAATGTATAAAACGAATATTTTTTTGTTTGATGAATGAATTTAATTGATAATTAAATGACAGTGAAAATTTTTAGCTTTTTATTATTTATTAGTTTGATTTCATGCAAAAAAGCAGAAATTCCAATAAGTAAGTTTGTTGGAGTCTGGTATGATACAGAATATATAGTTCCAAGTTTAACGATAATAAAAATAAAAGCAGATAGTACTTTTTCATGTACCAGTGGAGCTTGCACTTGGCAGGGTTTTTCGCAAGGTAAATGGAAAATAGTTGGAGACTCTATAGAATTGAATAGTACAAAAAGTGATACTTGTTATAAAATGCTTCCATTTGTTCATTGCAATCCGTTTGAAAAAAGAAAAGATTCGCTAACAATTTCAAATTGTAATCCTAAAGGACGTGCTGATTTTTTAATTTTTGAAAAAGAAAGGTTTTATATCAAAAACGATTCTTTACTTTATAAATTAAAATCAAGTTCTAAATGTCCTGATACTTTGAAAATTATTTTTGCTAAAACTCAAAAAATCAGAAAATGAAACAACTAGATGATTTCTATCTAAACCATGAAGAACCTATAAAAGGTACACTTTTGGCATTAAAAGAAATTATTCTAAAGCAAGACAAAGACATCACAAATGTGCTTAAATACGGAATGCCATTTTTCTGCTATAAAGGAAAAATGTTCTGCTATTTATGGATTCACAAAAAACTCAAACAACCTTATATCGGAATTGTAGAAGGAAAACACTTTGATGAACCTTTTTTAATTCAGGAAGATCGATCGAGAATGAAGATTATGTTGTTTGATTGTGAAGAAGATTTACCTTTAGAAAAAATTGAAATGGTGTTGCAAAAAGCATTGAATTTGTATAAATTAGGAATTATCAAAGTTTAAATTATCAATTATTTACTTTTTGAAGAAATAGTTAAATATATAATAAACTTGTGCCATTTTGAGCTTTCAAGCCTCGTAATTTTTGCTCAACTGTTCGTAAAACCTTACATTTGCATATCATAAATATTTGATTACATTATGACTTCGAAACTTAAGAATATAAAAGTTGTTGTAAGTGACTTAGACGGAACCTTACTCAACACGCAACACAGAATATCAGATTATACTAAATCTATTTTTCAGGAACTTCACAATCAAAATTACCTTATCGTTGTTGCTACTGGCCGTCATCATCTTGATGCAATGGCAATTATCGACACGCTCGAAGTTCCGGTTTATTTAGTAAGTTCAAACGGAGCGAGAATTCATTCGCCGGAAAAAAAAGAACTTTTTGCATTCAATTTAAGCAGCGATGTGGTAAAAGCAGCATTAAATGTTGAAATTGATCCTGAAATTACGGTTGTATTATTTAAAGAAAATGTTTGGCAAACCAATAAATTAAGCGAAAAACTAAATGCTTTTCAGGCAGATTTAAAGTATCATCCTGAATTGGTAGATTATAAAACGCTGGAAGATTTTGGTTCTATTAAAATATTCTTTTCATGCGATGATCATGAAAAATTAGTAAAATTAAAAGATGCTGTTTTAGCAAATTCTTCAGAACATTTGCATCATGCATTCAGTTTACCAACTTGCCTTGAATTTATGGATAAATCTATAGATAAAGCTGTTGCAATTGAACAAGTACTGGAAAAAGAAGGTTTTACATTAGATGAAGTGGTTTCGTTTGGAGATGGTTTTAACGATGTTCAAATGTTATCTGCTTCTGGAAAAGGTTTAATTATGGGAAATGCTCCAGCTTTATTAAAAGAAACATTGCCCGATTTAGAAGTTATAAAAACAAATGCCGAAGATGGCGTTGCAAAATATATTTCATCAAAAATTCTGAATAAAGAATTTGTTGCGAGCTAAAAAAAATATTTTGCATACAATAATATAGATCCTTGGAGATAATTCTTCAGGGATTTTTTTATTAAATAAATATTTTGAAAGATTTTGCAAGCAAATGACAAAAACATTTTTTTTATAGTTTTAAGATGTATTTTTGTTTTTACAAAAAACTAAACCATGACAAAAAACATTTTTATTCTTGCCTTTTTAATTTTTTCAATAAGTGGTAACAGCCAAAATTTGAAATTAGAAGAAATAATGAAAGGAGAATCTTTTATTGGAAATCAACCAACAAACGGACGTTGGTCTTTAGACGGCAAAAAAGTTTATTTTGAATGGAATCCCACCGATGATTTGGGAACAAATACGTATTCATGGCAAAAAGGAGCGGTAAAACCAGTTTTGGTAACTCCACAAGAAGCTGCTTTTTCTAAACAGGATTTTAAAAGAAAACCAAATTCAGATATCGTTTATTATCTGGATAAAGGAGGTTTGTATTCTTATACAATTAGTACAAAAGCAGTTAAAAAAATATATCAGCAAAGTACTCCAGTTTCAAATCTTGAATTAGGTACAACCGGAATTTTATTTTTTGAACAAAACGATAATATCTTCAAATACAATACTAAAGAAGGTACGGTTCTACAAATTACAAATTTCATCAAAGGAATTAAAAAAGAAAAAACTCCGGAAAAAGATTCTTTTTTAAAGGCTCAGCAAAAAGAATTATTTCAGTTTATTAAAGATAAAGAATCAAAAAAACAATGGAATCTTGCTAAAAGCAAAGCCGTTAAATCTGATTTTGCAAAAGAATATTTTTATGGCAAAGATGGCTTTTTTGGATTAAAAGCAAATCCGAATGGAAATTTTGTCACTTTTAGTTTAATTGAAGCATCAGAAAGTAAAAAAGAGAAAATGGAAGTTTTTATAACAGATGATGGTTATAATCAAACTCCAGATACCAAAGAAAAAGTATCTACAGCAAATTTGGTAAAAACGAAATTCGGAATTTATTCTGTAGCAAAAGATACGGTATACTACGTTAATTTTTCCACATTAAGCCATATTCAGGATACTCCAAAGTATTATGAAGATTATGATAATTTAAAAAATAAAGCCAAAGAAGATAAGTTAATTGTAGCGCAGGCTCCGGTTTATAATGAAGATGGATCTTTTGGTATTGTCGAAATAAGAAGCCAGGATAATAAAGACAGATGGCTGGTTAGTTTGAATTTTGAAAATGGGACATTTAAGGAAATCGAACATCAACACGACGAAGCGTGGATTGGTGGCCCGGGAATTTCACAATATTCTGTTGAACCGGGAATTGTTGGTTTTCTGGCAGATAATGAAACCGTTTATTTTCAGTCTGAAGCTACAGGATATTCTCATTTATACACTTATAATTTAAAATCGAATAAGAAGACGCAACTAACAAATGGAAATTGGGAAGTTCGCGACATAACTTTATCAAAAGATAAAAAAGTATTTTATTTAACTACAAATACAACGCATCCCGGAAATAGAAGTTTTTATAAACTTGCTTCGACTGGAGGAGTTTTAGAACCAATTTTCACGAAAGACGGAGCGCATGAAGTTGTATTGTCTCCGGATGAAAAATCACTTTTAGTACGTTATTCCTATAAAAATAAACCTTGGGATTTTTATATTGCTGATAATAAAAAGAATGCGGTTTTGCAGCAAATATCTTTTTCTGAAACTGAAGCTTTTAAAAAATACCAATGTAGAGAACCTGAAGTTATTACATTTAAAGCACAAGACGGAACGCCTGTAAATGCTCGTATTTATGTTCCTAAAACAGAAACATCAAATAAAGCCGCCATCATATTTGTTCACGGCGCAGGTTATTTGCAAAATGCACATAATTACTGGAGCAATTATTACAGAGAGTATATGTTTCATAATTTATTAACAGATTTAGGTTATACGGTTTTAGATATTGATTATCGTGGAAGTGACGGTTACGGTAGAGATTTTAGAACTGGAATTTACCGTTTTATGGGAGGTAAAGATTTGTCTGACCAAATCGATGGCAAAAAATATTTAGTAGAAAAATACGGAATTGATTCCAATAGAGTTGGTATTTACGGCGGATCTTACGGTGGATTTATTACTTTAATGGGGATGTTGACAACTCCGGGTGAATTTGCTTCGGGTGCGGCTTTGCGCTCTGTTACAGATTGGGCACATTACAATCATGAATATACAGGTAACATTTTAAATTTTCCAGAAACAGATCCCGAAGCGTACAAGAAAAGCTCGCCAATTTATTTTGCAGATGGTTTGAAAGGAAATTTAGTTATGTTACACGGAATGGTTGATGATAATGTAGAATATAAAGATATTGTACGTATATCACAACGTTTTATAGAATTGCAGAAAAAGAATTGGAGTTTGGCATCTTTTCCGGTAGAAGCTCATGGATTTAAAGAAACCTATTCATGGATTGATGAATATAGCAGAATTCTTAATTTGTTTAATTCGACACTTTTGAAATAAGTTTTTTAGTCGCAGTTTTGTAGACTGGAAATGTTTACTGAGACTGAATACTGAATACTTCTTTTTTTCTTTGCGTGCTCTTTTAATTAGTTTTAAATTTGCATTCATAAAAAACAACACAACAAGGATAATGAGTAATACAATCACAACAACAAATTTTAATTTTCCAGATCAGAAATCAGTTTACCGAGGAAAAGTTAGAGAAGTTTATAATATTAACGACGAACTTTTGGTAATGGTTGCAACAGACAGACTTTCGGCTTTTGATGTGGTTTTACCAAAGGGAATTCCGTACAAAGGACAAATTTTGAATCAGATTGCAACAAAATTTATGGAATTGACGGAGGATATTGTTCCAAATTGGTTGATTGCAACACCGGATCCAAACGTTGCTGTTGGACATTTATGTGAACCTTTTAAAGTAGAAATGGTTATTCGTGGCTATCTTTCAGGACATGCTGCACGTGAATATGCTGCGGGAAGAAGACAAATTTGCGGAGTAACAATGGCGGAAGGCTTAAAGGAAAATGATAAATTTCCGGAACCAATTATCACGCCAACAACAAAAGCAGATAATGGTTCTCACGATGAAGATATTTCTCGTGAAGACATTCTTTCTAAAGGAATTGTTTCTGAAGAAGATTATATTGTTTTGGAGAAATTTACACGCGATTTATTCCAGAGAGGAACAGAAATTGCCGATTCTCGCGGATTAATTTTAGTAGATACAAAATACGAATTCGGAAAAACAAAAGACGGTGTTATTGTTTTAATTGATGAAATTCACACCCCAGATTCTTCTCGCTATTTTTATGCTGACGGATATCAGGAAAGACAAGAAAAAGGCGAGGAGCAAAAACAATTATCAAAAGAGTTTGTGCGTCGCTGGTTAATCGAAAATGGTTTTCAGGGTCAGGAAGGGCAACAAATTCCTGAAATGACAGATGCTTATATCGAATCAGTTTCAGAAAGATATATTGAATTATACGAGAATATCTTAGGCGAAAAATTCGTAAAAGCAGATATTGCTAACATTGATCAGCGTATTGATAAAAACGTATTAGAATACCTTTCTTCTAAATAGTTATTTGAAGGTTTAAACTAACTGTTTAAACCATTAACTTTATAATAAATCAAAAATGCCTTGCTATTTATAATAGCAAGGCATTTTCTTTTTGCGCAAATTGATAAAAATGTGACAAAAGAAACAAAACTTCACGGAAGAATTTAGGGTTGTTTTCTTACTATTTTATCTTTTCTGAAAATATATTATTTACATTAAAAATTGATCTTTCTGCTTCTATTTATTTAGTTTTAATGAATAAATTCTGCCTTTTTTATATATAATACTATTGTAAAGTTAAATACTTAAAGTTTAAATTTAAATTTTTCTAAAAAAAATATAATTTAATTTTAAGAAATATTCGTTTTAGTGTAACATTTCTACATTTGCAGCGTCTATTATAGAGAATTAAGAAATTAACATTCGATTATTTTGAATTCACTAATTAAATGTTAACAATTAGTTAAAACAAAGTACCTTGCATAGCAATATACTAAAATTTAATATACATTTGCATAGGTTTTAACAACAACCCATTATCAATCAAATAATTATCAATCAAATTAAAACAAAATCATTATGAAAAATTCAGTTATTTATTTAGGATTAGCTTTAGTAGCATTCGCAAATGTTTCAATGGCTTCAAATCACAAAGTAGTTGTGAAAGAGCAAGTTGAAGTATCAGTATATGATGCAACTCCACTAAATGTAGCAATTAGTAAAGGAGATATTGAAGTAGTGAAAAAATTTATCGAATACGGAGCTAATGTAAATGAAAAATCAGAAGATGATTTGTCTCCTTTAATGGTAGCTGCCCGTTACAATAAAGTAGAGATCATTAAAGTTTTATTAGCTAGTGGAGCTCGTCCATCTGATAAAAACGAAAAAGGATATACAGCTTTAAAATATGCACAATTATCTAACGCAACAGATGCTATTGCCCTTTTGAAAGACGCAAAATAAAAGTTTATAAAGTTTGAGATTAGTATTAGTATATGAAACGACCTTCCTTGAGCAGAAGGTCGTTTTTTTTTGTTTAAAGTTTTTGGTTTAAGGAAAACTTATAAGATTTTAAAAATCTATTTTTGAATTTGATTCTGCTGCATTTTTTAAAATAGAATTAAGCCAACAATTAGACTAAAATGTAACAGAAACAAAAAAGCACCATTAAAAAATGATGCTTCCTCTTTTAAACAAAACCTAATTAATCTAACCAAATTAATTTATTTTAAAACTCTTTACTCAATAGGAGCATGTTTTTTGCGGTTAAATACCCAGAATATAATTGGGAAAACCAGTAACGTTAAAATCGTTGCCGTAATTAAACCTCCAATGATTACAATAGCCAATGGTTTTTGCGATTCAGAACCAATTCCGGTTGAAATTGCAGCTGGCAATAATCCAATAGAAGCCATAAGTGCTGTCATTACTACTGCTCTTGTTCTGGCTTTTACACCTGTAAAAATAGATTCTTCGAGACTTAATTTTGCTTTAATATTATGATGAAACTCGGATATCAAGATTACTCCATTTTGAATACATATTCCTAATAAGGCAATAAAACCAACACCTGCCGAGATTCCAAAATTCATTCCGGTAATATGTAAGGCAATAATTCCTCCAATAATAGCAAACGGTACGTTAGCTAAAACAAGCAATGAATCTTTGATGTTTCCAAAAAGAATAAACAGCAATACAAAAATCCCTATTAAACTGATTGGAACTACCTGAGCCAAACGCGCACTGGCACGAACCTGATTTTCAAATTCACCTGTCCATCCTACAGTATATCCTGGAGGAAGTTTCATTTTAGCCACTTTGGCTTGTGCCTCGGCAATTGTACTTCCTAAATCGCGATCACGTACAGAGAATTTTACGCCAATAAAACGTTTGGTATTATCCCTGTAAATAAAAGCAGGGCCTGTAATTGTTTTTAATTCACAAATTTCTTTCAGAGGAATTTTAATTCCGCTAATTGTTGGCACTTTTAGTTCACTAATATCATTTTCATCTTTACGATACTCTTTAGAAAAACGAACTCTGACGTCAAATTTTTTCTCATCTTCATATTTTTCAGTAGCCGTTTTTCCTCCAAAGGCCAATTCTAAAACAGCTTGTGCATCGCTTAAAGTAACTCCGTAAGCAGCCATTTTATCTCTGTCTAGAATTACGCTAATTTCGGGTTGTCCAACGTTTCTAAGGATTCCGGCATCTTTAATACCAGGAATGTCTTTGATTTCTTTTAAAACTTCATTAGACAATTCGTCAAGTTTATCCAGATCATCGCCATAAATTTTAACTGCATTTGATGCCTTAAAACCAGCTACAGATTCTGCAACGTTATCAATTACAGGTTGCGAATAATTATAAGTAATTCCCTGATGAACTTTTAGTTTTTCATCCATTTGATTGATCAAATCATCCATTGTGATTTTTCGTGTCCATTCCGATTTTGGTTTTAAATCAACCTGAAGTTGTATGAAACCAAAACCATTAGGATCTGTTCCGTCATTACTTCTTCCGGTTTGAGACAAAACATTTTTCACTTCAGGAAAACTTTCCAGATCTTTTCGGATCATTGCCGCAGTTTTTATACTTTCAGGTAAAGACGTACTCATTGGTAATTCTGCAGTTACCCACAAAGCTCCTTCGTTTAATTGAGGTAAAAATTCTGTACCCAAAAAAGTAGCAGAGAAAAATACTGTTGCTAAAATTGCTGTTGATGCAATAAGCGTTTTTACTTTATGCTTAAATGTCCATGCAAAACCTTTACTCACAATTCTGTCCCAGAAATTGACAAACGGATTATTTTTTTCTTTTACATTTTTATTTAAAAGAATGTGTGATAATACAGGAACCAATGTCAAAGTAAAAAGTAATGCTCCCATTAATGCAAAACCTAGAGTGTACGCTAGAGGAGAAAACATTTTACCTTCAACTTTCTGAAAAGAGAAAATTGGTAGTAACGCCGTGATAATGATTAATTTAGAAAAGAATATGGCTTTACCCATTTCTGCTCCGGTTTTTTTAATCAGACTTCCTTTGGCAATTTTATTATAAGCCGTCATTCCTAATTGATGTGCGCGGTGATCCAAAACCACAAATAATCCTTCGACCATCACCACCGCACCATCAATAATGATTCCGAAGTCGACTGCACCTAAACTCAACAAGTTGGCACTCATCCCCATCATTTTTAGGCACAAAAAGGCAAACAATAACGACAACGGAATAACAATTGAAACCGTGAAAGTAGTTCTCCAATCGGCCATAAAAAGAAATACAACACAGGTAACCAAGATAATACCTTCAAATAAATTGTGCATTACGGTTTCTGTCGTGAAATTCATCAAATTATCACGATCGTAAAAAGTTTCTATTTTAATGTCTTTTGGAAGAACATTTTCATTCAGATCTTTTATTTTCGCTTTTATCAATGCCAGTGTCTCCTGCGGATTTTCGCCTTTACGCATTACGACAATTCCTTCAACGGCATCATCATTTTTACCTAAACCGGTTTGTCCAACTCTTGGCATCGAACTTTCATAAACAGAAGCGAGATTTTTTACCAAAATCGGATTTCCGTTAGCATCATCAACAATAATATTTTCAATGTCCGAAATAGATTTTAATAACCCGACACCACGAACTACAAAAGCTTGTCCGTTTTTCTCAATAATGTCACCACCAACATTTAAATTCCCTGCATTTACAGCGTTATAAACCTGCAAAGGAGTGATGTTGTATTTTGCAAGTTTAATTGGATCAACACCAACTTCATACGTTTTAGTCTGACCTCCAAAAACATTTAAATCGGCAACACCTGGAACAGCGCGAAGTTGTTTATCGATAACCCAGTTTTGATAGGTTAATAATTCTCGACTGTCTCTACTGTCGCTTTTTACAATATACCTGAAAATTTCTCCGGTTGGTCCGTATGGCGGTTGAACATCCGGTTCAACGTCATCAGGAAGCGAAACATTTTTCAGTAAATTATTTACCTGAAAACGGGCAAAAGTATCATCGACACCATCATCAAAAATAATTTTGATAACTGATAAACCAAACATCGTAATGCTTCGAACACTCGTCTTTTTTTGCACTGAGTTCATTGAGATTTCAATAGGAGAAGTAACAAAACGTTCTACTTCTTCAGCACTTTTCCCGTTCCATTGTGTAATGATAATAATCTGTGTATTCGTTACATCCGGAAAAGCGTCAATTGGCATATTTTTAAAGGAAATAAATCCGGCAACGGCCAATAATCCTACCCAAAAAAAGGTAAATGCTTTATTCTTAAGCGAAAAAGCAATTATATTTCGTATGAATTTGTTCATGTCTTATTCGTTTAATGCGCGATAAATAAATAACTGATTGTTGGTGATCACTTTCTCATTTTCTTTTAGTCCACTTGAGATGTAGGTAACATCGCCAACTTGTCTGTAAACTTCAACTTGTCTGGTTTCGATATTGTTACGATCTTTGAATATCATTACAAAGTTTTTACTTTTATCAAAAACAATAGCTTTACTCGGCACCGCAATCATAGATTGACCTTCGCTAAAAGACAATTTAATATTCGCATTCATATCTGGTTTCAACAAATAATCTGTATTTTTTAATTTAATACGAGCCTGCATTGCTTTAGTTTCAGGATCAATTACATTGAAGATTTTATCCACTTTTCCTTTAAAAACTTTATCAGGATAACTTAAAGTAGTAACATCTGCATCGATACCTAATTTTACTTTATTAATATCAATTTCATTAATATTGGCCAATACCCAAACTTCACTGATTTCTGCAATGTCAAAAATATTTTCAGAACGGTCACTTCTTAAAAGCATATCCTGATTAATACTTTTTTGAATAATAAAACCACTAATAGGAGCCGTTACTTCATAAATTGAACCTGCTTTAATATTATAAATTTTATAGGTTTCCTGAATTTTACTTAATTGAGATTGCGCTTTGTTTACTTCTGATTTTGCCTGAAGTACATCACTTTCAGAATTTAATTTTCCATCAAACAATTCCTGAGCGACTTTTAAACCATTTTTCGCAACCAATAAATCGCTTTTTGCATCAATGGCCTGTTTTTCAAAATCAGCAACATCGGTACTTTTTATAGTTGCTAAAACTTGTCCTTTCTTTACATAATCTCCAAGTTCAACATTTACTTTGACAACGTTTCCTCCAACAAGCGGGTAAACATCAATCATTTTGTTATTATCAGCAGTAATTTTTCCGTAAAAACTTAATTCGTTTTTTACAGGTTGTGTTTCTGCCACAGCTGTAGAAGTTGTTTTTAACATTGCATCACTTAAAACAAAACTCGTATTTGTTTCAGGATTTTCTACTTCCTTTTTGCAGCTTGCGATTGATAAACTCAAGAGAGCAATTCCTATAATTAGTTTATATTTCATTTTTATTTAGTTTTAAAATAAGTCTTTGTTGATTGTATTATTCAATTCTTCAGCAGAAAGGGCAACTTTTTTCTTCAGCTCATTTATCTGAATTGATGCCTGATTATAGCTTTCCATAAAATCAGTAAATTCTAATAAACTCACATTTCGCTTTTGAAAGTTGGTTAGCATTCCGTTATAAACAGCTTCAAAATCTGCATTTACAGTAGGTTTTATCACTACATAATTTTTGCGGGATTCATTCCATTTATTCCATGCCGTTGAAATTTCAGTTTGCAATTGAAGGTCAAAGTTTTGTTTTTCAACTTTTGATTGCTCTAAGATTGTTTTTGCGTATTTAATATTCCCTTTGTTCGAATTCCAAAGCGGTAACGGAATCCCCAGTGTTAAATTTGCTTCTTTATTAAAAGCTCCACTGCGTTGATCGTACGTTGCACCAACTGTAATATCCGGAATAGAAAGTGATTTTTGCCATTTTACATTCAGCTCATTGGCTTCAATATCTTTTTGTTTTGCCAAATAATCGGGACGATTTGCAATGGCATCACTTTCAAAACTTTTAAGATCAAAAGGAATTTCTTTAGTGTATTTATCAAATTCTTCTTTAGAAACATCCGGTACAACATTTTCAGTTGCGTTCAATAATAATTTTAAGTTCGCTTGTTCTTCAATATTGTTATTTACAACTTCCATACGCTCGTTTTTGAAGTTTAAATAAAGCGATTGTAAACGCACAACATCTTTCAACGGAACATTTCCTTTTTGAGCCTGAACAGAATAAGAATTAATTAGATCTTCAATGTGAGAAAGTTGCTCATCGGTAGTTTCCAGGCTTTTTGTATTATAATAAACCGTATAAAAACTTTTTCGCAATTGCAGTTTCAATGTCCTCAATAAATCATTGAATTGTAGCTCAGCCAGTTTTTCATTAGTTTGGGCCAGCTTTATTTCGTTGCGTTTTTTTCCGCCTAAATAAATTAGCTGCTCAATTCCAAACGCTTTCTGACCTTCTTTTCCAATATCAAAATATTGATTTCTTTCAGGATTGTAAGCATTTAATTCTGCAGTTATCGTCGGGTTATCCCAAATACGAGCTTGCATAGTCAGTGCTTTTGAAGCATCTATGCTGTATTGAGATGCCAGCAAAAAAAGATTGTTTTTAAGAAATTGGCTTTCACAGTCCTGAAGTGTAACTGTTTTTTGTGCTGAACTTATCTGATTGATTAAAATCAGCATTAGTAATGCAAATAACTTTTTCATCGTATCATTTTTATTTGATACAAAGATGATAGCACAAGGCTTTAAGACGCCTTAATAGTTACCTTAAAAAGAGCTTAAAAATGATAAGTTCTAGAAATTAGAATGAAATACTAATTGAAATAAATTGGTATTCTCTTTTGGAACACTATAATTAATTTGCGCATTATGAAGCGTTAAAATACGCTGAACAATACGCAAGCCAAGACCAAAACCTGAAGTTTCTTTTGAATTTACGCCACGCATAAAAGGCTGAAAAAGATTTTTTTGTTCGTTTTCTGTTAATGTATTCCCCGTATTTAAAATGGAAATAAGAAGATTATCGTTTTCAGTACTAATTTTTACAATCGCTTGCTTATTATCAGAGTAAACACAGGCATTTTTTAAAACATTGCTTAAGGCAATTTCTAATAAGTTTTTATTGCCTTTAATTTCTAAAGCGGTATCTAAATTGTCATTTTCTTCCATTTCAAAAAGAATAACAAAATCAGGAAAACTTCTGTTTAAGTTTTCAATGGCTGAAAATAAGATTTCATCCATACGCTGAACTTCCGTATTTTCATGTTTTTTGTTATCTAATTTAGATAAAATCAATAGCGAATTAATCAATTCAGTTAACTGGTTAACATCTGATAAAATAGTATTTAGAAAAGTTTTACCTTTTACAGGTGTGGTAGAATCTGCTATCGTATTTTCTATTTGAGAAGTAAGGCGCGATAGGGGAGTTCTTAGTTCGTGTGAGGCGTGCGCAGTAAATTCTTTTTGTTTTTGATAAGAAATCTCAATCCTGTCCATCATGAAATTAAATTCATTGGCAATCAAATCAATTTCATTTTTATTACTTTTTGATTCGACACGAGTATCAAGATTGTTCTCGTTTATATTTTTTATTTTTTGATGAAAAGAACTTAAAGGGCTCATCAATTTTTTGACCGTTATAGAAGTTACAACCCAACAAACACAAGTAAAAAATATATAGGATATAATTAAGGTATATCGTAAAAAAAGTAATTTACGTTTACCATAATCATCAGTAGCAGAAATTAAAGCATAAAAATCTCTGTCTTTAGTATCATAAAAAACACCATAAACTTCGTATTCACCTTGTTGTTTAAAAAAAGTTTTATTCTTCTTTAAATATTTTAAATCATCAATCGACCAATTAATTTTTGCGTCATCTATACTACTATATATAAGTTTATAATTAGAATCAAAAACTAAGGTTTTTTCATCATACAATTTATTAATCGAGTTTTGATCTATAATTTTCAAAAGCTGATTATCAACTCGCTTAACATTAACTAAGAGTTTAATGTTAGAAAGCGCCTTTATTTCTAACCGATCACGAAATTCTTCTTTTCTAAAATTCGAATATAAAATGAATATCAATGTAGAAGCCAACCCAAAAAGGATTGTAAACAATAAACTTACTAAAAGAGATATCCGGTTTTTTAATGTCATTCCTGATCGCTTAAATAATATCCGTAACCAATTTTGGTTCGAATTAATTTTGTTTCGTGGTCTTTGTCTATTTTCTTTCTCAAGAAATTAATATAAACTTCAATAGTATTCTGATTCGTTTCAATATGATAATCCCAAAGTTTTTCAGCAATAAATTGTTTCGATAATACTTTGCCTTTAGCTTGAGCGAGAATTAAAATCAATTTAAACTCTTTTGGAGTAAGTTTAATTTCTTCGCCTGCGCGAAATACTTTCATATCCTCTTCAAGAATCTCCAAATCATGAATTATGATTTTCTTCTCAATCTGTTGCGGAATATCTTTCCGTCTTAATAAAGAAGAAATTCTGGCAAATAATTCGTCAAAATGAAAAGGCTTTACCAAATAATCATCGGCACCATTATCAAAAGAAGCTAATTTATCTTCAATTTCACTAAAAGCCGTAAGCATAATGATTGGCGTTTTTTTATCGACTTGGCGAATCCCTTTGCAAACTTCAATTCCATTTGTTCCTGGAACATTAATGTCGAGAATTATTAAATCATATTCATAAGGAAAGTATTTTTTCAATAGCAAAGAACCATCATAATAGGGTATACACTCGAATTCTTTTGAAGTAAAGAATGCAGAGACTTCTTTAGATAAAGTAAAATCGTCTTCGAGTAGTAAAATTTTCATATTGTATTTTATTTGTCAAATCGGCTATTGTCAATCAATAACCGATTCAACGATTAAATTATCTTATTTGAAATAAGAAAAAGTTTCATTGTTTTCAATTTTCAATAACGATTCGTAAATCAACTGAATTACATTTTCAACATCTTCTCTATGCACCATTTCTACAGTCGTATGCATATAGCGTAAAGGTAAAGAGATTAATGCAGATGCTACACCACCATTGCTATACGCAAAAGCATCAGTATCAGTTCCCGTAGCTCTGGAAGTTGCATGACGCTGAAACGGAATTTTGTTTTCTTCGGCAGTATCAACAATTAAATCACGTAGTTTATTTTGAACCGCCGGAGCATAAGCAATAACAGGACCTTTCCCCATTTTAAGATCACCTTCAACTTTTTTGTCGATCATAGGAGTTGTCGTGTCGTGGCAAACGTCAGTTACGATGGCAACATTCGGTTTAATGGTTTGAGCAATCATTTCAGCCCCACGCAAACCAATTTCTTCCTGAACAGAATTTACAATGTATAAACCAAACGGAAGCGTTTTTTTATTTTCATGTAACAAACGCGCAACTTCAGCAATCATAAATCCGCCCATTCTGTTATCGATAGCGCGGCAGACAAATTTATTTTCGTTTAGAATCATAAATTCGTCAGGATAAGTGATCACACAACCAACGTGAACTCCTTTTTCAAGAACTTGTTCTTTAGTCTCACATCCTAAATCAATAAAAATGTTACTTAATTTCGGAATTTCTTCTTTATCACGCAAACGGGTATGAATTGCAGGCCATCCAAAAACACCTTTTACAATTCCTTTTTTAGTGTGAATGTTAACTCTTTTAGAAGGCGCAATCTGATGATCAGAACCACCATTTCTTATTACATATAGTAAACCATCATCAGTAATATAGTTTACATACCACGAAATTTCATCGGCATGGCCTTCAATAACAACTTTAAAAGGAGCATCTGGATTAATAATTCCAACAGCAGTTCCATAAGTATCAGTAATAAAAGTGTCAACATAAGGAGTTAAATAATTCATCCAAAGTTTTTGGCCTTCGCTTTCGTAACCGGTAGGAGAGGCGTTATTAAGGTAGCTTTCTAAGAAAGCGATAGAAGTATCTTTTAAGATAGATTTCGTGCTCATAAAAATATTTTTGCGCTAATTTATAAATTTGGTATTAGAGTTGTATATAAATATATAATTTTACATTTAAATTATGACTCCATGAGATTTACCTACATTATTTTATTCTTTTTATTGATTTCTGTTACAAGTCAGGCTCAGGTTACTCCCAAAGAAAATAAGGAAATGGGCTATATACTTACAGAACAAGATTCTATCTTAAATGATACTATCGAATTACCCGAAATTATAATATCAAAAGAAAAGTTGGATCCAGAAACCCAGAAACAATTTTTGATTCTTCAAAATCGAGTTTATAAAGTATATCCGTATGCAAAATTAGCCGCAGATAGATTAACAGCTTTAAATCAAGGAATGGCACGTTTGAAAACCAATCGTGAAAAAAAGAAATATTTTAAAATTGTAGAAGACTATCTTAATAATGAATTTGAAGACAGGCTTAAAAAACTCTCCCGTAGACAAGGTCAAATTCTAGTAAAGCTAGTGCATCGCCAAACCGGAAATACAACCTACGAGTTAATCCGAACCCTGAAAAGTGGTTTTAAAGCATTCGTTTCAAATACAACTGCCAATTTATTTGACATAAGCCTAAAAACAGAATACAAACCATACGAAGTCAATGAAGACTATCTCATTGAAACCATTCTTGTCCGAGCATTCGAATCAGGAAGATTATTAAATCAAAAACCAGCCAATCCGGTAAATTATAATGATCTAATGACTCATTGGGAAACCAAAGCAAAAACAAATAAATAATTCTCCTATATATAAGGAAGAATATTATCCCACAACCCGACAGTTTTTCAAAACCTGTCGGGCTTATTTTTGCTACTTATATATAAGAAGGAAATTAGCCTATAAATATATAAGAGTCACGATTTGTTAGGCTGAGCGAAGTCGAAGCTGATATGAGCAACAATTTTGTAATTTGTAATTTGGATTTTAAAAAGTTTGGAATTTGAATTAGGAGCTGTTTTCTGCTCCCGATCCTTCTGGGCTATCGAGGCTAGGGCAGCAGTTTGTAAAAGAAGATCCGGGATAAAACAGAAGAAAAACGCCCAAAAAATAAAAACTGTGTGTCTTTGCATCTTTGCGCGACCCTACATAAGAGGATTAAAATCCAGCTTTGCGATCTTTACAAACCAGATTCAGAGAATAAAAGCCTAGCACCTTTGCGGTAAAAGCACCATAAACAATCAAAATCCTAAAAGGAGTAAAAAAACTTTGCGTCATAAAAAACATAAAACCAGCGAGTTATAAAAAAGATGTAAATTATATAATAAAAAGGGTTGTAAATGTAAATAAAGGTGCTACTTTTGCACCCGCAACAGCGATATACGTTCACCGAAATACTGACAGGCAATATTGATTAAGAGAAAATTTATTTTCAAAAAAAGATTAAGAAAAGCTTGTGAGATTTGA